>JBHGBC010000038.1:0-42743 GCA_041946805.1 bacterium
GCGGCCAATTCCAGGGGCGCGTTGTTTTTCAATAATAGGGAGGCTTGAGAGGTACGCTCAACCAGAGTGGACAGAAGATTTTCCTGCCGCGCGCTGACTAGGTAGGCCGAATCCGCCTCCCCGGGCAGCAGGCGGGCGACTTCTCGCTCCAGCACCGGCAGCAGCTCATCCACGCCGCCCTCCACCACCGCCGAGGCGCGCGCCACTGGGACATCGATGGGGAATTCAAAGCTGGGTGGCATACGCTCTTCACCTGCGATATCGCATTTGTTGATCACAATTACCACCCGCGTTTCAGTGGAGCGGGTTTTCAGTTCCTCCAGGACCGCGCGGTCTTCGGGCAACAAGCCGTCCGCCGCTTCGCAGATGTAGAGCACGATGTGCGACGCGGAGAGCAGTTCGCGCGAGCGCCGCACGCCGATGGCCTCGATCTCCTCCCGCGTTTCCCGCAACCCCGCCGTGTCCACCAGGGTCACGGGCCGGCCTTGCAGTTCGATGGTCCCTTCGAGGCTGTCGCGCGTGGTCCCCGGATGCGGCGTGACGATGGCCCGCTCGCGCCCCAGCAGGCGGTTGAAGAGGCTCGATTTCCCCACGTTAGGCCGGCCGGCCAACACCACGACGATACCCTGCGCGAAGCGTTGCTCCCGCACGGAGCGCTTACGCAACGCCTCGGCCTGATCGTGGATAGCCTGGAGACGTTCTTGCAGATGTTGCCCCACCGCCGCGTCTTCCGCTTCACCGGGAAACTCGATTTGCGTTTCGATTTCCACCAGCGCCGAGACCACCGCGTCCTTGATCCGGGCCAAGTTGCGTGAAAACGCCCCTTCCAGCACGCGCAGCGACATCGCACGCGCCAGCCGCGTGCGGCTTTCGATCAGGTTGGCCACCCCTTCCGCCTGCGCCAGGTCCATCTTGCCGTTGCGCACCGCCCGGAAGGTGAACTCCCCCGGTTCCGCCGGCCGCGCCCCCTCGCGGTACAGGATTTCGAGCAGTTGGCGGACGACGGCCTCGCTGCCGTGGGTGTGGATCTCCGCCATATTCTCGCCTGTGTACGACCGGGGAGCGGGAAACGCCACGCACAGCCCGTTGTCCACCGGTTCGCGCGTGGAGGGATCGATCAGCGTTCCATACATCATGCGCCGGGGATGGGCGCTCAGGCGGGGGCCGCGGGAACGGAAGATCCGTTCACACAGGGCGATGGCGTCCGGACCGCTGACGCGGATCACGGCCACCGCGCCTTTGCCGGGGGGCGTGGAAGGCGCGGCGATGGTGTCTTCACGAAGATAAATCCGGGTGTCGGTCATGGCCCTTCTATTGTAGGCTTGGAAGGCGGGACGCATGAGCCCAGCGGCGATGACCGGTCCAGGCGGGGATTCATCCGGCGGGCGCGGGGATCAGCGTGAATTCACCAGGACGGGTTCCAGGCGGGAGGGGAGATGCCCCATCTTCTCCCGCTTGGTCCGCAGATACCGTTGATTGCGGGGATTTTCGCCCACCCAGAGGGGGAGGCTTTCCACCACCTCGATTCCGTTTTCAGACAGGCCGTGGATTTTTAGCGGATTGTTGGTCATCAGCCGGATTTTTTGGATGCCCAAATCCGTAAGAATTTGCGCGGCCACGGCGTAATCCCGTTCGTCCGCCTTCCGGCCCAGGCGCAGGTTGGCATCCACTGTGTCCAGTCCCTGTTCTTGCAGCGTGTAGGCCTTCAGTTTGTTGGCCAGGCCGATACCCCGGCCTTCCTGGGCTAAGTACAGCAACACTCCGCGCCCTTCCGCTTCGATGGTCCGCAGCGCATGCCGGAACTGGGGGCCACAGTCGCAGCGCAGCGAGCCGAACAGATCGCCGGTCAGGCATTGGTCATGCACCCGCGCCAGCACGGGTTCCGGAGTCCGCACATTTCCTTTCACCAAGGCGATGTGCTCCTTGCCATCGAGGCGTCCGTTGTAGAGGCGCAGTTCGAATTCCCCGAACTTTGTGGGAAAGGGCAGCGAGACCACCTTTTCCACCAGCCGGACACGCCGCTTTTGGTACTGGATCAGTTTCTCGATCGTCAGGATGCCCAAGCCATGCTTACGCGCGAACCATTGCAGATACGGCAGCCGCGCCGAGTTCCCCATTGGATCCAGGATTTCACACAGCGCGCCCACGGGCGCGCGTCCCGCCAGGCGCGCCAGGTCCACCGCCGCTTCCGTGTGGCCCGCCCGTTCCAAAACCCCCAGGGAGCGCGCCACGATGGGAAACACATGGCCCGGGCGGGCGAAATCCTCCGGCCGCGCGTCCGGGGAAGCCAGGCGTTGCAGGGTGGCCGCCCGGTCCCTGGCCGAGACACCGGTCGTGGTCCCCTCGCGGGCGTCCACCGAGACGGTGAACTGGGTTTGATGCAACGCGGTGTTGCCATGCGCCATGGGATGCAGGCGCAGACGGCCGGCGGTTTCATCATCGGCCGCCGCGCACAGCAGGCCCCGCGCCCAAGTCACGATGAAATTCACCTGTTCGGCCGTGACCGTTTCCGCCGGGACGATCAGGTCGCCCTCGTTCTCCCGCTGCTCGTCGTCGGTCACGATCAACATCCGCCCGGATTGCAGTTGGCTGATGGCGTCTTCCACTTCGAAAAACATGGCGGAACTCCTTTCTGGCCTGCCACGGAGGTGGATACCGGTCCACCGGGAGGCTTGTCCCCAAGAGGGGAAATGCGCGCCGGTTCCGTTGCCGTCCGCGGGGATTTCTATAGGAAAATGTAGGCCGAAAGGGGGAGCGCGGAAATTCGTAGTTTTACGGATTTTGCGATTGCGGAAAGGGTAAGTGGATGGGGGTGGGTGATAAAATTTATCATGATTTTTACTTTTTAGTAAGACAAATAAATCGATTTGCGATAAGTTTGGAAAGAGGCTGGATTTGAACGCAGGTGAGAGAAAATTATAAAATAATGGAATATATCCGAACACGGCCAGCGGGAAAGAGAGAAGTTCATGAATGCCTTGAGCGCGCATGCCAGGATGGGTTCACTGGTTGGAATACTCCTGATGGCGTTACCGATCGTTTCCTGGGAGCAAAGCCCGGCAGTCCAATCCACCGATGTGTCCGTGGCCGAAGCCATGATTCGGGAGCAACTCGCCCGTACCTTTGTCTCCTACCGGTGGAGTCTGGTATTAAAGGAACAATTCGGAAGCGTGGGGGCCGACGCGGTGGTCAACGTGTTTAAAAATACGTTCAGCAACACCAGCCGCGGTTTTTTGATGCTCATGCTGCGTTATTTTGAGGAGCAGGGCCGGCATC
Organism: bacterium; assembly: GCA_041946805.1. Classification (GTDB taxonomy): domain Bacteria; phylum Hinthialibacterota; class Hinthialibacteria; order Hinthialibacterales; family Hinthialibacteraceae; genus JABLXU01. Next base: position 3,277 of record JBHGBC010000038.1, read on the forward strand.
AATTCCCCTTTGTTTTCCAGTATATCCGGGATCAGGAAGGCCAGAATCTGATGGGTGATCAGTTTGACACCTTCCGGTACGCGATCGATACCGCCGCGTTTCTCGATCCTGCCAACCCGGTTTATTTGGAATATCTCACCCACGCGATCGATAGGGATTATTGGACGGATACCAATACCCCCCGCGTGGTTGAATACGTTTCCGCATCGGGCCGGCTGGCCTTCATGGACCCTGAGCGCGTGAAAACAGGGATTCGGAAACACGCGGCCAACGCGCTGTCCATTATCGGGACGGAAGAAAGCCTGAAAATCATCGAAAAGTGGGCGGTGATAGAGGCCCAATCCGGCGATAAACAAATGGCGTGGGGATTCTCCGGGACCGTGAACTATGTCCGTGAGTATGGCGAGATCCGGACGTTGATTTTGGAAAAGGATTACGTGATCGGCTCTCCGTCCTTGGTTCCATTCCATACAAAGAATGATTAACCAGCGGCTTACTATCAAAAAAGGTTGTGTAACTGTTTACTCCATTGCAGGAAAAGAATGAATTCCGCTCTTTTAGGGCTACCCTCACCCTGACCCTCTCCCCGAGGGAGAGGGAATCGTTTAGCGATCCCCTCGATACTCTGCCCACGAATAAAACAATTAGAAAGTTCTGCATTCGGGTAAATAGATACAAGACTGTATCGCATGGATAGGCTCATGGCGCGCGCCGCGCGTAAGCCATCCCAAACCTGTCCTCAAGCGCCCAGGGCGCGTGAGAAGACTGCCCATGGCGATGCCCGGGAACCAATTTACTCATTTCCAAGGAAGGGATGAATTCCGCCATTTCCGGGATTCCCATACTCTGCCCCACTGCTTGAGGGAGAGGTAATCGCGGGTAGCTCTCCCCAATCCGCCGAATCGACATCCAGCCATAAGTCCGGAGAAGTGTACGCTTTTATCGGATGAACCGAAAATAAGCGAGAACATTCCGGATGAGCCAAAACGAATGAACAAGAGGTTCCGCGCTGGCCGTGGATTCATCTTACTTTGGCTGGGAACGTTTGGTGGGGAGTGTTTTTTTCTTGTGGTTGGTGGGCTTGGCGGCTTTGGGCTTGGGGGATTTGGACATGGAGGCGGCGGGGCGTTTGCGTTTGCGCGCGGCGAGATATTTCTCGTATTCTTCCGGGGTTTCGATTTCCACGTAATCGATCCCCCATCCCTCATACGCCGTGAAATAATCGCAGTTGTCGGTGGAATACTCGCGGCAGGTCTCGGGCCGGGTTTCGTAGATTCCGCAGCGGAAATCGTTCGACAAGGCCTGGCAGCGCGTGGGCAGTTTCACCAGCCAGCGGTCCTGCGATATCAACAGCGTGATCCCCTCATGCAGCAGGTACCAGCGGATGTCATCGTGGTTTCGTTGGGTCCGGGGTTTGTCGATTTCCACCGTGATATAGTGGCAGCACAGACCGGTGCACCGGCCGCACAAGGATTCATTCATGATCGGAAGCATGCACCCCTCCCGCCCCTCGCGACAACCTCGGAGTACGCTTCTGGATCCGGGCCGGTCAATTCACACGGAACAGTAGGAGGCTCAAAGCCGTTGAACGATCGTCTCTTGGGGCTTCCCTGGATTTTCTTTATTATAGGGAGGTTTTCTCCGTGTGCCAGCAAAGGGAGGCGCAAGTTCACGAAAATCCAAGCAGGAGGCCCCCAATGGCCGATTCCCGTAAGACGATTTATCTCTGCGGCCCCATCATGGGCGAGGTCCAAGGCGAAGCCAAGCGCTGGCGGGAAGAGGCCAAGCGGCTGCTGGAGGGGAAGGTGCGCATCCTGGATCCCATGCGGCGGGATTTCAAGGACAACGAGGTGGACAGCGCCAACGAGATCGTCGATTTCGACCTGCAGGATATCCGGGACGCGGACATCATCCTGGTCAATTATTGCAAGCCCAGCATCGGCACGGCGATGGAAGTGTTTTACGCCTCGCATAACCTGGGCAAGTTCGTGGTGGCGTTTTCGCCGTTCCAATTCGCCGACTGCAATCCCTGGATGGTGCGCTTTTGTACGAAGATCCTCCCTTCCCTGGAGCAGGCCTGCGCGTACATTCATAAACACTTTCTGGAGTGATCCGGCGCGTGTGATCCCGGGGTGATTCAATCCGCCGGGGATATCCGGCAAGCGCGCGATTTCCCAGGAATTCGCGCGAAATCCCGGTATAATGAAAATCCCGGCCGCCGCCTGGCTCCGCGGAATGGGCCGGCCGCGGAAAAAGTGGGAATCGATTCCCGTGAGGAAACGAATGAACCGCGCAACGCATACCGTGAAAATCGACCTGCATTGCCACTCGTGGGCTTCGGACCGGCCGTCGCTGTGGTTGATGCAACGCCTGGGCTGCCCGGAAAGTTTCACATCGCCCGGGCAGGTCCGCGAATTCGCCATGCTGCGGGGCATGGATTTCGTCACCATCACCGACCACAACACCATCGCCGGGATCAAGGAAATCGAACACTACCCCAATGTCATCGCCGGGGACGAAGTGACCGCGTATTTCCCCGGCGAGGTCAAAGTCCATGTCGTCTGCCTGGGCATGACCGAAGAGCAGCACAAGACCATTCACCAGCGGCGGGCCGACATTTTTGAGCTGGTGAAATATCTCAACGAGCAGGACATCGTCCATTATTGCGCGCACCCCCTGCACAAGGTGAACGGGCGGATGACGTGGGAACAGTTTGAAATCCTGCTGTTGCTGTTCAAACGGTTCGAGGTGCTGAACGGAACCCGCCTGCGCCGCCTGAACCAGGCCGTGGCGGGGATCATCGCCAACCTCACGCCGCAGGAAATCGAGCGGCTCTCCCAAAAACACGGCATCGAACCGGTCGGCGAACGGCCCTGGGAGAAATACGTCACCGCCGGCTCCGACGATCACAGCGGGCTGTTTGTCGGGACCTGCTACACCTTGGTCGAAGTCGATTCGCCGACCAAGGAGGGCGTGTTGGACGGCATCCGCAAAGGCCGTACCCGGCCTTGCGGGGAGAGCGGGGGCGTGCTGACCCTGGCCCACCAGGTGAACAGCATCGCCTACCAATACTACCGCAGCCAGATCGGACCCGATTCCGGCGAATTGTTTCACATCCTGGGCCGGATTTTCGAGCGCAACCGGCCGCTCAAGATTCCTTCCCGCCTGCGATTCCGCAAGGGAATCAAAAAATTCCTGAAATACTTCTGGCGGCCCAAGGGAACCAACCTGAACCTGATCGAGGAGATCCGGGACATTATCCGCGACAACAAGGCCTTCCGTTCGCTGTTTGAAGAGGGCCTGATGACCCGCGATGAGTACAACGCCAACGTCTTCAATCTGTCATCCGACGTGCTGGATCAGATGATCGTCCGCGTCTGTGAAAAGCCCCACTTGCTGCACTATTTCATCCTCTTCGCTCCCACGTTGCTGGCGTCGTACATGATGGTCTGCCGCCACCTGCACGGCGAACGCGACATCATCGAGCAGGCCGAACGTTACCTGGGCGTCCAGCACGAACCGAAGATCGCCTGGTTCACCGACTCGTTCTTGAACATGGATGGCGTCTCAAAGACCTGCCAGATGTTCCTGGAAGCCGCCCGCAAGGAAAACAAAGACCTGACGCTGGTGGTGTCGCACGAGAAAAATATCGAGGGAATGAATGGCGTGGTCAATTTCCCCCCCGTCCGCCAGTTCCCGACCCCGGGATACGATAAGATCCCCCTGTTCATCCCCTCCATCTTGAGGGTCTTGCGGTTTGTCGAGGAAAATCAGTTCGACGCCGTGGTGGTCAGCACGCCCGGGCCGGTGGGCCTCACCGGCTTGATCTGCGCCAAGTTGATGCACATACCCGTCCAAGGCATTTACCATACCGATCTGCCCCGCATCGCCCTGCAGGTGTCCGGGGATCCCATGTTCGGCGAACTGGCGTTGATCCTCACGCGCATGTTCTACCGCCAGGTGGACCGCGTGCTGTCGCCCTCGAAATGGTACCTGGAAGACATTCTCAATCTGGGTATTCCCCTCGAGCGCACGGGAATCCTCGAACGCTGGATCGACACCACGATGTTCAATCCCGGCCGGCGCAAGGAGAATTACTGGAACACACCCTCTCCATGCAAATTGCTCTATGTGGGCCGGATTTCGACCGACAAGAACATCGACCTGTTGATCGATCTCTACAATGAGTTGGCCCCCCGCCATCCGGATTTTGTTCTCCATTGCGTGGGCGACGGGCCTTATCTCGCCGAGATGCGCCGCAAGACGTCCCATCTGTCCCGCTTTGTTCTTACCGGCGCCAAGTTCAAGCAGGACCTCGCGGCCGCCTACGCGTCGTCCGATCTGTTTGTGTATCCCGGGCTGCTCGACACCTTCGGCAACGTGGTGGTCGAGGCCCAGGCTTCCGGTCTGCCGTGCGTGGTGATGAACGAAGGCGGGCCGCAGGAGCTCATTCTGCCCGGCGAAACCGGTTACGTGGCGCGTTCCAACGCGGAATTCATTGAGATCGTGGAGCGGTTGATGACCGATTCCGCCCGCCGCCGGGAAATGGGCCAGAAAGCCGCCGCCTACGCCGCCGAGCGGTTCTCGGAAAAGCGTATCTTCACCGAATTCTGGGAAAGCCTTATCTCGCCTGTTCCCGCTGGATCCATGCGGCCGGGTTTCCAATTCGAACTGGGCCGCAATCACGACGGCGGAGTCATACCTCTTTTTTCCTCGCAAGGCGGGTGAGGGAATTCAGGAGCGGGTGGATTGGGGCACTGTCCATATGGCCGGCGCGCGTCCCCGAAGCGCCAGGATGATTCCCCACAGGGCGGCGGCGTGCATGATAAGCAGGTGTCCCATCAGGGTGAACGGGCGGGTCCAGCGGGAGACAGGAGCAAATGGAATCAGCGCGATCCCGATTAAGGCGCCCAGGATCATCACGATCCCCGCGCTGCTAATCAACCACGGAAACCATTGCTCCCGCAACGGCCACGCGGCGGCCAGCATCAGCAGCGAAAAGGGCAGAGTGAACCAGCGCAGGAATTTATGCGAAAGGAATTGCCAGAAGCGCAGCGGGGTTTGGATCATCACCGGCCAGAGCATTGCGAATCCCCGCAATCCCCGCGCGACAATCCGTGAAGTGCGCCCCCACTCTTCGCCCGCTTCCGTGTGGGCTTTCTCTGAACCCAGACAGGACGGTTCGTATAGCACATAAAAGTCCTGGGCTCCGGCGCGCGCGGGGATCTCTAAATCGTTGGCGATACGGGGATCCAGCGTTTCCACGATCTCCCGCCGCGCGATCAGCAGCGCGCCGCCGCCCACCAGCAGATTCCCCAACCGGCTTTCCAGGCGCTTGATGATGTTTTCGTACCGCCAGTAGAGCCCCGCGCCTTGCCCCACCGCGCTCCATTCGTCTCCCTGGGTGAAAACCAGTTCGCCCACCACCACGCCCACGCGCGGATTTGCAAAATGCCGGGCCGCCGCGCGGGCGCAACCGGGATGCAGGATCGTGTTGGCGTCGGTAAAGAACAACAGATCGCCCATGGCCAGGGGAAGCAGGCGGTTCAGGGCCGCATTCTTTCCCGCCTGTTCCTTTAACTCCACAAAGATTATGTCTGGTTGGGCCGCCAGGTACGCGGTGCTGCCATCGGTGGAAGCATCCGAGGCCGCCAGGATTTGCAGGCGTTCGCGGGGGTAGTTCAATTCCCGCACGCTTTGCAGTTTGGCCGGGAGGGATTCGATTTCATCGCGGGCGGAAAACAGCAGGCTGACCGAGGGAGTGAATGTTTCATCCGCATTGTGACGGACCGGGCGGAAGAGGGACAAAATCAACAGCAGGAGGAGATATCCCACATAGATATAAAGAAGGATGCCGAAGCATCCCCAAAAGACGATCGCGTAAAATGGTTCCATTCCCGTGGCAGCCTGTGCGCGGCGATGGATTGCGGGCTTCCCTCCGGGAGGGATCAGGAAGCCACTTTTTTCGACAAGCGGTGGCAGGCCTCCCGGATTCCCGGATAGAGGGAATGATACACCTGATAGTAATCATTGTATTCCCGCACGCGCGCCGGATCGGGATCGGTCCGTTCCACCACGGTGAGGATGGCGTCGCAGGCCTCGGGGATCGATTGATACACACCAGTGCCCACGCCCGCCATGATGGCCGCCCCAAACGCGGGCCCTTGGTCCGAGCCGAGAGTGGTGATTTCGCACCCGAAGACATCCGCCTGCATTTGCTTCCAGAACGCGCTTTTCGCGCCGCCGCCGGTGGCCCGCACCTCGTCGATGCGCACACCCAGCGACCGCACGATTTCCAGTGAATCGCGCATGGCGAAGGTGATCCCCTCCAGCACCGCGCGCACCAAATGGCGGCGTTGATGGCGGATCGTCAGGCCGAGGAAGCCGCCCCGCGCGTAGGGATCTTTCAAGGGAGTCCGTTCGCCCGTCAGGTAAGGCAGAAAGATGAGACCCTCGCTGCCCACCGGCGATTCCTGGGCCAGCCGGGTCAAAACATCGTAAGGATCCTTGCCCGTCTTGCCGCCTTCGGCGCGTTCCGTATCCGCGATCACGTCCCGGTACCAGCGCAGCGACATCCCCGCCGACAGCACCACGCCCATCAGGTACCACAAGTTGGGGACCGAGTGGCAGAAGGTGTGCGCGCGGCCTTCGGGATCGGTCTGCGGCGTCTTGGATGGAGCCAAAATCACCCCGCTGGTCCCGATGGACGACAGCACCCGGCCTTCGACCACGACTCCGGTGCCCGTCGCCCCGCAGGCGTTGTCCGCCCCGCCGCCCACCACCGGAGTGCCGGCCTTGAGTCCGGTCAGGTTGGCTGCTTCCGGGGTAATCGTCCCGCACACGTCGGTGGATTCATGCAATTTCGGCATCCACTCCCCGGGGATGCCCAGTTGCTCCAGGATTTCCCGGCTCCAGGTCCGCTTTTTCACATCGAACAGCAGCGTGCCCGCGCCGTCCGAAACCTCCATGGCCATCGCGCCGGTCAGCCGGAAGCGGACGTAATCCTTGGGCAGGCAGAGAGTCCGCGTGCGTTTGAAATTTTCCGGTTCCTTGTTTTTCAGCCATACCGCCTTGGGCGCGGTGAAGCCGGTCAGCGCTGGATTCGAGGCCAGTTCGATCAAATGACGTTCGCCGATGATCCGTGTGATCTCATCGCATTCGTCCGCCGTGCGGCTGTCGTTCCAAAGGATTGCGGGGCGGACCACTTGGTTCTTCTCGTCGAGGAACACCGATCCGTGCATCTGCCCGGAGAGCCCCAGGCCCTTCACCTCGCCCGCGGGCACGCCGCTCTGCCCCAACACCGCCTGGATCGATTTCACCGTGGCCTGCCACCAGTCCTCCGGATCTTGTTCCGTCCAGCCGGGATTGGGCGTATGCAGAGGATATTCAATCGTCGCGCTGGCCCGCGCGTTTCCCGCTTCGTCGAACAAAACCGTCTTGGTCCCCGAAGTCCCCACGTCGATGCCGATCAGATAGGCCATGGTTTATCCTTTTCCCCTATCATGGTTTGGTCGTGATGCTGCGATTCAAAAGCACAATCCTACCCCCGAAGGGAGTCAGGCGGGCGAAGAAACGCAATTCCGCCCGGCCTTTCTCCCCTCTCAGGTGTAGAAAATATCGAGGTGAAAACGTATCGGTATTTAAGGAAACCCTTTTACCCATTCGAAAGGGATTCCTTCTCCCTAAACCTCTCCCAGAGGGAGAGGGGATTAGATGGTTTCGTAGTCCAATTCCAATATTTAAATCCTTTGCCAACTCATTTCGTCTCGTCGGCGGTAGAGAGTAGCGATATGCAACTATTGATCCGTAAGCAGTAGAAACAATGTATACCGCCCCTTCAGGGCTAAGAATGATCGCGTTTCCTCTCCCCAGGGCTTGCGCCCTGGGCTATTTTCATGCCGCGCCGTTGGCGCTTAAACAACAACCATTCTTTTCGGCAAATAACTTCACGGAAAAAAAGATTTTCCTTATGTCCCTCTGACATAAGATACGTTACATTACCACAAAATCGGCGATCCACGCAATATCGCCGGAATGGGCGGCCCGGCCAGTCTTGCCCGCGGATCACTCCGTGCCTTCGCCATACGTCACCGGACCGGAATGCGTGAAGGGCCCGTAATAAGGGGGCGTTCCACTCGTCCGGATGGGGAAAACGGAAAAACGGTACGTGTTGCCGAATTGCGGTCCGGTCTGGAAGTCCTTGCCCAGATTCGGCGCGCCTTCCTTCCACTCCAGGCGGTCCGCGGTGGCGGAACCGGTCCGGCCCAGGTATTTCGCGTCCGCCCCGTTGACCGAGACGTACACATGAAACTCGGCCACGTCCGGGAAGGAGAGGCTCCACCGAATGGCCAATTCTCTCCGCCCGGCGGGATCGGTGTCTTCGCTTCCGCTCAGGTCCTTGCCCGAATCCGTGTTATCGGTCACGATCACCGTGCCGGGGGCAGGTCCGGGCGTGGGGGAAGGTGTCGGCGTGGGCGTGGGTTCGATGGGCTTTTCTTCCAAGAACAGGATCGTGTATTTCGTCACGATGGAAACCGGCGCCCGTCCCGGGAGCAGGCCGAACACCCCGAAGCGGTACGAATCGCCGAATCGCGGGCCATCCTGGAAAGGTTCGCTGAGGTTGGGCCCCTCCGTCCGCCATTCGTAGAAGGACACATCGCCCCGTCCCGTCCGGCCCAGGTAGAGATCCGGACCGCCGTTCACTTGGACATACAGGTGAAAATCGTAGAAGCCCGATTCCAAAAAATTCCAGCGGATGGCGAGCGCCCGGTCGGCGGCCAAATCACGGTCCACCGAGGCTAGCAGGTTTTGAGTGGATTGCAGGTCATCGGTCACGATCGCGTTGTCCGGTGGGATGAAAATCAACACCGGCGTCGGGGTGGCCGTGGGCGTGGGCGAGGGCCCGGGAGTTCCCGGTCCCTGATAAAAGACCTCGCCGGCCGCGCGGATCATGACCGGCGGTTGGTTATCCCGGATGCCGAAGATAAGGAACAGGTAGGCGTTGCCGAATTGCGGGCCTTCGGAAAACATCCGTGAGAGCGCCGGATTCTCCGCCCGCCAATCCAGGAAGGTCACCGAGCCGCTGCCCGAGCGCCCCAAGTAGAACGGGGTCGATCCGTTCACTTGGACGTACACGTGATAATCCACGTATCCCGGCCCGGTGATGTTCCACCGGATGCCCAGCGCCCGGTCCGTTTCCTCATCCGAGTCGAACGTTCCCACCAGGTTTCCGGTGGTGTACAGATCGTCGGTCACCACGACCGTGTTGTCCGGGACCGGCGCCACCACGGGCGTCCGGGTCGGCGTGAGAGTCGGCGTGGGCGTGAGCGTGGAGGTTTTCGTGGGCGTCAGAGTCGGCGTTGGGGTCAGCGTGGGCGTGGCCGCCGCGATGCTGTCGTAAAAGACCGATCCGGCCGTGACCGCCACGACAAACGGCTGGTTTTCGAACAACGCGAAGACCAGGAACGTGTACCGGTTGCCGAACTGCGGCTCGTTCCATTTGAAATACGTCACCGCTCCGCTGCCCGTGCGGCCAAGGTAGATTTGGTTGCCCTCGTTGATCTTCACGTAGACGTGATAGTCCACCACGCCCTCCGCGGGGATGTTCCAGCGGATTCCCAGGGCCCGTTGATCGAGGGGATCGAGGTCATAGCTCCCCACCAGGTTCTCGGTCGATTGCAGATCGTCCGTGACGATGACCGTGTTGGGCGGAACCTCCACCGGAACGGGTGTGGGGGTCGGTGTGGGCGTATTTGTCGGCGTATATGTGGCCGTGGGTGTGGGGGTTGGCGTGCGCGTGAACGTGGGCGTCCGGGTCGGCGTGGCCGTGGGAGTGTTCGTGGCCGTTGGAGTCGCCGTGGCGTCCACCCAGGGCGACAGGTCCCAGATCCGCAGGGAACCGTCGAGGCTGCCGGTCAGGAAATGGCGGCCGTCGGGCGAGAACGCCGCGGCGGTGACCGTGCCGGCGTGGCCGGCGTAGGAATCGACCATAGAGGCCTTTTCCAGGTCCCATATCTGCGCCGCCCGTTCTCCAGCCACGAGAATCCACGGCTTGGCCGGAGCGCAGGAGACCGCGTTCAACGCAATGCCGGTGGTGATCGTCAACAGGGGCGCGCCGTCGGCCATCGCCCAGCTCTGGATGTTGCCATTTTCCAAGGCGGCCACGATCTGGTTGTCCCCGCTGGTGATCGAGACCGCGCGTACCGCCACGCCGCTGACCACCAACGAGCGGATTTCGGTTCCCGTTTTAAGATTCCATAGTTTGACGTTGCCGTCGCGGCCGCCGCTTACCAGGGTGTGGCCGTCCGCTGAAACCGCCAGCGAGAACACCTCCCCGGCGTGCCCGCGTAAAACGCGAGTCCCCGTTCCGCTGGGAATATCCCACAGGGTGATCGCGCCGTCTTCGCCGCCCGTGATGACCGGGCCGCCGTTGGGAACAACCGCCACCGCGTTCACTCCCGAATTCAGCCCCAGGAAGATGCGCTCCGCCGCGCCGGTGGCCGCGTTCCACAAAACGGCCAGGCCGTCCGCGCCGCCTGTGACGACATGGGCGCCATCGGAAGAAAAAGCCACCGAGCGGATTTCGCCGTTATGCGCGCCTCGTAACCGGAGCAAAACCGTGCCCGACGCCGCGTCCCAGATGCGCGCCTCCGTCCCGCCCCCGGTGACAATCGTAAGGCCATCCGGCGAATAGGTCGCGCTGTTCACCGGGCGGGTATGGCCTTCCAGGGACCGCGTCACCACGCCGGTATCGACCGCCCAGAGGACCAGCGCATCGTTTTCATCGGCGGCCAGCAGGGTGTCCCCATGGGGAGAAAAATCGAGGGACAGGATCTTGCTGGTTTCCGAGCCGAAGGTTTGGATCACATTGCCGGTATCGAGGTCCACCAGTTGGGCTCCGCCCGATCCGCCTAGCGCCAGGCGCCGGCCGTCGGGGGTGAAATCCACCGATTCCACCAAGCCCCCGCCGTAGGTGGCCAGTACCGCGCCGGAAGCGATGTCCCACAGCTTGGCCGTGGTGTCCAGGCTGCCGGTGGCGATGCGGTCGCCATCCGGCGCGCAGGCCACCGAACGCACCGCCCCGTTATGGCCGATGAAGGTTTTCTGGATCGCGCCGGTCTCCGCGTCCCATAGTATGGCGGTGTTGTCCCGGCTGCCCGTCAGGACGGTTTGGCCGTCCGGATCCGCCGCCACCGCGTTGACCGCCCCGTTGTGGCCGGAGAAGGTCACCAGGGCCTGGCCGGTTTCCGCATCCCACAAGCGGACCGTGCGGTCTTCGCTCCCGGTCACCAGCCGGCTGGCGCCGGGCAGAAACGCCACGGCGTTCACGGTACCGGCATGCCCCCGGAAGACGCGCAACGGCTGGCCCGCCGCCACGTCCCACAGCAACGCCGTGCCATCCTGGCTTCCGGATAGCAACTTCGAGCCATCCGCCGAGAACGCCACCGAAGTCACCGCGCCGGTATGTCCGCTCAACGGCCGCACTGGTTCGTCCACATTCAACGGCCATAGATACACGATGGAGCCGCCGGCGCTGGCGATGTATTTTCCATCCGGCGAATAAGCCGCCGCGCTCAAAGGCCCCAGGCCCAGAATCCGTTCTCCCGAAGGGCCGTTCAAAGCCGGAACCGTCACGGCGCCGGGAAGAGGGGTGGCGGACGGCGTGGGAGTGGGGGTATAGGTAGGCCCGGTGGCGGGGCGTCCGTCGGAGAAAAATACCGACAGCAGGTAATCGCGCACCACCTCGAATGAAGCGTCCACCGGCCGCTTGACCACGAGGTACAGCGTCCCCGCCGATTGAATGGTCAGCCGCGCCTCGGGGAATTCCTCGTCCGCGCTGGACGCCAGTTTCTGTCCAAGGCTGTTGTAGATTTCGATCCGCGCGTCCCGGTCCACGCTGGTGCCCGGGCTGAGCGTGCCGGTAAGTTCGCGCCCCAGGTCGGCATTGACCACCCGGATGGAGTACCAATCCTCCGCGTCGGCGAACGATTCATACATGGTGGTTCCCGCCGGATCGAACGAGGACAAGGCCCCCAGCACCGGCAAGCCCGCCTGAATGGCCTGGCTTTGCTCCCGCTGGTTGTTCGGTTCCACTTCCTGAACCGCCTTGCCCTGGGCCAGCCACGAATAGGCGTTGTGCTCCTGGATTGCCTGGTCCAGCAAGGCCTGCGCTCCGGCGTAGTTGTACCGTGCGTAATAATGGGCGATGAACGCTTTCTCCGGCGCGGGCAGGTCCGGATACACCACGTTGTAGGGGAACGAATCGCTCAGAAACGTATTGAGGAAATAACTGCTCCAATTCGACTTCGCGTAATCCTCGCCCCCATGCCGGAAGGCGCGCGGCTGAGGCGGGAGTCCCTGCACCGACGGCCAGGCGAGCCAATCGATCAGGTAATCGGACGCCGCGCCCGCGGTGGAATGCATATAAGCCGCGTCCGGCTCGATCAGGCCGATCAAGTGGCCCAGTTCCCGCTGGAAAAAGGCGCTGGCGGGATAAGTGAACACCTGTTCGGGTTCCGGTGTTTCCGTCGCGTCTTCGATTTCGCCCGGCGCGGCGGGGATCAGCCGGTAGAAGATTTCGTTGGGGAAGACGATGCCGTAGGGGTTGCCCGGCGGGCGGCGCAGGATGGCGGTAGGCGCTCCCTCGTCCGTCAGGGGCAAAAAGGCCTGCAGGTGTTTATAATCGTGGCGGAACTGAAAGATCGTGGAATCGCCGCTCCAGGCCCCAAACAACGTCGCCTGTGAAATATAGCCGTCCAGTTCGGAGGGGAACGGCACGGCTTCCATCACCACGTGCTGGCTGTTATCGGAGACTTCCCGAAACTCCAATCCTACGTGCTCCAATGCGGCGTTGTACATGCCCACGCAGCGCCGCAGTTCGTCTTCCAACGCCTGTGTTTCGGCCGCCGTGTACGCGCCGCTTTGGGTGAATCCCGAAAAATCGATTTTGTACCGGCACTCGCGCAATCCGTCGCCGTCAGTGTCCGTCCGGTTGTCCGCGATGGGGATATAAAACGAAGGCCACCGGTAGGCGTTTTGCGGGCTCATGCCCGTGGGGATATCCCAGAATTCCGGAACCGCCAGACGGGGATCGGCCGCCGGTTTTTCCCCCTTGGCCGGCCGCGAGAAACGTTCACGCAGATACTCGGTCGTCCGCGATTGAATGCCGGGGGGAAGGGGATTCTCCGGGGAGGGAATGTTCCACGCGATTTCCTGGGCGGAAACGGCAAGGACCGATCCCTCCGTAAGCCACCCAGCCATCAATACCAACCCAATGATCCACGCGCCATAGACACACCAAAATCCACGTACGGTACGCCGATTCACCATGATGGCTCCCTCGTCCCTGATTAATGAACATATTAAACCAGTATGATTCTTCTATGGATCAGGCATCCAGTCAAGTGAAATTTAATTTGACAAGGCGTAAATACGGGAAAAATCAGCGGGATTAATCCAGGGATTGCAGGGCTTCGATGATTTCCCGGCCTCCCGATTTCCAAACGCTCTCCGCCAGACGGCGGCCGGCGCCTTCGGGATCATCGATCCCGGCGGTTTGGCGCTCCCGGATGAGTTGGGTCCCGTCCAGCGAGGAAACCAGCCCATGCAGGGTGAGGCTGCCTTTCTCCACCACCGCGTACGCGGCGATGGGGACTTGGCATCCGCCTTCCAGCGTGGCCAGGAACGCCCGTTCGGCCCGCGCGCCCGCTGCCGCCGCTTCGTCGTGGATGATCCGCAGCAATGCCCGCGTACTTTCGTCATCCCCGCGGGCTTCGATGGCCAGCGCGCCCTGCGCGGGCGCGGGCAACATCTCCTCGATCGGCAGGACACCGGCGATCCGGCCGGTCCATTCCATGCGCCGCACTCCGGCCTCGGCCATGATCATCGCGTCCCAGTCCGATTCCTGGTATTTCCGCAGGCGGGTGTTCACGTTTCCGCGGAGATCCACCACCGTGGCGTCGGGCCGCGCCGCCAACACCTGCGCGCGCCGCCGCAAGCTGCCCGTGGCGATGGTGGGATGAGCGGGGAGTTCTTTCAGGCAACACCCTGTCCGCGCCAGCAGGGCGTCGAAGGGGGAATCCCGTTCCGGCACGGAGACGATCGCCAGCCCGTCCGGCAAACGCGTGGGCAGGTCTTTGTAGCTATGCACGGCGAAATCGATTTCCCCCGCCAGCAGCGCGTTCTCGATTTCCTTGGTAAAGATTCCTTTGCCCCCCAGCTGCACCAAGGGTTTGTCCAGAATCTTGTCGCCGGTCGTGTGGATGACGGCGATTTCGACCGCCGCGTCCGGCATCTTTTCCGACAACAAGGTTTGCACCCGCCGAGCTTGCCACATCGCCAGGGGACTGCCGCGCGTGCCGAGCCGGAAAGGGGGAGAGGTGTTCATTTACGCCGTGGGGGACGAGGCCAGGCTCGTCCGGCTCGCCGTGATATCCGCTTCCTCCGCGATCTTGCGCGCCAGGAAGCGGAGGAAGATCGGATCATCGTTCAGGCAGGGAATATGGTGATATTCCGTCATTCCCAGGTTGTTCAAGACGGTCCTGCCCTCCAGTTGGGTTTCGGCGTTATCCGCAAGAAATCCGAAGGGATAATAAACGAACTGCCGGACGCCCAGCTCGAGCATGGCCTTGGCCGATTCCTCCAGCGTGGGCCGCGTCCATTCGCCGCCCAGGCGGTGATTCAACCAGCCGATGCCCACGGCCTGGAACTCCGGGGCCAATAGTTCTTCCAGGTCGTCGTACATTTGTTTGGTATCGCAATATCCGGCGTCCTGGATGCCCGGTGGCGGGATCATGACCGTGCCATGGCAGCCCAAGAGCAGCCCGGTCTCCTTTTTTTGCGCGCCGCTGAGGCCCCTTCGCGCCACCTGTTCCCGCAGATAGTCCGCCGACACCGCCGCCAGTTCCCGGTGGCACGCCCGGAAAGTGACCAAGCCCGGCTCGGGCAGCGGCCGGCCGTGCTTTTCCTGAAACCGGTGGTAATCCCGCCGCGAGATGCCCGTGGTAAAATCGGAAATCGGCAGATAGAGAGGAACCAACACGATCTTCTCCGGATTCTGGGTCCGGAGGGAGGCCAGGATGTCTTCCAGGGAAGGATCGCGGAACTCGAAGGCCACACTCAGCCGCCATTCTTGTCCATAGGCGTTTTCGGTCAAAACTTCCCGTAACCCTTGAGTCTGCCGTTGGGTGATTGTTTCCAGGGGGGAACCATAGTTCCGTTCCCGCCAGAGACGCATCCGCGTGTAACCCCGGTAGGCGCCCAGCAGTGGGACCACGAATTTCGGAATCGGCGCCACCAGCCGGGTCAATTTGTTCAAAATCCGGTTCGAATACCGCCATTGTTCCCGGAACGCCGATTTCTCGGGTTCTCCGTAGGTCAACAGGATCACATCGATCGTCATACGGCTGCCTCTGAAACGCGGGGACCGCGAGCGTTCAACGCCTTCTCCACTTCGAGCGACACCCGGCGGGCGTTGCGGATGCAGTCATTCACCGAGACGCCGTCCAGGTAATTTCCGATGCAAAACAGTCCGGGCGTGGAGGCCATTTCCCGTTGCAGGACCTCGATGTGCTCCATGTGGCCGATGGGATACTGCGGGATGGCCCGTTCCCACCGGAATATCCGCTGAATGGCCGGTTCGCCCTCCGTTCCCACCGTCGTTTTGAGGTCGGCGCGGATTTGATTCAGCAGTTCATCGTCCTTCAAGGTATACGCGGCCGGATCGAGGCCGCCGCCGATGAAAACCGTGAAGTTCTTGTATCCTCCCGGCGCGCGGCGGATAAACAGGCTCGAACTCCAGATGCTGCCCAGAATGCGCACGCCCTGGTTGCGCGGGGCCAGAAAGCCGAATCCGTTGCATTCGTGCTTTACCGCGCCGCGCGCGTACCCCATTCCCACCACGGACAACGCGTTGTAGGGAATCGTGTGCAAATAGCCGGAGGATTGGTGCAGGATCGGCTCCAACAGCGCCGAAGCGTTGTACGCGGGCGCCGCCAATACCACCACGTCCGCCTCCACGGACCGCGCCGCCGGGCTGTCGATCACCACCCGGTAGCCGCCTTCCGGCCTGCGCTGGATCTCCACCACCGGCGAGTTCAAATTAAGGCGGTTGCCCAACTCGCGGGCCAGCGTTTGGGTCAGGACTTCCATCCCGTCCACCAGCGAGCACATGTTCTTGGCCCGCGCCGCCCCTTCCGTGGACGATTCCTTCTTTTGTTTTTTCCTGTCGCGCTTCCGGAAGATCATTCCCCGGATCAGGCTTCCGTGATTGCGTTCCAATTCGTAAAACAGGGGAAACGTGGCCCGCAGGCTCAATTGCTCCGGATCCCCCGCGTAGACGCCGGAGATGAATGGGGTGACCATGTTGTTCAGGATTTCCTCCCCCAGCCGCCGCCGGATGAACGCGGCCAGGCTCTCATCCTCCTTCGAACGGTTCGCCTTGCGGAACATTTCCTTCAACAATCCCCGCTTCGCTTGGCCGCTGAGCAGTTCGGTCTTGAACAATCCCCCTGGTCCCATGGGGACTTCCTGGAGCTTGCCATTCATGTAGATGAACCGGGCATTGGTCCGCATGGATTGCTTCAGGACCTCGTTTTCCAGGTTCAGGTCATGGCACAGCGCCAATGTGTCCGGCGCGTTGTCCAGAAACGAGTTGGGGCCCTTTTCGAAGAGATATCCCTCTTCCCGGAGAGTCTCGATCACCCCGCCGGCGCGGTTATTCTTCTCGAATACCTCTACCTCGATTCCTTTTTGTTGAATCCAAAACGCGGCGGACAATCCGGATATTCCCGCACCGATGATGATTGCTTTTCCCATGAGGCATCCCATCTACTTTTCGAGGAGTCACCCAATCATCCACGAGGGATTTATTTCGAACCAATCCCCTGGATGGATCCTTTTTTCGTGAAATTTCCCCATTGCTTGATCTAAGGAGTCTTGATCTATGAAGTATTGTAGGCATTTTAGCGGAAAGTGTCCGATGGGGTGATATCCATGGGGCGGGATTCGCGCGTGATTAATATTTTCTATAACGTCCTCGAAAATACCGGCGTCGAGGATCCCGCTTTCCGCGCGAAATTCAGGTAGGCGTCGAAGATCATGGCCACCGGGCGCACGATGATCTGCCCCAGTCCGGTCACGCGGATTTCCTCGGAGAGATCGGGATTCACCAGGCCATCCGCGATGAAAGGCTGTAGCCGGGAAAGTTCATCAGTGAAATAAGCATGAAAATCCTCACCCCACAATTCCTGAAACCGCCGCGCCGAGACCCGCAGGTTGCACATGAGTTCCATGATCACCCAGCGCCGGATGCGGTCGTCGCGGGTCAGTTCCATGCCCCGCTCGATGGGCAGCCGTCCGGCGGCCACCGCGTCGCCGTAAGTCTTCAACTTTTTCACGTTCTGGACATAAAGGGCCGGCAGGCTGCTGATGGAGGAGGTCCCAAAGGCGTACAGGTCCGCGCCCGCCCGCGTCGTGAATCCCATGAAGTTGCGTTGCAGCGTTCCCTCCCGCTGCGCCTGGGTCAACTCGTCCGTGGGTTTGGCGAAATGGTCCATGCCGATGTACATATAACCGTTTTGGGTGAATCCCTCGACCGCCCGCTTGAAGATGGCGAAGCGCTCTTCGGCGTTCGGCAGCCACGCATCCTGAATCCTCCGCTGATGGGGGATTTTGGCGGGCAGGTGGGCGTAATTGTACAAGGCGATGCGGTCGGGATCGATTTCGAACACGGTTTCCATCGTCCGGCTGAAGGAATCCGCCGTCTGGAACGGAAGGCCGTACACCAGGTCGATGTTGACGCTTTCGAAACCGTACTCCCGGCACAGGCGGATGAACTCGCGGGTTTCGCCGGCGCCTTGCGGGCGGTTGATGGCCTTTTGCGTCACTTCCGAAAAATCCTGCACCCCCATCGAGATGCGGTTGAACTGATGCTCCCGCAACACCCGCAGGTGTTCCGCGTTGGTGACCCGCAGGTCCACTTCGATGGAGCGTTCGGCGGCCTCTTCGAAGGTGAAATGCTCCGCAAACCGGTCCAACAACCGCCCCAGCGAACGCGGAGTGAGTTGCGTCGGCGTCCCTCCGCCCAGGTGGAATTGGTTGACGCATCGCGTTTTCGAAATGGCGGGCGCGATCAGGTCCACCTCCTTGGAGACCAGATCCACGTAGTTGTCGGCCACATCCTCCCGCCGGGTGATGATCACGTTGCAGGCGCAATACGAACACCGCTCCTCGCAGAAGGGAACGTGGATATACAACGACAACGGCCGCGGGATTTCATCCGCGTTGGTCGCGCGGATATGCCGCCAGTATTCCGTTTCGCCCACGCCTTCCGTCCATTCGGGCGCGGTGGGATAGCTGGTGTACCGGGGGCCGCGGCCCGAGTATTTCTGGACCAGCGTCCGGTCCGCGAAAACATCGGATTTATATTGAACCATACTCATAGTCTTTTACCGTGTTCAGCAGGGCTTGAACGCTTTCCACCGGGGTTTGGGGCAATACCCCGTGTCCCAGGTTGAAGATATGTCCCGTTTTGCGGCCGCAATCGTCCAGCAGCTTCCGCGTCAGGCGGCTCACCACGTCCGGCGGCGCATACAAGGCCGTGGGGTCGAGATTGCCCTGCAGAACGGTTTCGTTTCCGATCCGTCCGGATACTTCGGACAAGGGAGTCCGCCAATCCACGCTCAGCACCGCCGCGCCGGTCTGCTTCATCTCCTCCAGGAAGGGGGAGGATCCTTTGACATAGAGGATCACGGGCGTTCCCTCGCGCTGGATGGCCTCGGCCACCCGCTTCTGCCACGGCAAGGCGAAACGGCGGTACTCCGCCCGGCCGAGTTCACCCGCCCAGGTGTCGAAGATCTGCACTGCGTCCGCTCCGGCCTGGATCTGAAGCCGCAAGTACTCGATGACCGTATCCGTGACCGTTTCCAGCATACGTGTGAGCAAATCCGGCCGTGTGTATACCAGTTCCTTGATGTGCCGCAGGTTCTTGCTGGTCACGCCCTCCACCATATAGCAGGCCAGGGTGAAGGGCGATCCGGCGAATCCCAGGATGGGCGTGTGCTCGCCCACCCGGCGGCGGATCGTGGCGATGGAAGCGCACACGGGCGGGGTTTCGTCGAAAGGGCGGCGGCGCAGGGCCAGGATGTCCCGCTCGTGCCGCGGCGGGGGAGTCACTACGGGGCCCTGGTCGTTGAAATCCACCGTCAGACCCAGTTGTTCGAGGGGAATCAGGATGTCGTTGAAAACGATGATGGCGTCCACACCCAGGATTTCATACGGCTGAATGGAGACTTCGGCCGCGACCTCCGGAAGCCGGCACATTTCCAGGAAGGTGTACTGTTTTTTGACTTCCATGTATTGCGGCAGGTAGCGGCCGGCCTGGCGCATGAGCCACACCGGGGGGCGGTCCAACGGTTGCCGGGCGATGGCGCCGAGAAAGCGGTCCTTTTCCGTAAAGGGGCGGGTGTGGGAAAGCGGCGCGCGGGAGGTCATCATCGTTCCGTCCGTACCAGTACTTTTTCAGGCGTCCTGTTTTTATCGGGTGTCACGCGCGCTCCGCATTCCGGGACGAATAACTCCGCCATGCATTGCGAGGCGTTCGGGCAGGTGCGGATGACCTTGTGCTTGCGCATGTTTCTCCGCGGGGCGAGGATGATGCGTTCCGCCAGACGTTTCATCCGCGCGGCGATGGCCTCTTGCTGCGCGGGCGTCAAGCCGGGCATGTCCGCCAACGCGTTCTGCAGTTCATCCTGATAGATCAAATCGGCGAAGCGGCCCAGTTCGACGGCCAACGCGTCGATATGAAACGGTAAGGGCCAGGGGCCCAGACGGTCCAATTCGTCTTCGATGATGTCGCTGGCCGTCTCGATTTGCGCCAGCCGTTGGCTTTCATTCTCCCGCGCGGCTTCCCGCAGCGAATCCAGATCGATGAGATGGATACCCTCCAGATCCTTGATGGCCGGTTCGATATCCGCCGGCAAGGCGATATCCACAAACAATTTCTTTAACTCTTCCTTTTTAGCGGGCAGGCTGGGATTGTTTTCCAGCATCTCTTTCGTAATCAAGTAGTTCGGGGCGGCGGTGGCGCTGATCACCAGGTCCGATTCCGCGATCACCCGGTCCAGCTCGTCGAAACCGTACACCTGGCCGCCCGCTTCGTTCGCCAACTCCAGACTGCGTTCTAAACTGCGGTTGACGATCCGCAATTCCTTGACGCCCGCGGCCTTCAGGTATTTCGCCGTCAGGCCGCCCATTTTCCCCGCGCCGATCACCGTGGCCACGACCGGCATAAGAGAGCCGAAGTACTTTTCCGCCTGCTCCACCGCCAGCGCGCTGATCGACATGCGCCCCTTGCCCAGGCCGGTTTCCCGCCGGATCCGCTTCGCCACCGAGAAGGCCCGCTGGAACACCAGGTTGAATACCCGGCCGCAGGTTCCGAGTTCCCCGGCATGTAGATACGCCTGCTTCACTTGTCCCAGGATTTGGGCATCGCCGATGATCATCGATTCCAGTCCCGCGGCCAGTTTGAACAGATGTTCCACCGCCGAGGCATCGACGATGACATCCAGGCTTTCCCGCATTTCCTCCAAGGAGATGCCGGCGTGCTTGGCGATCTCGTGTACAATGGCATGCGCGGCTCCCTTCACCGAGCGTACCGAGGCGAAGAATTCCGTCCGGTTGCAGGTGCACAAGCCCGCGATTTCCTCGATTTCGGGATGGCTGGCGGCGTGGAGCAAAAACAGGTCCAATTCATCCGGCTCGAACGAAAAATCCGGCAGTTCCTTCAACGATAAATTCTTGTGATTCAGGGTGATGACGATGAAATGCTCCGGCGCCGCGGTCTGGGTTGAGGTGGTCATGGCAAGGCCAATACCTTATTGGATCATTTATAGCTATATTGGTACTAATCAATGATATGCATGTGCAGATATGCAAGAATCGTTCTCAAATCGCGCACCAGGGGCAATCCGGGGATTGGTCGATATCAACCTATTGATTTAACTTGACTTGATCGATAACAGGATTCGGCTGGATTCCCATTGGAATCCCGGTTCGCCTGCAACAATGCCGCACTTATACCATCCTGAAGGTGCGGCATTTTTGTCGGCTGGAGAAAGTAGATCAATTTCATAAAAATAGTATAATTATATGCTTGACCAACGTTAGGGTGGATTGGCAGCGATACTGGTTCCCTGATTGCCGGGAACCATGCGAGAGGATCACGATCCTTGGCTTCCCCGGCATTTGGATGGGATCACGTTGCGCCACGGATTCTTGCCCATATAATGAAGAGTACTCATTGAAAAGGAACATGCCATGGCCGAGGCTTTATTCCAAAGCATTCCCGTTCAGCCCTTGAAAAAAGGAATCTCCGTCCACGTCAACCGCCGGCAGTTGGCCGCCCTCGGCTGGCGAAGATCGTTTACCGTGTTGTGGGCCATCGTCCAGGGGATGGGATTGACCCTGCGGCACTTGTTCCGCAAGCCGGTCACCTTCAACTATCCCAACCAGAAACGCCCGCAATCACCGCGCTTCCGGGGCATCCACCGGTTGCAACGGCATGAAGACGGCCTGGAACGGTGCGTGGGATGCGGCCTGTGCGGGGTGGTCTGCCCCTCCAACGCCATCTACCTGGAGGCGGCCGAAAACACCCCCGAACACCGCGTATCCCATGGCGAACGCTACGCTTCGATTTACCAGATCGATATGCTCCGGTGTATTTTCTGCGGGTTCTGTGAGGAAGCCTGCCCCGAGGACGCCGTGATCCTCGGCCCGAACTGGGAAGCGGCCAGCACCGGCCGCGGAGATTTCATTTACGACAAGCAACGCCTGCTGGTCCCTTTGGAACTGAAGGACGATTTCCGCCCCGGCATGACCTGGCCCGAACGGCCGGTGGAAACCGTCCCCACCTCCACCGGCCTGCCGGAATTTTACCAGCGGAAATGGCTGACAGATAACTCGAGGAATGAAAAGCAGCGGGTGAAGGGGTGACGGCATCCCCTGGATAGCCTTCCTTCCGCATGATCCTGCAAAGCGCGGCCCGAACCGAATCCATACGCCATTCCCGATCTTCCGGAATTGATCCCCTCTCCCGCCGAAAGCCCACAAATATTTTACATGCAATATATTTTCATTTGTATTGACGATGCTGGGACATCATGGTTAGACTTGAATTTGAAGAAAGGAACCGAAAAAGGTTTAGAGTCTAAATATTCATGCGGTTCCGCCGGGTAATTCAATCCGCCCGGGTTGCCTGGACTTCATATGGACAAGGAGTGGAGGAAGAATATCTGGGGAAGATTGGAAATTAATAGATTTCAGCTTCCCAATTCACGATTATGAATTGGTGCGATCAAGATGCCAGCTGTCAATCCTAAAATTCTGACATGGGCACGGGAGACGGCGGGATTATCCCTCGAGCAAGCAGCCAAGGCCTTAGGCTTGCACGATGCGTATGGAAAGCCCGGACCGGAACGGCTGGCAGATCTGGAGTCAGGTGAGGCAAAGCCCTCCCGGCCGCTGTTAGCCAAAATGGCTGAAAGAATCCCGGATGTATGCCAAAGTCTGGGTGTGCGTTGTTGTGATCCCTTTTCCATGTATCGTGTTTTAGGATTCAGTACAAGATGGCGCCCATAGAACTGAATCCCTCATTTCCCCTCACCCCCGTTTCTTCCTCAATCCCAGCCGCCAGAGGCCCATGCCGATTGCCCCTACCAAGGAAACCATCGCGCCGAACCGGAACGAAACCGGCCGGTATGCCATTTCCACCGCGTGCGGACCCGGCGGCAGCGCCAATCCCCGGAAATAGTAATTCACCCGCTGAACCGGTTGTTTCACACCATCCACCCAAGCCTCCCAGCCGGGGTAGAACATCTCGCTGACAAACAAGGTTCCCCCGGTCCGGCTCATCCCCGAGAGGCGCAGGCGGTTGGGTCCCTCATCCACCGCCGCCCAGATGGGGCCTGGCTCCTCCCGCCGCGTTCCCGGAGGCGGGACGGCGTGTTTCAGCATTTCCTCCACTGGATTAACGGGCACGAAGCGGATTTCCTGGCTGTCCAGGTCGTCCCGGGTCAACACCGGTCCGCCCGGATAGCGGGTGAAGACGATCGCGTCCCGTTCCCGCGCGCTGGCCTCCACGCAGATCGAGGCCCCCTTGACCGCGAAAAAGGCGTGCGCGATGCGTTTGCGCGCGTCCGCGTTTTCCATGTCAAACCAGAGCCTCGATCCCAATTGGCGCAAGGCCGCCAGGGTTTCCCGGGTCATCAGGTCCGTCGCTTCGTCGCGGATGGCTCCCAGGAGGTAATAGCCGTCGGTCGCCGATTCGATGAATTCCCGCATGGCCCGGTTGACCGGCGAGGCCTCGCTGATATCGCCCGATGGCGCAATGCTGGGATCGAAATCGTCCAACAGGTTGAAGACTTCGCTCTTCTCCACCGCCATCGTTTCCGGATTGAGCAGGACCAGGTTGTAGCCTTTTTCGTTGCGCGCCACTTCCCGGCCGCCGATCTGGATGCTGGCCCGGTCCTCGGTTGGGTAGGAGACCATTTTCTTGGGGGCGGAGAAGATCAAAATCTCCTGCGCCGGGTAGACCGTGCGGGTGGCTTCCCGCGGGATTTCCGCCAAATCGTACACCGGCGGGGCGGTTTCATATTGCCGCATCCGGCTGAACAATCGAAACCATTTGTCCGCGTTCTCCGGCGCGGCCACCAGTTCCAGGCGGGGTTTGGGCGCCACCGAGCCGGACACGTACAGCGACTGGCCCGTTTGCGCCACCAACGCTTCCGTGGCCGAAATCACTTCCAGGGCGGATCCGACCGCTCCCCCCTTGCGCCCCACCACGGCGTGCGCCACCCGGTAGGGGGGAGGCGCGTCCCAGTCCGGCATGAAGCCGCGCGCGTCCACCGAAGCCCCGATCCCGCGCAACGCGGCCAGTCCGGCCGGCAGAAGCGCGTCCGCCGCGTTGTCCTGCACCGCCGCGAAAACCACTTTCCCCTCGGGAATGTTCCGAATGTACTCCAGCATGCGCAGATGGGTTGTCCGCCGGGGATCGCTCAGGCCGTCCATCAGGTTGAAACACTCCGCCGATTCGATCGCGCCGGTCACGGGATCGCCGACGGCGATGTAATATCCCGGATCATGCCCCAATTCGGCGAAATGGTCCTGGCCGTTCACGATTAGATAAGCCCCCCGCTTCACCGATTCCAAGGAGCAACTGGCGAGCAGGAACGGCTTGGGAAACAGGGCGTCCTCCGCGATTCCGGTGTTTTTTTCATCGCCTGGACTGGAGTCATCCACCAAAGCCACCTTGTCGAAGGGAAAGGATTGCAGGCTCAACAGGTCCCGCTGGTGTTCCGCGTTCACCCGGATACGCTCCGGCAGCAACCGCGCCCGCGCCTGGAGGCCTTCCAGCCGGTACATCCGCTGGGTCACCTTCTGAAAGTCCAGCGGCAATCCCTTCACATCGGTCAAAACGATCCCCACGCCGAACAGCCGCAACAAGTTCAGGTTGATCTTTTGAGGAAAGGGAAGGTTGGTGTCTTCCCGCGCTTCCAGGTGGATCCGCGGCGTCAGCGGCGACTGCCCGTCCATCTCGGGGAATCCCTGCGCCGCTCCGTGATAGAGTGTCCGCTCGCCTCCCCCCTGGAAAAACACCTTGGTCCGGTAATTCCAGGGCGCTTGCTGGATCTGTTTCACCTCCGTATCCACCGTATAGCCCCCCGCGCCCGGCGCCAATTCGAACGTGCGGAAATAGGTGCCCAGGTCAAGCCAGGTCAGGCCGATGGCCAGCACCGCAAAAGCCAGGGCGGTGATTTTCCGGCGCTCGGTCAGATAAAGCAGTCCAATGAATCCCGCGCCGAACATCAACATATACATATAGGAGCGCAAGAGGTCGTTTTGGATATTGGCCTTGAATTCGGGATTGCCCTGGACATCGGCCGCGATATTGATCAGCAGCACCAGCAGCGTCACCAGCCCCCCCAGGGCCGGCGCGATCCAATACAGACCGAAAGAACAACGCGTTTCCACTCCGTTTCCGCGGGCCTGCATGACCGCGTCCAGCCCCCGCCCCGCCGCCAAGGCGATGGGCAGGCTCGCGAAATAGATCAACCGGCTGGGGGCGCGCACCCAGGCCACGCCGGGTATCAACAAATACGCCAAGTCGTAGGCAAACAAATATTCCCCGAATGACAACAGCACCGCCGCCAGGGCCGCTCCGGCCAGAAAGCGGAAAAATGGATCAAGGCCTCCTTTCCGCCAGGCCAGGATCGCCAAGAGCAACGGCGTGATTCCCCAGTAGAACACTTCGATCTGCGTCCAAAAACGCAACGATTCCGGAATCAACGCCTCCACCAGTTCGAGCGGCGGCAGCGAAAATTCCGTGCTGCTCACAAACACGTCCGCCGAAGCCCGTTCGCCCTGCTGGATCAGCTCCATGGTGGGAATCCATTGCACGCAGGTCAACGCGAACGCCATGACGATCATAACCCCCGCCGGCAGCAACCGGCCGATCAACGCCGCGAATCTCCCCCCCGGGAATCCCCGGGTTTCTTCCCCCGCGGCATACAGAAACCGGGCCGCGAGAAAC
Source organism: bacterium (assembly GCA_041946805.1). Lineage (GTDB taxonomy): Bacteria > Hinthialibacterota > Hinthialibacteria > Hinthialibacterales > Hinthialibacteraceae > JABLXU01. Next base: position 28,862 of record JBHGBC010000038.1, read on the forward strand.
AGGGTGATATAAAGCGCGGATTGCGGATGCCCGGCCAAATAGGTCACGGCCAAAAGAACGGTCATCCGGAATATATGTTTTTCGTTCTTCTCCCGGAGCCACTGCTCCGCTCCCAGCAGCAGCCAGGGCAGCCAGGCGAGGGTGAAGATCAGGTTGGTATGTTTTTTATGCGCGTCGTGATAGCCGCAGAAGGTCAAAGCGACCGCGCCCAGCACCGCCCCCCAGCCCGACAGGCCGGCGTGGCGTCCCAACCGGTACGCCCCCGCCCCCGCCAGCAGCAAATGCAGCAGCACCAGCCATTCCGTCGCCCGAAAGGCCGCCTCTGGCGAACCCGTGAAGGGGATCACGATCCAGTTGAGCGGGTAATACAATCCCGCTTCGCAGTTGGCCGCTCCCGGCCATCCCCCGAACTGGTACGGATCCCACAGGGGGAAATATCCCGACAGCAAGGTCCGGAACAAACCGGTCCGGGTAGGATAATCCTTGATCAGAATGTCATCCGTGAAATGCATCCGGTCCGCGGCCGCTGGGATCCACACCCGCCACCAAAACAACAGCACCGCCGCCGCCAGAAGCAGGACAATCCCGGCCGTCTCCCGCCGGGCCCCCAAGAATCCGCTATGCGATGTCTGGTTCATATACGCTCTGATAAAACCATCCCGTTTTTCGAAACATGGCGATCCCGCCTTCAGAATATCAGAATCGCCCTTGGCGGGCTATGACCGGGCGCGTTCCCCGGCGGCCGGGGCGCACCGCGCGGCAGGCCCGGGCCTCGCAGCGGGAAGGTTCTCCCGGCGGCCCGGCGGGGGGAAACAAGGCCAAAAACTTACCTGCTACAGTCAACCGGAATATTAATATCAAAATGTCGGAGAAATGCAGTAATTCAGACAAGCGCATTAATAAAATATCAGAAAAAATTGCCTTTTGAATTGACGCTTCACAACCCCCTGGCTACCTTCCGTACCGTGGTACAATTGCACTTTTACTTTAGAAGGGATTCAACATGATCAGCCGGCACGCCTTTACCCTGATCGAACTCTTGATCGTCGTGGCCATCATCGGCATCCTGGCCGCGATCGCGGTTCCCAATTTTTTGAACGCGCAGGTCCGCGCCAAAGTGTCCCGCGCCGTGAGCGACATGCGCAACATCAGCCTGGCGCTCGAAACGTACCGCCTGGACAACAACGCCTACCCCGCCTGGGGCGGGCTGTATCCCAATCAGCTGCGCTACATCCGCCTGACCACCCCCACGGCCTACATGAGTTCGATCCCCCAGGATCCATTCGTGAATTCCGTGAACGAGGAGGAGTACCTGAAAACGGGCAACGCGTACGACTACGTCGACCGCGATCCGTCCGCCTGGGGCCATCTGTTCCGGCTCAGCAGTTGGGGTCCGGACGGAAAGAACAGCTATGCCGGTTCCCGGGAGTTCACGTCCGTGCAGCAAGCCTGTCCCAATGGAGCGCCCGTGTTCGTCTACAATCCCAGCAATGGATTGGGCAGCTACGGCGATATTGTCTGGGCCGGCCCGAAGGACGATCAGATGGGCCAGTGGTACTGCGCCATTCAAAACGGGATCTGATACCCATCCCCTCCCCGCCAGGGAACGCAGGCCGCGGGCGGGGCCTTTCCGGCCCCGCCCGGTTTTTTTAAAGGCTGACGGCCGGCGTTCAACAAGGGGACTGCCCTTCCCTGGAGGAAGGCGGGTGGAAGAGCGTCTTGGGCGGAAAGCCGTATCGCTTTGGTTCACTTCCACCGGTCACAGCCATTCTTCGCTTATCGGTAATGTAAGTCCGCTTCAGGGGACGGCTTTCGGCAGCCCCGGGATGCCATCATGCGCAAATAGCCCCGGGTGTGCGCCTATCTTGGATGAGCCTGATTTATTCTTCTCCTCCCCCTATCCAGAATTGACAACCTAATCCTGAATTTGATAGCATCAATCGCATGAATTCTCGGAAGTCACCCCATTTTCCCTGATTTCAGCAGACACACCCCATTTCACGTTCAGGAGGATGCAGGCCATGAAACGGCGATTTGTCTTACTCGCAGTGCTGGCGGCTGTCAATTGTGGATTGATCCTGGGGGCGGCGGCCGGACCGAAAGGCGTCATCGTGGTGCGGCCCCTGGGCCCGGGCGTGACCCTCACGATCGACGGCGATTTCAAGGACTGGCCCTTGGGATCTTACGAGAAGGTTTCCGAGCAGCCGCTTTTCCCGGAGGGGCAGGACTCCCTCACCACCAACGCGCGCGGCGACTATCTCGTGCATGATCCCGACCGGGTGGGATTTTTCAATACCGCGCGGGGGGGCGTGTCCGAGGATGATCCCAACCTGGATTTCGAGGTGAACACCTATTTCGCCTACGACGCGAATTACCTGTACATCCTGTCGATCTTCGTGGACGACGAGATCGTCGGCAACCGGGACACCTCTGCGTTCGGCGGCGCGCCCTATCTCAACGACGGGCAGGAATTTTTCTTCGACGCCAAGAACGACAGCGGCGACTGCATCTCCGACCTCGCCTTTCCCAGCATCGATGATCAGGATCCGAATCTGGACGATTTGCAGGTGGGCACGGGGATTAACGATCTGATCGATCCAGTGCTTCCCATGGACCAGGGCGGCTGGGGGGCGGTGCAGGGGATCATCCGCTCGGGAAACCGGGACCTGCTGGGCGCGGGGGATTTCAGCGACGGGACGTTTCAGGACGCGTTGACCGCCTCGTCCGGGCCGGACATCGCCGCCAAGGCGTACGCGGATCTGCGCGCGGCGGGAGCGCCCAATCCCATGATCGCCCCGAACCCCACCCTTACCTTCGCCGGGTACGCCTTGGAGACACGGATTCCGTTCCGGGTGGTGGATGGCTTCACGCCGGACCACAAGATCGGCATGACGATCTTTTGGCGGGACGTGGATGACAGTAACGGCAGCGGCATCCAGTTCATCGACTGGGCGCAGAGCACCACGGCGAGCGGCTGTCTCACCGCGGACTTGGAAATCACGGACATATTTTTCGCGCCCAACTGGGGCGCGTTGGAGTTTGATCCCAGCAAGCCGCTGGGCGGAACGGGAATCTCCACCTGGGAGCTTTTAGAGTAAATCCCGTTCGTTGATTTTCCGGAAACAAGGACCGGCGGGTATCCGCTCCCCCGCGGAGGCAGGAATTCCTCTGTATTTTTTGTGAAAACCGGCTCGCGTTTGTGCTAGCATGTACCGGTTTGCAATCCAATCGATTGAAAGGAACAGGAGGCTCAAATCAATGTTCAAAAGAAGTGGATGGGTTGTGTTACTGTTGGCGTGTATGACGCTTTCCACCTACGGGGCCAAGATCGAAGTCAATTCGGTGACCGGAAAAGAGGATGGAACTTCTCCTTTCAAGACCCTGGCGGGAGCGGTCGAGTTTTTGCGGGCCGATCCCATGGCGGCAGACAACGAAATCCTGATCAAGGACAACGGGCCGCATTTTCTGGAGGAAACACTGAAGGTGGATGTCCAGGTGAAAATCCACGCCGCGCCGGGGATCCAACCGGTCATCGTGGGATTTTTCAGCGAAGCGCCGGACAAAATCCTGGATCCATTCCTGTATGTCCAGATCTCCGACGGCGGGGGCAATTTTCTCATCAATATCGTTCCCCAGCCTTATTCGACCGTGGAGCTGGATGGCTTGACGATCATCCCGGAAGCGGACAATACCTACCATCAGCAATACCGGCAGACCGCGATTGTTTTCCACGGGGTGGATTACTACGGGAACCAGTCGGTGGCCGGAGCCAAATTGATCGTAAGGAATTGCACCGTCACCAGCAATGACGGGCAGAACCACCCGTCTCCGGTGACGGGATCCGCTCCCCCGTTGGCGGCCGACACCCAGTTCGGAGGCGCGGCGCTGGAATTGGGGGCCTCGGGATTTTCAGCCCTGGACGAGAATTTGAATCCGATTCCCGACGCCGACCTGGAAGCGTACAACGTGCTGGTGGAAAACTGCCTATTCACCCAATGTTGGGTGTATGGGATCAACATCGCGGCCGAAAAAGTCGTCATCAAGGATACGAATATCCTGTACAACGGCATGCGGGGGATTCAAAACATCCATGGAGAGGGCGAGGCCTGGCAAAGCATTCTGATCACCGGTTCGCCGGATAAACCCGCGGTGATCAAAGGCAACGGCTATGTTTTCGCGGCGGATGGAACCAATCCGAACAGTGTCCAAGCGTTCAACACCGGGACCGCGATCCGCATGTTCGGCAACCAGGTCATCGATTTCGCTTGGCTGGACATCGTGGAGAACCATGACAACGTGCCGATTGATCTATCCTCCGACAACGACACCAAGGGCGCCAACATCCGTTCGATGGATCATGTCTTGATCGCCAACAACAAGGGCGGTTCGCTTTTCACCACCCGTGACGGCGGGCCCACGTTCGCCACCGGCCTGGCCCATATTCCCCTGACGATTTCCAATTGCACGTTCATCGGGACCGGCGACTCCACTCCCTCAACCGGGGGTAAGAGCGGATCGATCTTCTTCTACGCCGGCGTGGCGCCCGTGACCATCACCAACAGCATCCTGGGCGGGCCGAATTACACGGGCGTCGTGCTGGGGGCCGAGGACCAATCCGGCGGGGACAGCGGGATTCCTGAAAATATCGCCCCGGCCGGAGTGAAGATCGAAAACTCGGCGCTGGTGGGCGAGGGACCCTTGGCCTTGGGCGCCAAGACCGCCCTGGGCGCGGGACGAACCGCCGATGAAATCACGCAATCGAACGTGATCGCCGCGGATCCCCAATTCACGTCCACCGCGTCGTCCGGAGCCGGATCGTTTGTTGTCCAGAATCCGGCGTATCAAACCGCCGGGCCGAACGGGGCGTTTTTGACCGGCGCGCGTCCGGTGACACCCACCGCGGTCCACGAGTGGTCAGTGTATTAATAGGTGTTGATAAACCGGAAATAGCGATGAAAAAATGGAGCGAATGAATATGGCAGGGGCACGGGGCATCGTGCCCCGCTTCTTTGAGGGGATTGGGTGCTGCCGGGTATGGGGAGGAAATTCATGCAGGGGCGGACCTTCAAGACCGCCCCTATTATGTACTCATTGGCCGGATGAAGCCGATCAATCATCCCTGAGCCTGGGGGATGGGGACGCTTTCGATGCGCAGGGAGCCGTCCGGTTGTTTCTGGAGGACGGTGTCCTCGAGGGTTTCGTGAAGGTGGGGATGGTCGAGGTTGTAGTGCAGGCCGCGGCTCTCCTTGCGCTGGAGGGCGGAGAGGATGATCAGTTCGGCGGTCTGGGCCAGGTTGCGCAGTTCGAGCAGCTGGTCGTTGATGTGTCCCGCCTGAAAGTAAGAATCGATTTCTTCCGATAAGACCTGGAGCCGTTTGCGGGCCTGCTGGAGGCGGCCGTTGGTCCGTACGATGCCGACGTAATCCCACATCAGGCAGCGGATGGAATGGCGGCAATTGACGAGACGGACCGCCTCGAGTTTGCCCGGATTGGGTTTTTGGGGATACGTCTCCGGCAGACGGGGTGGATCTTCATACGGGAATCCCCGCTGATGCGCGGATTCGGCGGCCAGGGTACTGAAAACCAGGGCCTCGAGGATGGAGTTGGAGGCGAGACGGTTGGCGCCGTGGACGCCGGTGCTGCCGGCCTCACCCACGCAGAAAAGCCCTTCGATAACGGTCGCGCCGGTCAGATCGGTGAGCACGCCGCCGCACATGTAATGGGCGGCGGGGACGATGGGAATCCAGTCCTTGGCGAGGTGGAGGCCTGCCTTTTCGCAGTTGCTGGAGATGTAGGGAAAGCGGCGGTGGAAGAAATCCTGGTCGATATGGGAGACATCGAGATAACAACACTTGTCGCCGCGGTTTTTCATTTCGTGGTCGATGGCGCGTGCGACGATGTCACGGGGAGCCAGATCCTTGAGCGGGTGGTATTTCTCCATGAAGGCCGTGCCGTCCCGGGTGCGGAGGATGGCGCCCTCGCCGCGCACGGCCTCGGAGATGAGAAAAGGCTGCTGCCCCCCCGGCGTGTAGAGGGCGGTGGGATGGAACTGGATGAACTCCATGTTGGCGATCCGCGCGCCCGCCCGGAAGGCCATGGCCACGCCGTCGCCGGTGGCGATGGGGGGATTGGTGCTGTGCAAATAGACCAGTCCGCAGCCGCCGGTGGCGAGGATGGTGACCCCCGCCAGGCAGAGGTGCATCGCCCGGCGGCTTTCGTCCCAAACCCAGGCGCCCCAGCAGCGGCGGTTTTCATCGAGGATGAGATCCACCGAGAAGTGATGTTCGAACAGCTGGATATTGGGGTGGTTGCGGGCGCTGTGAAGGAGGCAGCGTTCGACTTCGCGGCCGGTGAGGTCCTTGGCGTGGACGATGCGGCGGCGGGAATGGCCGCCTTCCCGGCCGAGTTCGAGGCGGCCGTCTTCCGTGCGGGTGAATTCCACTCCCAGGCGGATCAGTTCCTCGATTTCGCGGGGGCCGCGGGTGACAATGAGCGCCACGGAATCGGGATGGCACAATCCGGCGCCGGCTTGGAGGGTGTCGCGGATATGGTCTTCGAACGAATCGCTCTTCGTGTCGAGCACCGTGGCGATGCCGCCCTGGGCGTAATTGGTGTTGGATTCGAAATCTTCTTTTTTGGTAATAACGGTCACCGTCCCGAACCGGGCCGCGTTCAAAGCCGTCTTCAGCCCCGCGACACCCGAGCCCAGGATGAGATAATTGCTGCGCAATAGTGCCATAATCCACTTAGCCTTCCGGAGAGGAAATCACCTGATGACTCAGGAGCCGAGGTAGTCTTCTTCGTTGCGGTCTTCCACCCGCACCAGGCGGTTTTTTTCATCCACGTACACAATGCGGTGGGAGTAGGATTCCAATTCACCCTCCTCCACCGTGCAGTAGGAAAGAATGAGGATGACATCGCCTTTTTCGATGAGCCGGCCCGCCGCTCCCTTCACGGAGATCGAGCCGGACCGGCGGGGCCCGGGGATGGCGTAAGTACTCAGGCGCGCGCCGTTGGTGACATTGTAGACGTCGATTTTTTCGCCGGTGAGGATATCGGCGGCTTCCATCAAATCCTTGTCGATTTCCAGGCTGCCCGCGTAATGAATGTCCTTGCCGGTGACGCGGACTTCATGAATTTTGGATTTCAGCATGAACCGTTGCATTCTGGCCTGCCCCTCATGAATTTGGGTAGCACCCGGTGGGTCTCGCCAAACTCTACTCGCCCTGCGATTCAAACACCCGGTTGTCGATCAGGCGTGTTTTCCCCACGTAAATGGCCCCGATGAAATAGTTGCCGGTTTGCACGGTCTCCACCGGGGCAAAGGTATTCTGGTCGACGATGCCGAGGTAGTCCAGCCGCACGCCGGGAGTATTTTCGATTTGGCGGGCGCCGGCTTCGAGGATTGTCCGGGCCGCGCGTTCACCCGCCTGGAAGCATTCGACGCCGGCGAACAGGGTTTGGGAGAGAACAAGGGCGCGTTGCCGCTCCGTGGGCGAGAGATAGACGTTTCGGGACGAGAGCGCCAGGCCGTCCGGCTCCCGGACCGTCGGGCAGACGACGATCTCCACGGGAAAGCGGAGATCCTGCGTCATGCGGCGGATGACGGCGGCCTGCTGGGCGTCCTTGCGTCCGAAATAGGCGCGGGTGGGCCGCGTCAGGTTGAACAGAATGGAGACCACGGTACAGACGCCGCGGAAATGGCCGGGCCGCGATTGGCCGCACCACAGGCGGCTGGGCTCGGGCGGTTCCACGAACGTGCTGAAGCCGGGCGGATAGATATCCGCGTCGGAGGGAAACAGCACCCAGTCGGTATTTTCTTTCTCGAGCAGGGCCAGGTCGCGGTCCAGGTCGCGGGGGTATTGCGCCAGATCCTCGTTGGGGCCGAATTGGGTGGGGTTGACATAGATGGAGACGGCTACGTGGTCGTTGTTCTGCCGGGCGGCCCGGACGAGGGAGAGATGCCCCTCATGCAGGTAGCCCATGGTGGGAACCAGTCCCAGGGTGAGTTTATGGGGCAAGGCGGCGCGGACCTTCCGCCATTCCTCGACCGAATCAAATACTTTCAACAATGTGCCTCCCAGAAGCGGATGCCCGGATGCCCGGTGAACGGCGGAAAGCGAGCGGCCGGTCAGCCCCAATTGATGTCCGGGGATTGTTTTTTCGATTCATCCAGAACTTGCAGGACGGTATCGTCGACGGAGTAACTCTCGTCCAGGGTGGGAAACGAGCCTTCCCTCACCGAGTTCCGAAACGCCTGGAAGGCCTGGACGGCCTCCTCGCCCATCTGGACGAAACGCCGGACGAAGTGGGGTTGAAACGCGGTGAACAGCCCCAGCATATCGGCGAAGACGAGCACCTGGCCGTCGCAGTATGGGCCGGCCCCGATGCCGATGGTGGGGATGGAGGCCTGGCCGGTGATGTGCCGGGCCACGGGCCAAGGCACGGCTTCGATGACCATGGAGAATGCGCCCGCCTGTTCCACGGCCAGGGCGTCCTGCAGCAGGGCGCGCACCGAAGCGGCGGTTTTGCCCTGGACCTTGTGGCCGCCGAGCAGCTTGCTCGATTGCGGGCCCAGGCCGACATGCCCCATCACGGGGATGCCCGCGGTGGTCATGTGGCGGATGGCGGCGGCGGTGGCGCGGCCCCCCTCGACCTTGACGGCGTCGGCTCCGCCTTCCTTCATCAGCCGCCCGGCATTATGAACCGCTTCCTCCGGCGTGATCTGGTAGGACAGGAAGGGCATGTCGGCGACCACCATGGCGCGTTTCGCGGCGCGTTTGACGGCGCGGGTATGGTAGATGACGTCGTCCACGGTGACGGGCAGGGTGGTGTCATGCCCCTGGACGATCATGCCCAGCGTATCGCCGACCAAAAGAATATCGATTTCCGCCTGCTCCATCAGCGCGGCGAAGGTGAAATCATAGGCGGTGAGCATGACGATCTTCTCGCCCTTTTTCTTCATGCCGCGCAGCATCGGTACAGTGACATGTTTTTCGGTCATGATCCTTCTCTCGCTCCGCCGGCCAGACCGGCATCGGCGCGCACCTGCCCGAACCACGCGGTCTCGTTCTCGATGATCCGCTGAAAGTCTTCGAAGGGGCAGTGAGCCATCCGGTTCTTGAGGCAAAAGTCTAGCAGGTCGCGCTTCGCGTACACAAAGTCGCATTTCGAGGCGGCGCAGGTGTCGGAGACGCCGTCGCCAATGTACACCCGCCGCCACTCCCGGACCGGAAGGACATGCTGGCATTTGCAGTGGGCCATGTCGCGTTCGCATTCTTTCCGGTACAGGGGAAATTCTACTTGAATTTTATCGCCCGTCCACACCATGCGGTTGCAGTACCGGGGGATGCTCTCCAGCCCCTCGTTCCGCAGCAGCAGATCGATGTAGTAATCGTATCCATCGGAGAGGATCAGCATGCGCGACTCATGGGCGCGCACCCAATCGGCGAAGGCATGGAAGGTCGGATCGATGCCGATCGATTCGGCCAGCTCGCGCGCCTGCCGCTCGGGGACGCGAAGGGACTGGGCCAGTTCCAGGTTGCACTCGCGGGAGGAGATTTCACCGCGGATGTAACGCTTGATCACCCGGAGCCACACATCAGGGGCGCAGGTCTTGACGATGGCGTCCCAGACATCGCGGCGGGAGATGGTGTGATCGAAGTCCACGAAGTAAATGGTATTCCGGGCGGACGGGGGTGCACTGGCCGAAGGATTGTCGCGATTCAATTTTCGAAAATCCGCCATTTCCACAGATTGGGCAGGGCTATGCCACAGATTGTAGCCGAAAAGGGGGATTTGCCGGATACGGGCGGAAGGGTACAGACCGATTGAATCGACCATTCGTAACCATCGATTTTTTCGGAATTTATATATTATTTATTTATTAATATTACTAATTTTTTATTTTTCTGAGACTTTTTTTCAAAATTATGATATATATTCATGATAACACACCATAAAAGGAGATTCATCATGAAGGGGAAATGGTTCGTCTTTTTGTTGTTGCTGATTGGTTTGGTACCATTCGGGATTCTGGCACAAAGTCCGGATACGGCCTCGATCGATCATCAGATCGTCCTGATCAAGGATCTGATCGAAGATTACGCCGAATCGAATTGGACGGTGGTTACTCAAAGCGGCGGGACATATGGGGACGCGATCGGTGGGGTGGACCGGGTGAGAAAAATTATCAAAAAAGGTTACTTTACGGATGCCAAAGAGTACATCGATGATGATTCATCCCGGTCTTTGATCGAAATCATTAACCAACCCATAGGGATGGATTCGATCCAAGAAGTACGTGGATCATATCAAGTGGTAATACCACAATTCAAACGGATACAATTGGAGATCGATTATGAAATCCCATATGACATAATGCAATATAATGAAGAATATTTTGTTGAAATATTTGAGAGAAATAAGTTAAATCAAGATGAATGGTTAAAATCGAAAACAATTAAAAATTATTTTATGTCTCTTCCAGAGGATATGAATATCTTTGATACAAAAATAGAAAAATATTCACTTCATACATCGATTGTGAATCTTTCCGACTGGTCAGGCCGTGAAATTAGATTAGATCTTGTTTGGAATTTTTCTAAGAATAATTTTAAAACAGATTTTGTACGTTGGACTAGATTAAAAATAATAGGATCTACATTTGATTATCATTTTGTGGATTCAAACTATTTATCTGAATATGATCCTGTGCAACAAATGCAATTAAATTCCCTAGATGGACTCTATCAAGATCCATATTTAGAAGGTTCATTCACTTTCGCTGGCTTAACATCTTACCCGGATACTGGTTTTGCTCCAATTCGCATTAATAACAGGTCATACGCATATTTTAATTCTGGCTATCCAAGTTGGAATATGTTTGTTACTGGTTCAGCGAATAGTGGCACATGGATGCTCGATTTTCTTAATAAATCGAATAATTTGGCATGGATTTCAGTAAGCAATATGCCAAATTGTGTACTCCGTGGGAATCCCCCCTATCCCACATCGACTGATATTACCCCTTATTCGGCCATTCGTCCTTATAGACCAGCGTCTCCATTATCTGATTTAGCATGGAAATATAATTGGGACAATGGATATACAGGCGTAAATTCAGCATTTGTTGCAACCGACAGTGGTTACACAAGAGTGCACGCCTTCTTGCATGTAGAAGACTGGTTTAAAAATATAAATACCCCTGGATTTTTATCGAGTCTTATGGCAGGATACAATATCACTCCCGATGGTTATGACTATGTATATGCGAGAATAGGATATGCAAGGTCGCCTAATCATGATCCCTTTAATTTATCGTTTGCTCGTTGTTCGCAAGATTTGAGCTCTTCGACAATAAATAATGCATCCCCGATTATCGAGTGTTTCCATAAAGAAGGTCAACAAACAGAAAACCATGGAGTTTGTGGTGCTGCTAGTCCTGCGGTTATAACAGCAGGAAATTATACATATTTATTTTATACACGGTATGTTCAAAAAAATTGGGTAATAACCACACCATATTATATAGAACCACTTAAAAGTAAATTAGGGGGTGAATACTTATATAATAGAACGATTTGTGCTGCTCGCGTTCTTACAAGCACATTGGTTGATGAAAGTTACTCATCAAACAATCCTTCAAGTCCATGGAGGCAATTTTATGATGGAGAATGGTCTCAAAATGGTATTGGAGGCTTGTCTACCTCTTTGATCGGTGATATTACAAACCTAACTGAAAACCGTGTACTTTGTAATGTAATGTTAAATGGTCATTTAGGAGGTAATTACTTGATGCTTGCGTGGAACGATATAAACCGCGCTGCATATTTGTACATCTGCCAAAATTTAGAAAATCCACAATGGGGTACAGGGATTCAAATAAACATCCCATCCAATGAGACTCCAATCAGATTGGTAGATCATTTAAGCGGTGATGATAAATACGGTGGAGAATATGTAAAATTATTCACAAGGACATCACCCCCCATCATTGTAAAACGGTATATTGTTTTGCTATCTTGATGCAAAATTCATATTATTGCAATATTTTATTTATTATATTGCATATTTGAGATTTTATAATGACAATAATCAAATTGTGTTTAATCCACGTACTTTTTATGAATATTCACTCAACCATACAGTCATCCATCCATACGCCCAATGGCGAATCGGTCATTTCATTCGGAAACATCAATGATATATCTTATTCATCGGATGGACATTATTTCATCCTCTTGGATAGCGGCGGGAATCTCGATTTGATCAAGGCGGATACGAATATACTGGAAAAAATCATTAAAACGGATTTGGCATCTTTCTCCACCCGCATCAAAACATCACCCTCTGGTTTCAAGGTCTTGCTTTATAAACTGGATTACCCCTGGCAAGGCCATTTGATTGACCTCAAGAAGGGTAACCATCTCCACGAGTTTGAGGACGCCGTGTTCCCCAATCATCCTTTTTCGGAGGATGGCAACTATTTCTTCTATCATCGATATAACTCGGCCATCAACCAAACTCATCTGCTTAATTTAAAAACAGAGGAAGAGAAAATATTTCCACGAATCAACGCTCAATTGATTGATTCAAGCAATGCCTTTTGGGTGGGTATTATTCCGGATGAGATCGATCCAGCCGATCCGTATCGAACGCGCTCGGTTTATTTGAACTATTGGTCCACGGTGGATGGATCGCTGGTGAAATCACTACCGCTCCAGGATGTGCAATATAATACCTACGATTTGGGTGGCAGCGGCATTGATTTTACCGCTTTCGGCATGCCGGATAGCCTCCTTATCGGTATCGTGTCCGATTTCTCCCGTTGGACCGGTATTCGTTACACACCCTATATTTGGAACACCGTTAATGGGGAGAGATTGAGCCATTATAAAGAATTTGCCGAGAATGAAGGCACAGCTCAATTGCAAATTTCTTCCGATAAACGATGGCTTGCCGTCGGCCGTATATCCCTTCCCAGCTTGTACGATTTAACGAAGTATGCAAACACCGCGGATCCCTCGGTGCAACTGTCCGAATATGCTGACCTGGTGACAATCCATCCCCAATCTAAACAAATCGTCTATCGGGAATTCTTGAATAGCCATTTTTCGCAGAATTTCCTGTTGAGAACGCTCGATCTTGAAACTCAAACAATAGTCCAGGAAATTTCACTGCGTCACATGCCTTTTCAGGATGCTTCCTTCTCACCTCAAGGAGATACATTCATGCTCGATAACGAAACGAATTTCGATATTTGGGAAACGGCCATTCCCTGGTATCGGCAAAAAATCGATAGTGAATTACGGGGATATGGCACCAACCAGTTCACCACGGATGGCCGCTTTTTCCTGCGCGGATTGGGAACAACAGTGGTTATGTATGATACGCAATCATGGGCGGAATTGGGTAGATTCAAATCTTCAACCCAGGATAATCGTTGTTTTGTCAATATTTCCCGGCAAAACATATTTCTAACCGCCAGCGGCAGAGTCCATGAACCTGGCCTTAATAATCTAATCCGTCTTTGGAATCTCGACACGAAGAGCATGATTCGCGAATTCCGCGGCCACACGGACAGCGTCTGGTATGCCGATTTTTCCCCCGACGGCCGGCGGATCGTCAGCGCCAGCCGGGATGGAACCGCCAAGGTTTGGGACGTTGATTCGGGAGCCATAGTCTCCGATTTCGTCGGCCACGCCACGGGAGTGATTTACGCCCGCTTCTTCCCGGACGGCCGCCGGGTGCTCAGCGCGGATAACGATCATCGCGCTTATATCTGGGATACACAGACCGCGCAAATCGAGCAGACATTTGAATCCATCCATCTCCCCGCGCGCCTCTCGCCGGACGGCCGGTATCTCTTCGCGGGCGCCGA
>JBHGBC010000039.1:0-41710 GCA_041946805.1 bacterium
GCCCGTCCATTCCAACCGGCCGTTTTGCGCGTAAACGGGTCCGTCCGTGGAGGCGTCCACCCACTCCGGCCAGGCGGCCGACGGATTGGCGCCCGAGGGATTGTCAAAATTATTGCTATATTGCACCGCCCCAAAACTGAGCGATGAACCGAGTAGCAGACAAATTCCCGCCATTCCCACTTTCCTCCACTTTTGCTCCTTCATTGGCCTCTCTCCTTTTATGGGATTTTCGATCAACCGCAAAAATCGTTCACTCTAGTAAAAAGAAATTCCCGTCGAAAGGCTAGGGTGATTTCATGAAAATACGAGGGAGATTCGCTACATTTTAAGTAGTAAAAATATATTTGAAATGAAAAACCCGAGTGGATCCAGGCAGGTAACTGCGCCGCTCTGCCAGGAACTGGGCGTCGAGCGGCTGGATTGGTTCGGTTCCACCAGGCGGTCCGGTTTTCACGCGGGAAGCGGTGTGAACGTCAGGGCGTGTCTGGACAGACGCCGGGGGATGATGTTCCACCGGTATTTCACGCTCAGGAACCGCCTGGAATTTATATCCGCCGGTCGCCCTGTGGATCGGGTCCTCGAAGAGTTCATCCGGAAGCCCTACTTTTGGGACGCGGCCGAAAGCAGCCGGGTGACACTTTATGAATCTCGGAATCAAGAAGTTTTGCATCTTTCTACAAGAATATTGTCAATTCTTGTAGTATTTGCCTTTCGCCTGCCTACAATCCCACAGGGATTGAACGTGAATAGCCGGGGGTAATAACCCCCGGTTACGTCCCCGATGCTCACGACCCCGGAGGGGTCGAATAATGTATTCAATCCCTTCGGGATTGGTATTTATTCTTTACGAAACCGTAGGCTATCGCCTACGGTTATTCACATTCATCCCCTGAGGGAATGACGTTCCATAAAGAGTAATGCATGATAGGAAATTGTCATATTCCAAATACCCCTTACTCGTCACATCACGTCCTCCTCACTACTCCACCATCCGCCCGGGCGCGGGGAAATTCTTGGACATATCATCGAGCACCAGCACCCAATCGTTGCCTCGGTTGTCCGGGCCGGGGGGATCGAAGCGGCGCGTGCCGCTGTCGGCGAACGAATCGATCAGCGAGGCGGTTCCCTTGCGCGGATCGTACCACCAGGCCATGACCTTCCCGCCGGAGATTTTGCCCAACTGGATGGTGACCGGTGTGCCCGCGGGGATGTAAACGAACGCGTAGCCATCGCCGCGGGTGGCCTGGATATGGCCCGCGCCTTCGCTTTGCCCTTCGGCGATGAGGCTTTGATCGGGCACACGGCTGAGAAAGGGGCGGGATTCGATCAGATTGCGCACATGCAACATGTCCCACGCGCCGGGCAGATCGAGAACGTCGTACCAATTGTTCCGCGCGGACGAAATGGGCGTGCGGCCGGGGGCCATCATCTGCCAGATGTCATGGCAGCCATAGGTATGGCCGAACGCCCCCGCGAACAGCGCCCAATAGGCGCCCTGGCGGACATCGAAATCATTGAACCAGCCGTTTTCGGATTTCCAGTTGACGGGGTGGTCCTCGTAGCGGGGCTCACCGTCGATGCACGGCTTGACCGGCTCGCGGTTGTAATCCGCGGTGATCATCCGGTAATTGGGATTGTCGAAACGGTCATGGCTGGACTGCAGCATGTTGAACGCCAGCCATTCGTCTTCCTGGAACCACTTCGAGGAGGATAAACCGCCCTGGGGATGATAGGTGAGGAGGTGAATCCCCCCGTCGCCTTCCTGGATACCTTGGGCCATGGCCCGCCAAATCTCCTCAACGCCGTCGGCCGCGCGGTCGCCGCCCAGAATCCAGATGAGGTTCGGCTGGTTCTTGTACCGTTGTCCCAAAAACCGGCCGTAAATCCGCGCGTTCTCCGGATTGAAGACCACCGGGCCTTTTCCCCAGGCCTTCGTCACCTTGTCGCCCCAGGTGGGCAACATGCCGATGAAGATGCCTTTCTCTTTCGCCTTGTTGACGATGAAATCCACGTGCTTGAAATAGACCTCATTGGGCTTGGTGGGATCGTTGCTGATCAGGGGCTTGTCCCCGTAGGCGTTGGCGGTATCGAGGCCTTCCAGCTCGGCGAACACGACCGCCTGGATGACGGTGAAGCCCTTCTGCCGGCGGTTTTCCAGGTAACGCTCCGCTTCTTCACGGTTCAGGCGGTGGAACAGTTCCCACGCGGTGTCGCCCAGGTAGAAGAAGGGTGTTCCGTCCTCATGCACGACAAAGCGGTGATTCTCCGAAACCTTGAGAGGGCCATGGCTGAAATCCACCGACGGCCCGGACCGGGGCGTTTCCGCCCACGCGGCGGAAAGGAAGAACCATCCCATTAGAATCCCGGCGCAGAGCGGGCGGATCGAGAAAGAGAGAAGCCGATGAATGGTGTTTGTTCGGACCATGGATTTGCCTCCTATGGGTAATGGAGAATCCCGTTTGTGTTTTTTTGATGTGGGTGAATTGCATACCCGTGGTCTATTCAAAGTAGCAAAGGGAACCGGAGGGGGCAAGGCATTTTCAACGCCGAGGCGCCAAAATCATCGTTTAGAGAAGCATTGCGTGAGCCGGTTGAGCAGGGGGACGTGGCAACGTGCCCCTGCGGAATTGGCCGAAGGGGGATGGTGTAAAATAGGCTGGACTGAACGAATCAGCCGGCTTTCCCTCACCCCAGCCCTCTCCCGGAGGGAGAGGGTGATTGTGTTTCGTGGATTGAATCACGGAGAATACGGAATAATTTCCCCTTCATCTTCCGTAGACAAATCCGTGTTCCCGCCGCAATGTACAACGCATAATTCATCGGGTAGGCTCTTGATATGAAAATGAACATTTTAGCATTCGGGGAAGTCCTGTGGGATATCATGCCGGAGGGAACCGTGCTGGGGGGAGCGCCGTTCAATTTTGCCTTCCGGGCCAATTCGCTGGGGCACCGGGCGATGATGGTCAGCCGCCTGGGACGGGACGATTTGGGCCGTCAGGCGGAACAGCGGATGCGGGAACTGAACATGGACACCCGTTTCGTTCAATGGGATTCCGCGCATCCCACGGGCACTGTGAAGGTGACCTTGGATGAGAACAACCAGCCGGATTATTTCATCGTGCCGGACGTGGCCTATGACGCCATCGAGATGACCGAAGAGTTGGCCCTTGCCGCCGGGAAAGCGGATTGCGTCTGCTATGGAACCTTGGCGCAGCGGTCGCCTCGATCCCGGGAAACCTTGGCGCATATCCTGCAACTGGCGGATCAAGCCCTGAAAGTGTTGGATATCAACCTGCGCGAGAACTGTTACACGCGGGAATCCATCATGGCATCGCTCGAAAGGGCGGATGTGTTGAAACTGAACGAAGACGAGGCCCGTTATCTCATGGATTTATTCGCCCTGGAAATCCGCTCCCTGCCGGAATTCTGTGAGCGGATCATCCAGGATTGGCTGCTGCAATGTTGCGTCATCACCTTGGGCGAACGGGGCGCGCTGGCCATGGCCGCGGATGGGAAACCGGTATACGTGCCGGGATTCCTGGTAACCGTGGTGGATCCCGTCGGTTCGGGAGACGCCTTCACCGCCGGATTCATCACGCAGTACTTCCAAGGGAAACGGTTGGAGGACGGCTGCCGGTATGGCAACGCCCTGGGGGCGATGGTAGCGGCCACGGCCGGCGGAACCGCCCCCATCCCGCCCGGTGAAATTGACGAATTCCTGCGCGGCGGCCCCGCGCGCGTGGAAGACCGCGGTCTGGCCGCGTACCGCATAGTGTAAACCACAAGGAAAACCGGATGAGGCACTCGGGATGAGACACAAAAAGAAACCGATTCATGGGCCGCGCCAGCGTGTGCGGAAATTCGGCGCGCCGCCGGGGACGCTGATCCACACGGGCGAACAAAAACTCGAACAGCCTAAAATCACGGCCATCCATTACAACGAACAGAAATACCACGAGGAAGAAATCGCCGACCTCCGCTCGTGCCTGAAATGCATGGATCCCGGTTTTGTCTCGTGGATCAATCTCAGCGGATTGCACCGCACGGAATATATCCAGGAAGTAGGAAACCAATTCCAGATCCATGACCTGGTATTGGAAGACATTCTGCACACCGAACACCGCCCCAAGATCGAGGATTACGACACCTACCTGTTCATGACCCTGCGGGTGATTTTTCCCAACGCGAACGCGCCTGTTCCCGAACAAATCAGCCTCGTGCTGACATCCCACGCGGTGATCACTTTCCAGGAAAGCGACCACGCCTATTTCCAGCCGGTCCTGCAGCGGATCAACACCGTCCAGGGCCGCTTCCGCAAACTGGGGGCCGATTACCTGGCCTACGTGCTGCTGGATACCATCGTCGACGGCTATCTCGATCATCTGGAAGAGACCGGGAATGAAATCGAGGCGCTGGAGGAGGAATTGACCAATCATCCCTCCGCGGCCACGATCCGCACGATCCACCGGCTGCGGCGCGAAATCATCGAACTGCGCCGCTGGATCCTCCCCGTGAAAGATATCACCGGCTACCTGATCAAGAGCCAATCCCCTCTGATCCAGCCATACACCAAGATCTACCTGGGCGATGTGCAGGACCACACCATCCAGTCGCTGGATACCCTGGCCGCTTACCAGGAGATCCTGGGCGAACTGACCAGCCAGTATCATTCCATCCTCGACAACCGTATGAACGAGATCATGGCGGTGCTGACCGTCTTCGCGGCGATTTTCATTCCCCTCTCGTTTTTGGCCGGGGTGTACGGGATGAATTTCGAATACATGCCGGAACTGAAAGAGCGGTGGAGCTACCCGGTGTTTTGGGTCATCGTGATCACGGTCATCACGGCCATGGTGGGGTATTTCAAACGGAAAAAATGGATTTAGTGGCCACGGCCCGCGGGGACCGGGGAGAAGGGTCATCATGAATACGACATCACCGAAAGCGCAAGAAAAAGCCGGCCGCGTCCGCATGGCCTTGACGCACCAGGAAGGCGACCGCGTGCCGGCGGGTGAATTTTTCTGGACCGGCTTTCTGCAACGCTGCCGGAAAAAATGGGGCGAGGATTTCGATCCGTACCGGCATTTCGACTTGGATTACATCGTCATCACGCCCAACATGGATCCCCGCGTCGAGCCGTTCACCATTCTGGAAAGCGATGACCAGCACGTCGTCGTGCGCACGGGCTTCGGGGCCACGATCCGGCGGACGGCCGAAGCGCCCATGCCTGGCTTCGAATCGTTCTCGGTAACCGAAGCGGAAGGCATGGCCGATTTCGAATGGGGCGATCCCCGCGATCCGCGGCGGTTCCACGAAGGGGGAGACGACCAGATCAACGGCGTGGGCGACGCGCTGATCCGCGATCTGCCCGCGTGGGACGAGCGGGTCAACGCGTACGTGGAAGATTTCGCCGTGTTCGGTTCGGTGTGCGAGCCGTATGAATACCTCTGGCGCATCATCGGCAGCGAGAACGCCCTGGTGTGGATGGCCAGCGAACCGGACCGGTTCGCGGCGTTCGTGGACCGCGTGGGGGCGTTTTTGCTGGAGTTTTGCCAGGCGCAGATCGAAGCCGCCCGGGGCCGTTTGATGGGGATGTACATCTGGGGAGACGTGGCCTACCGCGGGGGGATGTTCTTCGGCTTGCCCCGCTGGCGGACCTTGTTTAAACCGCATGTCAAGGCGTTGATCGATTGCTGCCGGCGGCACGGCCTGTTGACCGTATATCACGGCTGCGGCAAGGCTTCCGCGATCTTTGACGATTTGCAGGAACTGGGATTGCACGCGTACAATCCGTTGGAAGCCAAGGCCGGCTTGGATGTGGTGGTGTTGAAAAAGAGGTATGCGGGCAAACTGGCCTTCGTGGGGAACATCGACGTGCGCGTGCTCGAAACGGGGGATGAGGAGGCGGTCCGGCGGGAAGTCCTGTACAAACTGCGCGCGGCGGCGGGGGGCGGCTGGATCTTCCAATCCGACCACTCGGTCACCAGCCAGGTCCGGCCGGAAATCTACGAACTGGCCTTGCGCGTCCTGCGGGAAAACGGGAATTTTCCTTTGCGGTTGGTATGATTCTCAAAAAAAATGGGGCTCATCCGGCAATTACGTACTTTTTTTAGACGGCCGGTCCGCTTCTCTTCGAAGTGATAGATGAAAACCATGCCCCCAAAATTCCCTCTCCCTCTGGGAGAGCGCCCGGGTGAGGGAATTTTTTTAGCGGCGGACCTTGGTATCCGCCCTCATCCAGCAACAAATGGAACCAATGTTACTTCATCAGGTACGCACTTCTCGGATGAACCTCAAATAAGTCCCCTTGCGGGGACGGCTCTACAGCTGCCCAGGGGGTTCAATCCTGGGCTGTGGATTCGGATGTATGTATTTCCCGGATGAACCGAAATTGATCAAATCCTGACCATTCAGTTGATCCTAATAGGGCGAATCCCTGCTCTGATTGTCATCCCCGCGCTCGCGGGGATCCAGAGCGAAGATCCGAAGGGTATTATTGGAATAGACGCAGGTTTTTGTAACCGGCGGCCAATCGGATTGGATTTCCGTATGAATTTCTGTGGTTGACATCCCCCACCATGGTGATTCAGGGATTTGCCGGACACGACGCTATACTATAATGAAGAACAATCATTCGGAATGACGATTTGAGTACGAACAGATGCCAGCCGTGGCCTCTTCCTGACTACGAATGGATAAGCGCCGAAAGAATTTGCTCCTGAGCCTGCTCATATATGATTGACCCGGCCACGGCATAGATGATCGAGCGAGGTATTCATGAACCAGACCGCATTAGACAGCCAGTTGCGCCGGATGGAGGAGGCCCTGCGGGCTTCTCCCGACCAAATGCTTGAATTCAAGGCCAAACGGGATCTCCTCGCGCGGATTCTACAACTGCAGGAAGAAAAGAACGTCCTGATACTGGGCCATAACTACATGGAACCACTGGTCTTCTATCTCTCCGGCGAGAAAGAGCGGGGCGATTCTCTGGCCCTCTCGCGGCGGGCGGCCGAAACCGGCAAGCCCATTATCCTCTTCGACGGCGTGCGCTTCATGGCGGAAACGGCCAAGATCCTCAATCCGGCCAAGAAAGTGCTTATCTGTGACCTGGAAGCCGGGTGCAGCCTGGCCGAGCCGTTCACCGCCGCTGATGTGCTCGAATACCGGCGGCGCTATCCCGGCTGCCCGGTGGTGACCTACATCAACAGCTACGCGGACGTGAAGGCGGAGACGGACTATTGCTGCACCTCGTCCAACGGGCCGAACGTGATCTTGCACGCCGCCCGCGCGTTCGGGACCAACCGGGTGATCTTTTTCCCCGATTCGCTCATGGGGGCCAATCTGCAGAAGGAATTGGCTCCGCACGGGATCGAGATCATCTATCCCGGCAAGGAAGACGACAAGTTCGGGCGCTGCGAAGTGCACGAGAAGTTCACCGTCGAAATCCTGCGCGGCATCCGCCGGCAGTTCAACCTGGTGAAGGGCAGTGAAGAGACCGCGCTGCTGGCGCATTGGGAATGCTCGCCCGGAGTGCTGGCGGAGGCGGATTATTACGGCAGCACCTCGCAAATGGCTCAATACATCGGCCAACATCCCATACTGAAACGCGTCTTTTTGGCCACCGAATGCGAAATGGCGGCCAACCTGGCCTTGGAATATCCTCAGGTGGAGTTCGTGAAGACCTGCAACATGTTCTGCCAGCACATGCGCCGGATCACCCTGGAGAAGATCCTTTACAGCCTGGAGCATGAGGTGTATGAGATCACCGTCGATCCCGCCATCGCCGCCCGCGCCCGCCGAGCCATCGGCCGGATGTTGGAAGTGCCACGGGGGTGAGTCATACGAAGTTGTACGCTGATCGTGATGATATGCAGTTGCTGCTGCGATGAATTAAATTAGGAGTAACAGGTCACCCACCTGAAGTAAAACCGCGCCTCATCCCTTCTTTTCCTTGATGAATCCCTCTCCGCAAATAATAATTTACATCTAGCGTTACTTCCGGGCTGGATCAGAAGTTATTTGAAGTATGGAAAAGTACAGGCCTGCGATTTTCGCGCAAATTCGGCGCGAATCGCTTCACACCGGCCCCGCGCTCGGGGAAGAGCCGGCCCATATCCTCGTCCAACGGATTCTGAACGAAGGCGAAGAAGCCCTCCTTTTTCTTTTCCGGGAAATCGTCCGGGGCCTGAAATCTTCAGCGCCCTCGTCCTCCACCCCGTCCGGCATGATTCCCCTGCATTTCAAGGTCGCCGCCCAAACCGGGAAGCCACCCCGGAAGAAAAAGCCGGCGGGTGGCTAACCGGGCCATCCCGGCCACCGCTTACTGGTGATGGAGGCCTATCAACAGTACGAGCTGGGTCTGATACTTATTTGCCAGGGCAAACGGCTGATCCAGGACGCGTTGACCCACGGAGTGTTGATGAGCATATTCCGCACCTTGAACCGGCGCGGCAACAATCCCATCACGGCTCTCGTTTCCGCCCTATGGGAATACGTCCGCACCGGGCCTCTGCCGCCTTTCCCGCCGGTTGTTACTTCAGAAGAGTGAACTGTTACGAATCATTTATAGCGATATTTCCGTGTTGTGCCAGCAGAAAGGATGTCTACCACCGAGGATTCCAGGGATGATACGGCAAGGGGCAAATAATATCTCCATCACTACGAACACCATTGGATGAATTATAGAGCGCTCCATATGGATCATGTTCCATTATATCGATGTCTCGGTCAGGCCCAAGGCTCCGAACGAACGTATACTGAGTAAAATCAAAGGTATTGAGATAAATTTCATAAGGATGGGGACAAGCTGTGTAACTAAACCAACTGGGATGATTATAACAGGTTGATATTAATTCAATTGTATTATCTTCCGCATTGCAGGCGCGATGGGGAAAAGGATCATGATCCTTCATTCTTTCAAGAACCCGCGTGTAAAACTGTCTATCCTTTTCATCGATCCCTTCCTGAAAAGTAAGCTGCAAGTCGGAAACATAACAAGGCCCTCCAATTTGGATCGTGCCGCCCCAGCCGGTATATCGTCTGTTGCTTTCATCGATCATGATCACGATAACATCATTATACAGTGTCTTAACATCACTTTGGGCTCGCGCCACTTTCGCCCGTAATTGTGAGTTTTGAAAATTGGGCACCGCGATGGCCGCGAGTATGCCAATGATGGCCACTACGATGAGTAACTCGATTAAAGTAAAGGCTGGATGTGGACTGAATGTGTTCATGGCCGTTCTCTCTATTCCATGAAGGCGCAGTCAAGAGACCATGGTTCCTGAAGAATGGCGCTGGTTTGGATTAAATCGCGGATGTCCTGCTATGTTTATTCATGATGCCATTTCCTTAATAAATAAGATTCCAATCAACCGGGATGAGGGCGGACACCAAGGTCCGCCTCCACAAAAACTCCCTCACCCTAGCCCTCTCTTGGAGGGAGAGGGTATTTTGGGGTAGTTTTCATCGATCACTAAAAGGAGATACGGAACAGCCACCTAAAAAATACATACGTGCCGGATGAACGACTCTATTGCCATCTTGAAAATAACGGCATGGTTTCTACTCATACAACTCATATTCACTTACATTCGAGGTAGAAAGCAATTCCACCCCGGTAAACCGGGCGTTGATCACTCGGCTGGACCGGTCACACCACGCACCGATTCCCACAACAACTGGATCTTTCAGATCGATTTCTAACTGCTTGATGAGGACCCATTCCTGGCTGCCGGGATTGTAGTATTGAAAACTGATTATGTTTCCATCCCGGACCAGTTTGACCAACCCGTCCTGGAGGGTGGGGGAAATCATCGCGCTGGGTTGACCCTGAAATCCTCCACTGCCCGTGAATGTTCCCCACCAGTCGATGACGCTGTTGTCCACCCGGTTGCCGACGCCATAAACCATGGATCCGGCGTTGAAATCCTGGGCAGCGAACACATAGCCCCATCCATTCAGAGAGGCCCCGTCCGCGCTGACAGCAGAAATTGTGGCGCGGATTGTAAAGGACCCGCTCATTTTGGTGTACAGAACGTGATTGGTGTTCGTGTCCTCGATGTAATATTCCCCTTTTTGCGGATCGTAGGACGCGGCGGTGGGCATGGAGGGGGTAGTGAGGTTTTCTTGGAAGTCAAAAATCCCTATCGGCTGTGCCGTGACAACGGATGTTAAGCAGAAAAGGAAACAGAACGTGGTGGCTGTTAGAAACCCTGCTTTTGACATGATACACCTCCTCATACTGATTTTATGGTGCTTTTTTTATGTTTACTCACCTCGGAGATCTTTTAATCGGTAAAAAAACCCCCTTCTATCACCGCCGGCCTGGCCGTGACTGAAAAATCACAAAATATTGATAAATGGTTTTAAAACCCTTTTAGGTAACTGTTTCTACTCAAATGCAGGATATGAAAGAATTCCATTCTTTTTGGGCTTCCCTCACCCGGACCCTCTCCCAGGGGGAGAGGGAATCATTTCGCGATCCCCTCTATGCTCATACTGCGTATAAAATATGGAGCGAGTACTGTTTTTGGGTAAACAGTTACCCTTTTTGTAAAACTGAATCAGTTACCCGCCAGCGGTTCGAACTCCATCTCCGTGAAATGCCCCCGGGTGTAATGGCCGGGATCTTCGGAATGGGTGGAAATCCCCACATGCACGGGATCGTCGAAATGGAGCGCGCGGCTTTCGAACCGGACCCATTCCCGGCTGGCCGGATCCATGGCGTATATATTGACTGTGTCCCCCCGGCGCTCGATCTGCAGTTTCTCCCGCAGGTATGCGGCGGGAATGGTGACGCCCTCATCCCAGATTCCGTTCGGATCGCCCATTTTCCAGATCGAGGTGGCGCGTTGATTCGAGGGAAAGACTTTGATGCAGGCGTATTTATTGATGATGCCCACATGATCGACCACGAAAATCGTCGCGCCGCTCCAGGGCTGGCTGGTATCCACATTCTCGACGCGAACATGGGCGGCCAGCCGGAAATCGCCCCACACCGCGCGGTACGCGCAATGCACGGCCAGGCGGGGCTGCGCATCGCTCCCCAAAATGTGGTATTCCCCGGTCTGGGCGTCGTATTCCGCGCTGCCCGGAGCGTCCGGTTGGCCGGTGTCCATATGATGTTCGAAAATCCCCAGCGGCGCGGGAATGACGGCCCGGTCCATGCCGCCGATCCGGTGTTCTCCCACCATGCCGGAAAACAGTCCTTCTGTTTCATCCGCCGAGGAAGGCAGCACCGTATATGTAAATATGTTCGAAACCGTGAAGGGCTCGAGTTTCCAGGTGATTCGGCCTCCATCGACGATGCCATTCGCGGATACATCCCGAACCACCCACCCGGCGGGTGGATATTCCCGCATTTCCTTCGCGCCCGGCCGGCCTGTCCATTGAATGGCTACGTGTAACGGTTTTCCGGGACGAAACGTGAGATCGGACAGGATCCGCGCGCTGCTAAAACTTTCAGATGGAACCGTCGGGGACGGCCGGGGTAGAGATTCCGGTCTTGGCTGGAAATTTTTATTTGTCAATGTGCGGACACGCACGTCACGGATCAAGCCTTCCGCTTTCATGGCGGCGCCTTCCGCGGCGGAGGAAGCGGCCAGTCCCACCAGCACCCGGTCCGGCATCTCCACCACCGACGTGGAAACCGTGATCCACTCCCGGCGCGCGGGATGATACCATTCGTGGATAAACCGGTTTTCCGCGGCGGCGCGGGTGAGCCGCGAACGGACCGGCCGGCCCGCGAACTCGGCCAAATCACTGCTTTGGGTGACGGTCATGCCGTGGGGGGAAACCCGGGACGTGGCCAGGATCATGTCCAGATCGCTCAAACGCCAATAATCCGTGCTGACCTGCTTGGCGCCGGCCTCCAAGGATTCCCGGCACATCAAGCCGACGCGGTGCTGATCGGCCGCGGATTCCTTCCATCCCAGCGTGGCTTCGAGACTCCAGTCGCCGGTCATTTCCTTATAGACATAGAACAAATCATCCTCTTCGTCCCCCAGCATGCGCCGGCCCTGGCCCGCGATGGAATATTCATTCCGGGACGGATTGAATCGCACGGACCCCGGAGACGAAACCAAGCCGATGTCCGCGGAGTTCTCGAAGATGCCCAACGGCTGGGAAGGATCGAAAATGGACAAGGCAGGCTGCTGCAGGAGAACCACGAGAAGAAAGACCGAAACCCCGCAGAGGGCGCTGGTGATCCACGCGTTCGCGCTCCGGCTGGGAGCCCCGGGAATTTTCAGGATATAGCGGATGCGGCTGAGCACATTGCCCGCGCCGGCGGTCATCGCCAATTGGGCGAAATACAGGCGCAGTTCCTCCAGCCGGGCCAAGGCCTGCACATACACCAGCACATCGCCGCAAATCCGGGACGCCATTTCGTCGCAGCACCGTTCGCGCTCGACGCGGATTTTACTCGAAATCCACCAGACCGCCGGATGATAGAAGAACAGCGTTTCGACGACGGTCTGGAACAAATTGACCAGATAATCATGGCGGCGGACATGGGCCAATTCATGCGCCACGATGGCTTCGAGCTGAGCGGGCGACAAGCCGGTCAATACGCTGGCGGGAATCAGAATCACGGGCTGGAGGAATCCAATCGTCAGGGGAACTTCGGACAGGGCGGATTCCAGGATTCGTATCGGTTGGCTGATATGCAACTTGTGGACCAGCTCATCCAGCCGGTCTCTCAGTCCATTCCCGATGGGGGTGACATGGTTGTTTTTCAAACGCTGCAATCCCACCCATCCCATCCCCCGCCAACCCGACATCACCAGCACGCCGATCATCCAAAACACGACGCATGCGGGCAGGAAGGGTTCGATGCGCCGGGCGATATGCCGCCACAGCAAGCGCACGGCTTCGAGTTCGGAAAGGTCCGCGGACGAGGGTGCTGAGTTCGGGATTATGGCTTGAGCAGGATTCGCGGGAGAAAGAGGGGAAAACGGGAGAGAACCGGGATTCTGACCGGCCGGCGGGGTGGTCATATCCAGGCCGGGCGGGTGATGTTGCTCATAACCTGGCAGGAGGAATATCAAGGTAAACACCGGGTAGAGCAACATCGCGAACAACGCGGCGCAGGCGGCCAGATACCGGGCGTTGGCGCCGCGGCGGCGGAGGCCGTGCAGCAGAACCGCCAGCAGGAGGGCGGTGAGGGCGCCCTGCCAGAGGAAATGGGCCAGGACCCAACCGATTGGATATACCCACGCATGGAAGCCGGCCGATGGTATCATCGCGGTGCTCACGTTTGATAATTTTCCAAGATTTTATATATCTCTTTCAATTCGTCCTCGGACAGTTTTTTCATGGATAGGGCTTTCATCACCATCTGGTACGTCGACCCGTCGAACGCCCGCCGGGCGATATCGCCGAGCAGGTGCTTCTGCGTTTGGTCTTGCGAAACGCAGGCTTCATAGACATGGGCGTAGGTGGATTCATCGCGTTGAACCAGCCCCTTGCGCGCCATGATTTGCAGCAGGGTCAACACCGTGGTTTTGGCCCGGCCCATCTCCTGTTGGATCTCCCGGGCCGTGCTGGGTCCGCGCCGCCAGAGAATATGCAGAATCGCCAATTCGGCTTCCGTGGGCTTGGGGAAGGGGTTTCTTTTACTCTTTTTCATGTTCGGGTAATCCTCAATTACCTAGGTTCTTAGACGCTTTGGACCCTATTATCTAGCCGTTTAGTCACTTGTCAAGGGGGTTTTTTAGGATTTTTTCTCATTCCGCCAAACAAGAAGGAAAAACCGGAGAATCCGCCGAGAGTTCACCAAAATCAACCTTACACCATATCATCTATCGTAACAGGTCACTCTTCTGAAGTGGTAACCGGCGGGAAAGGCGGCAGATGCTCCGTGTGGACAGAGTCCCGTTGGGCATAAAAGAAGATATAAATGTGGGTGTATTCAGTCCTGTTATGCTAGCCTTGCATCACCTTGCGCCAGATCACCGCCCGCCGGAGCTCCCGCTCTATGTGGATGTTCATCGGCGTTGCCTCGGAATGATCCAGAATCGTCAACAACTCATCCCAATAGTACCGCAACCGCTGGGCCAGGCGCCGCCCGCCGGGATCGAAGCCGGGAGTGTTCCCGCCGCCCGGCTTTTTCATGGAATGGGATCTATTCTACGGCTTCGGGCTTGGCCTCCAAGCGGTAAATCCCAGGGGGCCCGGGGGACAGCGTCCCCCAGCCTTACCCACACCAAACAGCGGGGAACCATTTTCTGGAACGGAAGCGAAACGATCCCAATGTCCTCTGTTCAGGATAGAAGGCATTGGACATCGTGGTAATCCTTCTATGGAATCGCCATTATTCATGCAATCCGGGAAACAGTAACCTATAAATCCCCTCGGGAACCGAATCTGGATACGAGCCCGTTCCCTCGAATATCGTTTCTTCCGGTCTGCTTAAGCAGTTGGTATCCATGAATTCACCGCTCACTTTCCTCAATTGTTTGTTGTAGTATTACGCGAGGCTTCGGGACTAGGCAATGATCATAAAATCCCGGATTCTTTCCCGAGGAGATTTTCAATGACAACCATCCGGCATGCGGCAATTGGATTTTTTTGGCTTTATCTCCAGATCCCCGCCTTCGCCTTCGAGCCGGTGTATGCGCGCCTGGGCATGGCGGCCGGCCCCGAGCCTATCGCCGTCCAGGCGGGCGTGGAGATCCTGCAACAGGGCGGCAACGCCTTCGACGCGGCGGCGGCCATCGGTTTCGCCCTGGCGGTCACCTATCCCACCGCGGGGAACCTGGGCGGCGGCGGCTTCATGACCGCCCTGACGAAAAACGGCGAATCCCTCTTCCTCGATTTCCGCGAAACCGCCCCCCAAGCGGCCACGCGCGACATGTTTGTAGATGACGAGGGAAACCTGATGGAAGGCAAGAGCACCGCGAGTCTCCTCGCCGCGGGCGTTCCCGGAACCGTACACGGCTTGTTCGAGATTTTCCAAAACTATGGAACCAAAAGCCGCACGGATAACCTGGCTCCCGCCATCCGTCTGGCCCGGGACGGATTTCCCGTCTCCTACTCCCTGCACCGCTCTCTTGTGAACAACCAAAAATACCTCACGCGCTTCCCCTCCACCGCCGCCGTTTTTTATCCGAACGGAGAAGCCCCGGCGTTCGGTTCGGTGTTCCAGCAGCCCGATCTCGCCTGGACGTTGACCCAACTCAGCCAATCCGGCCCCGACGCGTTTTACAAAGGAGAAATCGCTGAAAAACTGGTCCGCTTCATGGAACAAAACGGGGGCATCATCACCCGCGAAGACCTGGCCGCGTACGCGTCGAAGTTCCGCCCCCCGGTCATCATTTCCTACAAGGAATATTCGCTCATCGCCCCGGGATTGCCCAGTTCCGGCGGCATCGCGCTGGCCCAGATGCTCAAGCTGCTCGAGCCGCTGCCCTGGCGGAGGATGGGATACCATTCGGCGGAATACATCCGGTCGATCGTCGAAGCCGAGCGCCTGGCCTTCGCCGACCGCAATTATTTTCTGGGGGATGCCGATTTCGTAGAGGTCCCCCTGGATCGCCTCCTCTCCGATTCGTACCTGGAGCAGCGCCGCCGGCGGATTCCCCCCTGGCGCGCCGGACAAAGCGAAGGCGTATCCCACGGCGGTCTTGAATCCCACGAAACCACTCATTTCTGCGTGGTGGACCGCGACCGCAACGTGGTGGCCATCACCTATACGCTGAACGGGGGTTATGGCATGGGCGGCGTGGTGGAGGGCGCGGGCTTTCTCCTGAACAACGAGATGGACGATTTCAGCGCCAAGCCCGGTTCCAGCAACCTGTTTGGATTGATCCAATACGAGGCCAACGCCATCGCTCCCGGCAAGCGCATGCTCTCCAGCATGACGCCGATGATCGCGCTCCGGGATGGAAAGTTCGCCTTTACCGTGGGCACGCCGGGCGGCCCCACCATCATCACCACCAACCTGCAGATCTTTTTGAACATGGCCGAAATGGGGATGAACATCCGGGAAGCCATCGACGCCCGCCGGTTCCATCATCAATGGCGGCCCGACCGCATTCAATTTGAGCGCTTCGCCTTCTCGCCGGACACTGTTCTCAACCTGTCCGGCCGGGGCTACACCCTGCAGGAAGTAAACTCGCTCGGATTCGCCACGGGGATACAAGCCTTGGAAAACGGCCTATTGGCGGGATACGCGGACGGGCGCGGCGATGGACTTGCGGCCGGATATTGATCTGGCTTGCAACTCATTCTGGAGAGGGCGTGATAAGCCCGGGAATTTAATTGATGCGGAACCCAATGGCTTGGTGTTTGATCTTCGCGGCGGCGGCCGGTATGGCGGTAAACGCGTTCGCGGATACCTCTTCCGCTTCCGTCTTAGGTTTGGAACCGGGAGACCGGCGGCTCAACAATGACGATATCGGAGTCATCCTCTGGGGGCCGGACACCGCGCCCACATTGAGCATAGGGAAAAGCGATATCTGGGACCGGCGCAATCCCCAGCCGCCGCAGCCCATCCTGACTCTTGAAGAAATCAAGCGCCTGGCCATGACCGGCGACCCGCGGATCCTCAATGGCGCGGCCTATTACACGGCATACAACTCCCACGACTTTCCCTGCCCCAAACCCGCCGGACAATTGATCCTGCGGATGCCGTTTCTGGAAGCGGGCGGCGCGCTCTCCGTGGAAGAGGCCGGTAAAAGCCTGGTTCTCCACGCGCGCCAGGGAAAACGCTCGCTACGAATCAAGATATTTGTCAGCGCTTCACGGAACGTGATCGTGCTGGATGGCCTGGCTTCTAACCTCGAACCGGGGGATCTGTCTGTCCGGTTGTACCGCCATCGGGACTCGATTCTCCCCGGCGACCTGCTGCATCCAACTCTCGGTGACCAAAAATCCCCCCTGGATTTCGAACCGTTGCCGATGCCCCGGGCAGGTTTTGAAACCGATTGTTTCTGGATTCAACAAGATTTTCCTCCGGAGATGACGTTCCCGGAGGGATTCAGCACGCTGTTGGCCGCCCGGATTTCCGGCGTTCAATCCGCAATGGAGGCCCAAGAGGGTAAAACGGATTTGGGCACGCCCATGCGGACCGATAAAGAAGGCCGCTTGACCCACATGATCAACAAGCGCTTCTCCCCGATCAACGCGTCGCCCGGTTCCGCCGCGGAAGCCCTTCTGGGCGCGGCCGACGGCCCCTTTGCGGTGTTTGCCGCCGTGGTGACCACGCAAGACGCGCGCGATCCCTTGGCGAAAGCCCGGCGGGATCTGGACGAAGCGTTCCAACTCGGCGCGGAAGGATTGTGGCGGGAGAACGTCCAGCGGTTCGCGGAGTATGAATCCCGTCCACGCGCGCGGGCCTGGTCGAGCGGCGGATTCATCCAGATCGATAAGGTTTGGGGTGGGAATCCTTACCGCGCGCGCCCCAGCGGCTACTACGGCGATATCCCCTTTTGCTCAGTGGATTCCACCAAATTTTGTTTCCAGGACAGTTCGCCCTGGCACGCCGATTTTCATTTCAACGAGATCAGCGCCCTCGAATCGTGTGTCCTGCGCCAGTTCCACTTCATGGATCCATATTTCCGGCTGATTCTAACCCTGCTGCCCATGGCCCAGGCCAACGCCCGGCAAGTCTACAACGCCCGCGGCGCGATGTACCCCCTGATCCACTACCCGCTCAAAGCCGAAACCGTGATCCACTCGCATGTGACCTGGGAACAAAGCATGGAAATCACCGCCTTGCTGGCCAAACCCTTCTGGCTGCGTTATCAATACTCCGGCGATCGGGATTTCTTGCGGGACATGGCGTATCCCGTCCTGCGGGAAGGGGCGCGTTTCTACGCGGACTTCTTACGGCGCGAGAAAGACGGCCTTTACCACGTGTTTCCCACCGTGTCGCCCGAACACCGGGGAATCACCCGCAATCTGGAATTCAACCGCGACAGTCAATCGGGAATCACACTGATCCGCTATCACCTCCGGGCGGCGGCGGAAGCCGCCCGGCTCTGTGGGCTCGATCTCGAGGAAGCCGCCCGCTGGCGGGAGATCGCCTCCCGAATGCCGGAGTATCCCACGGTGGACACGCCGGAAGGTCCGATCTTCATCGATGTGGCGGGCGCGAAGCCCATGGAATACAACATCGCGGTCCCCTTGTCCGCCGTGTTTTGGGGGGATGATATAAGCCTCGATTCTCCTCCCGCGCTCCTGGAAACCGCCCGGCGCACGCTGCGCTTGATCCAAGTCTGGGAACCGCACCGCTTTTACCTGCGCGGGGTTCGGATCCGGCTGGGGATCTACCATCCGGACGATCCCATGGGAACGGAAAACCTGCTGCAATCCCATACGGGAGTGATCCGGGTATTCCCCACGGTGCCGGATGATTTCGTTGGGGGTTTTGAAAATTTCGGAACGCAAGGGGCTTTTGCCGTCTCGGCGGAACGGACGAAAAACGGCGTCGCGTTCATCCGCCTTACCTCGCTCGCGGGCAACGAATGCCGGGTGGCGAATCCCTGGCCGGATCAACCGGTGATCCTGAAGGACGAAACCACCGGCGCCGAGTTCCGTTTCCCCAACGGGAAAGGACCCTTCCGGTTTGAAACCACGACCAACCACACATACCGGCTTCAGGCGCGTTGAAAATTGACGCGGAGAGTGTTTTTGTGATGCAGGCATCCTGCCTGCCTTGCGCCTTGTTTCTTCCCAATCTTCACCGATGTTCAGGGAAGATTGGGCGGTGGTTGGAACCGCGGGATGGATTATCGCGTGGCGCGTAATCCATCAAAACACCAGCGATTTTCCGGCCCTGCCAGGATCTTAAAATCCAAAAACCGTTGCAAAACGAGGATTCATTACTGAAAATCGGAAGGGACGAAGCCATTGAAATCACCGCGGAAAACACCATAATCCCCCCGGCTGAATGTTCCATTGGTGGGGCTGTAGACCACCACGGAATCGAGGGCGCTGTCCCCATAATAGGCATACAAACGCCGGCGGATGATGTTTTGCGACTCTTCCGGCAGAGGATAGAGGCTCAGCCAGGAATCCACGCGGTCCGGACCAATGCTGTAAATCCCGATGCCATCGATCCGGGGGATGTCTTCGCCAATGAAATCCCGGTAGTGGACATAAACGAAACCGGTGGGCTGCGCCCCTTCCCCATCCCGCAGGGAAACATCGGTGTCGAACTCGGTTTCCAGTTGATCGCTGGCGGGTTTGCGCTGGAAGGGATCGGGAATATCGATGGTGCTCAGGTATTGAAAGGAAAGCGGGCGAAGATCCTGCCGCGTGTCGTAGGCGGTGCTGGCGGGGTAAAATCCCCGGTCGAGCCGGAACAGATGCGTGGCATTGGCCAAGCCGGTCAGGTTCTGCTTGGAAATGGTGATGGTGGCCCGGATCTTCATTTCACTGAACCGGGGAACCGCAATCCCCGTTAAAATGCCGATAACAGCCAAAACCGTGAGCAGTTCCACAAGCGTGAAACCCTCCCTGTCAGGCCGGCGGCACGTAAGACCGATCCGAGTCCAAACCCCCATTTTTTTAACCTGCCATATCATCCCATTTGATTCCTCTATTACTATATCAAGGAATGGAATTTGTGGCAAGCTTAATTTTTGAAGCTTTTTAGGCATACTATGTGTCTATTATGTCAGAAAACATTAAAGGCCCAAGGATGATTGCCACCGCGAGAGAACCAGTGTCCTTGAGGGACGGCTCGGACTGGGATGTTACGCCGGTAGAGGCGGATATCCCTCACATGGAGACGGAACTCTTGATGCTGAGGGTTCGAGAGGGGGACTCGCTGGCGTTGGAGGCGATTTTCGACCGGTATTATTTTCGTGTGGTGGGCTTTATCCGGCGGTATGTCGACGAATCGGATGTGGAGGATGTCGCGCAGGAAGTATTCATGAACGTGTTCCAAAAAATCGGCCAGATTCACGAAGCCGCGGCCTTCGAACGGTACCTTTTTCAATCCGCGAAAAACCGCAGCATCAACTGGCTGAAACGCAAAATCCGCCTGCGCGAATTGATGCAGATCTTCTGGTACGCCGCCGATACGTGGAAAGACACCCCCGGAGGCAGTGGAATCCAACGGCTGACCGCGCTGCAATCCCTCGTCGAATCGCTTCCCGCGGAACATCGGCGGTATATCGAAATGTTCTACATCCAAAAGCATTCCCGCTCGGAAATCGCGGCCCTCTGCCAGGAATCCTCCTCCACGGTGTACCGCCGGGTGGCCGCGGCGCGGGCGGCTTTGCTGGAACTCGCGGCCAAACAAAACCTCACTATCGTTTTCGAAGGCCGGCATGACATCAAAATTGAAGAAGCAACGGCGGATCGGTAAAACATGTTGAAACGACTCACAACGGAGACCCTTTCGTATTACCAGGACCGGTTGTTACCGGAGGAAGACCAGCAAGCCCTGGATGCGATCCTGGAATCGGATCCGGCGGAACGGCGGCGGCTGCGCCGGCTGGAAGAGTTGGACAATAACCTGTTGGAACTCGGGCGCTATACCCGGGTCCGACAGTCGGCCTTGGCGGCGGCCGTACCCCAAGCCATCGCCGATCATTCCCCACAGTCCGCCTCTTCTTTTTCCTTCTCGTGGATGGTTTTCCGTCCCGCGTTTTGGGCGCCGGCGGCGGCCGTGGCCGCCTTCGCGGTTTTCGTTTTCGGATATGCGCTGTGGTTTACACCCGGTGGCTTCACGATTCTGAAGCAGACCGGTGATGTCCGGATCGTGGCGGCCCGTCCGGAAGCCGCGGGCCCCACGGTCCAAATCAACGACCGGATCGAAGTCAACCAAGGGTACATCGCTCTCCGGATGGGGGATGGAGAGTCTTTTGTCGAAGTGGGACCTCAAACCCAGATCCAAATCCAAGGTCCGCGGCGTCTGCGTGTGGAAAGCGGCGTTGTCTGCAATCAGGTCGCCCGCGACGAGAGCCGTCCGTTCATCGTGGATACGCCTCACGGCTCCGTGGTGGTCCTGGGGACTGTGTTTGAGGTGCAGGTAGGTTCGCGGGAATCGGAAGTCCGGGTAGGAAAAGGACTGGTCAAGCTGCAGGCGGGCGCGAGCGCGGCCGGCCCCAGCCAACTGGTGAAATCCGGTTGCCAGGCCATCCTGCGGACGGACGCCATCACCAATCCCGTGCCATTTGAAAAAACCCGCTTCGCCCCGTGGCGAGAGCCTTTCCGCGCCCAAAAGCTGGATACCCCCGACATCGCCAAAATCACTTCGGACAAAAAGTTCAATCCGTAAACGTATGCGTGACGTGTTTCCGGGTACTTGGCACTTGGGCTTTCTCGGTCTCCAGAGAGGTTTTGTACGCCTTTTTCCATTCCTCTTGGGGATTGTCCTAGCCATTCCCGGCGCTTTCGCGGTCCCCCCCCTAGTGGTCTCCGTGCAATCTCTCGTCCCGCTCGAAAATCTCTTGACCGGCATGGTGATTGAACCCGGCGGTTCCCTCTTGGTATTGGAACACGATTCCGGCGAATTATCCCGCCTCCGGCCGAACGCCACGGGGAATTCTGTCTCCATCGAAACCGTCACCTCCCGGCTGGCGGATCCCATCGCCCTGGTCCGGCAACTCAACGGCGGTATTCTCATCGCCGAACGCCGGTCCGGGCGGATTCTGCGCCTGGAAGGTACATCCCTCCAGGAAATGGCCCGGGATTTCATCGATATTTCCTCGATGCGCCTGGATTCCCAGGATTTTTTATGGATCACCGAACTGGAACCGGGACGCCTCACGCGTTTCAATTTACTCAACAAGGCCCGCGACTTGATACTCGAAGGCTTGGAATTTCCTAGTGATGCGATTCCCATGACCCGCTATTTCGCGGTTGCCGAACTCGTGGACCGCTCCGGATCCAAGGGCCGGATTTCGATCGGCGACATGCCAACCTCCAGCCAGCTGCTCCGATTGAATCAGATATATCGCATGCTCTCCAAACAGCCGCAACTGGCCGTGCCGCCGGTCATCGAACAGATTGACCGGCGGAACCTGAAATCCGACTCCTCCCCGATTGATCCGGTCCGCATGGCCCTCGATCCCCGGGACTCCAACCGCCTGCTGATCAGCGTCCGCAACCTGGCCGGTAAATCCTTGCGCTACACCTTCGGCAGCGGCGGTATCCTGGGGATGGACATCAAAAAATCGAAAATCGACGAAACCTTTCTCCGGAATCTTTTCGGCCCCTCCGATATCATTCCCACCCCGGACGGCATCTATGTTCTGGAAGAAGTCGCGGAACGGATCTCGTTTTTCGATTGGCAGGGCAATCAGAAACTCCTGTGGGACGGATTGGGACGCCCCCTCAGTTTCACCTTCGCGGGCACGGGTGAAGTCTACGTCCTGGAAAACATCCCCGAACCCCGGATTCAAACCCTCGCACGGGGTAAATTTCAGGAATCACTCCTCGTGCAAACCAGCTCCCGGGGATCCTGCGCGGGAATCGCCCTGCGTCCGGACGGCGTTTTTCTGGTCTCCTCGGCGGAGGACGGGAAAATCTACGAAATCACTCCCAAAGGCAAATCCAATGTATTTTCCACTCAGGTGTTTTCCCCCGAAAAATTGCGGTTGAATCCCGATGGGACCGTCTGGGTCCTCGACCGCCTGATGAATGAATTGGTTCTGCTCAACACCTTGGGCCAGGTGATATCCCGTGTAAGCGGACAGCCCTTTATGTTGAGCGATTTCGATCTCGGCGCGGACCGCCATGGCGATCCACCCACGCTCTACGCCTTCGACAGCCACGCCGGGATCATCTTGCGCTACCAGCCGGATGCCAACCAACTCGAGGAATTCATGAAACTCAAATCCACTCAATCCGGCATCCGGCGCTCCTTCGCCTCCATTCCCCGCCAGGGTTTTGTCATCGCCCAGAACGATGAAGCCGGATCGCTGTCATGGACCGGCCAACCGGAGAACATTAACTCCAGCACCCCCTCCAACGAAACGGTACTGGCGAATGGCTTCCTGGAAATCACCGATATGGCCTGGAGCGTGGACCAGGGTTTGCATGTCCTGTCGCAAAATGGCTGGTTTCGCGTGGTTTCGCTGAACACCGGGAGCACCAATCCCACGCCGACCCCCACCACGCCGACGCCCGCTTCTCCCACCTTCACTCCCACCTTGCCTCCACCGACGCCCACCGCCACGAGCACACCGGCCCCGTCCAACACTCCCACAGCCACTTCCACGGTGCGGCCGACGCCTACGGCGACCTTGTTTATTCCCACGCCCACCGAAACCGAGACGCCCACGCAGACGCCCACTCCAACCCGGACGCCCACCCCCACGCGGACTCCCACCCCCACGCGGACTCCAACCGCCACGCCGACGGCCACATTTACGTATACCTACACCCCTACGTACACTTACACGCCAACCTTCACTTTCACCCCGACTTTCACCCCCACGCCCACTTGGACTCCCACCCCGACTCCGACCCCTACGCCCACACCTACCCGGACACCCACGCGGACTCCGACCGTCACGCCGACGGCCACCCCCACTCCCAACGAAAACACTCCGGTCGGGGATTGGATTCTCTACTGATGCAGCCGTGGATTTATGAAATCCTTATGTCATTGATGAACAGCAATTCCTGAAGCTTTCCCCCCGCGGTTCCTGTCTTTTCTTATGGGGGGTGAACAAGAGTGATGAGATACTTCAAACGGTGTATGGACAGAAAGGAGTCAAAAAAACTGGAATCCATTCATTGACCTGATTTCACCAAGAGGGATGCCAAGCACCAGGCCTGACCAGGGGGGTCTCTTTGATTTGTTTGCTCATGTACAATGAAATCTGGAACGAAAGCATAAAGTCCCCCTTTATCCTTCGACGAAGCAATTCCAGATCGACTGCGGGCCGGTGATGTTTTCCCTCCCGGCCTACTTTATTTTATTGACCGTCATCCCCTTTCCCGGGGATCCCTCCGCTCCGCCGGACGGTTCTCGAAACCCTCCTGAGCGATCCTTTCCGGAATCCGTTTTCTTGCTCCGGCAAGAGCGAATAATAAAATGTCACTTTTTTTTCCAAAATATGGTATAATAAGAATGTTTTATTGAAGCTTTTTATCCCAAAATCTTGTCTTACTTTAGTAAGTGTTTGTTCATTCAATCAATCTTTCTGCTGAAAAGGGAGGGTGGACACAACAATCAAAGACAATCGTAACATCATTCCATTGAGGGACTTCGTGATAATCGGACAAGTACGAAGCAGGCGACGCCACATCCTCGCAGCGGATACTTATGTCTGTCTCTAGCCAAGGTTCGGGAGGCGGTACATAAAAAACAGGGGGAATCAAGATGAAAAACCGAAAAGACCGGGATCACGCATTGATCCCACTCCTCATCATTCCGTTGATCGTAAGCGTGGGGCTCTCGTTCGCGCTCCCCGCACAAGCGGAAGAATCTCCGGCCGCCGTGCCGGCAGGATCGGCCATCGTCACGGACGATCTGGCGTCCAGCGCCGATTTAAGCGGCAGCGGCGATATCGATCTGCCCAACGCCCGCGCCTTGGTGGTGCGGTGGAATTTCGGCGCCTTGACCGCCAAGGATTACCATGTTTATGTCCTGGACGATCAGGTGGGGAAATTAGAATATCTAGGCCGCACCGGCGATGGCGTGACCACCTATCTGCTTTGGGAGGAAAACGCCAAGAACTTGGCGCCGGCTTACCGCAAAGGACCGCAATCCGGGCATTCTTACTTGTTCTACATCTTTGCCCTGTCTGGAAATGCGGCCAAACCGTTGCTCGGCTCGCTGGCCACGTCCGGCCCGGTCCTCTTCAAGACCGCCGATTCGTCCGGAGGCGAAACTCCGCCGGAAATCCCCGCGAATCAAGTCGTGGTCACGGATGATATCGATTCCTACGTGGATCTCAGCAATGGTCAGGACACCGATTCCAAAAACAACCGGGAACTCGTGGTCCGGTGGAATTTCGGCGACGTGAAAGCGAAGGATTTCCACATCTACGTGGCCGAGGGTACACTCGCTTCCATTCAGTTCCTGGGCCGCACGGGAAACGGCACCGCGAATTTTTTCCGCTGGCGGGAAAGCAGCCATTTCCTGGCCAAGATCTTCAATCCGGGCCCCCAGCCGGGACATTCGTACCGGTTCTTCGTCTTCGCTCTCACGAGCAATCCCAAGAAGCCGGCGGCGGGCCCCATCTTCAATGCGGGCCCGGTGGAATTTCTCGTCTCCGAGGATCCCACCCCCACGCCAGGCGGTATCAAACCCAACTCAGTCATAGTCACCGACGATCTTGGATCATTCGATGATCTCAGCAATGGCACAGATACCGATCCCATCACCGAGCGCCAGCTGGTAGTCAAGTGGAACTTCCCGGACGTGAAGGCGAAGGATTTTCACGTCTACGTGCTGGCCAACAACCAAGGCAAGGCCAAGTACCTGGGGCGCTCCGGCGGCGGGGACGTCAACCATTTTGACTGGCGGCAAGGTGGAACCCGCTTTATGGTGAATGAATTTAAAAACGGACCGCAGCCCAACACCAGCTACCGTTTCTACGTGTTCATCTTCAACCAGTCCGGCCCCAAGGCGGTCTCCGGACCCTTCGCCACCGCCGGCCCGGTGTTCTTCCAGGTGGAGGAAACGGCCGTGACACCGACACCCACCCCGGAGCCGCCGGTGGAGATGGTCTGCGTAAAGCCGAGTGATCACTACCAAAAAGAGGTCATCGGATTGTCTCCCGTGATTCTAGGCGACATCGAGATTAAGGGCGCCCAGGTGGATACGAACCTCGGAAATAAAGAGACGATCCTCCTGGATGTCATCAATTGGGCGGGGGACGAAAACTTGGATGTGCTGGTCCCCTGGTCGGAAGACGGCGCATCCGAAAAAGCCCATATCCAGTTCAAGGACGGCTTTTGCGGCGGCCGGGGGCCGAAGGTGGCCGTGGTCACCATGAGTAGTCCCCAAAGCGCCACGTTCACCGCGCTGGATGAAAACGGGAAAAAACTGGATACAAAAGTATCCGGCAAAAAAGACCTGACTCCGGCTTCGGTCTCCATCCGGCTGACGGATAACGTCACTCCCGTGGAAAACATCACCCTCATCAGCAAGGCCGGCGAGAAAGGCATCCGGAAAATCGAAATCAAAGGTTCGGATGTGGGTATCCTGAGGATTTGTTGGGGCTGCGAGGGAAAAGAACCTGAACCCACGGTCACGCCCACGCCCACGCCGACCCAAACGCCGACACCGGTTCCCACCATTTCCGTCACGGTGACGGATACCGGGCAAGAGAAGGATCTGACTGATCTCAGCAACAAGACCGACAAGGATCCGAATGAGCGGCGGGAGTTGGCGGTGCGTTGGTTCCTCAACGAACTCCAGGTGAAGGATTTCCACATCTATGTGATGGTGGACCAACAAGGCAAACCGCAATACCTGGGCCGCGCGGGATCGGATGATGCCAACCTCTTCGTCTGGAACAATCAAAACCGCATGGTGGCCGGCCCGTTCAAGCAAGGCCCGCAGTTCGGACATTCCTATCAGTTCTTCATCTATGTCCTGAAGTCCAAAGGCCCCAAGGCCTTCATTGGGCCGTACACCCACGCCGGACCCGTGAAGTTCGAGGAGGAAAATAACTCAACGAACAACGGCGGCAACGGTGGAGATCAGCAAAACGGGGATGACGATGGGGAGGATGATTCCGATGACAACCAGGATTCCAACAACCCGGAAGACAATGGCCCCATTGAAGCCGCGGTGGACATCAAACCCGGCGCCTGCCCCAACTACCTGAGCCCCAGCGACAAGGGGAATCTGGTGGTGGCGATCATGGGGACGGATACATTTGATGTCGCCAAGA
Source organism: bacterium (assembly GCA_041946805.1). GTDB lineage: Bacteria > Hinthialibacterota > Hinthialibacteria > Hinthialibacterales > Hinthialibacteraceae > JABLXU01. The sequence goes on from JBHGBC010000039.1 coordinate 26,814, forward strand.
TCGATCCGGAATCCGTGATCCTGGCGGATGTCGCGCCGGTGAGTTGGAAAATCGAGGATGTGGGAGCCCCCAACGATCCCAACCTCCAGGTGACCGGCTGCGAGGCCTGCAACAAGAAAGAGCCCGACGGCAACGACGATCTCGTGTTCATCTTTGACGCGGCCAAGATCCTCAAGGCGCTCGGGAATGTCAAAAAGTCGGATTGCGTGAAACTGGAGCTCCATGGAAAACTCGCCGGCGGGAACGGCGCGGAAATCCAGGGAGTGGATTACGTCAGCATCAGCAACAAAGGCACGGTTGTAGTCGGCAAGAAATAAACCTTGGATGAGTTGAACGATCCAGGTACGGGGGCGTCCTTTTCCGTGGGGGGATGAAGAGGACGCCCCTTTTCATTTTGATTGGTCCGGCATATCGCAGGTTACGTAAAGATGTCATCCCCGTGAAATCGGGGTTCCTGGATGAGGTGGTATTCCCCACCCGGCTTGGGAAGAAAAATCAAACGTAATTACCGCTGATATCAGGCTTTCCCTCACCCTTTCCCTCTCCCAGAGGGAGAGGGAATAAAATTACTGTATCCGGGGCAATCCCAGGGTATACTCCCGGGTTTTGCGGCGTTTGCGTTCAAAAAACATGATCAATCAGTGGCTACGAAAACTCAACAGAATCGAGGGGAAGGGAAAGGATTTCCTCCAGCGCGCTCTTCACCGCTCACGGCGTTTTGACCACTTTCACCGACCACGCATCCATGGCCGGGACGGGTACCGTGGTCCCCGGGAAATGGACCCGTTGCGCGAACGGTTCAGGCGACAGGTTCACTAACAGGTTTTGCGCCCGCTTGCCTTCTTCCAGATGCACGAACACGAGACCGGAATGCACCGGGCGGATGATCGGCGCCGCGCCGGATCCCGCGAAGATAAACCAGGCCAGCTCGTTTTTGAATGGAACACGCAGCCGGACCGCGCCGTCCACCATGGCCAGATCGGGCAGCGAAGCCGGGAAAAACAGCCGGGCGCCTGTCCCTTTGAAATTGATTCCCGTGGTCTCCACCTGGTCGGCCGGAGCGCACACATCCGGATTTTGAATCCAATCCGCCTGGGCCGCTCCCGCCGGCTGACGGAAAATCACAATCGTCTCGTTTTCCGTGAATAGATAAGCTGCCGCTTCTTCCCCGTAGGGAACCAGCACCGCGTCCACGCCGCTTCCCACATGGCAATGGTGATACAACGCGCCGTCCGTGCCCGGCTCCGCGTCCACCCGGCGGCTGTCGAAGCCGATGCCCGCGATTCCCGAAGCCGAACGCCGCGTGGGAAAGATCAGGGGAGGGCCGCCCTGGTACGTCCAGGCCTGAATCCCCTTGATAGACGAAGGCCCCTTGAGATACACGGCGGTTTGATAATTCTTCCCAGCCAGCACGTACAGGGCTTGGTCCTTCAACGCGCAAATTTGCACATACGGCGGGTAGGGGATTTCTTTCAAATCAGCCGGCCGTTCGTGATACTGCGCGCCCAGCAAAAACGTGTATCCCCCGCCGTCCAGCGTGAAGCCCGCGGGTAAGTCGATCAGCGCCTCCAGGTACCGCGTGGCGGTCTGCGCGAAATAGGGCTGGCTGACCGAGTAATAGGCCAGCGGACCCAGCAGTGTGGCTACATTGGCGCGCAGCCGTACCAGGGGATACCGCTCCATTCCAATCAACGGCACCGCCCGGTACGAGTACAACCGCGTGAACCATTCCAGGCAAGCGGTCAACGGGCCGTCCAACGCCGGGTCGTTCCGAATCAGCCGGAACAGGAACAACGACCGGATGAACCGCGCGGCCTGGACGAGATCGAGGTTCCCGCCTTCCCAGATCTCGCCGCCCGGGCCGATCATCGGCTGGAGCCATTCGAACACCCGGCCCGCCGCCTCGCTGTACTTTTTTTCTTTATTTCCCAGGACTTGCGACCCGAGCGCCAGGGTTCCGCACCACGCCATCGCATCCGTGGAGGGCGTGCGGGGGCTCTGCAGCAGCAAGGCTTCCAACGCCCGTTGCAGCCAGGCTTTGTATTTGGCCCGGTCTGTCTCCTTGAAGGCTTGTCCCGCCCGGGCGTACGCGAACAGAAGCGGCTCCAGGTGAGCCGCCAAGGCCGCGCCCTCCAGGGGCTTGCCCAAAACCGGGATCCGCCCCGGATTCCCTCCGGCCGCCTGCCAATAGTTCCGGGTGATCGTCTCGATGGCCGTGAACACCAGCGCGTTTTGATAATACTTGGAGGAGGGCAGGGAATAGGCGAAGGCCATCGCACCCGCCAGTTCGGCGGTGCGCGGCGAGGGGAGCCGGCCGTCGGCAGGCAACAGGGGATTGGCCGGATCGGAGGGGAGTGGCAGCACGCCGGTAGCCGCGTCCAGGAATTTCAACGCCTCCTGGATGTCGCGGTCCAGCATGGCGATGTACAATTCCGCGATTTTACCCTCATGGGGTTGGATCGCGATGCCCGCCGGTTCCGAGGCCGCCATGCCCTCCAGCGCGATGAAAAAAACAAACCCCCAGTACCAGCCAAGGTGTCGAATCAGCTTCATTCCGCCTTCGGAAATCTTCGTGGGATGAACCGGTTTCCCGCGCCGGAATTGGATCCGGTTTCGAAAACCGGATATTGAACAATCCCGGCGTTCTTATATCATACTACCATCCTTCCGGGAAAGAGATGAGGGAATGCGTCGGTCGACCGGCCTCCTGGTATCGTCAATCCTTGTAGTGGGGGTGCTTGGCTCCTGCGGGGGACCGTCCTCCAACGCGCCCAAACCGGTTTTGCATTTGTTTTCCGATGCCCGCGTGGCCGCCTCGGAAAATATTCTGCAACTCTCGGCGGAAAACGAAAAACTGAAATCGATCCTCACCTACCCGCACGACGACGCCCTGTGGGTGGTTCCCTGGCAGGGCCGGCCGGCCTTGCGCTTCGAGAGCACCGTGGCCGGCGATCTGCGCGGCTCCTTCTATCTCTTCCGGGATGTGGAAAAACCGGACTTCCGCCTGCGCCTCGCTTCCTGGCTGGATGACTCCATCCCCGAATGCTGGACCGGCGTGCTCTTCGGCATGCAGCCCAAGATCGACCGGGCCCTCGGCGTGCGCTGGCGCGTCCTCAACGCCAAGAAACAGCTCGAGGTCCAAATCTTTTTCTACAACCGGCCGGAACTGAGCCCCCTCATCGGCCGCGTCTTCGCTTATGACCATCCCCACTGGGCGGATATCGAACTGTCCGTGCAGGGCAAGGTCATCCAATTCCACATTGACGGGAAGGAGGTGCTGGCGGGCGACGTCCCCCAGGATTGGCAGGCGGGCACCTACATGGGCTTTTACCAGGGCATGGGGATCGGGTATTTTGCCGGACTCTCCATCGACACGGGCGGCGCGCCCATCTCCTACGACGAACTCTTCGATCACTGGAACGAAGAGATGGTCCACACCACCCGCAAGGTGCTCCTCGAAAGTTTTACCGCGCCCGATGAATTCACCAATAAGGAAATCCCCATCCGCCGCCTGGCCATTGCCGGCGAGTGGCGCACCGTCGTGCCGGTGCTGTGTCCCAGCCAATTGGTCTTCGAGGTCCGTGTTCCAGACAACGCCCAAATGCACGTGGGTTATGGCGTTCTGCCGCCCTTCACCATCGCTTCCGTCACCGCCGAGTTCCAGGTTTTGGTTTTTGATAAAGAGAAAGGCCAGGAAACGCTGCTCGCCTCCCGGGCGCTGAATCCCCGCGGCGGCGGGGTCAGCGATTTCAGGTATCGCGATTTTCATCTCTCCCTGCGCGAGTTCGCCGGGCGGGACGTGTTCCTGCGCCTCAAGGTAGTCCGCCAGAACGGCGAGGAACCCCTGGTGGCCTGCTGGTCCGAACCGGTCATCGCCACCGCGCCCGCGCCCCAATCCATGAACGTGCTTTTCATGATGCTCGACACCCTCCGCGCCGACCGCGTGGGGGTGTACGGCAATCCCCGGGGACTTACACCCCATATCGACCAACTGGCCCGGAATGGCTCCGTGTTCCTCAACACCATCGCCCAGGCTCCCTGGACGACGCCCTCGCACGCCTCGCTCTTCACCAGTCTTTATCCCTCCGAGACCAACTGCGCCAACGCCGCCACTCAAGGCAATGTGTTGCAGGAAGGCTACGTGACTTGGGCCGAATACTTCCAGCGCAACGGGTACAGCACCGCCGCCTTCACGTCGGGCATTCAAATCCGCGGCGCGGTTGGTTTTCATCAGGGTTTCGATCTGTATCAGGATGTTGAATACGACAAGGCCTACAGCCTGGAAACGATTTACGAACGCCTGCGCGAATGGCTTGATCACCATGAAACCGAGCCATGGTTCCTTTTCGCTCATACCTACGCGGTCCACTTTCCCTACAAGCATCAACAATACGTGGATTACCGCGCCATTCCCCGGGACTGGAACGATCAGATCCGGATCGACCGCGACACCTACGACGGCGGGGCCCGCTTCGCCGATGAATGGGTGGGGATTCTGCTGCGCGAGCTGAAGGACCGGGGCCTGTTCGATTCCACTCTCATCATCATCGCGTCCGACCATGGCGAGGATCTCGGCGAGCGCGAAATGCCCCGGCCCGCGCAGCACGGCCACGCCCTCTATGATGAACAATTGAAGGTTCCGCTGATCCTCCACTATCCGCCCAAAATTCCGCCGGGCAAAACGGTCACCAAGCAAGTCCGCCTGCTCGACCTGCTCCCCACGGTGCTGGACCTGCAGGGCTGGCCGCAGCCCGTGGCCTCGCACGGCCTCAGCCTGCTGCCCCTGTTGCGGGATGAAAAGGAAGACGAGCGCTTCGCCTTCAGCGAGGGTATGACCTACGGCGTCGCCCAGGTCGCCGTGCGCACCCATACCCATAAACTGATCCTGACTCCCGACCCCAACGCCCGGCTGGACGACACGCCGAATAAAATCCCCGTCCCGCCCCGCGAGCCGCTGTATCTTTTCGATTTGATTCAGGATCCGGGAGAGAAAGTCAACCTGGCCGCCAGCCGGCCGGAAAAGGTCAAGGAATTGACGCGGATCCTGGATTTCATCCGCCAGGGATCATTCAAACCCGAGTTTTTCACCGAGGGGACCGTGGTCCGCGAACTGCCGCAAATCTCGCCGCAGCTGCTCGAGGAGATGCTCAACGCCGGCTACGTGGCGAAATGAAAACGATTCTGGCCTCGAGGTTCGGGGGAATTTAAGAGGGGATTGTAAAAATAAGGTTCATCCGGCAATTGCGTATATGATGGCCGAAATCGCGTTTCAACCATTCCATTACGCCGAGCCGTAGAGGAAAAATAACTATCTTCAGAAGCAGTATATGGAGCTAATCGAGGGGGATGACGCGGAAGAAAGGCGTTCCCTCACCCTGGCCCTCTCCCGGAGGGAGAGGGGATAGGATTGATCTCTCCGGTCCCCGGGATGGGCTATCGATCCCTCCTTCACCGTAAAAGGCACGCACTTTCCGGATGAACCTTATTACTTCTCCAAATCCGGCTTCTGTTTCGTGTAGGTCCGGGTGGCTTCCATTTTGACATCCGAATCGACCGCCATGTTGCCCGGCATGGTCATGGAAACCTGGATGCCGCTGGTTTCATCCGCGGTCGACAGGCGGCCTGATTCGATCAGAAAGCGGGATTTCATCACCTGGTTCAAGGCCATGCTGTGGATCGTGATTTTTTGCCCGGCGTATTGCGGTAAACCGCCGCCGATGCCCAATTTCTTGGGATCCACGGATAAGTCCTTAAGGCGCATGCTGGTTTTTGTGGTGATGAGCGCCACTTTCGCGCCGTCCTCGAGGATCACATCGTCCAGAACCGATTCGATGTGAAACACGACCGGTTCCGTACCGCCGGGGTTGTCATATTTCACTTCCTCGGTCCAGGTTTCGCCCACCGCCACGGCCTGTTTGGGCAGAATCGTGAACAAAAACTGGCCGATTTGCTCGGCCGTGGAAACCGCGCCTTCCTCCAACGTGGCTTTCAGGAAGCTTTCACCGGAAATGAGCACGCCCCGGGGGTCGTATTCGAACGTCTGCACTTGGTTCTTGACTTGACTGGTCTGATCTTTTTTCCGCTGATTGGCGCCGATCTGGACCACCGTCGTAAACAGGTTGGTCCCCAGATCGATGACGGCGGCCCCTTCCGCGTTGACCTCCTTCGTCAGGAGGGTCTTGACGATATGGATCTGGTTCCCCGCGGCGATTTCCACTTTACCGGTTTTCGTTTTGATCTGCCCGCTCGCGTTGTAGACGAGGTAACTGATCTCGTTTTTGGTGTATTGGTAGCGGAGGGTGAATTTCTCCCCGGGCTTGGCCGCGCTTTTCGTCTCGGCCGCGGGTGTGACGGGAAGTTTGTTTTTCCGCTTCAAATATTCCTGGTACACCGCGTTGGCGGGTCCGTATTGGGCGATGAATTGCTTGTCCTCGGCCGGCGTGCGCTGCAGGATTTCGATCGCGTCCAGCCCTTTCACCAGCACGTTGTCCCGCGTCATGATCGTGATCGAAGCGGCGTCTTCCTCCAGGATCGCGCCCTCGAGTTTCGCGTACGCCTCGGGCATGTTCTTCAGCCGGAACGTGGATGAAAACGCCGCGCCCGCGCTCAATACCGTCACCACCAACAATCCGGTTGCGATCCACTTTCCCGTTTTCATGCGTGCTTCCTCTCTTCCTGTTGAATGGGGCGGGCCGCCTAACCTCAGCCGGCTCGAGGCCGCGATCTTGATTGCATAGAACTGCCTGATTCCGCGTGGATTGTCAATCCGGGTGTCATCCCATGGCGCTGGAATCCCGTAACACCGTTTTCAATTCCTCCCAACCATCCGTCCAGGGAATCTCTTGCTGCGTTCCCTGTTTCAGGTCTTTCAAAACAAGGATCTGTTTCTCGATCTCGTTGTCTCCGATCACCGCCGCGTAACGCGCCCCCAGTTTGTCCGCCGCCTGGAATTGCTTGCGCAGCGATTTGCCCGTGTAATCCCGGTCGCAGCGGAAGCCGTCCCGGCGCAGCGCCAGCAGCAGTTTGCCCCCTTCGCGCGCCGCCCGTTCGCCCATCGTGACGACGAACAGATCCAGCCCGGCGGGGACGGCCGGCTCCTTGCCGGTTTCCTTCAGGATCAGCATTAGCCGCTCCATCCCCGCGCCGAAGCCGATGCCCGGCGTGGGCGGCCCGTCCAGGTATTCGGTCAATCCGTCATAGCGGCCGCCGCCCATCAGCACGCCCTGCGATCCCAGCGGCGCGTAACTCATCTCGAAGGCCGTGCGTGTGTAATAATCCAGCCCCCGAACCAGTTTCGGGTTTTCCACGTACCGGATGCCGAACGCCTCCAGCCCTTCCCGCAGCGCCGCGAAGTGCGGCTCGCATTCGCCGCAGAGATGATGCCGCAGCAGGGGGGCGTCTTTCAGCCACTCCTGGCATTTCTCTTCCTTGCAGTCGAACATGCGCAGGGGATTCACCTCAAAGCGGCGGTGGCAATCCGCGCAGAATTGATCGAGAAGCGGCGTGGCCCATTGCACGAAGATTTCCCGGTGCGGCGGGCGGCATTTCGGGCACCCCACGCTGTTGATCTGCAGGTCCAATTCGCTCAATCCCAGCCCGCTGTAAAACTGGTTCAGCATCACCAGGATTTCCACGTCGATGTCCGGACCCGGCGCGCCGAACACTTCGCAGCCGTACTGCACGTGCTGGCGGAAGCGGCCCTTCTGCTTGCGTTCGTACCGGAACATGGGCGCCAGGTAAAACAGTTTGGTCACGCCCGGGCTTTTTTGCGCCAGCCCGTTCTCGATGTACGCGCGCACGACGCTGGCGGTCCCCTCCGGGCGAAGCGTTAAACTGCGGCCCCCCCGGTCCTCGAACGTATACATTTCCTTGGCGACGATGTCGCTCGCTTCGCCCACTCCCCGCTTGAACAGATCGGTGTATTCGAAAATCGGCGTCCGGATTTCGCCATAGTTGTAACTCCGGAACCAGGCGCGGATCCGGTCTTCCAGCATCGACCACACCGCCGCCTCCTCCGGCGTCAAATCGTAGGTGCCAATGGGGCGCTGGATTTTCATGGAATTTTCGTGTGCGTCCTCCTGCTTGATATCATGAACTCTCATCGTAACTGAAGCGCGGTCACGCGCAAGCATGGTACATGGAAGATGTACGCCGCTCAATGCGCCGCGCCGCCCCTGCCTGGTGGAATCCAGGGAGTTGCGCCGCGGAAGTCCTGTAGATTGGATCGATCCACAAAAAACCGCAATCCTGCCGAAACTCCTTCCGGGGACGGCCTGGCGGCAGCCCGGGATTTTCAACCTGGAGCATTATCACCCGCCGGAAAATGTATCCCGCCGGCTCCCCAACCCGGCGCCTTCCATTTTCTCCGCGCCCCGGCGATGAAACACGGGAGGCTGAAAGCATCCCTTTTCGATCCATGCCATCCCTTTTAAGATCATCCTCGGATAGTCCGGTGTTCCCATCGGACTGCGACCATCCATGCGTGGAAAGGATCCCGGGGAGGCGTGAAAAAGGAGCCCCTGTTGAAGGTCATCGATCTGGTCAAGCATTTTCCCATCCGCAAGGGGGTGTTTGGCCGAATTGTCAATCACGTCAAGGCCGTGGATGGGGTGTCGTTCACCATCCACCGGGGCGAAACCCTGGGCCTGGCGGGTGAAAGCGGCTGCGGCAAGACCACGGTGGGGCGCGTCATTCTCCGCCTGCTCGACGCCACCCGCGGCGAAGTTTATTTCAGCGACTCCCCCAATCTGCTGACCCTGAAGCAAAAAGAAATGCGGCCCTACCGCAAGAAGATGCAGATCATCTTCCAGGACCCCTATTCCTCCCTCAATCCCCGGTTGATGGTGGGCGGCGCCCTGAGTGAGCCGATCCAGGTATTCAAACTGACCGCGTCCCGCGAGGAAACCCGGAAGCGTTGCGTGGAACTGCTGAACTGGGTGGGATTGGAAGAGCCGCATCTGTCCCGCTATCCCCACGAGTTTTCCGGCGGCCAGCGCCAGCGCGTCGGCATCGCCCGCGCGCTGTCCGTGCAACCCGAGCTGATCATCGCCGACGAACCGGTCTCCGCCCTCGACGTTTCCATTCAGGGCCAGATCATCAACTTGCTGATGGACCTGAAGGAACGGCTGGGACTCAGTTACCTCTTCGTGGCGCACGATCTCTCCGTGGTGCGGCACATCAGCGACCGCGTGGCCATCATGTACCTGGGCCGCATCGTCGAACTGGCCGAAACCGGGCCGCTTTTCCAAGCCCCCAAGCATCCCTACACCCGCGCCCTGCTGGAGGCGGTGCCCGTGCCGGATCCCTTCACCCAGAAAAAGCGCATCCTCCTCGAGGGCGACGTGCCCAATCCCATCGATCCCCCGAGCGGCTGCCATTTTCATCCCCGCTGCCTTTACCGTTTCGAGCCGTGTGACAAGGAGGATCCGCGGCTGATCCAAATCGGCGAGCGCACGGTCGCCTGCCACCTGTACGATCCGCGGCACAACGACTCTATCCCTGAGACCATCCTGGACGTTCCGCCGCCCGCGAAACCATCTGTGTGACATGGCCATGTCTGCCAAGGCCCAATCCCTTGGGGCGATCCTGCTGCTTGCCACCCTCATCCGGCTGGCGACCTTCCATTACGGGACCAACGTGGACGAAGGCGTGTACTGGTCGGAAGGCCGGCTGATCTATCAAGGCTATTTTTTCTACCGCGATGTGCACCTGAACAAGCCTCCCCTGGTGTCGCTGGCGGCCGCCGCGTTTTTCCCCCTGGGGCCCGCGCCGATCTATCCCATGCGGTCGGTCATGCTGATTTTCAGCCTGCTGGGCCTGTACGCCGGCTATCTCGCCGCCCGCGAGCTGTTGGGTGAAAAAGCCGCCCGCGCCGCCCTGCTCATCCTCGCCTTGGAACCGTTTTCCGCCGTGTGGGCCAAGTATCTGCACACCTCCACCTGGTCCCCGTGGCTCGAGGCCGGGGTGGTTTGGCTCTTGGTATCCGGATTGCGGTCCAACAGCACAAGGCGCGTGTTTCTTTCGGGCCTGGTTCTGGGTTTGTACGCGCTGAACAAGCAATCGGCCATCTTCATGATCCCCACGGGAATCGCCGCCTGGATTTTGTTCTCCCCTGAAAAAAGCGCCTGGAGATTTGCGCGGGATGGATTCTGGTGGCTGCTGGGCATATTGCCCATCTGGATTCCCTTCTTGCTCACTGTCTGGCTGGGCGGGGCGTTTCCCGCGTTTCTCTATGATATCTGGACCGCCCATCACCGCCTGGCGGCCTTCTTCGCGGATCACACGCTGGCGTTCCGGCTGAACGAGTGGCGCTCCATCATCGCCCTCGCGCCGCTCCTGTGGTGGCTGCCGCTTGGCTCACTGGCGGGACTCGCGGGGAAGCGTTGGCAGGAAATCCTGTTCCTTTGGATTTGGTTCGGGGCGACCCTCTGGGGCAACGTTTTCTTCATTTCGCATCTCTGGAGGCATTATTTATTGGTCTGCATGCCTCCGGCGGCGATGCTGGCCGGATGGGTTTGGACGTGGATTATGGACCGGGTGGAAGCCCGGGCCGCGCGCGGCGGGTTCCATGTACCGATCCCCTGGATCACCTCCGGCGGCTGGGTGATTCTGGGTTTGTTCATGCTGATTGGCTGGCCGAAGAACGATTGGACCTACCCCGGCCTGACGTTGACCGAGGAACGCAACCTGGCCCGCCACGTCGAACGCTACTGCCCGGAACCGTTTCTGCTCAACCTGACCAATCCCGCCCTGTATGTATGGACCGGCAAGGAGGTGCCGCCTTGCTTCCAGGACGGCCGCATGACCCGCATCCCCTATTTCATGACCCTCGCCGGGCGGGGTTACATGGACGCGGATGACATCGTCCAAACCGTGGAGTATTGGAAAACCCTGCCCATCGGTTGCGCGGTGATCTACGACCGTTTCGCCCGCCAGATCGGGGACGATCCCCTGATGGAGCCGCTGAGACTCTGGCTGGAGCAAGCGTTCCAACCTCCCCGGCGCATCGGCATGGGCGATTCCTATTATGGCTGGTTTCTACTCTTCGAACGCAAGCGGGATTGAGTATCATCAACCAGAAATCCCAATTCAAACAGGAGACCCTAACATGACCGGCATGGAATCCTCGTTGGATCGGATCCACACGCGGCTGGATCAGCTGGAGCGGCAAAACCGGCGGCTGAAGCAAGGGATGTTCTGGCTGATGTCCTTCTTCGGCGCGTTGTTGTTCATGGGGCAATCCCCGGCGGAGGAAAAATCCCTCTCCGCCGAGCGGATCATGGCCGTGCGCCCGGACGGCGGAGAGCGGGCCGTGCTTATGGCCACCGGTCTTTCGCTGCTCGACAAAAACGGGATTCCCCGCGCCATGCTGAGCCATGACGAATCCGGCTCGGCGATCAGTTTTCATGATGAAAAACGCAACGCGGTGGCGCTCATCCGGGTGGATGACCTGGGGCCGCAGCTCAGTTTTTACGACCGGAACGGCCGGGTGCGGGTGGTGTTGGATTTGCACGGGGAGGAATCGCTGCTCAGTTTTTTTGACGAAAACGAGCGGGGGCGGGTTGCGCTGGGCCTGGATCCCAACCAGGTGGGGCTGCTGGTCCGCGACGCGACCGGGCAAAACCGCGCGTACTTGGGATACGATGCTTCAGGTACGCATCTGTCGTTGTTCGATGAGCAGGGGAAGGAAGTATTCACTCAACCGGAGAAGTAGGATGGATTTGCGCAATGCGCGGAATCCATCACCAACCACCTCACTCGCCGTAATTTCCTCTCCCTTTGGGAGCCGATTAGATTCTGTTGAGTTTTTCCAATGAGGCCGAAAAAAAACAATCTGCAACTGTTTAGCCCATTGCCCGGATTTTCGTCTCGCGCCCTTTCAGGGCTTCCCTCACCCTAACCTTCTCCCAGAGGGAGAGGGAATTTATTACTTTATTCGCGGCTATCCCCGGCTTACGCCCCAGGCTATGCTCCTATCGCGCCGTTGGCGCTCAAAAAACGTTACTACTCATTGGATACGAAAGCTAAAATGAACCTGGGGTGAGGGATGTCTTGGCTTCGACACTCCTCACCCCGGTCCTCTCTTTTTAGCGAGGGAGAAGCAGCATGTAATTCCCGCCCGCGTGGATCAATACACCGGCCACTCGCGGACGGGAGTGGGGGGCTGATCGGTGAAAATCAGGTCCGCGTAATAACTGCTCTGGTCCCACGTTCCCGCGGCGCCCTGGGCGTCCTGCCGCCAATAGACCATGTCCGAGGAGCGTTCCTCGACGCCGTCATCGAAATTGTCATCGTCGGACAGCTGGATAGTGGTTTTCACCTTGGTTTTTCCCGGGGTGATGGTGTTCTCCTGGATGGTTCCCCAAAACCACATCGGCTCCAGGGATATGGCGTATTCCACGATATAGTTGGCTTTCACGCCGGCATCTCCCACGGCCGAGGCGCAGCAGATGAAATTCGTCTCCGATTCGAACATCAGGTTGTCCACCGAATCGGTCATCCGGGCGGGATTGCCCTCGAAGGTGTTGTAGCGGCTGACGCCGAACTTGCCATACGGCTCGGAGGCGGACCACCAATGGAACGATTCCGCGTCGCTGCTGCCCTCGGGATCGTTGCCGTCCATGAAAAATTCGATCTGGTCCCGTTCCCATAGGTTGCGCGGATCCGACTCCATGGCGATGTCATCGCGCACTTCGATCAGGAAATAGACCATCCAATCCGGCATCCATAGGACCCGGAATTGATAGCTCAAATCCTCCGGGCCGCCATAAGGATCTTCGGCGATGTAATCGTTCATCTGCACGCCGGGCAATCCCATCTCGACCCGAATCGGCGCCCCCGCCGCGTCCCATTCCCCCGGACTGATCTTCCCGTCGAGCGTGGGAGCCTGGGCGGTCTTGTACGCCACGATCATGGAACGGTCCTGGGCTTCGGCGCTCGCCGCCAGCAGAACCGCTCCCATCAACCAAGTACCTGCAATCCGTTTCATCATGGTTCCTCCTCCTTTTAAATAATCGATGGATCGAATGAAATGTTAAGAGAGGGGAATTTCTTTTAAAGGGTGAATTCCACATGGGCAGGGTTTAATATTGGCAGGACAAATGGCCATGATTGACTTGCCAAAGCACAGGGGCGAGTTCATGTTCCCGATCCAGAATCGAAGCGAGGGATAGAACGCCATGCGGCGGCAGCGGCTCCGAAAAACCATACTGGGTATCTCCTTTTTCCTGTTCCAATATTTCCTGATGATTCACCTGCTGTTATCGCCGGTTTTGATTGTCTATGGGGCCGCGCATGGGGTGATTCAGGGAAGTTTCATTATTTATGTTTTGATATTCCTCTCATCCCTGTTTCTGGGGAGGGCGTTCTGCGGATGGATGTGCCCCGGCGCGGGACTCCAGGAACTCTGTTGCCTGATCGTGAAAAAAAAAGCCGCCGGGCGGCCATTCTACTGCCTGAAATATATCGTGTTCGGGATTTGGTCCGCCGCGATTCTCTATGCCGTGATCCAGGCGGGCGGCTATCATCGGATCGATTTTTATTTCGGCATGAATTCGGCCTCTCCTGCGCGGAATGGGATCCTGTTCTTCGGGGTGTTCGCGGTGATCGTACCCGCCGCGTTCATCGGGGGAAAATGGGCCACCTGCCATTACGTCTGCTGGATCGCGCCGTTGATGATCCTTGGCGCACGGATCAAGGAACACGCCTTCTGGCCGTCGCTTCGATTGCGGACTCAACCGGACTGCTGCGCCGCGTGTGGCGTCTGCGATGACCACTGCCCCATGAGCCTGGAGGTTTCCACCATGGTCCGATCCGGAGCAATGGACGATCCGGAATGCATTCTGTGTGGAACCTGCGTGGATGCGTGCCCATCGGATTCCATTCGGTTTTCTTTCAGGGCAAGATAGAGGCCAAGAACCAAGTGGTTTTCGGGAATCAAAATTATTTCAATTGGGAAAAGGATTTTCATCCGGCGTATCGAGGTAGTAGCCTCTTTGTGACGATTGGACGGCAATCCCGCGGCGGCGCAGCTTCGCTACGTCCCGGGCGATCTGCTGGCGGGACACCCCGTAGCGGACGGCCAACTTGCCACAGGTCCAGAAACGGGGCTGCTTCTCGAAGAGGGTCCGCATCTCCTCCATGCGTACCTCCCGTTTCCAGCGCTCCGTTTTGGGCGTCCTCACGTGGGATGGTTCTGGCCGAGAGAAGTCATAGTTCACATCAGCACGGGTTTTTTCTCCCGTGTCCAGGTAGAAGAAACGCACGTATGACATTTTCTATCTCCTCATCGACATGGATCATTATTTTTCACTTGGAATTAGGCATTACCCATTGGTTATTCTTAGGGTAATCAAGAGATAATTAAAAAGGTTTATCGGAAAATTTATAATCCCGTATCCATTGGTTATCCTTATAGAAATTTAGTACATTTGGGGTATTAATGAAATAAATAAAAATATTCTTATATCGATATATAGGAGAAATAAATTCCTGTGATATCAAAAACTCCCATTCGGTTTTGAGATCATGAGTATTTATAATAATATATTCCGTTTTATACCGGATTACCATTTCGCCTAACAATCGGATTGGCATGATGGGGAAGGTGCTCGCGATTTCAATTTCCCGCAAGGTAAATGGTTCGATGCGGGTGTCAACAAAGTTTTGGGCTTTTTTATCCGTTCGCCATGTTATATATCCACCCCATGACCATGGAGTAAATACATTGCCATGCAGGTTGTTCATTGTGAAATAGTTCATGGCTTCCTTGGGCATTTGAAATTCTCCTTCAAAAGGAATAGGAATTTGAAGGAAAAAGCATAAGAGAAATATGCAAAGTACCTGCTTCCGTGAACCAAAATCCTAGTAAAATCCTCTCAACACCTTGATAAATAATG
>JBHGBC010000004.1:0-104947 GCA_041946805.1 bacterium
TCGGTGGGCGTGGCCACCGCGGTTTCCGTCGGAGTCGCCACCACGCTTTCCGTGGGCGTCGGGACTGGAGTAAACGTGGAGGTCGGAGTCGCCACCGGAGTTTCCGTCGGAGTTTCGGTGGGTTCCACCTGGCCCGCCAACTGCACCAGGGCGGATTGCGGAGTAACGTTAATAGTCCCGAAGTTGGTATCAAGTAGAGAAGTTACAGAAATATCGATTGGAGAAGTGGCGGCCGGCGTGGCTTTCACCTGGAAGGTCACTTTGGCGAATTCCACTTCGCCCACGGGCGCGTCCAGACTCGCCGCGTTCAAACCGTTCATCAAAATCACACCCGGGGTGGCTGTGTTGGCGATCGGTGTACCAAGTTCCGTGGCGGAACCCGGCGCCACCGGGCCGTTCACGGAAAGTACATTCGCGTCATAGGTGATTTTCAGATCATACGCGCCCACGGGGCTTGTGCCGACATTGGCCACGATGCTGGCCACAAAGGTATCACCCACGTTGAAAGGTCCAGGTCCACCACTGATCACCGCGGTGATCGCGGAAGCGGGAACCTGAAACGGACCGATGGGTATGATTCCACCGGGATCTCTTTTCGCAGGTTGAGGAATTACGTTGACCGGGGATTGGCCGGGAGAAGGACGGAGACCGGCCAGGATCTGCTGAATATACAAGGCGTCCCCGATGCCGAGTCCCGCGATGGAATCGATGTCCAGGGCCGCTGGATCGGTTACGCTGTCCAGCAATCCAGCCAGGTACTGCCGCACCATCAGGGCATCACCGATATCCAAATTCGAGCCGATCGACTGGGGGGTTTGATTGGGATCCGGACGGAGGCCGGCCAGGATTTGCTGAATGAACAACGCGTCGCCGATACCGATACCCGCGATGGGATCGATCTCCGCGGCGGCCGGATCGGTCACGCTGTCACGCAGTCCGGCGAGGAATTGGCGGATCATCAAGGCGTCGCCGATTTCCAATTTGCCGTTGCCGTTCGCATCGCCCTTAATCATTTGCGCTTTTACAGTGACGGAGGCGGGCTGGGCGATGGTGATGCCCAAATCACTGCCTTCCGGTTGCTCCAAACCATCCGTATAGAAATTGGCCAGGGCGATCTGCGCCTGGAGGGTGCCGGGCGTGTCGGCCTGAACCCGCAACGTGCCAATCGGGACACCGGCGAAAGCCGCCGCCGCGTTGGGACCCAAGAGGGAAGACTGCAACAGGATCCCTTTGCCTTCCACATGGGTCACGGTCACCGGCGCCTGATCCGGCACACCGTTGGCGTTCGACCATTCCGAAGTGATTTCGAACCGGGGGCTGGAGACCATCACGCCATCCGAGGAGTAGAAATCCACCTGCATGAGGTACGCGCTGAATGGCTGGTCCGTCTCCAGGAGCAGGTTATAAACGATTTCGCTCCCCACCGCCGCCGAGTTGGATGTGGGGGTCAGAGAGACCACACCCACACCGTATGATGCACTCGCACCGCAAAGCAGAAGCGTGAAAAGCAGTGCGACTGGTTTGGTCATGGATTTCCGCATCGGTGCCTCCGTCTCTTTAGGTGTACAGTTATGAGGAACCACACATCCTCAGATCGGTACACAATCGCGTTTACTTTATCGAAACTTAAACCGAATTTCAACTCCTAAATTACTTTTTTTCCGACTTTTTTTTGCTAATTTCAAGAATCGTTAGTCTTTTTCTCAAAGAAATTTATGAAATAATGGGCTGGAAATGTCCCACCAGGGATAAATTTTGAATAAAAACTCATTTTCGTATGAAAATCCTCATTTTTCAACGTTTTGACTTGGCTTCCGTCTCCTGCGCCCGGCGGGTGGTCTGCCAGGCCGAAGAACTTCTGCGCCGCGGCCACACCGTTTGGCTGACGGATTACCCCCATCCCGGGCGGCGGGAGGCCATCCCCGAACTGGTCAACCTCGCCAACCTGGGCGCCACCCTGATTCCCCTCGAACGGCGCATCACCGGCTTTCCCCGTAATCTCCGGATCCTGCAACGCCTTCGGCCGCGGCCGGATCTGATTCATCTGTGGAAATCCTACCCCGACGCCTCGCTGCCAGCCTTGCTTCTTTCACGGAGATGGAAAATCCCCTTGCATTACGACTGGGACGATTGGGAATGGGGCATCGCGGAAGAATTGACCGGCTCGCGGATGGCCGGATGGATCGCGGGCAGGTGGGACCGCTTGCTGCCGAAACTGGGCGGCACGCTGACCGCCGCAAGCCAGTTTCTACACGCCAAGGCATTGGAATGGGGAACGCCGGAAAACCGGATCTGGGATGCGCCGGTGGGAGCGGACGTGGAACGTTTCTTCCCCCGCGAACGCGACAAGTCCTTGTTCGAAGCGCTGGCGCTGCGCGATCCGGTGCTGGTATACCACGGGCAGCTGGAAGTGGCCAGCTACGCGGAACAGGCGGTGGAGGCCTTGAAGGAGATCCGGCGCGAAATCCAGACCGCGATGCTGCTGGTGGTAGGCGGGGGGCGGAAGATGGAAACGATCCACCGGCGCGCCGAAGAGCTGCGCGTGGCAAAACACGTGGTCTGCACTGGGTATGTTCCCGCGGACGAGATTCCCCGTTATCTGTCCCTGGCGTCGGCCGCCCTGGCCCCCTTCGAGAAAAACGATGTCACGCGGGCGAAATCACCCCTGAAGATCGCCGAGTACCTGGCCATGGGGCTGCCGGTGGTGGCTTCGGACGTGGGCGACACGCGGCGGATGATCCTCGGCGCGGGCGTGTGCGTGCCCTGCCGGAACATCCAGGAAATGGCCCGGCAGGCGGTTTGGATTTTGAAGCATCCCGGTGTGCGGCAGAGCATGGCGCTGGCGGGGCGGCGGCTGGCGGAAACCCAATACAACTGGAAGCGGCATGTGGACGCGCTGGAGGCCGCCTATCAAACGGTGTTGGAAAAACATGCTGACGCGTGACTCCTCCCCTCTCTTTATCTTCACGGCCTTATCCACCGCGAACTAACGTTCACACCTGTGAAGAATCCTTCCTCTCCATCCTTCCTGGAAGTTCTGCAATTCATGCGTTTCGCCCTGGCCAAATCAATCGATTGACAATACCCCAGGGAATGCTTTCTCCTTATAATCAATTCATTTTCATAGAGATGTATTCAGAATCCAATTGCCTCGTTTCTCAGGAGGATGTAGGTGGAAAAGATTGGCATGGTCTTTGATCATGTACCGGATCGAATGCAGGCGATTAGTAATGGGAGGAGAGCCAGGACCATGGATTATGCCTCTCTGAATCATCAAATCTACGCGAACACGAAAACCGATCCCCTGACTGCGGAGGCAGAGCGGGAGCTGGTGAAGCGTTTCCAACAAGGCGATATCGAGGCGCGGCGGCGGTTAATCGAAAGCAACCTGCGCTTCGTCATTAAAATGGCCTTGAATTTCCGCAACCAGGGACTGGCGCTGGCCGATCTGATCCAGGACGGCAACCTGGGTTTGATTGAAGCGCTGGAAAAATTCGATCCCTCCAAAAACTGCCGGCTGATCACGTACGCATCCTGGTGGATCCGGCTCTACATGCAGCGGGCGGTCGAACAAAAAGCCCGCCAGATCAACTTGCCCATCAACAAGATGGAAATCCTGCGGAAAGTCCGCTCGTTCGAAGAATCGTACATCAAAAAGCACGGGCAAAAGCCATCGGCGGTGGAAGTGGCGGAATCGCTGGAGCTGGATGTGGAGAAAATCGAGGAACTGGACGAGTACAATCCTTCCTTTCAAACCATCCACTCCGTCGACGAGGACCATCCGGGTCTGGAACGGGTGCTGGTCGACGAAAAAAACGAAGATCCCCGCGACCGGATGTGGAGAACCGAGGCCGAAAACCGGCTGAACGCAGTCATGCGGATTCTCAACGACCGGGAGCGGGAAGTCCTGAGCCACCGGTACAGCCTCTACGAGGGGGGCAAGAAACTCAGCCTCCGCAAGGTGGGACAGCGGATGGGCCTCAGCGCGGAAGGGGTCCGGCGGATTGAGGAGCAAGCCATGAACAAACTACGCCGCCCCTATATCCGCGCCCAGATAGAATCACTTTTCCCGAATTGAAACGGATCTCATTGTAAATAGAAAGGATCTCTTTCTCGCCTTCCCCAGGGCAACCGCCGGAATCCATCCATCCCTCCGGCGGTTTTTCTTTTCATCCGTCAATTCAAACGGCGTCGGCGGCTTTCAATAGGTTCATCCCTTCCCCAGGATGTCCACGATACGAATTTTGTATAAGTGGGCTTGGCGTTCGGGCTGCTTGGTGCCATCGTTCCTCCATCATGAATCAACGCCGAAAAATCCTACTCACCACGATGAAGGTGGTCATCTTCCTGGTGGCGGCCTCGGTTCTCGCCTGCCTGCTTCACCCGCTGGCCTGGCGGGCCATGACCATTGGGACGAATTGGGAGTACGGCCCGGACCGCGTCTTCCGGCGGATCTGGATGCTCGTGATCGCCGCCGGATTGATCGTTTACCGCAAGCCCCTGGGCATGCGACATCCCGCGGGGGTGGGATTTTCATTCTCGCGGGACGGTTGGAGCAACCTGGGAGTGGGAATCGTGGTGGTGTTTGGATTCCTGACCGGGCTGTCCCTGCTCTATGTGGGCTTGAACGCGTGGGATATCGCCACCGAGTTTTCCCTCCGTAAATTCGGAGAGCGGATGTTCAAGGGCGTCATCCGGGGCGCGTTGGTCAGCGCCATCGAGGAATATGTGTTCCGGGGCCTGATCTTTTTGTCCTTGTGCCGCGCGGGAGATTGGAAGTGGGGGGCGGTGGCCACCAGCCTGCTCTTTTCGTCCCTGCACTTTCTTGAGGGGAAAGGAGCGATCCTGCCGGTTCAACCGGAGGCGTGGACGGCGGGATTTTGGCTGTGCGGGCAGTCGCTGCGCAACATGGCGAGCCATTTCACGCCGTTCCCCGACGCCGCGGGACTGTTCGTGGTGGGGATGGCGCTTTGCCAAGGGGTATGGAAGACGGGATCGCTGTGGTATGGGGCGGGCTTGCACGGCGGGTGGATTTGCTTTTTCACGGTGAAAGCGTCGTTCTTCACGCCCACGGGCCGGATGGCGGAATTTTGGACCGGCGGCGGCCGGATCTTCAACGGCGTGATCCCCATCGTGGGAATGCTGTTGATTTTCCCCGTCACGCACTATTTGGTGAACCGGGGGATATTGAAAAAAGAATTACCTCAGGGTTAAAATCCTGGGGCTGTATAAAATCCTTGGTCTATTGAGAGGGTACAATCTTTTTGGAGGGCTTTCCCTCACCCTGGCCCTCTCCCGGGGGGAGAGGGGAAAGTTACTTGTGGTGGGCCGCACCACGCTTTGAGTCCACCCTGCAGTACTCACTTAACAAAGAAAAGCAAAACCGGCCAAACAACGTAAATCTACTCATTTCCAAGCGTTATAAAGAAATGTATGACCGGCCATACAAAGAAGAAAAACACAAACAGGGCGCCCAACCAAAGAAACACGAGGACCAAGAGGCCGAGGGAGAATTCGGCCCATTTTTTCTCTTGCGCGTTCGTTTTCAAAAAACGAATCGCATAGGGCAGGCTGCAAAAGCAAAGCCCGATCCATAGTAGGCTGAAAATCAATACAAAGGCTTGGAACATTTGATTTTCCTCCCAAAACGGTTTTTATGAGTCCAACAGGAACCTTTCGAACCGGGAATTTCCATTATCGGATGAGACCGTATCCGGTCATACACCGTAGATCAACGCTTTTCCAGCCCGGATGAAGATCTGAACCACCGGCCAGACAAATAGAAAGAAAAGCACCACGGAACCCAGCCCGTAGAAGACGAAGACCACCAGGCCGGAGTAGAATTCTCCCCATTTTTTCTCTTGCGCGTCCAATTTCATCTGCAGAATATCACCGGGCAGATGATTGAGGGTTTTACCGATCCACGCCAGGCTGAATAAAAACAAGATGGCGGTAAGGTAAACATTCATATTGGGATACCTTGGTTTTCACCCTGCGCACGAAGGACCAATCCAGAGGTTCGATGATTTCCTCTCCAGGCCGGCGCTATTACCGTACGCAAAAGGAGCAAGACTCAACTCGATTGCTGAGTAAGGATTCTGTCCACCCTTTCGGGGCTTCCCTCACTCTGCCTCTCTCCCAGGGGAAGAGGGGATGATTCCTTTTATCGTCCTTTTCCCAGGGCGTTGCCCTGGGCTAACTTCTAACGCGCCGTTGGCGCTTAAAAGGTTTCCCCTGTTTCAGTGAATCAACCATTACGATAATTCAACAGAACCTAGTCATTTTCCAATGGGAACAAATTATCCAGCGCGGATTTCAGGTCCTCCGTCATGCTCACCGCCAGGGCGCCGAGGTTTTCGTGGAGTTGTTCCAGCCGGGTCGCGCCCGTGATGACGCTGGAAATCGCCGGGCGGGAGGCGGTCCAGGCCAGGGCCAGTTGCGCGCGGGTGCAGCCGGCCTGACCGGCCAGATCCTTCATCTTCTTCACCCGTTGCAGCGTGGTTTCCGTGTAGTACCGTTTGCGGGTCCATTCGATGCGGTCGAGGCGGGAGCCGGGAGGCAGGCCCTGGTCGTATTTCCCCGTCAGGACGCCATAAGCCAGGGGGCTGAAACTGACCGCACCCATGCCCAGATCCAGCACCGCCGGGGCCACATCGGTTTCGAAGGCCTTTCGGGACAGGAGGTTGTAGCGGGGCTGCTCCACCTGGGGCTTGTAGAGATTGCGTTTTTCGCAGATCGCGTGGACTTCACGCAGCTGGGCGCCCGTCCAATCGCTGGTTCCCCAGTAGAGAATCTTGCCCTGGTGGACCAGGTCGTCCATGGCCCGCGCGGTTTCCTCGAGGGGTGTATCCGGATCGAAACGATGGCAGAAATAGAGATCCAGGTAGTCCGTGCCGATCCGTTTCAAGCTTTTTTCGACCGATTCCATGATGTGTTTGCGCGACAAACCACGGTCGTTGACATCGTCGCTCATGGGGAAAAAGACCTTGCTGGAGAGCACCAGCCCATGGCGGGGAAATTCACGCAAAACGGCTCCCATGGCCCGTTCGGTTTCCCCCTTGTTGTAGATGTCGCTCATGTCGAAAAAGATCACCCCGGCGTCGAACGCCACGCGCAGGATTTCGCCGATGACCCGGCTGTCGTTCACGCTCTCGCCGAACGTGGTCCATCCGCCCAAACTGAACATACTGACCTTCGTCCCGCATTTCCCCAGGGGACGGTATTTCATTTCCGTTTTGGACATTAAAACCTCCTGATAGGGGAATTCATGGACGCAAGACATCCGGGCGGACACCCAGGTCCACGTCAACCAATTTCCCTCACCCTTGCCCTCTCCCCGAGGGAGTGGGGATTGGGGAGTTGATCTCCCCGGCCAGCCCGGCGGAAGAGCGGCCCGGCATGGTTGCTAAAAGTACGCACTTACCGGATGAACCTCTTTATTGTAGCGGGAGCGGGGGAAAGGGAAGCGGCGGCGGTCAGGCCTCGTCCGGCCAGCCTTGTTTCCACGAGTGATGCCAGCGGGTGGCGATGACCTTCAATATCGCGGCCACGGGCACCGCCAGTACAATGCCGGTGAGGCCCATCAGCGAACCGCCCACGATGATAGCCACCATGATCAGCACCGGATGCAGGCCGGTTTCTTGCCCCATGATCCGGGGACTCAGGTAAAACCCTTCAAGAGCCTGGCCGGCTCCGAAATAGAGTGTGATCCAAAGCAGTTTCATCCAGTGGTTGGGTTCATCCACAAACGACAGGAGCAGAGCGGGAACCAAACCGACCACCACGCTCATGTATGGAATCATGTTGGCCAGGCCCGAGAGGATTCCCAGGATGAATCCAAGCGGCACGCCCAGGAGCGATAGACC
Source organism: bacterium (assembly GCA_041946805.1). Taxonomy (GTDB): domain Bacteria; phylum Hinthialibacterota; class Hinthialibacteria; order Hinthialibacterales; family Hinthialibacteraceae; genus JABLXU01. The sequence continues at coordinate 7,866 of JBHGBC010000004.1, forward strand.
CACGGAGTAGAAGGCCATGAGCAGCAGGGCTATGCTGAACTGGCCCCGAATGAATCCCCCCACGACCTTGTCCAATTCGTTGATCCAATCGGCGGCCTTCACCCGCCAATGGGGGGGAAGGGCTTCATAAAAATGGACTTGCAGCACGTTGTAGTCCCGCAACAAATAATAAGTAAACACAGGGACAAGGAGCAGGTTCAAAATCCAGACGATATAGCTGGCAAAACCAGTGAACGTATTCAGAAAAGTCTCCCAAACTGACCGCAACCAGTTGGGATAGTTGGTCTGAATCCATTGAAACGTCTTTTTGATGGCCTCGCGGACACTGCTGCGGTCCCCCACGATCTCGTATTCCTTCAACAGGGGGTACAATTTGGTATCGAACCATTTCAGCAGGGGGTATTCGCCACCGTAATTGGGATCTTGGACGGGAGGATTCAGAATTTCACCGGCTTGTTTGTAAACCTGCCCCACCACGATCATCAGGAAGACGGCGATCAGGAAGACGGCGATGATAATTACGATCCGCACGGCGCTGTCCCGCGGCATGCCTTTGTTCGACATCCAGTCCACGAAGGGATTCAACAGATAAGCGAAGAGAAAACTGACCACCAGCAAGGCGACGGTGGTGGTGTTGAGAAACAGGATCCACGCGCACAGGTACAATCCCAGCAGGACCCCGGCCCATTTCAGGATCCAACGTACCTTGGGAGTCAGCAGGGGAGCCGCTTCATTCATTGAGGCCGCCCTTGTGCCTGGATCAGGGGTATGCCGCCGCATGATAGGGTAGCAAACGAAAAACCGGGCCGGATGTCAAGGCTGCTTGTAGAATTAGGTTGAACGTTGGCCGGATTCTGTTTAATGATAAGATGCCAATTCGGGTATGAGGTCTTGTTGAGTTTTTATAATACAGGATCCACCTGAATTCAGTATTGTGATTCAAGCGCCAACGGCACGTGAAAATCCGGCCAGAGCAGCGCCCTGGGAAAATGACGATCAAAGTAATCATTCCCTTTCCCTCTGGGAGAGGGCTAGGGTGAGGGAAGCCCGAAAAGGGTGATATAAAACCAGGTGGGCAACCGGATTGGTTGTTATCCATACTGGCTATGATTAAATTGAGAATGACTCAACCGGGCCGAGAACACACAACCCACATCAGGAAACCTGAGGCCGGCATGACCCTGAACGAATTCGAGGAGCTGGTCCGCACCCGGCGCGCCGTGCGGAAATTCAAGCCGAACCCGGTCGAGGAGGTGTTGCTGCATCGGTTGCTGGCCATTTGTCATTGGGCGCCGAGCGGCTACAACCTGCAGCCGGCCCATTACATCCTGGTGATGGACCCCGGTGTGAAAGCCCGGTTATGCCAAGCCTGCATGGGGCAGAAACAGGTGCTCGAGGCGGCCGCCACGGTGGTGTTCACCGGCGACCGGCGCGTGGTGGAAAACAACCTCGACCGCATGGTGGAACTGGAAAAGGCCGCGGGCGCGATTTCCGATAAATACGAAGGGATGTTGCGGTATTATGTGTCCCTCACCTTCTCGCATGGTCCTCTGGGTTTGGGATGGCTGTGGAAGGCCTGCCTGCCGCCCTTGATCCGCTGGTTCCGCCCAGTGCCCGCGTTTCCCGCGGTGCATAAGCAATTCTGGCTGGCGAAACAGACGATGCTCAACGCCATGGTTTTCATGCTGGCGGCGCGGGCGGCGGGACTGGCCACGGTCCCCATGGAAGGTTTCGACGAAACCCTCGTCCGGAAGGTTTTGAATATCCCTCATACGCAATCGGTGATGCTGGTCGTGCCGGTCGGCTACCCGGCGGATGGGGAATTGAAGAAGTCCCGCTTGCCGGTGGAGGATTTCATCCATCGGGATGGGTGGTGAATCGTTATTTCTTCACCCGCAGCAGCCGCATGTCGCCATTGTTGCGCAGCCAGATGGCCCGGTCACGTGAAGGCAAAAAGCGCAGGGCGGCGGCGTCCATGATTACCGTATAAGGCTTGTCGGAAAACTGGAGGATGGGGTTGTACTGATGGATCACCCCGTACCGGTCCAGCAGGACGATGTTTCTCTCCTCGGAAAACTGAATGTCGCTGAGCACATCCCAGCCGAACTGGCTTGTAGGTACTTCGTGGGTTTGGCGGTCTTCCTGGGTGTAAACAAAGGCCGGGCCTTCCCGGGAGGTGTAGGCCACCGTGAACAAATCTCCCTCATCCCGGGCGGCCATGTCGAAGAGGGGCTTGCCCTTGGTCTCGAGCCGCGTTTGATCGAGTAGCGCGCCGCCGGTCAGATCCAGCCGCAGCAAGAGGCCGTTCGCGCTCAGGGCCAATAGTTCGCTTCCCCCCCGGACGGTTTCGATACCGATCCAGTGTTCCCCCTCGGCATAATCCCGCAGATCGCCCCATTTGGAGGGTGTCCGGTCAAAAGGCGATTTCTGTTCTCCGAGAAAGCGGGGAAACGGGTATTGCCATACCGTGCCGTCCTGGCATAGGAAGAGGATCTTCTGATCCCCCAACGCGCCGTCAATGGCCTCCGTCCGCGGCCAGGAAACCAGGCCGGAGCCGTCCAGCAAGAACAAAACGCCCTTGTTGAGAAACACCAGCCGTCCCCAGCGATCGAGCAGGACGATGAAATCATCCTCTACGGGCAACATATCGACGTACATGGGTATCGCGTCGCTGGGCCGGTACATGAGCAGCCCGGCCACGTTGCGGATGACCTCGGTATCGATCAGGTCATAGCAAATCGAAGTGAAATGGCTGGATTTGTTCCATAAGACGGACAAGGTATTGTAGGCGGAGCTCAAGGCCCCCCGCTCGATCATCGAACCGATCTTCTGCCGGGAGACCGCCCCGCTGGGATCGAGATCCGCCTTTACGAGGCGGTAGCGGTTGTCGAGCAGGAGCAGAGCGTCCTGGCCGGGCAGGGCGAGCATCCGCCGGTAGCGGTCGACGATTTCCCCGGGCAGCACCACGTCCCGGTAGATGGGCGTCGCGCCGATGTAATGCAGGTTGCCGTTCAGATCGAGGATGATCATCCCCTTTTCGTCCGGGGTGAATTGAAAATCCCGGATGATGGGATTGAACCAGTCGTTTTCGAACGGGAACTGGATCTTGTTCCGGTCGTAGGAAAGGCGGTTATTGACATCGATGGTCACCGGGAGGTTGCCGAAGGTCAAATGCAGCGCCACGACGTGGTTGTAGGAAGGATAGCCTTCCAGGAGCAGGGTTTGGCCGTGGAAATCCCAAACCCGGTTGAAATTATCCAGCACGCAGAGAATTCCGGTTTCGCGCTGGACGGCCAGGTCCACCATTTCCACGGGCAGTTTGCGGGAGGAGGGCGGAGGCGGCAGGAAACGGCCGAGCCGCTCCACGGGATGCCAGATTTCTCCCCCGCTCCCTCCCTTTTCCAAAAGATCGCGGGACACCGTGAGGATTTGGCCGTCCTTGCACAACATCGCCACGGAGCCGTCGGGGAGAATGTCGGCGGCCGTGACGGAACTGTCCACACGGCTATTGGGCGCGAAGATCCACTCCAGCGGCTGGTTTTCCTGGTACGAAAAGATCCGGCCGAATTGATCGAATATCAGCACCCGGTCCGGCGGTCCGGGCAGAAAGGCCAAGTCGCAAGCCCAGCCGGGATGATCGAAGGCCTGAGGGGGCAGCATGGCCAGGGCGGAGATGGTCCAGGCATCCATGAATTTCAGGATGTCCTGGTAATGCTCCGGCGATTCTTCCAAGGCCCGGTCGGCGAGCCAGTAGAGGTAGGATTCGTTCTTTTGGGGGTGGATATCGATCAGTTGTTTGTAATAAAAATCGGGGATGAAGGGGCTCAGGGCGGGTCCCACCTTGGTGACCAGCACCGGATAACGCCAGAACAGGGCGTTTTGCAGGATCCACACCGAGGTGAGCGCCGCGGCCAGCAACACCAGAGCCAGGACGCGTTTTCTCCATACCCGTACATGCGACACTTCACTCATGGCGGCGACTCCACAAAGAGCGATGGAGGGAAACATGAAGGTAAACAAATCCCAATCCACCGGATATCCGAGAACAGGATAATACAAAAAACCCAGGATAAACGAAGCGGCGCCGCCCAGGGCGGAGAAAATCAACTCCGGCGGATGGCTACGGCGGAAAAGAAACCGGGGATGGCTGAACGCGCGGGCAACGATCAATCCCACCGGGGCGAGGATGACCAGCAGCATCTCGTTGGCCCAATCGGCGAGGTGCCAGGCCGAAAAGAGCGTATAACCGGCGGCTCGCGCCGAGGGGCTGAGGGGAATCATGCCCGACGGATTGCTCAGGCGGGTGATGATGCCGGCGAAAGGATTGGCGTAGGGGATCAGCAGGACCAGGGCGATCAGCGTGGGGAGCGCGACGAGCAGCCCTTGCAGGCATAAGTCAATGATTGTGAGACCGTTACGTTTCCTGGAGGTCCACAGAAGAAAGAGATAGCCCAGCCCCAGGACGCCATGCCAAAAGCCCATGGCCAAGGCGATGCCGAATCCGAAGCTGACCGCCGAGATCGAAATCCGTCCCCACAGGAAGAACCATCCGGCGAAGAGATAGATCAATTGGGCGAGATTGGTCTGCCCGTAGATTTCCAGATACCCGCAGAACAAATTGAGGACCGGTGAAATGAAGAGGAACAGGGGAATCAGGAATGAGTAGGGTTGGGGAATCCGGGCGGCGGTATGTAACACCAGCAACACATAAACGCTTCCGTAGAGACAAGCAAGCGATTGGAACAAGTCGATTAGCGTCCAGCCCGGCAGAAAGACAAGGAGCCCGCTCAACCAGCAACGGATCAAGGTTTCAAGGGGCGCGTGTTCGACCAGGAACACGGAGCCTTGGACGGATTCGAGGGAGAACTGGAGGATGTCGCCGGAATCAGTCCGCTGGATGCTGAAGTACCAGAAGAAAAGCAGGCTGGCCATATAGATAAAGAGACTACTGGAATACGGTTTGAGTTGAAGGCGATGAAACACCCGCTCGCATAAAGACACATATCCATGCCACACCGTTTCTGACCAACGGTTGGAAATCAGGATGGAGGCGATAAACACCGTCCAGAAGAGTAAAAAACCGGCCGGGGCGGACCGCATGCGTGTTTCCAGCCAGGGATGCGGGCGGCCGAGCGCGAAGAGGCCGGCCAGCGCCAGGGCGATCACGGCCCAGGCCACCAGCGACTGAACCCGCCTGTCTTCCGCGGCAGAGAGGTCATTGTTTTCGGCTGGGACCTTATAAGCTAACGCGCTGCAAGGCATATCAATGCGTCCGTCTTTCGATACGTTAAACGCGGCTCACCCGGAGGTCCGCCCCTACATAAATTTCCTCACCCTGGCCCTCTCCCAGAGGGAGAGGGGTACCGCGATGGGTTACGCTGCGCTAACCCATCCTACGTCCTATATGCGGCGCATTGAAACCAACCGGGACGCACTACCCGGATTTGCCTCATTTAATCCGCCCTTCTTCTCGATCCCCGTGAAACCGGCCTTGATCTTCTTGGATTTGGAATAAAAATCAACCGGTATCCGCCGGTCCTCCCCGTGCGCGCTTCCGGGGACTGCCCTCTCATGGCCAGAAAGCGAGTGGAAACGCATGCCAGACGCCAGCCATACGTTTCATTTGCGGGTCCGGTACAGCGAAACGGACCAGATGGGCACGTTTTACAATTCCCGGGCCTTGGAGTGGTTCGAATGCGGGCGGACCGAGTTGTTCCGTTCGCGCGGGCTTCCCTACACGGAAATCGAGAGCCGGGGCGTATGTTTACCCCTGGTGGAAGCCCATGTCGAATACCAGGGCCGCGCCCGGTATGACGACTTGCTGGAAATCACCGCGTCGGCGTCGATGCCGGGCAAGGCGCGGGTGCGGTGCGATGTCACCATCCGGCATGCGGAGACCGGATCCGCCGTGGCGCGCGGCTACACGGTACACGCCTTCACCAATCCGGAGGGGAAGCCGATCCGTCCCCCCGCGTGGTTGACGGAAGCGATAAACCCCGATGGGAGAAATTCATGATCAAACCGACGATGGAACGCATTCTGTTAAGCGGCAACGAGGCGGTCGCCTTGGCCGCCAAGAACGCCGGGGTGGCGTTGGGCACGGGATACCCCGGCACGCCGTCCACCGAGATCCTGGAGAATTTTTCCGAGCTCGGCGGCAAGGCCCAATGGTCCCCGAATGAAAAAGTGGCGATGGAGGTGGCCTTGGGGGCCGCCTTTGCCGGGGCGCGCGTCTTGGTGACCATGAAACATGTGGGGCTCAACGTGGCCGCCGATCCACTGTTCACCGCCGCCTACACGGGCGTCTCGGGCGCGCTGGTGGTGATTTCGGCCGACGATCCCGGCATGGCGTCCAGCCAGAACGAGCAGGACAACCGCCATTACGCGGCCGCCGCGGGCATACCCATGCTGGAGCCCGCCGATTCGCAGGAGGCCTACGACTTCACCGCCGCCGCGATCGGGATTTCCGCCCGCTGGCAATTGCCCGTGATGCTCCGGGTGACCACGCGGGTGTGCCATTCCAAGTCGATCGTCCTGCCGCGCGCGATTGCCGGGCCGGAGGCGGAACCGTCGTTCGTCCGGGACATCGAGGGGCGGGTGATGATCCCCGCCTACGCCCGTCCCGCCCACCGGAAACTGCGTAAAAAACTGGCGGAAATCGCCGCCTGGAACGAGAACTCGGACCTGCATCAGTTGATCGAGGGGGACAAGCCCCTGGGCATCGTCACGTCCGGTATTTCCTTTCAGCATACGCGCGAGGCGGAGCCACGGGCGAGCGTTTTGAAACTGGGGATGACGTATCCACTCCCGGTGAATCGCATCCGTTCGTTCGTGGAGTCCGTGGACCGCTGCGTGGTGATCGAGGAAGGCGATCCGTACCTCGTGAACGCCCTCAGCGCCGCGGGCATCCCGGTGGAAGGAAAGCCGGAGATGTACCGTTTCGGCGAGTTGAACGTGAACCGGGTGCGCCGCATTCTGGCCCGCGACGAGTCGCCGGAACCGGTTCCCCCGCGCGGCAAGCCGCCCCAGTTGTGCCCGGGATGCGCCCACCGCTCGGTTTTCCAGATCCTGCACGATCTCGATTGCATCGTGTCGGGGGATATCGGCTGCTATACCCTGGGCGTGTTGCCTCCCTTCCAGGCCATGGACACCTGTGTCTGCATGGGGGCCAGCATCGGGGCGGGGCTGGGACTGCGGCACGTGCTGCCCCGGGACCAGGCGCGGCGGGTGGTGAGCGTGATCGGCGACAGCACCTTCATCCACAGCGGCATCACCGGCCTGGCGGAGATGGTGTACAACCCGCCCCCCACGGGCCACGTGGTGATCATCCTCGACAACTCGACCACCGCCATGACCGGCCTGCAGGAACATCCAGGGACCGGGCGGTCGCTGGACCATTCGCCGGCCCATAAGATCGAGTTCGAGGACCTGGCGCGGTCGCTGGGGATTCCCCACGTGCACACGCTCGATCCGGTCATGGAAGCGGACGCCTTGAAAGACCTGATCCAGAACTTGTTGGATAAAGAAGTACTGGCCCTGGTGATCGCGCGGCGGTCGTGCCTCCTGGCCGCGCGCAAGATCCGGGAATACGAAGCCGCCGCCGCGCAATCGAATTCCGATTGCCAATACGCCTCGCGGGAGACCTGATCGATCATGCCGGAAATCCAACCGTTGAATCACGTCATCAATGTCGTCGTCGCCGGGCTGGGCGGCCAGGGGGTCATCAAGGCCTCCGATATTCTCGCCGACGCGGTGTTCCGCGCGGGCTATGACGTTAAAAAAGCCGAAGTCCACGGGATGAGCCAGCGGGGCGGCTCGGTGAACAGCGATGTCCGCTTCGGGCCCAGGGTGTTCAGCCCCATGATCCCCGGCGGCGAGGCGGATTTCCTGGTCGTGCTGGCCGAGGACCAGGTGGAAACCAACCGGAACCGCCTGCGCGCGGACGGTGTGCTGATCGATCCCTCCTCGATTGCCGCGGCCGTGCTTTCCAATCCCCGGACACTCAATGTCGCGCTGTTGGGCCTCCTGAGCACCCGCCTGCCGGTGGAGGAAGATTATTGGCTCGCGGCCCTGCGCGCCAATCTCCCGGAAAAAATCCTGGAGATTAATTTGAAGGCTTTTGCGGCCGGACGCTCCACGACCTGATGAAAGATATGTATAATGGTGGTGTTCAAACAGGGCATCCCATCATGCGCACCGAGGTTGACATCATGACGGCAAAAAAGGACGTGGAGGATTTTCTCCGGCAGAAAAATATTGCCGTGGCCGGCATATCCCGGAATCGCTTTAAGTTGGCCAACCGGGCCTTTTATGAATTGCGCGCCCGCGGACACCGTGTGTTTCCGGTGAATCCGCGCATGGAACTGTTCGAAGGGAGAATCTGCTACCCGAATTTTGTGGCCATTCCCGATCCCGTGGACGGGGCGTTGATCGTGGTCCCGCCGGCGGCCACCGAGAAAGTCGTGCAATACGCCGCCATGGCCGAGATTCCCTGGATCTGGCTGCAGCAAGGATCGGAAACCGACAACGCCATCCGGTTTTGCGAAAAGCACGGCATGAAGGTGATCCATCACGAGTGCATCATGATGTTCATCGAACCGGTGCGGTTTCCCCATCACGTCCACCGGTGGCTGTGGCGCCGGCTGGGGAAGTATCCCGCCTGACCGGGCATCTCCGGCGTCCGTGTCTCATTTCCGTCCGGTCTTCTTTTCCCGCACAAAATGCATGGTATAGTGGTTGGGTAGCCTGAGTCAGTCCAATTCATACATCCAGTGAGCGCATCCACCCATGAAAGAAATGTGGAATGACAAACCCGGTGGCTTTCATCCCGCCAGCACGCCCGACTTTCTCCCCCTTCCCCAACTAAAGGAACAGCAGAGCAAGCGCCTCCAATCGGTGACGGAACGGGTTTACAACCATGTCCACCTATACCGCCAGCGCATGGACGAAAAGGGAATCAAGCCTTCGGACATCCGCACGGTGGAGGACATCCGCCACCTGCCGTTCACGTTGAAGTCGGACCTGCGGGACAACTATCCCTTCGGCCTGTTCGCCAGTCCCATTCATGAAATCGTGCGCCTGCACGCCTCCAGCGGAACCACGGGCAAGCCCACGGTGGTGGCCTACACGCAGGAGGACATCGACGTGTGGACCAGCGTCATGGTCCGCAGTTTCGCGGCCTGCGGCCTGCACCGGGGCGACATCATCCAAAACGCCTACGGCTACGGCCTCTTCACGGGCGGGCTGGGCGCGCATTACGGCGCCGAGGGACTGGGCGCGACCGTCATCCCCATCTCGGGCGGCAACACCGACCGCCAGATCATGATCATGAAGGATTTCGGCGTCACGGCGATCTGCTGCACGCCCAGCTATTTCCTGCATCTGATCGAGCGGGCCGAGGAGATGGGCGTCCGCATCCAGAACCTCCCCATCCGGGCGGGGGTCTTCGGGGCCGAACCCTGGTCCGAGGCCATGCGCCGGCGGATCGAGGAGATGAGCGGGATCAAGGCCTACGACATCTACGGGTTGTCGGAAATCATCGGGCCGGGCGTGGCCATCGAGTGCGAACACCAGGCGGGCCTGCATATTTTCGAAGACCATTTCTACCCGGAGATCATCGATCTCGAAACCGGCGAGCCCGCCCCGGACGGGGCGGAGGGCGAGCTGGTGCTGACCACGCTCAGCAAGCGGGCCATGCCCGTTCTGCGGTACCGGACCCACGACATCACCGCCTTCATTACGGAGCCGTGCGCCTGCGGTCGGACGGTCCGCCGGATCAAGCGGATCGGGCGGCGCAGCGACGACATGTTCATCATCCGCGGCGTCAACGTGTATCCCTCGCAGGTGGAAACGGCGCTGCTCTCCGCCGAGGGCACCCTGCCCCATTACCAGATCATCCTCACCCGGGACAAAGGGCTGGATCAAATGGAAGTGCAGGTGGAGGTGACGTCCGAAGTGTTCAGCGACAAAATCCGCGCCCTCGAGGACCTGCAGCGCAAATTGTCCAAGGCGATCGAGCAAACCCTGTGCATCCACGTGCATGTCCGCCTGGTCGAGCCCCATTCCATCACCCGGAGCGAGGGCAAGGCCAAGCGTGTGATCGATAACCGCAAGTTGTAATCCGGCCGGTCCTCTCCCCCGGCCGGAGCCGGGAATCCACCGCGGACCTGGGAAACACGATTCACATCATTCAAATTGGAGACGGATCGATGAAAATTCATCAACTTTCGCTCTTTCTGGAAAACAAGGCCGGCCAGATGGCGGTGCCGTGCGCCCTCCTGGCGCGGGAGAATATCAACATTCTGACACTGACCCTGGCCGACACCCAGCAGTTCGGCATTCTGCGGTTGATCGTCAAGGATTGGCAGAAAGCCAAGGAAATCCTCGAAAAGGCCGGGCACGTGGTGAACGTGACGGAAGTGGTGGCCATCGAGGTCGACGACCGGCCCGGGGGGATGAAGGAAATCCTCGACGTGATCGACAAGCACGGGATCAACATCGAGTACGTGTACGCCTTCACGTTCAAGCGCGGCAACAAGGCGATCCTCATATTCCGTTTCGAGAACGCCGATCACGCCGTGCGTTGCCTGCAGGCCGAGGGCGTCAATGTCGTGGGCTCGGTCGAGCTCTTCAATCACGTGGAATCCAACTGAAATCCAACCGGCGATCCAGGTATTTTCCCCATGGCTGTATCCAAACCCGTTTTTTCACCTTCTCCCTTCGATAATCGAATCTGGGACACCGCGGAAACCACCCCACGGGACCAGATGACCGCCCTCCAAATCCAGCGCCTGCGGGAAACCGTGGCCCAGGCCGCGCGGGTTCCGTTCTATCAGCAGGCGTTTCAGAAGTCCGGGATCACTCCCGATTCCATCCGCACGCTGGATGACCTGCGCCGCCTGCCCATCACCGTGAAAAACGATCTGCGCGAGCATTATCCCCTTGGGCTGCTGGCCGTGCCCCGGGAACAGATCGCCCGCATTCACGGCTCCACCGGCACCACCGGCAAACCTACGTTCGTCGCGTATACGGCCAAGGATCTGCAAACCTGGGCGGATTTATGCGCCCGATTCCTGGTGGCCGGCGGCCTGCGGCCCGAGCATACCGTGCACATCGCCTTTGGGTACGGATTGTTCACGGGGGGCTTCGGCCTCCATTACGGCGTGGAAAAAGTCGGCGCGGCCATCGTGCCCGCCTCGGCGGGGAACACATCGCGCCAGATCGACCTGATCCGCGACCTCGAAGCCAATGTACTGGTGGGCACCCCCAGTTATTCCCTCTACCTGGCGGATGTCTGCCAGGAACGGGGGATCGATCCCCGTGAGCTGCCCTTGGAGTACGCTCATTTCGGCGGTGAACCGTGGACCGAGGACATGCGCGTCGAGATCGAACGGGAGTTGAACCTGGCCGCGTTCAACAACTACGGCCTCAGCGAAGTGATCGGTCCCGGCGTCAGCGGCGAATGTTTCGCCCGGGACGGCATGCACATTCAGGAAGACCATTTCCTCGTCGAATGCCTGGATCCCGATACGCTGGAATCCGTGCCCGAAGGGGAAAAAGGCGAGTTGGTCATCACCGCCCTGACCAAGGAAGCGATGCCCATGATCCGCTACCGCACCCGCGACATCGCCTCCCTGTGTTACGCTCCCTGCCCTTGCGGCCGCACCACGATCAAGATGAGCCGGATCACGGGACGCACCGATGACATGTTCATCATCCGCGGGGTTAACGTCTTCCCGTCCCAGATCGAGGAAGCCCTGTTGCGGGTGGAGGGAACCACGCCTCATTACCAGATCGAGATCAACCGGCCCAACGCCCTCGACGAAGTGACCGTCCGGGTGGAAATCCGGCCGCAGGACTTCTCCGACATGATGTCCAAGATGCAGGCCCTCAAGCAGCGCATCGCCCGGGAGATCCAGCAGGTGGCCGGCATCCGCGCCACGGTGGAACTGGTCGATCCTCATACCCTCGAACGCTTCGCGGGCAAAGCCAAGCGCGTGCTCGACAACCGGGGGAAGGCGGAAGAACAGTAGGAACGCCGGATTTCGGCGGCAGGGACGGGGTCGAGCAGGGGGAATGATGTTCTGTCGATTTTTTCCGGCCTAGATCAAATTACCAAAACAGAACTGGTTAATCGATGGCACGAAACGCCAATAGGGCGCCCTTTCAGGGCTTCCCTCACCCCAACCCTCTCCCAGAGGGAGAGGGAGTGGTCATGCACCCTCCTGATACCCAGAATAAAGCCGGATAAAACAGATGGGGCGCGCGGTGGCGCGCCCCGCGGGTTTTCGGGATTGATCCCCTCATCCGATTGACAGCCGCCGGACTTCATAAGGAAACGCGGCCGGTGACTGTCCCAGCCGGATGGCAGGCCCGGACGGATTATTGCCCGCTCTGGGAGCCGGGCGTGAAGCGGTAGATATCACCGTTGGAGACCAAGCCGTTGCTGGCGCTGTAAGGCAATATCCCGTCCGCCTGGGTAGCGATGTCCTCATGCCGGTCCGGGCCCGAGGAGAGCACCAGCATCACGCTGCCCGCCCGCACCGCGTTGCACACGCCCGGGCAACCCCAGGTCCATCCGGCTTTCACGACTTCCTTCACGTTCCACGCGGGGTAAAAAAACGCGTGATTGTGCTGGGCCGAATCGCCCACACGCTCATTGAGGAAATTATCCAAGGGGATCGAGGCCATGTAGGCGATGGGCGTGGTGATGCAGTGATAGATGGAGTCGGACCCCCACGCCGTGCCGCCGAAAAACGGGTACGCGTTGTTGTCCAGATTGTACATGTCGAAGGCGGTGCAGATGCTGCGGATGTCCGAATAGGTGCGGGCCACCTTGGCCTTGATCTGCGCGTTCAAAAAGTTGGGGACCGCGATGGCCGCCAGAATGCCGATGATCGCCACGACGATCAGCAATTCAATCAAGGTGAATCCCGCGGCGCGGTTCGGGACGGATGAGTTTCTCATGGTGAGTATAGGCTCCTTTGCGTCATCACATGATCCAGAGTCCTGTCAACCGGAACATCGGGAATCCATCTGGACCATGTTATCTCATGAATAATGATATCTTACGAATTCCTCTCCGGAAACCATCCGGCCAAATTTTCCCCCGCCATCCCCTCATCCGCCGGCGCTGGTCCGCAGGGAGGGGCCGACGCGGATGATGTCGCCCGCGCTGATCAGCCCGTTGGAGACGTCGTACCGGTCGTCGCCGAATCCGGCTTGCCAGAGGCCGTCCGGCCCGATGGAATAAAACATGTAATAGGCCCGGCCCTCGAACGTCCCGTAGGGGAACGGCGCGTTGGAACCGAAATAGACGTAGCACTCGATCCAGCTGGTCTTGGGATTGTCCAGCGGGATGAAGGGATCTTCGGGAATCCGGGAAACATAGGCCACCGGGGTGGTCAGCACGCCGATGCCGGTGAGGGTTTGTTTGATCCCGTTGAAGTCGATCGTGCTTTTCGGCGGGCGGATGACACCGGTTCCGTTGTCCACCGGATAGGCGTTGGCATCGAGGTGATAGGCCGTGAGCGCGTCCTCCAGCATGCGGTGTTCCGCGTACACGCGCGACAACAAGGCGCGCAGGCGGGCGTTGATGAAGTTGGGGACGGCGATGGCGGCCAGAATGCCGATGATCGCCACGACGATCAGCAGTTCAATGAGCGTGAAACCGGATGCCCTCCGGTTGACCGGGCGAAATGGATTCATGGGATTCCGTCATTCGGTTTTTTCACGGGCCGGCCATTGGTCCGCGATGACGCGCAGGGGCTCCTTCATTTCCGAATAAAAGGCCAGGATATCCGCGCCCAGGCACTGGCACAACATCAACACCGGCTGGATGCCCGGATCCGTCTTCTCCCGTTCCCGCAGATCCATCACCAGGGCGTGCATCGGCTCGATGCCATCCCGCAGCCATTTGTCGATCCGCCCGAGAGGCGCCCGGGGATCGCCGGAGGGAACGGCCCCGGCCGCTTCATCTTGTCCGGGGTGAGCGGGGATCAGCAGGATATCCACCAGGGCGTCGATTTCCTGGCGCACGTTCTGCAGGAGGCCGCGGAAGCGGCCGCACAAAGCCACCACGGCCGCCCGCGTATCCGGCCCGGTTTCGAGTTTCAGGATCTCGGCCGCAATATAGGCCACCGCTTGTTCGATCGAAAAGAACAACCGGTACAATTCCCGCAGCGGCGCGTCGAATGGGTGATCGTTCATGGCGGCGCGTTCCCCGTTTGTGTCCCGGACAGCGGGAGAGATTTCCGGACACGCCTGGATTCTGTTGAGTTTTTCCAACGCAGATCAAATAAGCAAAACGCAACAGGTTAATCGATGGTACGAAAAGCCAATAGGGCGTCCTTTCCGGGCTTCCCTCACCCTAACCCTCTCCCAGAGGGAGAGGGAATGGGTTACCTGGGTCCCGGCCATCTCCCAGGGCTGAAGCCCTGGGTTAGTTCCATAGCGCTACTGGCGCTGGAACGGCCATTCCGCATTTCCGTACCTCATTCATGCCGAAAACTCAACAGAACCTAGTTCTTATGGAGGATATCGTATTCTCCGAAGGGGAACCGCGCTACCGGCGCGTGATCCTTGCGATGGAGAATACACCCGGTGGAACGGGGGAAATCAACTACCAATCCAGATCTTTCTCGAAGCCGTACCGGACCAACATTTCCCCCGCGGTCTGTTTGAACAGATCCGTGATTTCCTCGTCGAAGTGCTTCCGCCATTCCCCGATTTTTCCTTTCCGGAACGTGGGGCTGGCGCCGGAGAAGAGTCCCCGGCGGATTTTGTCGATTTCCGCCGGGGAGATGTCCATCTCCAGAAAATCGAACAAGCGCTGAATGACCTCCATTTGGGTTTGCCGTCCCCCGCCCCCCTCCTCACCGATCAGGTCTTCGAAACGCACCACGCCGGAAGGCTCCCGCATCCAGCCGAGAAAAGAACCCAGGCGCTCACCAAGCGGGGGATGCCCCGCCGCCGCGTCGCCCCGGATTTCCAAGAGCAGCGCGCTGCGCAGATCGGGCTCCCGCGCATACAGCGAATGGAGGTAATGGTCTTTTTTCCGGCGGATATAAAACGCCTCGGAAACCGCCACGTCGCGGGGATCCCGGATCATGAAGAGGACTTTGATCCCTTGATCGGCCAGCACCTGGCGGCGCTGTTCGGAGTAGTGCAGATGGCTGACGAGGATCTGGCCGGGCTTGAGGCCGCGCGCGATGTTGGCGAGACCGCGGTACTTGTCGAGGTGGGAATTGAACAGGGTGGACATGAACTTGCGGTAGAGCCGCGGATGCAGGCAGAGCATCCGTTCCAACAGATGAGTGCCCGCCTTGGGAATGCTGACGCAAAAGATCCGGGGCAGGCCGGGACGGCCTCTGCGCCGCCAGATCTTGTCCGGGGTCATGCCGAAGCGTTTGAGGTCCCACCAGGTCTTGGAGAGACTCCAACGGCCGCTGAGGGTGGACCAGTTCGTCAACCGTTTCATCATGCCGAAATCGAGCATTCTATTCATGAGGCGCTCCAATCGCGGTTTGATAGATGGCGAGCAACCGCTGATAGTATTGGTCCGGATTGTGATTCCGTTCCGCCCGTTCCCGCGCCTGGCGGCCGTACGCCAGGGCCGCGGCGGGATTGTTCCACAGGGTTTTCATTTTCTCCGCGCAATCGGCCGCGTTCCCCGCCTCGAACAACAAACCGGTTTCGCCCCCGTCCACGAGTTCGGGGATGCTGCCCGTGCGGGAGGCCACCACCGGGCGCCCATGAGCCATGGCCTCCAACACCACCATGGGGCAGGCCTCGTAACACAGGCTGGGGACGATCACGAAACGCGCCCGGGCGTACAACGCGTCCAATTCCGCCTTGTCCTTCCGGCCGAGCAGCTCGACGTGGGGCGGGATCTCCAGTTTCAATTCGGCCAGATTGGACGTATCGGCCGCCACTTTGACCGGAATCTCCGGGGCCCGGCGCGCCGCCTCCAGCAAAACCTCGATGCCTTTGGAAACCGAAAGCCGGCCCACGAACAGGGCGAAGGGATTCTGGTTATCCGGTTCCCCGTTCCGCTTCGGAAGCGCGATCATGTTGGGGAGGATGGAAATCCGGTCCTCCGGAAAGCCCTCGCCGGCCAGGATGTTTTTTTGGAAACGGGAAAGCGTGATGAAGTGCGTCACGTTGTCCAGAAAAAGGCGGAAACGGCGGTGCACCCAGTTGCGCAGCGTGTAACTGATGCTGACGGCGTGATTCTGCTTGCAATTGCGCAGGACGCACCAATATTCGCGCCCCCCCAGGCACCGGTGGCAGTTGCGGTTGTGGCTGAACAAAATCCCGGCTGGACAGACCAGGCGGAAATTGTGGCAGGTCATCACCACGGGGACTTGTTCCGCGCGGCAGGCGGCCAGCGCCGAGGGAGAGATCAGCGGATGGACATTATGCACGTGCACGAGATCCGGCTGGAACAACCGGAGCGTCTCGCGCAAGCCGGCCCGGCCGGCCCGGCTGTAAACGCCGCTGACCGCCGTCCGCAACGCCCCCCGCCAGCCGGAAGCGATATCGCGGCTGTCCCGGGTGAAGAGTTCCACCGGGTGGCCCTTCTCCCGCAGCAAGGCCGTGGTCTGTTCCATGACGATTTCCTCGCCGCCCCGGATACGGTAATAGTTATGAACTTGAAGAACCTTAATGGCTCGTGACCTCCTGGGAGGGGAAAAATGTCCGCCGCCGCATGACGCCGTACGCCGCGCCGATCAGGGCGAAAATGGGATTCAGCAAATACAGGCAATAGGTCAAGCTGTTTTCGGTCAGAGTGACCAGCAGCAGGATCATCAGGCCGGCGTACAGGGTGGCGAAGGCCTGTTTCAAGGTGGGATCCTCGACGCGGTTGTAATACACGAAGGCCGCCGCCAGTTGCAGGACCATGGCGCCGAGAAAGAAGGCCAGGCCGATCAGCCCGTAATCGGCCAACACCCGCAGATAATCATTCACCGGTTTCTGCATCTGGTCTTGCAGATAGCCCGATCCCCCGCCGGCCAGCAGGTAGGGCCGGGCCTTGTCCATGGCCTGGTTCCATAGCGGTTCCACTTGGCTTTTGTCCTGCAGGTCGAACCGCCCGGCGCTTTGGAATTTTCCATGAATCAGATCGGACAAGGTTCCATGCCCGGATTTGAAAAACCGGGCCTGGAAATGGGGCGTGTAAAACAAACCGGCGCCGACCAGCAGAATGACGGCCACGGCCACGGCCTTTTGCAGCATTTCCTTGGGCCAATTCGCGCGCGTAAAGGGAAACAGCAGCCAGACGATCAGGGTCGAGAAGGTCGCCATCCGACCGCCCGATAGGAAAGCCATGAACACACACGCCCCCCAATACACGGCCCGTTTCCACAAGGCGTGCTGAAAATCACAGACCAGAAACACCGTGGTGATCACGATCACCAGGGCGTAGGTGCGCGAACCGGTCGGCTGCCAGATGGCGAAGAAGGGATGCCGGGTGACTTTCGGCATCAGGACGAACAGGAAGAACAAGACCACCAGCGCCGCGAATCCGTACCGGTAGGCCTCCAGGTACTTTTTCAAAAACGACTCGTGATAAAAAGCCGCCGAGGCCGCCATTCCCACGAAGAAGGGCGTGGTGATCTGGAAGACGTTCTGCATCGCGTAGCGGGCGTCGAAATCGGACCACAGCAGCACGAACACCACATACAGGGTCCAGGGCCCCCAGATCCCCATGGGAAAGTACACCCGTTTCTTCAAGGTGAAGACGATCATCACCGCCGCCAGGAACACCGCCGGCCAGACATAGCCCGTCCCGTTGAGGCCCATCACCTGAAATTTGGCCAGCACCGGCGACACCGCCGCCACCAGCGGGATGCTGTAGAAAAAATGAAACACGCGGCTGTCCGGTTTTTCCATCACGCGCCCGCCCGGCCGCCGGCCGGGGCCTCCCCCCTTTCCACATGGCTCCAGAACACCGCGTACCGCATGACCGTGATCAGCACGTTCCCGCCCAAGAACCCATACGCCGCGCCCACCGGCCCGAACTGATAGGCCAGCCCGATCCCGGCGGTGAACAAAAAAATCAGGGAACAGATATTCGAGTAGAAATTCAAATCCGCGCGGCCGATCGCGATCAGGCCCGTGGAGAAGGTGTAGGAGGTCGACGCGAAGAGGATATTCAACGCCAGCGGGGCGATGACCGCGCCCTGGCCCGCGTACAGGTTGCCGTACATCAGCGACACCAGGGGATCCCCCAGCGCCAGGAACAACAAGCTGTAGGGCAGCATCATCCCCACATACACCGCCGTGATCTTGAGCAGGTAGAGGTGGAAACGCCTTCCCGTCCGCCGGGCCGAGGCATGGGCGATTTTCGGGGCCAGGTAGTTCTGAATGCCCAGCTGGAAGGGATTGCCCAGGTTCACGATGCCGAAACAGGCGGCCCAGATCCCGGTGGCGCGGGGGCCGTGAAAGATCAAGAGCAGCCAGGGATAGGCGGCCCCGGCGAGCAGGGTGATGATCAGGCTGGCGTAAATCCATTTCCCCAGGGCCCAGTTTTTCTTCCAATCGTCCAGCCAGCGCGCCGTTTCGAAGTGGAACAACAGCCGGTTCTGGCGCAGCCACCACGCGTTGACCACCCCGCAGGCCGCCGTGGCCGCCAGGTACGCCCATGCCGCGGACAGCCGCCCGGCCCAGGCCAGCCCGGCCATGAGGCCCACCTGCAGCACCGTCACCACCGCGTCGAACCACGAGGCGTCGTTGATGCGGAAGGTAGCGAAACAGATCCGCCGGATCAGTTCGCGCATCAGGATGAACGCCAGGGCGAAGGCCAGGGCCACGAACACCCAGGCGAAATCCACGCTGTACCACACCCGCGCCCCCGCCGCCCCCAGCAGCGATCCCACGAACGCCACCCCCGACAAGGCCGCCTGGTGCGCGAGCGTGCTGCCCGAGTATCGCTTCAACGCCGCGCCGTTCAGCTTCTGGCTGTGAAACGTGTAGGGCGTCGCGATCAGCGAGTTCTGCGTGGTTTTGAAAAAGTTCACGACGGTCTGTCCCAGCATGTACATGGCGAACTGCTCGGCCGGACAGGCCCGCGCCACGAGGATGCTGGTCAGAAAATTGTTCGCGCTGCAGATCCCCTGGTTGGACAAGGCCATCACGCCCTGGCGCAGGGACGGCCGGCTCAACCGGAGCCGCGCCCGCCGCCACCAGGCCGCGTGTGGACCCGCTTCGGCCGGTATCGTCGGCATGGATTCTCCCTACCGGTCCGGAAACGTCCGGACCGGTTCCCGCGGTTCGCGCTGAAGGATGCTGATTCGGGGACGCCGGTTCTACAGCAACCGCTCGTAGATCAATTGCGGGATATGGAACCGCTGCTTGTTCAAGATCACCCCGAGGACATTCCCCCCTTTGTGAAGGATCATGTCCCGGAGATGGGCGGTGGCCTGCCAGCGCGTCTTTTCCGCCTCCACCACCAGCACCACGCCGTCGAAGTTGCGGGACAGGGTCATCCCGTACGCCGACATCGAGGCGGCGGGCGAATCGATGAGGACTAGGTCATATTCCTCCCGCAGAGCCGCCAATGTTTGGGCAAACACGCGGGAATCGATCATCCCCAGCGAAGGCTGCACCCGGAGGGAACTGACATGGACGCCGTTCTCCCCCAGGGGAAGGATCCCGCCGCGCAGCAGATCCGCCGGGGGCGTCCCGGACGGTCCCTTTTTTCCATTGCGGGAAGGTTCCTCCGCCAGGCCCGGTTCCATGGTGACCCACAGGACCTGGTTGTGGAATTTCTCGGCCGCGACCCGCGCCAGCTCCTTCACCAGCGTGGTGGTCCCTTCCCCCCGGTTGGCGCTGATGAACTGGACGATCCGCCCCTTCTCGCTGGGGAACATCAGATTGAGGTTGTGGTACATCACCATCAGGCGCTCGTCGGCGGTTTGCCCCGTGGCGTTGTAGGACATGGCCGACAGGACCGGCAATCCCAGCCGCTGCTGGATGTCCTCGTTGGTCTGCAGCGAATCGTCGAAGTAATTCTTGGCCATGGCGATTAGGACGCCGCCCAGGCTGCCCGCCACCAGGGCGATCAGCAGGATCAAGAGTTTCTTGGGCGCGGCGGCTTCGAACGGCAGGGTGGGCGGCTGCACGATGGAGACGTTGGAGACCTTGCTCTCGTCCAGCGCGGCGTTGACCTTCGCGCGCTGATATTTGTTGAGGAATTCGTTATACTCCGAGTTCAACGCATCCAGTTCGCGTTGCAACTGTTTGATGACAAACTCGCGCCGGGTCCATTCGTTCAGCTCGTTCCGGCGGGCCTCCATCACTCCCAGCAGATATTTCTCCTGGTCTTTCATCGCCTCCAGGTCGGATTGTTCCAGGTTCAACAGGTGCTGGAGGCTTTTCTGGTTCGAATCGATGCCCGAGGTGACCTCCGTGTGGGTCGCGTTGGCCTGCCTCATCATGGATTCCAGGAGTTTGATCTGCTCGCGGAGGTCTTTCAGGTTTTTGTTGTTGTCCGAATACCGGCTGGCGAGCTGGGTTTCCTGCACCTTGAGTTTCATCCACTCTTCCCGCAGGGCATCGGCGTAATAGTTGGTTTTCCCTTCCGTGCGGTTCAGTTCCACCGGTTCGATGGGATTTTTATGCAAGATCTGGTTGAACGCCGCGATCCGCGCGCGCGAGCCTTCCATCCGGCTGCCGAGCGTATCCAGCTCCCGCTGCACGCTGCCGATCTGGGCGATCACCTCGTTTTTCTGCTCCAGGACCGATCCGATGCCGTGCTGGGTCCGGTAGTCCTCCAGTTCCTTTTCCTTGGCTTGGATCCGCTCCAGCATGCGCGCCGATTGCGCCTCGAAGAAATCGGGCGGGGCCTGCGAGCGGTGGACCTCGATGTGATGCTCCTGGTACGCGTCCAACACCTTGGCCAACACCCGCCGCGCGGTCTCCGGAGCGGTTTCCTGCATCGAGACCTTGAGGATGTTGCTGTCCTCGACCGGCTCCACCCCCAGGTTTTCCAACAGCCGCATGACCGCCTGTTCGCGGGGGGAAAGTTCCGTGGCCAGGCCCGTGGCAATCATCATGTTTTTCACGCCGCTTTTCACGGCGCCCAGGCCGGCGCGGAGGACCTCCAGGGAGCGCGACAGCCGCGTGCCGCTTTCGGTTTCCGGCTCCGCGGACATGAAATAGTCCGGACCGATCTCATCCACAATCCGCTCCGCGATGATCCGGCTTTTCAGGATCGCCACTTCCGAGTTGACCTCGTTTTCCCGCTGCTGGGCGATGGGAAAAATCGGTCCGACCACGGAAGGATCCAGCGACGCGGCGCGGCCCACCTTGATCAGCAGTTTGCTCTCCGAAACATAGCGGGATGGGGACAGAAACACGTACAACGCCGCCGCCAAGACCGTGGCCATGAAAAATACGGCGATCTTCCCCTTGTGTTTGAAGAGTATGTTCAAGACATCCCGCAGGGACATCCGGCTTTCCCGCGCATACTGGTTTTCCGCGTTGTGTAGGTCATGCCAGTGCATATCCATGATTCGTCACTCATTTTTTATATAGGATGGTTGGAATCCGCGCCGTTGGCCGAGACTTATTTGTTTGTCCTGGATGCCGAATCGCGATGAGGGGAATGAACCGCTTCCGAAAACAATCCGGCTTGGAACGCCAGAATTGGACAACATTTCATGCGCACAAAACAGAATGAAATCAAAACCGCTGTTGCCAAACTCCGTTATGATCCGATCCTGTTCCCCAGGAATCCCCCCGGCCACGATCCGCCGGCCGGTCTCATTCTTCGTGGTATAAATCGAACCGGTACCGCCGCCGGCACTCTTCGTATACCTGGATTTCCTCGGCGGTGAACACGTCCCGCCATTGGCCCGCCCGTCCGTTGCGGGTGAACTTGAAACCCTCCACGTGCGAGGCTTCCCGCCGTTTATGCCCGACCTGGTCCTCGATGGCGCGGACTTTTTCGATGCTGGAGCGTTGGATACTTTCCCGCAGGGCCAAGGGATCGGGATGAATCCCCAGGATATCCAGGATTTTTTGGAGTTCCTCTTCGGGGCGGTTCTTCAAATTTTCGTATTTCACCACGGTCTGGACGTGATCCTTCCACGTCCGGTAGTGATGGAAGTAGCCGGGCAGCCCCAAACGGGGGTGGCGCAGGAACTCCAAGAACGTCCCCTTGAAGGGATGATGATCCGGCCGTTTCTGGGATTCGTAGTGAAAACGCGAAATCATGGCGTCCCGCGGGTCCCGGATCACCAGCACCGCCTTCCGGTCCCGGAACAAGGGCCAGCGGTACAGGCGGTGGGTCACCACCACGCGGGGCAAGGTGCGGTAGGGCCATTCCTGGGGAAGGCGGCCCTGCCCGAAGGAATAAAGTGTGTCGTTCAGGGTTTCGAAATCGACGATTTTACCGTCCCACTCGTTCAGGCTGATCAGGTTACACAAGATGAACCGGACCCACGTGCTGCCGGTTTTCGGATACGCCGCCAGGATGACATCGTCTTTGCGCAAATGCGTCATATCCGTCAGATAGTTCTTGATGCGCCGTATCAACATATCACTCCCTCCCGTCCGGGCGAACCATCCGGAACAAGGCCCCCCGCGCCGCTTTCCGGCATGGAAATCACGGCGTGGATGAAATAGAAGACGCCGCGGGCCGGGAACCCAGAAAATCCCGCGCCGCGAGGTCGCGCAACGGTCGATGGGAGAAACACACGATGAGGATTCGGTGGTAAAACAGGATTATTATAATGCGGTTTGAGAACGAGGCAAATCAAAGCCGGTTATTCAGGCCGGCAGTCCGGCCCGGCCAGCGCGCGCCGGGGAGATCACCGCACGGAAACATACCCTCCCGGAACGCCCCGCTTGGAGAAAACGATCTGCCACACCTGGTTGCGGCGGGCGCGGAACGCTCCCGCGCATGCCAACAGGTAATATTTCCACATCCGGTAAAACGGTTCGCCATACCGGGGCCG
The DNA here is from genome assembly GCA_041946805.1 of bacterium. Classification (GTDB taxonomy): domain Bacteria; phylum Hinthialibacterota; class Hinthialibacteria; order Hinthialibacterales; family Hinthialibacteraceae; genus JABLXU01. Next base: position 30,827 of record JBHGBC010000004.1, read on the forward strand.
TAGTTCTTCCCAATGCCGGTCGAAATTGTGGAACCAGGCCATCAGGGTTCTATCATAATGAGCACCTAGGTTGTGCACATCCTCGATGAGAAACAATCCTTCCGCCGCGCGGGAGATTTGCGCGAGAGAGGGCAGTTTCGAATTGGGGAAGATGTATTTCGCGATCCAGGGATCCGTGGTCCAGCCCGAGCCGGGCAGCCCGATGGTGTGCAACAAAAACAGGCCGTCATCCCGCAGCAGCCGTTCCACGGCGGTCAGGAAGGCGCGGTAGTTCTTGTTTCCCACGTGTTCGAACATCCCGATCGAAACCACGCAGTCATACGTTCCCTCCACGCCGCGGTAATCCCGCAGCTGGATATCCACGGGCAAGCCCGCGCATTGCCGGCGCGCCTCGTCCATCTGGTTGCGCGAAACCGTGACGCCCGCCACCTCGGCTTGATACTTTTCGGCCGCGTATTTGGCGAGTCCGCCCCATCCGCAACCGATGTCCAACAATTTCATCCCTGGCTTCAAGCCTATTTTTTCGCACACCAGCCGGAGTTTCGCCTCCTGCGCGGCATCCAGACTGTCCGCTTCTTTCCAATAGGCGCAGCTGTACACCATCCGACGGTCCAGCATCGCCCGGTAGAGATCGTTTCCGAGGTCGTAATGGCGCTCGCCGATCTCGAAGGCCCTGGACCGGCGTTGGGGATTGAACAAGAGATACTTCAGATTATGGGAGAGAATTTCCCAGCTGCGGGTGAACGGCGGACGCACGTCAAAGCGCAGGATCCGGTAGAACAGTTCATCGAGCCGCCCGGCGTCCCACCAAGCCGCCATGTACGATTCGCCCAGCCCCAGGGATCCATGCCGGAGCACCCGCGAATAAAACAGCGTATTGTGCACCTGAATGTCCCAAGGCCGGCCGCCGTTGATCTCGACACCGGCAGGTCTCAGGAGCGCTTGAATGGTTTTTTTCGCGTCGGACATCCCTTGACCCCTTTCGGCAGGAATCTTCGGGAACCATATCCGGAAGCGGATGGCGGTTTTGATTCTTTTTATCTGCTAAAAGCCGCGGAAGGGTGGATGACAATATAGAAGATTATAATCGCTTCCCGGCATAAAAACCGGGGATTGGATTGCTTGCCGTCATGATTTCATACCTGGAAGTTTTCGTAAGTGAGGATCAGTTTGGTGGGCTACACCGCGCTAGGAGCCTCCCCTACGGGCTTTGGGGAAGTAATCAAAGGACGCAAGGAACCTCAAGGACAAAAAGAATTGGCAAAAGGGGGTCATGGCGGGCCATGCCGCGCTGGAAGCCGATCCTCCCTCTACTTTGCGGGAGGAACAAAAGAACAGGAGGCGGACACGGAGGTCCGCCCCTGCATCATTGCGATCGGGATCACCTTTACCCAGGATCGCCGGATTTCCCGGGATCAAAGGGTTTACGATTCCTGCTGGTCCCCGGTATCCGGAGCGGCCCCGCCATTGGCCAGTTCGGGAGCCAGATGTCCCATATCCCGGAGATGGAAATCGCCCACCTGGCGGCGGCGGGCCTTGATGCGCGTCGCCTTCCCGACCCGCTCGCGCAGATAATACAACTTGGCCCGGCGGACCCGGCCGCGGCGGACCAGTTTGATCGACTCGATGCGGGGGGAATGCAGGGGGAAAATCCGTTCCACGCCCGTCCCATAGGATATCTTGCGCACCGTGAAGGTTTCGCCCAATCCCCCGCCCCGGCGCGCGATCACCACGCCTTCAAACGCCTGGATGCGCTCCTTTTCCCCTTCGATGACCCGGGTATTCACGCGGACGGTGTCCCCCGGCTGGAAATAGGGATAGCTGGAACGCATCTGCTGTTCTTCAAATTCTTTCAAACCCGGATGTTCCATTTTTCGGTCTCCTTGCCCTTCCTGCAAACACAAAGTGGTTAGTTTAGCCTTCTTTTCGATTCCCGCAAAGCCGGTCAAGAATAATGGCCGCCGCGCCCCGGACCGACAAATGATTGTATTCGCCCGCCCCTTGGATCGGCTCCAGCAGCCAGTCGCACCGCCGTAAAAACTCCTGAATCAATCCCCAGCCCGTGCCCAGCAACAGCAGGTACGGCCTATCCTCTTCCCGCAATTTTTTCGCCAGTTCTTCATACCCGGTCCGGCGGCAGTCTTCGTACATCCGGGCGGAAGTCGCCACCAGCACGGGTTTTTCCCCCTGCCGTTCCTCGATTTCCGCCACGCACTCCTCGAGATGGCTGCAGATCTTGAGGATGGACAGCGCCTCGGTGCGCGTTTGGTTGTACCGCGCCCCGTATTCGCTGCGCCAGAATTCCTCGACCCGCCGGGCCAGGTACTGCATGGTGGGCATCGGGTTGACGACGTAATACCGCCGCACGCCGAAGGTCATCGCGGACCGCGCGATATCGTGCAGGTCCATCGGCGTGATCGACGTGGTGATGACCTCGCCGGTCTTTTTATAAACGGGATAATGCAGCAACGCCAGGTACAGGGGCGCTTTCAGGTGCGAAGCTTTCGCCGGCGGCGCGCTCATGAACGAGGCCCTTTCCGGGATTCGCGTTCCGGATGTGTTTCCCGGTACCGCCGGTACAGTTCCGGCCGGCGTTCCCGCGTTCGTTTCTCCGCCTGGGCCAGCCGCCACTTCGCGATTTCCGCGTGATTCCCGTTCAACAGCACTTCCGGCACCCGCAGGCCCCGCACGTCCCGCGGCCGCGTGTACCGGGGGCAATCCAACAAGCCGCTGGTGTACGAATCCTCCTCCACCGAATCCATGGAATTCACCACGCCGGGAATCAGCCGCACCACGGAATCCACGATCACCATCGACGCCAGCTCGCCTCCCGTCAGGATGTAATCCCCGATCGAAATTTCATCCGGTTTCAGATACTCGATCACCCGCTGGTCCACGCCCTTGTAATGACCGCAAATCAGCACCAGGTGGTCCTTCCGCGACAACTCCTCCGCCACGGATTGCTCGTGGGTCCTTCCCTGCGGCGTGGTAAGGATCACGTGCGTCACGCCCGTTGCCTGCCGCTGCAAGTCCTCCACCGCCTCGATGAGCGGCTCGGCCAGCATGACCATGCCGTTCCCGCCCCCGTATGGTTCGTCATCCGTCTTGTGATGGCGGTCATGGGTCCAATCGCGGAGATTGTGAACCCGCAGGTCCAGTTTCCCGGATTCGCGCGCCCGTTTGATGATGCTCTCATCGAAGGGGCCGGTGAACATATCCACGAAGGTCGTCAGGATATCGATTCGCATGCTGAATCAAGGCGGTCATCCAGCGGGAAAATTCCTTATTCCGGGAGTGTCGTCCTCTTCCAGGAGAGGAGGACTCACGATGATGGTATTTTCGGCCTTCCGGACTTCCTTCACCACTTCCAGATTGGCGGGCAGCAGGTATTCCCGGCCGCCCGGCCCCCGCACCACCAGCACGTCGCATTCGCCGGTTTCGATAATCTCCGCCACTTCCCCCAGTTCCTCGCCGGAGACGGTCACCACGCGGCGGAAGAGAAAATCCGCTTCATAATACGTGTTCTCTTCCTCCAGAGCGGGCAGGGCGGATTCGGCGATCCACACGACCGCCCCGCTGAGTTTCTCCGAAGCCTCCCGGCTGTCCACGCCCCGGAATTTCACGATCGGGGCATTCACCGAACCCCGCACGTACTCCACCTCCACCTCCCGGTCGGGGGATTCGAGGCGCAGCGAACCAAGGGTCTCCAGGATCCACGGATCACACCCGAACGGGCTGAACTTGAGTTCGCCGTCCAGGGCGTGCGGCTTGATCAGCCGTCCCAGGTATATCCGGTCTTTGTGAACGGTACGCTTGCGGCGGCGCAGCCCCATCCCTGGAATTCCTTTCCAAACGGCCGGTCAACGGCTTATTGTTTCTCTTCCGCGATTTCCACCAGCGTGCGCTTGTTTTCGATCGACGCCTTGGCGGATACCAGCAGCCGCAATGCGCGGGCGGTTTTGCCGTTCCGGCCGATGATCCGCCCCATATCACCGGGGCTGACCTTGATGGTGTATTCCTCGGTGCCGTCCTCCAAGGTCCGTTCGGTGACCAGAACCTCGTCCGGACAGCTGACCAGCGATTTGCTGAGATAGATCAAGAAATCCTTCACGCTCGTTTTTTCCATAGTATTCTCATTCGCTTCTCCGAAAGCTTCACCGCGCCGGGAGGCAGTCATCCGGCGCGCCGCGGTTCAGGACGGCGGGAGCATATCGCTCCGGCTCCATGATCCCGGATCCCCGGATCCGAACCCGACCTCGCGATTCGTATCAGCGCCGCCGTTTGGGCATATTTTAGGCTCTCCCATCCGCAACCCTTCAGTCCCGCCATCCGATCGATCCAGTTCAAGAAGTCACGGACGGTTCCGCGTTTTCCGGGGCGGCGGATTGTGCCGGCGCGGGGGCCGCATCCGGGGCCGGTTGCGAGGTGATCAGTGTTTTGTACTCACCGGATTTGAAACGTTCCAGAATTCCCTGTTTTTTCAGGAGAGAACGGGCGGTTTCACTCAGTTGCGCGCCTTGTTCCAGCCATTTGTAGATCTCGGCTTCCTTGAGCGACATCTGAGCAGGCTCTTTCACCGGATCGTACCACCCGATGTTGGCGATGGTCTTGCCATCCCGCCGCCAGCGGGAATCCATGACCACCAGCCGGAAAAAGGGCACGTTACGCTTACCCATCCTTTTCAAACGAATCTTGACTGACATGCATAACCTCCTTCAATTGATGATCTTACATTATGTGAATGGATATTATGGTTTAATCCTGGATATTATGACAATCTTCCGCGATTGCGATCAAATCAGATTTCCCTCACCCTACCCCTCTCCCAGAGGTAGAGGGAGCTCAGTACTCTTCCCGAGGAAGAGGAATTCAGTGTTCGGATCACCACGCTCATCGAATCCTACATGCCGGGGAACATCCCACGCATGTTCATCATCTTTTTCATCATCTTTTTGGACATTTTCGGCTTCTTGCCTCTGTTCTTGGCCGCGCCGGCCATCATGCTCATCATCTGGCGGGTTTGCGCGAATTGTTTCAGCAGGCGGTTCACATCCTGGATGGAAGTCCCGCTGCCCATGGCGATCCGCCGCTTGCGGCTGCCGCTGATGACATGGGGCAGGCTGCGTTCCTCGGGAGTCATGGACAGGATCATGGCCTCCACGTATTTCATCTCGTCTTCACTCAAGTTGATGTTCTTGACAGCCTCGTTGCCGCCCATGCCGGGCAGCAGGGAAAGGATGTTTCCGATGCCGCCCATTTTTTTGACTTGCGAAATCTGTTTCAAAAAGTCATCGAGGGTGAAGGTCTGATCCAGCAGTTTCTTCTGCAAGGTCAGCGCTTCCTCTTCGTTGTAGGCCTGCTTGGCCTTCTCGATGAGGGTCAGCACATCACCCATGCCCAGGATGCGCGAGGCCATGCGGCCGGGGAAGAACGGCTCCAGGTCCTCCAGTTTTTCCCCCATGCCCGCGAACAGGATGGGTTGGCCGGTGACATAACGGATCGACAAAGCCGCGCCGCCCCGGGTGTCACTGTCCAGCTTGGTCAGTATGGTTCCCGTAATTCCCAGTCCTTCATGAAAATGCTGGGCCTGGTTAATGGCGTCCTGACCAACCATCGAGTCGACCACCAGGATGATATGCGAGGGTTTCCAGTTCTGCTTGATTCGCTGGACTTCGGCCATCATTTCGTCGTCGATGTGCAGCCGGCCCGCGGTATCCAGGATGATCGTGTCGAGCCCTTCCTTGTACGCCTTTTTCGATCCTTGGCGGGCGATTTCCACAGGATCGGCGTCCGTTCCCATCTGGAACACGGGGACACCGGCTTTTTCGCCCACGACTTCCAGTTGCTTGATAGCCGCCGGGCGGTAAATATCGCCCGCGCAGAGCAATGGCTTGCGTCCCTCCGCCATCAATTTTTTGGCCAGTTTGGCCGCCGTGGTGGTTTTACCGGATCCTTGCAACCCCACCAGCATGATCCGTGCTTCGCCCGCAGGGAGGTCCAGACGGCCTTCCTTCCCGCCCAGCAAATCGATCATCGCCTCGTGCACGATTTTGATGACCTGTTGCGCCGGATTCAGCCCCTTGAGGATTTCCGCGCCGAAGGCCCGGTCTTCCACCTTCTGACAGAATTCCTTGGTGGCCTTGATGTTGACATCCGCCTCCAGGAACGCCAGGCGCACTTCGCGCAAGGCCTCGCGGATGGACTTTTCGTCGAGCCGGGATTTGCCCGTCAACCGGCTGAAAATCGCCTGAAAACGGCCGGTTAGGTTTTCAAACATAAAACTGGTCTCCTCTGCGCCCGCTTCATCGCCAAGACGATACGTCCGGTGCACTTAAACATTATGAACCTCAAACCAATCCACCCTATCTGCCCCATGGATGGAGAAGTCTTCTATCACCCTCGCCCTTTGGGTGAGGGCTTAGGCGAGGGGCGTCGAAGGAATGGTATTTCCTCACACAACCCCTCCGCCAGAAGGAGAGGGAATTGGGGGATTGATTTCCCCGGCTAACTGGCGGGTTAACCGGCAAACACGCTTGCTGGGAAGTATCTCCAACCAGTTAACCGGGCGGACACAAAGATCCGCCCCTACAATGTATGTACCTTACAATGCGCCTTTACTCCAGCCCGGCAAGCTTCCGCAGGCTTTTCACCTTGCGGCGCAACGGCCCGGTGTCATAAATGATGTCTTCGCCCACCAGGGCCGACAGGGATTGCACTTCTTCCTGGATTTTTTTTAGGTCGATCGGGACACCCGCGGCCGGTTGGGCACACTCCGGTCTCTGGGACCGGGCAAGCAATCCCAAATGCTCCTCGAAATGGAGCAAGGCTTTTTTGCCATGCTGGATCGTGTCATGAACCGCCTGGCGGGAGATGTCCTCGGCTTCCGCGATTTCTCCGTAGGATAAATCCTCGTTGAAGTACAAATCCAGAAAATCCCGTTGCCGGTCCGTCAAGAGCCCTCCATAGACATCCAGGAGGGCGCCGATCCATTGTTTTTCTTCCAAAGGCTCCACCATAGCCATCCAACCAGGTCAACGGAAATACCGGAATGGCATGTAAAGAATGAATACTTGACTCAAGCGTAATTCACAATCGGGGCCCGTCAAGGAGCTTGGATAAGAGGCGGCGCGAATTGTCCATCCCTGAATGGAGGAGGCATGTGGAAATCCTCAAAAGCCATTCATTCACTCCTCCCGCGTGAGGGAAGAAAGGCTTCTATGAAATAGGGGCACATGGCAAGGTGCCCCTACTGACCAAAATCCAGCCCTTCCCCTGCCATAAAAATTTTTTTATTTCTGAGCTCTAATTCCTTGGGCGGGTGTCTTTCTGTACAGACACCAGTTGATTCACGAGTTCCACGGGCGGGTAGGAACCGTGGGAGGAAAGGATCAACTCCCTACCATAACCACCACTTTTCACATCCTACTCTTCTTCTCTTTTAATGCCTCATCCCAGGGGGCATTTTTTTTGCCTGTTGGAGACCGCATCGAAGAGATTCCCCCCTTTGCGCGAACCGAATCCCGCTGGATTACCCATTTTTCAGGAAAGCCAAAAAGACCAGAGGCCAGATTTTTTTGAGTTGATTCGGGCGGACACCTAGGTCCGCCCCTACAAAAAATCCCTCACCCTGGCCCCCCAAAGGAAGAGGGGAATATTTCCGGTTCATCCGAGAAGTGTGTATACCGCCACGCTCTCATGCCCAGGGTTGAAACTGGTTTCGAGATGCCCTTATAATCCCTGGGTTAAAACCCTGGGCTAGTTTAAAGCCGTCCCCTGAAGGGGACTCCGAAAGTGTGTGGTTAAGGATAAAGGATGCATTCCGCCTTTTAAGGGATTCCCTCACCCTGGCCCTCTCCCAGAGGGAGAGGGGATCAGGGGATTGATTACCCCGGCCAACCCGATTGAACGACAGCCAGACATGCTTGAAAAAAAAGTACGCACTTATCGGATAAGCCAAAAAGAATCGCTTTATTTCTCCATTTGCTCCAAAAAACGCTTCGCCAGGCGGGCGATTTCGGGAACCTTGCTTTCGCTCATGCGAGCCTGCAAATCCAGCGGATCCAAAACCGGATCCAACCGCTCCAACGCTTCCAGCACATTCTCCGCCGTGAACGGCGCCACCCGGTGCGCAGGGAACTTACGGCTGCCGGAGATCAATTCCTCCGATTTCACGTAATGGATCTCCCAGGCTTCCTCCCCCGCGCCGGCCAGGGAGACGAACCGCTCGTGAAGCTGGCCGTTCTCGTCTTTTCCCGGGACCGTTCCCAGCCAATACCCCTTCAATTTCTTCTCCAGCGATTCGGCATAGAGTTTTTCGAGGGAAGGGAGGCGCAACGCGTCACGGATCGCGGCGGGAACCACGATACCCTCCAATTCGTGGATTCGTTTATAGACCTGCCGCGCGTCCAACGAAACGGTTTCCGTAATGGAGACGTGGGTATCCCCGTTTTTTTCCGCGACAAAAACCTTCCAGGATTCCCGGGTTTCCGGACAAATGGAAATCAACCAATGGGCCCCGCGAAGCGGTTCCGGCGTAACCAGCCGCCCCGGCATCCAGGGTGCAGCTTCCTCCAGGGAACTCGCATCCAGGGACAATAGAAACGCATAATCCGGCTTCTTGAAGCCCAGGATCCGCAATTCATCCAGCAGCTCGGATAAATTGAAAACGCCGACTTTGTCGATCTCTGGTTCAGCCAGGGGATCGTCTCCGTCCGTGATCACGCACGAGTGGAGCGTGTAGGTCCCCCCCGCGTTTCGCGTGACCGAATAATGGCACGTCCACTCCTGCCCGGTTTCCCATTCTTCCGGGGGTGCGCCCAGCCAGGTTCCGGGCAAGCGCCGGGAGAGGATTTGCTGAAAGATCTCCTCCCAGCGCGGCAAGCCCAGTATCTCCAATTCCTGGGCTGACAACTCGGGGACGTAACCGACGTTCTTATAGCATTTTTGTATGGCCCGGTAGACCTCCGCGGCTGACAGAGGCGGTGTCCGCGTTTGGAGCCAGCGGCCCTGACTTTCCTCAAGGGCATGGACCACCCACTGCCCTTCCCCGCGTTTTTCGATGCTCACCGCGATCCCGGCGCCTTCCGGTTGCTGATCCCGCAAATAAAGACCGGGCAGCCGCGGGAGAGCCTCCCGCCAGATGTTCGGATTCGACATCATTTCTCATCATTCCTTCCCGGTTCCGGTGTATTGGCCCTGTTTCCTCCCCAACAAGATTACACCGCTTTCGGATTTCCCGCTTCCCCCGGGTTGACCGGATTCACACTCCCTTGGTGAATCGCGCGGGTTTAAGAGAAGTGGTTCTTCCTGCTATAGTGCATCGATCTCAACCGGGTTTTACATCGGATCCGGATTCAGAGATCATCATCCCTTTTTGTGGAGGTAACTATCCCATGAGCCACCGCAGTAAATCCCAACGCCGGCGGGCCGCCGGAAATCCCAACGCCCCCAAAACCCCCGCTCAGGAAAATCCGGCCGCCGATCCTATGAAAGAGGATGCGTCCCCGGCCGACGACCAATCCATTCCCGCTTCCCGGGAAACCATACCCCTCCGGGAATCCGTTCCAGCCCAAGCGGGCGCTTCCTCCACCGCGGGGCCTTCGATCGGATTGATGATCCTGGGCTTCGTGCTGGTGCTCGCCGCCGTGGCCGCCCTGGGGTATAACGGTTATCAGGAAATTCAGAAAATGAAAAAGGAGTTATTGTACCAAGCGTTGGAACTGAATACCGCGATCCAGGATTTGAAGCAGCAATCCAAAACGGATCCGAACGCGAACCTGCTGCCCGAATTGCAAAAAGCCATCCAGGCCGCCAGCCAGCAAACCGATGGGAAAATCGATCAACTCGCCCAGAGCTTCAACGCCAAGGCCGACGCGTTGACCGCTCCCATCACGGAAAGCCTGAAGGCCTTGAGCGCCAAGATCGAATCCGGCCAGGCCGCCCTGGAAGCCCTGCAGCAAAAAGCGGGCGCCCCGCAAGCCGCCGCGGCGGAGGATGTCAGCGGGAAGCTGCAGGAAATCGCCACGCTGCTCGACCAATTCAAGTCGGCCACCAACCAGGTGTTGGAGAAACAAAACGAAAACGCCTCCAAGTTCACATTCCTGGGGACTTCGATCGCGGAAAAACTCGACGCCCAAGGCCAGGCCTTGGCTGATTTGACGGCGCGCTTGAAAGAAGCCCAGCCGCCCGCGGCCGGGACATCGGCGGAAGAACTGAAGCGGATCGAAACCAACCTTTCCCTGGCCATCAACGAAGCGGTGTATCAACTCCAGACGCAACTGGGCCAAATCCAAAAAGTCCTGAGTGAAAAGCCGGCCCAATAACGCTCAGCATCCGCCTTCCCGATTCAAGTAAAGCGCCTCAGGCTCCGGAGAAATCCCGGGGCCTGAGTTTTTTGGGGCGAGTACATTTTTACTTCATGGCAGAGTAACGATGCATTCCGCCTTTTCAGGGCTTCCCTCATCCTGATCCTCTCCCAGAGGGAGAGGGAATCGTTTCGCGTTCCCTTTATACTCGGACTACGAATAATGCACTGAGTTCGTAGGGTGGGCTCAAAACGAATGTAGCCCACCAACCCGACTGGCTTCCTCTCCGCCATTTGATCCCGGCGGCGAATCAGAGTATCCTGCGGGATAACTCATTACCAAATCAACACATGGCAGGACCAGCCGTATGAGAAATGGAACAGGCTTGTTCATTGGACTACTTGTGATCATCGGATGGAGTCTGCTGGCCACATCCGGCGCCGGTCCGGCGGGATTGCCTCCGGAGCGGATCCTCTACGAAAAAGATTCCCTCTATCACCACATCCGGGTATCGCAGGTGGCCAATTACCGGTACCTGTCGTTCAACCGGGCCCGCGGCAACCAAAGCGCCGTGAACGTGAACGATCCCTACGAACTGAAATTCGCCTACACGCAGGCCAGTTTTCTCAGCCTGGCCTTCTTCGAAAAAGAACCGGAGACCATTTTGTATGTGGGATTGGGGGGTGGCTCCATGCCCCGGGTGATCGCCAAATACCTTCCCAATGCCAAGATCGACCTCGTCGAAATCGATCCCGACGTCGTCATGGTGGCCAAGAAATACTTTCTGTTCGAACCCACGCCCAACATGCGGATCTTCGAGCAGGATGGGCGTCAATATCTCCGCCGCTCCGTGGACCAGTATGATTTAATCGTCCTCGACGCCTACAACGACGCCGCCATCCCCTTTCACCTGACCACCAAGGAATTCTTCGAGATCGTGAAACAACGCCTCACGCCCCGGGGGGTCGTGGCCACGAACATCTGGGGGCCGGCTTCCAACGAATTTTACTATTCGGAGATCAAGACCTTTCAGGCCGTCTTCCCCCGGGTGTATGCCGTGAACGCAGTCACCACCAACAACAATATTTTTTTCGTGACCCAGGAAGGCAAGGAATGGACCGCCGCCACGTTTCAAAAACAAGCCCGCGCGTTGCACAACCGCTACCGGTTTCCCTTCGCGCTGGATCTCTACGCGCGGACCTTCGAGGATTTGACGCGCAAAGAGGTCAACGCCAAGGTGCTGCTGGATGATTTCGCGCCGGTCGAGGTGCTGCGTTCGCGGGAGGCCGGCCATCCGTGATTCCCTTCATCGTCTTTCTCTCCGGCGCGGTGGTCATGTCCTTTGAGATGTTGGGCAGTAAAATCCTGGCGCCTCATTTCGGCAACACGATCTTCGTGTGGGGCAGCTTGATCGGCATCTTCCTCAGCGGCTTGACCGTGGGGTATTGGGGCGGCGGACGATTGGCGGACCACACCGCCGATTTGCGCTGTTTTTCCGCCTTGCTGGCCATCCCCGGCGTGATCCTGTGCTGCTTTCCGTTGTATTGTGATCCGGTCAACTACTGGATCTTCGACCAGGCCTTCGGTCCCCGGATGGAGCCGCTGCTCGCCTGCCTGATCCTGTTCTTTCCCCCCACCATTTTCATGGGCGCGGTCAGCCCCTACGCGGTCAAGCTGCAGGTCAAGAATCTGGACTGGCTGGGCACCGGAGTGGGGAACCTGTACGCCCTCTCCTCGCTGGGCAGCATCGTCGGCACGCTGTTCACTTCCTTCTATCTGGTCACCTGGTTCGGCGTGCGCATGATCATCTTGATTGAAGGAATCATACTCCTGGCCGCCGCCGCGGCGCTTTGGCTGGCGCACGCGCGAGGACATGCCTCATGTCCATCCGAGGGAGGAACGCCGGAGGCGCCGGGGGAATGAGCGTTGGACATATTGACCAAGGACTGCAGCGCTACATACGCAGATTCCGGTTATTCCCCCAGGGTTAAAACCCTGGGCTATTTTAAACGTGCCCTTCCCTTCAGCCCTGCCCCTAATTCGTATCGGGCGGACACCTAGGTCCGCCCCTGCATAAATTCCCTCACCTTGGCCCGATCGCGGGGGGAGAGGGGAATGAATGACATCGCGTTTCGATGGCAGGGGTGCATCTCGGCAACAAGGGCACGTTTTGGTAACAGAGGCACGTGGCCACGTGCCCCTACGTTGGATCGTTCCTATCCAACGCCAAAACCTGAAAGACTTTCCCCTGTGTTTATTGCGGTTATAATCTTTTTTTACCCCTGAAACGCGCCGATCGATTGCAAAGACACGAGGAATAATCCGATGGCCCAAAACATCTACGAAAAAATCTGGGACGCCCATGTGGTGCATGAAGAGCCCGGGAAAGACGCCATTCTCTATATCGATTGCCACCTCATCCATGAAGTGACTTCCCCCCAAGCGTTCGAGGGCCTGCGGCTGGCGGGGCGCGCCGTACGCCGGCCGGACCGGACCTTCGCCACCATGGACCACAATATCCCCACCACCGGCCGCGAATTGCCCATCCGCGATCCCATGTCCAAGCAGCAGGTGGAAACCCTCCAGCGCAATTGCGAGGAGAACGGCATCCCCTGCTTCGACATGCGCGATTCCCGCAACGGCATCGTCCACGTGATCGGTCCCGAGCTGGGCCTCACCCGGCCGGGCATGACCATTGTCTGCGGCGATTCGCACACTTCCACCCACGGCGCGTTCGGGGCGCTGGCGTTCGGCATCGGCACCAGCGAGGTGGAGCACGTGCTGGCCACCCAGACGCTTTTGCAGAAGAAATCCAAAACCATGGAAGCCCGGATCAACGGCCGGCTCCCCCAGGGCATCACCGCCAAGGACATCATCCTGGCGTTCATCGGCAAAATCGGGACCGCGGGCGGCACCGGGTATGTCATCGAATACACCGGCGAGGCCATCCGCGGCTTGAGCATGGAAGGGCGTATGACGGTCTGCAACATGACCATCGAGGCGGGGGCGCGCGCCGGGCTGATTTCCCCTGACGAGAAGACCTTTGCCTTCCTCAAAGGACGGCCGTACCTCCCCAATGGCCGGCCGTGGGACAAACTGGTCGAAGAATGGCGCTCCTGGGCCTCCGATCCCGGATGCCGCTACGACCGGCTGGTGGAATTGAACGCGGAAGATATCGAACCGCAGGTCACCTGGGGCACTTCGCCGGGCATGGTCACCGGGATCAACGGAACCACGCCGGGATTGGCCCAAATCGCCGACGGCAACACCCGCCTCGCCGCGCAGCGCGCCCTGGAGTACATGGGCCTGGACGAAGGCGCGCCCATCCGGGAGATCGCGCCGGACAAGATCTTCATCGGATCCTGCACCAACGGGCGCATCGAGGATCTACGCGAGGCCGCGCGCGTCGCGAAGGGCTACAAGGTCCATTCCGGGATCAAGCAGGCGCTGGTGGTTCCCGGGTCGCAGCAGGTCAAAAAACAGGCGGAAGAAGAGGGACTGGACCGGATTTTCAAGGACGCGGGCTTTGAATGGCGCGAATCAGGCTGCTCGATGTGCCTGGCCATGAACGACGACGTGCTCAGCCCCGGCGAGCGCTGCGCCGCGACCTCCAACCGCAATTTCGAGGGACGGCAGGGCAAGGGCGGCCGCACGCACCTGGTCAGCCCGGCCATGGCCGCCGCCGCCGCCATCACCGGACGGTTCACCGACATCCGCCATTGGGAGTACAAATGATGCAACCCTTCACCACGCACACTGGAATCGTCGCCCCCCTAGATGCCCTGAACGTGGACACGGACCAGATCATCCCCAAGCAGTTCCTGAAGCGCATCGAGCGGACCGGATACGAGGATTTTCTGTTCTTCGACTGGCGTTATCTGGCCGACGGGAAGACGCCTAATCCGGAATTCGAGATGAACGCCCCGCGCTACCGGGGCGCGAGCATCCTGCTGACCAAGGACAACTTCGGCTGCGGCTCCTCGCGCGAGCACGCCCCCTGGGCGCTGCACGATTACGGCATCCGCTGCATCCTGGCCAAGAGCTACGCGGATATTTTCTTCAACAACTGCTTCAACAACGGCATGCTGCCCCTCGTGCTGCCCTCCGAGACGATCGAAGCGTTATTCCAAGAAGTGCGGGCGCGGGAGGGGTATCAGTTGACCATCGATCTGCCCAACCAGAAGATCATCAAGCCCGATGGCGGCGCAATCGAGTTCAACATCGATCCCTTCAAGAAACATTGCCTGCTGAACGGCCTCGACCAGATCGGCCTGACCCTGGTGCACGAAGACCAAATCACCGCGTACGAGAAAAAGCGGGGGATCATTTAAGCATTTGACAATTTCAAGAATCACCCGAAGCCGTGATATCATGGGAACGTCCGGTTCACCCCGGACGTTTCTTTATTGTAACGCTTTGCCCAATCGCAGTACTTTCTCAGTGTTTTATTCGCAATATGGGCATAGAGGGGGCCGCGAAACGATTCCCTCTCCCTCTGGGAGAGGGCAAGGGTGAGGGTATTTTTTATTGGGGCCGGCCTGGGTGTCTGCCCTCATCCCGGAGTGAATGGAATCGATTCGACCTCATTGGGAAAACACTTTCCGGATGATCCATACCCAATGAATCCTTCTGTTCCAGCCCTATCATATGCCCTATCCCGCTTCCATATCCCTACGGTAGGATGGAGGGGGACGGTGGCGCCCTCCGCACCTCCGGCCGGGTTTCGACCACGCGGGCGCGGGTATTCCAATCGGTAACGGAGCGAGTCACATGAACACGAAATCCAACCTGCCGCGACGGAATTTCTTGAAGTCCACCAGCCTGGGCGTATCCCTCGGGGCCCTGGCGTCAGCCTCTGCCAGCTCCACGGCGGCGGAATCCAGTTCGGCCGGGCCGCGGCGGGAAGTCTGGATCGCCACACTGGCCATGGACCATTACGAGGCGAAAACCTCCGAGGAACTGTGCGGCCATGTCCTGAATCGCATGCGGGAGACGCTGGCGTGCCATCCGGATTTGATCTGCCTGCCGGAAACGTTTCCCTATCACCGGGTGGCGGAGGAGAAATCCACCGCCGAGCAGGCGGAGAGCCTGGACGGTCCCATCGTGAAGCGGTTCGCCGATTTCGCCCGCGAGAATCACTGCTGGGTGATCTGCCCCCTGCTGACGAAGGAAGAGGGGCGGATTTACAACTCCGCCGTGGTGATCAATCGGATGGGAGAAGTTGTGGGAGCTTACCACAAGATCCATCCCACGGTGGACGAGATCGACAGCGGGGTAACGCCCGGGTCCGTGGCTCCGCCGGTGTTCCAGACGGATTTCGGCGTGATCGGCATCCAGATCTGCTTCGACGTCAACTGGCCGGAAGGCTGGCGGAAATTGCGAAAGGGGGGGGTGGAAATCATCTTCTGGCCGAGCGCGTTTCCCGGCGGGCGGATGCTGAACGCCATGGCCTGGATCAACAAGACCTGCATCGTCACCAGCACGCTGCCGGGGCCGTCGCGGATCATCGATATCACCGGCGACGAAATCGGAACCAGCGGGCGGTTCGAATCCTGGGTGTGCTGCCCGGTGAACCTGGAGAAGGCGTTCATCCACATTTGGCCCTATTTGAAGGAAATCGACGGCTTGCGGGAAAAGTACGGCCAGGCGGTGCGGGTGACCAAAATGCACCAAGAGGATTGGGCCATCATCGAAAGCGTTTCGCCCGATGTGCCGCTGCTGGACGCGCTGCGGGAATTCAACATCCCCCTGCACGAGGAGCACATCCGGCGGGCTGACGAAAAACAGGAAAAATACAGGCCGGCGTGAAGCGAAAAGGCAGGATCCATTTCGCTGGACTCCATCCGCCCTGTCCGGCTGATCCGCTGCCAATCCGTCTACGTGTTTGTCCAAAAATATCAGGCGTTTCCCCCTTTTTCTCGGGGCTGATCTTTACCCACAAGTCGTATCAGGAGGTCATCCCCGCGAAAGCGGGGATCCAGGGAGGGCGAGGCTCCTGCCGAGCCGCTTATTTTCGATAGGCCCCACTTTTTCCACGGCTCACCCGAAATGTCGCCCTCCCCGATCAGGACTTTGGGGCAAAATTCAGCCCTCAGATAAAGGGCTTGGGTGAGGGGAAGCCTTTCACCCTGCCTCCACCGTTCTGACGGGGCAGATTCCCTTGCTAATCAATGGATCACGGCAAGGATTGGGCGATTTCCCGGAACTCCTCCTCGTTGAAAGCTCGGAGCGTTTCCGAGGAGACATTGCCCTGGGAAGCCAAGGTCAGGGCGAGCTTCGCCTCGGTTTTATCATCCGGCAGTTCGCTGATCACCACCAGGTCATAACGCCCCATGGTCAGGTAAAAGCCCAACATTTTCCCCCCGGCGGCTTCGAGGGCTTTCTTGGCCGCGTCCAACCGGGCCGGGCCGTCCTTGATATTCCCCACGCCTTTGGGAGTATACCGGTACAACGTGATGTAGGTGGGCATCTCACTACCTCCGGTTTGGAAGAGGGGATTCCTCTTCGAACAATGAGAATCGCCGATGATGCTTCAACTGGATGGGGGAACCAACAAGTATCCGATTGAGATGGAAAGGCGGGTATAAAAAACCAGCGACAAGATAGTTAGGTATGTTGGTCTATATGATCATCTATACAATCGATTCACATGTCAAGAGAATGATCCAAGAACGGGTCAGCCGGGCAAAAACTTGCATGGGCGGCCGGCATGGTTATGCCATGCTCAATCCGCCCCGCAATAGGATTTGAGAATCTTCCGAAGGTACATTGATTTTTCCCATCGATTTTCTTGACAACGTCCGTTCTCCAGCCTGACAATGGCCCCTCAGGAACCATCAACCTCCAGGATGATTCCGGCCCGACCATACTAGTGTTCCCCATCCTAACCCCACGAAAGGACCCTCCCGATGCCTGGCCTATCCTCTCTCCGTTATTTGATTCTGTCCGCGGGGCGAATGGGCTCGATGATCGCCCTTGTTTCCCTGTGCCTGAGACCATTCCCGGCCTTCACGGAAACGGCGGGCGTGGATGAATTTCTGCTGGGAACCGCAAAAGCGGAAATCACACCGCCCACGGGGTACCGGATGGCGGGGGGATTTTCGGAAGTGATCAGCACGGGCGTGAACGATCCCTTGTACGCCAAGGCCATGGCCTGGAAGCAGGGGAACACCCAGGCGGTGATCGTGGTCTGCGACGTTTGCAGCGTCCCGCGGATGTACACCGATCCCATCCGCCGGCGGATCAGCGCGGATACGGGCACGCCGGTCTCCAACATCGCCGTCCTGGCCACGCACACGCACGGGGGGCCGGAGTATTACGGCGTGCTGCGGGACGCCCTGCACCGGCTCGCCGCCGAGAAAGAGGGAACCGATCCGCGGGAGACGATCGACTTCCCCGCTCTGTTCATGGACCAATGCGTGGCCGCGGCGGGGGAAGCCTACCGCCATCTGCGGCCGGTCCGGATCGCGACCGGTTCGACCACCCTGCCCGGCATCGCCCAAAACCGGCGCTATCACATGAAGGACGGATCGGTGCGGTTCAATCCCGGCAAGCAGAATCCGGATATCGTCAAATCCGCCGGGCCGGTGGACGAGGAAGTCCCGATCCTCTTCTTCCGCGACGCCGAAGAGAACCGCCCGGTGGCGTCGTTGGTGATGTTCGCGATGCACGTGGCTTCGTTTTACAACGGACAATTCGGCGCCGACTATCCGGGCGTCCTGCAAACCATCTTGCGGGAACAAGTGGGTCCGGATTTCTTTTCCGTCTTCACCCAAGGCACGGCCGGCGATGTCAACCATTTCAATGTGACGGTCCCCACGCCCGATCCCAGCCCGGAAGCCATCGGCCAAGCCCTCGCCGGGGTGGTGATGAAAGCCCTGCCTGGACTCAAGCCGGCGGCCGCGCCATCGTTGGCCGTACGGTCCATCCGGATCCCCGTACCCATGCAGGAATTCACGGACGAGGACGTGGCGCGGGCGGAGGACATTATTCATTACCGGATCACTCCCACGCCCGATTTCTACGTCAGCGTCCATGCCTGGAAAATCCTGAACACCCGGAACCTGGCCGCGCGGGATGGGGCCAACCTTCAAATGGAAGTCCAGGGATTCCGGCTGGACGGCGATACAGCGGTCGTGACTTTGCCGCACGAGGTTTTCGTGGAGTTGGGCCTGGCGATCAAAAAACAATCGCCTTTCGTCCGGACGCTGGTAGCCTCCATGGCCAACGACCTGGATTTCTACGTGCCGACACGCAAGGCGTTCGCCGAAGGCAGTTACGAGGTGGACACCAGCTCGATCAAACCGGGCGGGGGAGAATTGTTGGTGGCGGGCGCGCTCCAGCTGCTGAACGGATTGAAAGCGGCGCCGGGAGGAGAATAAGGCATGGCCGGGAGGCCAGGCCGAGGAGGGGATCGATGTCATTCGATTCAATGTCATTAGATGTAGGAACACGTGGCAACGTGCCCTTACAATCCAATCCTCACCCAACGGGAACGGAGACGAGAAGGCCCACGGGCGTCCTGCCCGTGTATCGGTCCACCATGGCCGGGAAGGCCATGCCGCGCCAGGATTTTCCTCCCCCTGGCCCACTCCCGAATAAAGAAAAACCCCGAAAGGTCAATCGTATGCCTTCCGAGAGAACAATCTTTGCACGTACAATAGGGGTTCAATCCTTGGAACCAGGAACGGGATTCTGGGAGTGCGCGCATCACCCAGCCGGAACTGAAATACCTTGGGATAATCACCGAATGGATAGGATCGAAGTCGACAACGGGACACGCCATCTGGACAAACACGTCAATCCGTCCGTACCGGCGATTGTCCATTATTCCTATTCATTCCACTATCGATCGCAATCATGAAAATCCGCATTCCATCCAGGGAATGGCGGGCGGGCAGGCGGTATCCTCTGTCCCCGCGATGTTCATGAACCGGTCCCACCTGAAATGAAAGGGCAAAAATGCCGGGAAACCGGATATTAACAAAGGAGGAACAGGGATTATGGATTTGTTGAGGATGGCTCCCCAAGTTTTCTTCACCCAGACCGCGGGCCAGGAGGCCGCCGTGACCTCGACGGCGGTCGAGGCCAAGTTCATGTGGATCGTACCGGTCGCGATCGCCGCCGCCGTGGCGTTCGCGATTTACCTGGCGTGGGACGTCATGCGCCGTGACAAGGGAACGGCGGCCATGCAGAACGTGGCCGGCATGATCTACGAGGGCGCGGTGGCGTTTCTCAAGCGGCAGTACGGAACGATCGGGCTGTTGACCGTGGTGGCGGGCATCGGCATGGGATTGCTGCTGGGCGTCCTGGAAAGCGCCACGCTGGGCTGGCACACCATGCTGGCGTTCTGGGTCGGGGCCCTGTGCTCGGCCCTGGCGGGAATCATCGGCATGTACGTAGCCGTCCAGGCCAACGTGCGGACCGCGTCGGCCGCGCAGCGCAGCATCAAGGAAGCGATCAACGTCGCCCTGCGGGGCGGGGCGGTCTCCGGCTTCCTGGTGGTGGCTTTGAGCCTGCTCGGTGTGTATGGCATCTTTTGGGCGTTCGGCGGCATGACCAAGGAAGGGATCAGCGAAGCCCCCTTCATGATCGTGGGATTCGGTTTCGGGGCCAGTTTCGTGGCGCTCTTCGCCCAGCTGGGCGGTGGAATCTACACGAAGGCCGCGGACGTGGGGGCGGATCTGGTGGGCAAGGTGGAAGCGGGGATTCCCGAAGACGATCCGCGCAATCCGGCGGTCATCGCCGACCTGGTGGGTGACAACGTGGGCGACTGCGCGGGCCGTGGCGCGGATCTGTTCGAATCGACCGCGGCCGAGAACATCGGAGCGATGATCCTCGGCGTGGCGATTTATCAGAAGACCAACGATCCCTCATGGATCTTCTTTCCCCTGGTGGTGCGCGCCCTCGGGCTGTTCGCCTCGATGGGCGGCATCATCACCGTCGGCTTGAGTCCGGTGCATGATCCCATGGCGACCCTGAACCGCGGGTATTGGGTCATGACCGCGCTGGCCGGCCTGGGTATTGTCGTAATCACGAAAGCCATGCTGGGCAGTTGGTGGCTGGTCGCCGCCGGACTGATCGGCCTGGCCACGAGCGTGGCGTTTGTGTACATCACGCAATATTACACCGCGGGGACCTGGCGTCCGGTGCAGGAAATCGCGCGCGCGTCCAAAACGGGTCCGGCGACAAACATCATCTCCGGATTCGCGGTCGGATTGGAAACCACGGCGATCACGGCCATTTGCATTTCGATCGCCCTGGGCTCGGCCTATTTCTGCGGAACGCAATACGATCCGGTATCGGGCGGATTATTCGGCACCGCCGTGGCGACCATGGGGATGCTGACGGTGGTCGCGTACATCCTGGCCATGGACACCTTCGGGCCGATCACGGACAATGCCGGCGGCATCGTGGAAATGTCCAAGGCTCCCGAAGAGACACGGAAAATCACCGACGCGCTGGATGCGGTGGGCAACACCACCAAGGCCTTGACCAAGGGGTATGCCGTGGGTTCGGCGGCCCTGGCGGCGTTTCTGCTGTTCAGCGCCTACCTGGACAAGGTGAAGGAAGTCAAGAAGATCCCCCTCACCGAATTGCTCCCGGTGGACCTGTCGAAGGTCGATGTCTTCATCGGCGGCTTTTTGGGCGCCATGCTGGTGTTCCTCTTCTCGTCGCTGGCCATCCGCGCGGTCGGCCGGGCGGCGGGCTCGATCATCGAAGAGGTCCGCTCCCAGTTCCGCAGTGATCCGGGCATCATGGCCGGGACCTCCAAGCCCAATTTCGCCAGCTGCGTGGACATCACGGCCCGCTCGGCGCTGCGGGAGATGATCGCTCCCGGCCTGCTGGTGGTCTTGGGACCGGTGCTGGTCGGCATCCTGTTGGGGTACGAGGCCGAAGCCGCCCTCCTGATGGTGGGCACGATCGCCGGCATCCTGATGGCGACGGTGTTGAACAACGGCGGCGGCGCGTGGGACAACGCCAAGAAATTCATCGAAGCCGGCTTTATGAAAGATGAGAACGGCAACGTTCTGGGCAAAGGTTCCGACGTGCACAAGGCGGCCGTCGTGGGCGACACGGTGGGCGATCCCTTCAAGGACACGGCGGGCCCGTCGCTGCACGTGTTGATCAAGCTGCTCTCGACGATCACGCTGGTGCTCGCCCCGCTGTTTATTTAATCCATTCACTTCCGTTCGCGGTACCGGCCGGCGCTGGCGAGGAGCCAGCGCCGGTTTTTATTGTGATTGTGCCAGGATTATGTAAAGACGAGACGGCCGCGCCGCAAATTTATATTTCTCCATTATCATGGAGATAACCTCCAGGAAAGAGATCTACCTGGGAAGATTAGGCAACTGTCATGTCTTTCTCAATCTGGAACCAACCGGATTTGATTGTATGATTGGAAACATTGTTACGGTTAACCGTTCATCTCTGAAAGGAAAGCGAACGATGCTCCAAGATTACAGGGGATTTACATTGATCGAGTTGTTGATCGTGGTCGCGATTATCGGCATTTTGGCGGCCATCGCCGTTCCGAATTTTCTGAACGCCCAAACGCGGGCCAAGATCAGCCGCGTGCATTCGGATCTGAAAGCCCTCGGCACTGCGATCGAAATGTACGGACTCGATCACAACACGTACCCGGGGGGAGAAAAGCTGTGGGCGTCCGGGACCAAATGGTGGCAAAAGCACACCTACCGGTATCACGTGCTGACCACGCCGGTCGCGTATATGACCTCGATCCCCATCGATCCGTTCCAAACCCATGAACCCCAGCGCATCCGGGCGGACTTGGGCACGATTTGGGATGGCGGATACGTCTATGATGAAGACAAGCGGCCGGACGGCGGCCATATCACGATGATGCTATACGGCCCGGGATTCAAATACGCCGCGCGCAGCCCGGGACCGGCCTTGAACTGGGCCACGGAAATCTCTCATGGCAACCGGATTGTCATGTATGCCTCGTCCAACGGCCTGATCAGCAATGGCATTCTGGCCGTCCTGGGACCGGGTGGGACGGTGTTTTGATTTCACCGCCGAGATGCGGAGGGCGCGGAGATTTCTCGGTTAGAATGGCCAGGAATGGAATGATGGTACTAATAAAATCGGTTGGATGAACGGATGACACGGATGAAGAACCTATTGAGCTGACGGATTATGTCTGGATTTGATGAATAAAGTACCCATATGGAAAGTAGGGGCACGGTGCAACGTGCCCCTACAAATTTGCGCGAAAAGTTCGGCTTCAAATCGGTGGAGTTTCATGAAGGTATAGTATTGCTCTCACCCTGGTCCTCTCCCAAAGGGAGAGGGAATGCAGAAGAGAGGGTTATCGTTTGGGGGCTACTCTGCACGTTGAGCCCACCCTGTTTTTGCTTCACAATGGGCGATCCGTACTTCAAAATCCCGCTTTTTTGTCCACCACATTGAGCAACGCCTCGCCCGCGGCGAAGCGCCGGACATTCTCCCGCAGCAGATGCCAGGCCAAGCGGTCGGTTTCATACGCGCGGGCTGACATGTGCGGCGTGATGATCACGTTCTTGAGCGACCATAACGGATGCCCTTCCGGCAGCGGCTCGGGATCGGTCACGTCCATCGCCGCCCCCGCCAGCCGGTTGGCGCGGAGAGCGTCCACCAGCGCGCCGGTGTCGATCACCTCGCCCCGGCTGATGTTGACGAGATAGGCGGAAGGCTTCATCATGGCCAGCCGCTCCGTGTTGAAATAGCGTTGCGTGGCCGGCGTCAGGGGCACGCAGCACACCACGAAATCCGCCTGGGGCAGCAGGGCTTCCATTTCGCCGGGCGGAACGATGCGTTGGACACCGGCGGGGCGTTCGCCGGGCTTGGGATCGATGGCGATGATCCGCATCCCAAAGCCCGCGGCGCGGCGGGCCACCTCCCGGCCGATGCCCCCGAAGCCCCAGATCAGCAGCGTCTTCTCTTCCAGGGTAAACGGCGGACGGTTGCGGACATGAATCCATTTCCCTTGGAGTTGCTGCTCGTATTGATCCGCCAGCCCCTTGCTGAACATCAACATGAAACCGAGCACCTGGTCGGCGATGGCGGCGGCCGACATCCCCCGGCTGTTGGTCATCACCACCGGGCTGTCGACAAGTTCCGGAAAAAGATACTCCTCCACCCCCACCGTGCGGATATGCACCCAGCGCAACCGGGGCGCGGCCCGGAACATGGCCGGCGTGACCGGCCCGATCACCGCGTCCACGCCTTCCATGTGTTTCAAGGCTTCCTCTTCCGATCGCGCCTCGACGATCTCCACTCCCGGCGCGACGAGCCGCAATCCCGGCAATTGGCCTTCGAACAGCCCTTGCGCCAGAATCTTGCGCGGGGGCGTCCAGCCCGGCGAGTCCCGGGTGGGGGACGGCCCCGCCCGCAGTTCCAGGCCCGCCAGGGTGAATGGCATGATCAAGCCGGTCAATTCCTTGTAAATGTGGTGGACCGCTTCTCTATACAACGGTAGATCGGATTCAGGCAGCGGTTTCCCGGATTGAATCCGCTCCTCGATTTGGAGAAGGGATAATTTATTCTTCAATCCCTCCTGGACCTGGGCGCGCAGGCCGGTCCAAAAATCCTTCTGCGCGCGCAACAACTCGTTCCCGCCGGATTCACCCCGGCCGGGACATACGATCCGCGCCCCCAATTGCTCCAGCACGGTGAGCACGTCGAGCCATTTCGCGGTATAGGTCATATCCGACACACTGGGGATTCCATTCACGCACAAGCCGCCCGTGAAGAGAATCTGCTCGCGGGGCAGCCAGGCCACGGCGCCGCCGCGCGTGAGGCCCGGACCGAAATGCAGCAGTTCCACCCGGCGGGCCCCCTCCTCGATCACCAGGCGGTCATCGAACAGCCAGACCGGACCTTTCCGGTTTTGCTCGGCCGTGTTCAGACCGGACTCCTTGGAACGTATTGAGGAAGGCGCTTCATCCAAATCCTGGCGTTGACATATCCGCGTGGCGCCCTCCGCCGCGAAAGGCGAATCGTCCCATGATTCATCCCAGCCGGATTGGGTATGGAACACATATCGAACCGGTTTGGGTGAGATGGAACGGATTTCATCCAAGACAGTCCGCGCCGCGATGGAGGCGCCGGATTCGATCACGAGGATGAACGATTCAAATTCCACCCAGCCCAGGTTGCCGCCCTCCCGCGCGACGTGAAAATGCACGCCGGGCGCGATTTCCGTCGCGGAAAAGGACGACAGGGGATCCGCCGACCAGAGGATCAACAACACCGGAACAACACGGAAGAGGAGTATCGCGGAAATAATGTATCGGGTCATGGGAAACCTTTCGTGAAGTGGATAAAAGAGTCATTGCTTGGAGATTACCATGGATTATCCGGCCTGAAATGCCCAGGGCTGAAGCCCGGGGCTAGTTTAAAGGGTTTCCTGAAGGGGTTTCCAATCATTGTTGAGCTAAGGTTAATTCGATATTTGGGAGATGTTTGTGAAACGAAAGGCTTTCCCTCACCCTGGCCCTCTCCCCAAGGGAGAGGGGAAACAGAATTGATGGAGATGGGCATTATCACACGGCTTTTCTCCATAAAATCCGTGTTCTTTTCGTGCCCTACGTAACTCAATCCGCGCCCGTCACCTTCATCCCGGTCATCCTGGTCATCCTGGCCATCCTGATTCAGACGTATTGAACCACGAAGCACACAGGTTTAATTCCTCTTCCCTTATCCCTTATACTCAAAGCCAGAATGAATCCATACAACGAAACCACGAGGGATCTCATGACGAATTGTCAACGTATTTACTCTCTCGGAACCTTCCTTGTTCTACTTGCCCTGCTTGCACCCACAGGCCCGGCGGAGGAATCCCTCCCCATGGGCAGCGCGCCCGCGCCCATGGCCTTCGAGCATTTCCCCAGCCGCCTGCATGCCTTCGTCTGGCGTAACTGGCCGCTGGTCGAAGCGGAGCGCCTGGCCCAGGTTCTCGAAACCACGCCGGAGCAGGTCCGCGCCTTGGCCGAATCCATGGGACTGCCGGAGCAGCATCCCATCACGGGGAAGGACAGGGACCGCATCTACATCACCCTGATCCGCCGCAACTGGCACCTTCTGCCTTACGAACAACTGTTGGCATTGCTGGATATGTCGAGCGAGAAGTTGGCCTATATTCTGCGCGAGGATGACTTTCTGTACGTGAAACTCGGGAACTTGAAGCCGAAATGCGACCGGTTGGTGTTCGCGCCGCCCAGCGAAGCAGAACAGAAACGGTGTGCGGAAATCAAGCGGACCGTCCAGGACCTGTTCGGCCGGGAATTGCAAAATCCCGAGGTCAAACGCTTTCAATTCGTCGAGGAACTCAGCCGCCCCGACCCGGATTTCAAACTGGATACCACGGCCGCGAAACGCTTCTCGCCCCGTTATATCTATTCGTATTTCGCCCTCTATGGCGATCCGCTGATGACGCCCGAGCTCGATCCCTACCCGGACGGCCTGCTGCAAAAATTGGCCGCGCGGGGCGTCGATGGCGTGTGGATGCACACCGTGTTGCGCCAGCTGGCTCCCGGCGGCCCGTTTCCCGAATTCGGCCGGGATCACGAAATCCGGATCCAGAACCTGCGGGAGTTAGCGAAAAAGGCCCGGAAAAACGGCCTGGGGATTTATCTCTACATGAACGAGCCGCGGGCCATGCCGGCGGATTTCTTCAAGAACCGGGAAGCGATCCGGGGCGTGCGGGAGGGGGACTATTGCACGATGTGCACCAGCGCCCCCACGGTGCGGCAATGGATCAGTGATTCGTTGGCCTTTGTGTTCGAGCAAGTTCCGGAGCTGGCGGGAGTGTTCACGATCAGCGGTTCGGAAAATCTGACGCATTGCGCCTCGCACGGCCGTTCGGATCAATGCCCGCGCTGTAAAAACCGCACCCCGGCGGAAATCACCGCCGAAGCCAACGTCCTCGTCGAGGAAGGCGTCCACCGCGGCAACCCCGACGCCCAGGTGATCGTCTGGGATTGGGGCTGGAACGACAATTGGGTGGAGGAGGCGATCCAAAAACTCCCCAAATCCGTGCTGTTCATGTCGGTCAGCGAATGGGCGAAGCCCATCGAGCGGGGCGGGATCCAGACCACGGTGGGCGAGTATTCCCTCTCCGCCGTCGGTCCGGGTCCAAGAGCAGTCAAGCATTGGGCCGCCGCCCGCCGGGCCGGCCTCAAAACCATGGCCAAGCTGCAGATCAACTGCACTTGGGAACTCTCTTCCCTGCCCTACCTGCCGGTCATGGACCTAGTGGCCGAGCATTGCCAAAACCTTCTGACACAGCAGGTGGACGGCTGCCAACTCAGCTGGTCGCTCGGCGGGTATCCCTCGCCCAACCAGGAACTGGTTCATCTCTTTGACCAAACCCCGCCGCCGGATAAAAACGCAGCGCTTGACACGCTGGCCCTGTCCGGCTACGGTCCCGAGGGCGCGCCGCCGGCCCGGCAAGCGTGGACGAAATTCAGCCGCGCGTTTCAGGAATATCCCTACAACGGCGCGGTGGTTTACAACGCCCCGGTGCAGCTGGGACCGGCGAATTTGCTCTATCCCGCTCCCACCGGTTACGCCGCCACCATGGTGGGGATTCCCTACGACGACGTGAAAGGCTGGCGCGGGCCGTATCCCGCGGACATCTTCGCGGATCAATTCGCCAAGGTGGCCCGGGGCTGGGCGGAGGGACTCGGCGATCTGGAACAGGCCATGAATAAGGCGCCCAAGGATAAGCAAGCCGAAGCCCAGGCGCAGTTGCGCTACGCCTCCGCCGCGCGGATGTATTTTTCCTCGGTGGCCAACCAGATCCGATTCACCACGCTCCGCGACACCTGGCTGGACAAGAATCAATCGCTGCCGGAGGGAAAACGCCAGGAAATGCGGGAAGCGATGCGAAAAATCCTGCGGGATGAAATCCAACTCGCAAAAGATCTGTTTATCTTAACCCGCCAGGATTCCTGCATCGGCTTCGAGGCCTCCAACCACTATTTCTATGTCCCAGTGGATTTGATGGAAAAGGCCATCAATTGCCATCACATCCTGGATCATGTGGATGAGTTGTATAAATGATTCCTCTGAACTAAAAAATAAAATATTCATGACATAGATGGGGAGGATTCAAACCATGCGGAATCCAAACTGCATTTCGTTTTTCCTGGCGCTTATCTTCGTGACCGGCTGTCTGTCTGGAAAATCCCTTGCGTCCGAAAATGCTGTTTACAGCCCCGCGGACCTGGCCGGGACCTGGCAGGTGAATTCCCTCGCGTCCGGACCCGGCGCGCCCTGGTGGGAATACGGCCCGCTAGTGATGGCCGCCGATGGATCCTATCAGGGCGCCCTGGTGGAATATCCCAACCAAGCCGACCCCGTGGAGGGGCAATTCCAGATCGCTCCGGACGGGATCGTGACTTGGGCCGGCAAGCCACTGGATCCACGGGAAAATGGATTCGGGCGCGGCCACATGACACTGGATAAAAACCTGATCGTCATGATCGCCACCTGGTCATCCGCTTCTCCGGGCACCACGCAGATGATCTTGTTCACCCGGCAGGGAGCCGATTACCAGTCGCCGGACTTGACCGGAACCTGGCAGGTGAATTCCCTCGCGTCCGGACCCGGCGCTCCCTGGTGGGAATACGGACCGCTGACGATGGCGGCCGACGGCTCCTTCCAAGCCACGCTCGAGGAATACCGCAGCGAGCCCGATCAAATCGAAGGCCGCATCCAGATCGGCGCCAGCGGCATCGTGACGGCGGCCGGCGCGCCGTTGGATCCTCAACTGAGCGGCCTGGGGCGCGGACACATGAGCGCGGACAAAAACCTGATCGTCATGTTGGCCACGTGGACCAGCGATCTCCCCGGCACCACGGAGATGAGGGTATTGACCCGGCAGGGCAATACGTATCAATCAACGGACCTGGCCGGATCCTGGCAGGTGCACGCGCTCGCGTCCGGGCTTGGCGCGCCCTGGTGGGAATACGGCCCGCTGACGATGTCGGAGGATGGGACTTTCCAAGGCTCGCTCATCACGAACCGTGGAGAATCGGACGAAGTGGAAGGGCGGTTTCAGATCGACGCGAACGGAATTGTGACGGGATCGGGAATCCCGTTGGATCCCCAGTTGAACGATATGGGCCGTGGACACATGGCTCGTAACAAGAACGTGATTGTCATGCTGGCCACGTGGGCCACCGGATCACCCGGCACGGCCGAACTCCGTATTCTGACCCGCTCCGCCGCTTCCACGTCCCTCATCAGCGACTGGATGCTGAATGAATAACACAGCACCTCGGGGATGCTTTGGGGATGGATTGGCGCGCAGGACGAAATCCTTCCATGATTCACCCTCCTGGATACAATTCCCACACCGCCGCGTGGGAGGGAAAAGCAGCCGTTTCGAGATCATGATCCATGGGCAACAAAAGGATGCATCGGCCATTCTTCGATGTGATCCCTTTCAATATGGGGATAATGGAGCCGTGTTCTAGGCCTTCTTGATTCCATAGGGCTTTTTCACTCAGAACTCCTACATAGTTTTTTCCATAAGTGCCTTGTTATAAATGCCATGTAATGACTCCTCCTATATAATTTCCAGCAGAAGAAAGAAACGCAAAATTCAAAAAAGTATGGTTCATCCGGCCAGTGCGTACCTGCTAGTGAAAAAGATCTTTCATCCACTCGCTAATCCGGGTGGACACCAAGGTCCGCCCCTACCATATTTCCCTCACCCTGGCCCTCTCCCGGAGGGAGAGAGGATCAGGGGATTGATTACCCCGGCCAACCCGACTGAACAGCAGCCGGACATGCTTAAAAAAAGAACGCACTTGCCGGATGAACCAAAAGAATTAAGGAATTCAGAGTAAAATCATATCGACGGGGCGCCGGCGGGGTCCAGGAGGATGATGTCCTGGATGCGGCCGTGGTGGATGTCGATCAGGCGCTCGGCTTCTTCCCGGCTGACCTGGTTGAAGTGCATGACCAGCGCCGTCTTGACCCGGCCGCCGGCTCGTTCGATCAACACGCCGGCCTCATCGTAAGTCAATCCCGTCAACTGCGTAATGATCCGCCGGGACCGGTCCTCGAGCTTGTTGCACGTGGCGTTCAGATCGACCATGAGATTCTGAAACACCTTGCCGATCCGGATCATGGCGGTGGTGGTCAGCATGTTGAGGACCATCTTGGTGGCGGTGCCCGCCTTCATGCGGGTGGACCCGGTGACGATTTCCGGCCCCACCAGGAGGGTGATGATGACATCGGCTTCCGGAATCGTGTCCGGATCGGGGGTGCAGGTGATGAAGACGGTCTTCGCCCCGCGCGCGTGGGCCTCCTTCAAGGCCCCCACTACAAAGGGCGTGGTGCTGGAGGCGGCGATGCCCGTGACCACGTCTTTTTCGGACACGCCGCGTGCCCGTATTTCCTTCGCCCCCTCCCCGGGAAAATCCTCGGCCTTCTCGATCGACTTGCGCAAGGCGTCCCAGCCGCCCGAGATGATGCCCTGCACCATCTCCGGATCGGTCCCGAACGTCGGGGGGCATTCGGAAGCGTCGAGAACCCCGAGGCGGCCGCTGGTCCCCGCCCCCACATAGAACAACCGCCCTCCCTGTTGGAAGGCCTTCACGATGAGTTCCACGGCCTCCTCAATATGGCCCAATTCGGGCCCGACAGCCTGGAGGGCCCGGGCGTCCTCGGAATGAATCAGTTCGAGAATTTCCCGGGTGGACATCCGGTCGACGCCCAGGGACCGGGGATTGCGTTGTTCGGTAAGCAGCGAGGCCATTTTGGCCGGATCGATTATCATCCAATTTCCTCGACGATTTGTTCGAAATGCAGCTCGGAGCTGGAGAGGATCTTGAACTCGGCGTTATAGCGATCTTGCAAGACCTTCATCCGGTTCGTGTATTCCTGATTGATTTTCTCCGCCAGGCGGGGGTGCACGCGCAACACCACGTTTTTGGCTCCCTCCTCGCGGCAGATTTCCTCGAAGGTGCGGAAAATCTTGATTATCATCGAATCCACGGAGAGGATGTGCCCCTCCCGCTTGCAATACGGGCAGGGCTGGGTGATGGACTTGTTGAAACTTTTCCGCACCCGCTTGCGGGTCATCTGCAGCAGGCCCAGTTCCGTCAGCGGATACAGATGAATGCGGGAGCGGTCTTTTTTGAGTTGTTCATGGAAATGGCGGATCATTTCCTCTTGATGCTCCTTGGACCGCATGTCGATGAAGTCGATGAGAATGATCCCGCCGATGTCCCGGAGGCGGATCTGGCGGGCGATTTCGGTCGCGGCTTCCAGGTTGGTCTTGAACACCGTTTCTTCCAGGTTGTATTTGCCGATGTAGCGGCCGGTGTTGACGTCGATGACCGTCATGGCCTCGGTCTCGTCGATGACGATATATCCGCCGGAATGCAGCCAGATCTTCCGCGTGCGCAGGCTGTTGATGAAGGTTTCCATGCCGTAGGCGCGGAAAATGGAGGCGGCGTCGTCATACAACGTGATCTGGTGGACCGACTTGGGAAACTGGACCTTGACGAAATCCACGATTTCCGAATAGAGGGAGGGATCGTCAACAACAATTTCCTCGATCCCGTCGCTGATCAGGTCCTGGATCAGCAAAAAAACCATGCTCGGATTTTCGTAAAGGAGGGAGGGCGCGGGGCTGGTTTCCCGCTTGACCTTGATCCGTTCCCATTCGTTTTGGAGATGGGCCAAATCCTCGCGGAAGGCCTTTTCGTCCAGGTCTTTGCCGGCGGTGCGGATGATGGCGCCCATATTGTCGGGAAGCAACTGGGTGACGATCTGTTTGAGACGCTCCCGCTCGGTCTCGTCGACGATGCGCCGGGAGACGCCTACGTGCCGGGTGCACGGCAACAGCACCACGTAGCGGCCGGGCAGGGAGATGTTGGTGGTGACCCGGCTGCCCTTGGCCCCGATCGGTTCCTTGTAGAGCTGGATGAGAATCTGCTGCCCTTCCTTGAGCAGGTCGCGGATGGAGACGGGCGGCAGTTCCATGGATTTGATCACCTGGGCTTCCCCGTTGTCCTCGGTGTCGTTCACTTCATCCGCGAGGAAGTCGAAATCCTGGACATCCGGCAGAAGATCATTGACATAGAGAAACGCGTTCCGGGGCAGGCCGATATCGATGAACGCGGCGTCGATCCCCGGCGTGATGGAAGTGACAACTCCCTTGTAGATATTGCCGATGATCCGCTCTTCGTTTCTCCGTTCGAAAAAATACTCCGCCAGTTTGGAGTTTTCGATGACGGCGATTCGGATTTCGTAATCATCCGCGCTGACTAAAATTCGGCGTTGCATGGGATGCCCGGTTTCATCCAAGAAGAATGTGCGATCAATGGAACCAGCTGATTCTGATCCCCAAGTGAGAATATGCCCAAACGGCTCAGTTTGTCAATTTGGATCGAGCACTCCAGGAGCGCTTCCAGCTTCTTTTGCAGGATGGCAGCCTTGGTGTATTGCCCGCCGTTCACGCGGCCGTCGTATTCCAACCGGAACGATCCGCCAGGCAGCGATTCCACCCGGGCGGCAAGCAGCTGGAGTTCCTCCTGGACCTCCGGATGCGCCACGATTTCCGCCACGCGCCGCGCCACATCCTCCGGGGCGTTCCGCGCCGAACATTCCACGGCGTAGCGGAAGGCGTGAACCCGGGCGGTGAGTTTTTTCGCGCCCGCGGCCACCGCCTCGGCTTCCTCGAAGCGGAGTCCTTCCGGACAGAAATTCCGGAGATGGGTGACAAGCGCATCTGGTTCGTAGGTCTGCTGGAGAACCGCCTCCAGGTATTCAGCTTCGCCCGCCACGCCCACCGGCAAGGGAGCCGCAAAAGTAAACTTGGGCAAGGGATGAAATCCTTCGGTAAACACCAATGGCACGCCGGCCCTACGGAAAATCGATTCCATCAACATCAGGGTATCGTGGTGAGAGGCGAAAATCATAGAGCCGGTCTTACTGAACCGGAAGCGGTACCGGAAGCCGGTGGAGGCGGTTTCTTCATGGACTGGACGAACCGTCTCGAGAATTCCGCCCGCGATTTCGTGCTCCATGTTGTATTTCGAACGGGGCGTGGCCTCATGCGCCACCGCGTGCACGGTGACCAGCTCTTCCCCATCACAGACCTTGCATACCCGGCACATTTCGTTGCCGCAATGGCGGCTTTCCTTCTGGCGGAATGTCTTCTCCCACTCCCGCCACAAATAGCGTTTCGAGACCCGGATGGAGATGGCATCCCAGGGCAGGATGTCTTCCTGTTCGTACGTTTTGGCCGCGTATTCCCGCAGCGACAAGCCGAGCGCGGCGAACGCCTCGTCCCAGCGTGAATACGAGAAATGCTCTTGCCATTCGTCGAAGCGGGCCCCCCGTTCCCAGGCGTGTTTGATCACCGCGCCAAGCCGCGCGTCGCCCCGGGACAGCGCGGCCTCGACCAAACTCTTGCCGGGATCGTGCCAGTTGACCTTGATCCCCGCGGGCTTCAGGCGGGAAGCGATGTAGTTCACCCGCCGGGTGATTTCGTCCCGGTTAATCTGGCCGTACCACTGATAGGCGGTGTGCGGCTTGGGCACAAAGGGTGAGATCCCCACGTGGATCATGGCCCGGCGCTTGCCCGATTCCCGCAGGATGCGTTTGATATTCAGCACCGTATCGGCGACGCCCTGCAAGTCATCATCCGTTTCCGTGGGCAAACCAACCATGAAATAGAATTTCACGGTGTCCTGGTGGGTTGAAATGGATTCGCGCACCTTGGCGTAAATCTCGGCGTCGTAGATCAATTTATTGATGGCCCAGCGCAGGCGTTCGGTCCCCGCCTCGGGCGCGAAGGTGAGGCCGGTATGCCGGACCTTGCCGATCTCCTGCGTCACCCGCGACGGGAAACTGTCAATCCGCAGGGAAGGCAGCGACAAGGCCACCCGCTGGGGAAAATATTCCTGTATCAATCCCGCGCACAGCCCCGGAAGTTGGGTGTAATCGGCCGTCGAAAGCGAAAGCAGTCCGATTTCGTTGAAGCCCGTTTGTTTCAACCCTTCCGCCGCGTCCCGCATCAGCCGCTGGGGAGAGCGTTCGCGCACCGGCCGGTCGGTATAACCCGCTTGGCAAAAACGGCAGCCGCCGGGACATCCGCGCATCACCTCGAGGGCCAGCCGGTGATGCACGATAGGAGTGTTGGGAACGATCTGGCGCGTGGGGTAATACGATAGTTCAAAATCAGCGATGACGCGCTTCTCCACCACATCAGGCACGCCTTCCACCTTGGACCGGCAGGGGAAGCGCTCCCCCAGCCGGTTGGTTTCGTATTCATACAGAGTAGGGACAAACACCCCCGGGATCTTCCCCAATTCCGTCAGGATGCCCGCCCGGCTCGCGCCATTCCGTTTCAAGTCCCGGACGCGCCCGCATAATTCCAGGACCACTTCCTCGCCCTCGCCGATGACGAAGGCGTCGAGGAAATCCACCATGGGCATGGGATTGTATGCGCAAGGCCCTCCGGCGATCACCAGCGGATGCGCGTCTGTCCGGTCCTTCGCCTGAATAGGGATGCCCCCCAGATCCAGCATGGTCAGCACGTTGGTGTAGAGCATCTCGTGCTGGAGGGAAAAGCCCAGGATGTCCAGGTTCTTCAGGGGAACGCCGCTTTCCACAGTGCCCAGGAGCGCGTGGTCCTCCCGCATGGCCGCTTCGAGGTCGGCCCAGGGAGCGAAACAGCGCTCACACCAGATCCAGGACTGCTCGTTGAGAAGGCCATATAGTATTTGGATGCCCAGGTAGGACATACCCACCTCATAGACATCCGGGTAGGCAATGGCGAAGCGCAGGCTGGCTTCCGGCTTGGATAGCACGGCGTTCCATTCGCTGCCGATATAACGGACCGGTTTTTCGACCGAGTTCAGATTGATCGTCATTATGAAATCCTGTTCGCATGCGTGTCATCCAGCGAGAAGAAAGAACGTGGCGGTATTCTTTACTAATATACTCGACAATTGCGCCACTTGAAAGCGGATGCATCGCTTGCTCTTGTCAAGCTGATGGGAATGGAGGGCTATCCTCGAGTGATGACGCCACCCTGGCAGGGCTTCCCTCACCCTGGCCCTCTCCCGGGGGGAGAGGGAATCGCTTCGCGATACCCTCAATGTTCATACTACGAATAAAGCCCTGAGAAAGACCTGCATCCGGTTAAATCGAAACATATAAATCAATAGAGAACATGGAAAAATGGTTCACCCGGTAAACGCATATTTTTCATCAAGCATGTCCGGCCGCTCTTCAATCGGGCTGGCCGGGAAGATCAGACCCCGTAATCCCCTCTCCCTCTGGGCAGGGAGAGGGAATTTTGCAGGGACGGACCTGGGAGACCACCCGAATCATCGAGTGGATGGAATGCCTTTTTCACCAGCCTATAAGCACTGGACGGATGGGCCTGAAAACGATGCCACTGCTTGACCAACGCCTTACGTCTAACGATTCTCTCTCGAAATTCAGAGGAGGCAGAGGAAGATGTCCGTGAAACAACAATCGGGGCACGGCGTTGGTAGCGTTCGCCGTGCCCCAGGACTATCTTTCGTGTCAAGCGGAAAGGCTTTACGGATTGGCGCTCCCGGATTCCGCCGCCGGGACCGTTTCACCCGTGGATGGCGCGCTATCCGCCGGAGCTCCCGGAGTTTCCGGCGTGGAGGGGGCTACCGTTTCCGGGGTGGCGGCCGACGGTGGCGCGGCCGGTTGGGGCTGGGCTTCCACGGCCGGCGGCGCCGCTTCCGGCCGGTTTCCCGGAGCCGGAGAAACGGACTCGGGAGAAGTCGCGGGCGCTGGAGTTTTTGCTTCCGTCTCGGCGGGCGTCGTGGGTTCGCTGATTGCCGGGGATGGCGACACCGAGGTGGCGGCAGCCGGGGGCTCAGCGGCCAGAGGTACGACCGCTTCGGGCGCGGCAGGAGCCTTCGCCTCCGGCGTAGCGGGCTTCAAGCCGGGTTCCGAGGCGCTGGGCGCTTCGGGAGCGGTAGCCGGTTTGACTTCCGCTTCCATCGTGACGGCGCTCACCTTGCTCATGAGATCGTCAACAGTGGATTTCTTGATCCGGTAGATTTCCAGGGGATCCATCCGCGCCCCGTAATAGAATTCCTCGCCCGCCGTCTGATTCGGCGGGAAGGCCAAGGCGAGGGTTTCCCGCACCACGCCCGTCGGCGACTGGGTTGATCCAGCGGCCAGGCTATCGCCATGTTTTTCGAGCTGGATAACCAGGTTCGGCGAAGCCAAGCCGTACTCCTCCGTCGTACCCAGGACAAAACCGGCGGCTTCGAGGTCGGCGATGGCGCGCGCCGCGTCGGAGACCGAATTGTAATTCGCCGTGCCTTGCTTGGGTTGCAGCATCGTCCAATTGCCGGCGGACTTGCTGGCCTCGAGAATGGTCTGCCCGGCGGAAATCACGTTCAGACGGTCCACTTCCCAATATTTCATCGGACAGACTTTTTTCTGGCGGAGATCCTCCAGACTGGCCGGGACGTTGTTGAAGTCCTGCGGATTGACCGTGAATACGTTCTTTTGCCCTTCCCGCATGGCGTAGAGTTGGTCCGCGGCGCTGGTCGCTCCCAACAGCAAGACCCGCGAAGCCCAGCTGGATTCGTTGCCGGGCTGGCCGGTCCAGAAGACCAGTTTGGTTGCGGGATTGACCAATCCATAAACAGCGGGCGTTTCGGAATTTTCATCCACGAATTTCTTGATTTCCCCGCCGCGGATGCGGTTCAGCATGTCGCGGATCTTGGTCTCGTTGGCGCGCGCCTGGGTCGGCTGGGTGATGACCCATTGGTCCATGCCCCGCTTGTCCAGGGAGACGTTCATGTCGCCCTGCGCAATCTGGATGCGCTGGACGTCCTCGGTCTGCATGTCGAGTATGGTCTTATCGCGCAGGTCGTAGAGTTGCTTGTCCACGGCGGAATACAGGCTGCTCATGACCGTGACCACCTCGCTGGAGCCCTTCACCATGGCGTAATACTTGCCCGCGGTCGGAGTTTTGGCTCCCAGGAGGATCTCGGACTTGGTCGCGCCGCCGACGCCCGCCAGACTCACCTGGACGGCCGGCTTGTCCAACCCGAACGGCGTCAGGCTCGCGGGATTTTCCTCGATCACCCGCTGCCATTTGCCCGAGGAATAATTGTTGGCAATGGTGTCCCAGGCGTTTTTGTCGGCTGAACTTTCCAGCGGCTTCACCAGGTTCCAGCGGTCACCCTGTTTGACCGCCTTGAAGGTGTCTTCTCCCTTGACGATCTCGATTTCCTGAATCTCATCCTTTTTCAGGGTGAGCAGTTCTTTCTCTTTTTCTTCCCGTTCCTGCTTTTTCGCCTCGCGCTCCTTGTCCCAGAAAAAGACCGCCGCGAGCAAGGCCAGAATTATCAGAAGAATGAAGTTTTTCTTCATGATCACTCCCTTGGGGTCCGGTTACCCCCGGATTCTCTTCCGCACACAGATCACCGTGCCCATCACCGCCACGAAAGCGGGCAGCACCACCAACGACGAGTAGAAGACGAAACGGGCCTGGACCTCGGTGATGGTGACCGGCTTGCCCGAATCTTCCTTGGGCCGGATGGAGATCAAATCCTCCCGCTTGGCCATCCAGTTGATGGTGTTCATGAACAGGTCGATGCTCTGCATCCATTGCTTGTTGGTGATGAAGTCGCAGTCGCCGAACACCACCAGCCGCGCCTCGGGCTTCTCCTTCTCTTCGCCGGGTTCGGATGCGGAGGCTTCGGCCGCTTTTTCTTCCGTCGCGTCCTTCACCTTCTCTTCCGCCGGCTTGGAAACGGCCGCGGCGATGGGAATCGGGCCGAGCTGATCGGCTCCCTGGTCGAAGGAAGCCTTGCCGGCTTGGCGGAGGCCCTGGACATCGGTTTCCGCCCAGCTTTTGTCACTGGTCTTGATGAATTCCGTGCCCGTCACCCCTTCCGGCAGCGGCTTGGCCAGCCGGACGCTCTGCACAATGGGAAACATCACGGCCTGGGCCTGCCCGCCGAAAGCGTCGACAATGGGATGCGGCTCGAGGACGCTCATGATGGGAGCGACCGGGCTGCCGCCGAAGATCCGCATCAAGGGATTCTGTTCGACGACCCAATTATTGCCCAACTGAATCCCGTAATCCTTCTCGAGGAAGGGATTGAGGCCGGTGTTCGCCTCGGGTTCCAGGAACGCGGCGATGCGTCCGCCGTATTTCATGTAATTCTGGAGGGTTTGCACTTCCGTTTCCAGAAACGGCTTGTCTGGACCGGCGATGACCACGGCCAGCGCGTCATCGGGCACTTCCTCCTGGGAGACGAGCGAAAGCCCCTTGACCTGGTAGCCTTCCTCCTCCAGGATGCCCTTCATTTTGCCCATGCCGTCCCGCTCGGTGCTGTCCTCGATGGAATGCTCGCCATGGCCGGAGGTGAAGTAAATGACCTTGCCGCCGCCCTTGGTCAGTTTGAGGATGGCGTTGGTCAGGTTGTTCTCGTTGACCGGCGATACTTTTTCATGCTCCGTCTCCTTCTCGCCTTTCCGGACATAGACGGCGTTGAGGGTGACGGCGGTCAGCCCCTGCACCTTTTGCGGATCCTTTTCGGGATCGATGATCTCGGTTTTCACCTTGTCCGAGTAAAAGGTATACAGTTCCATCAAGTCTTTCGCCTTCTGGGTTTCGGAGGGAGTGGAGGGATTGACCAGGTATTGCAGGGTCAGGGGTTCCTTCAAGGTCTTAACGGCCTGGATGGATTGCGTCGCCAGGGTGAATTTTTTCGCCTCGGTCAGGTCGAAGCGGGTGCTGTGCCGGGTGAGGATCATCTCCAGAAAGATCAGGATCGCCAGCACGATCACCACGCCGAAGACCAGGTTGGCGCCTTCGACCGCGTTCCTCCGGGACAGTTTGGCGCTCAGGAAGCCGATGTTCCTGAGCACGTAAATCAAAAGCAGCACGCCGCCGAGAATCAAGGGCGTGACCGAATAGGGGGTCAACACGGTCTGGACCGCCCAAACCAGCAGGCCGGCCGCGATGACGATTAAACCCAGGATTCCAAGTGCGGTTAGTTTCGATTGCATCATTATCCTCTCCAACGATTGGTTTCCAGCACGCGCAGGCTGAAGAACAGGAAGAACAGGGTGAACAACAAGTAATAAGCGAGGTGCCCCGTGTCGATCACTCCCTTGCTGAACTGGTCGAAATGCGCGAAAACGGAAATCTCCTTGCAGATGTCCCCCAGCAGGCCCGGCCGGATTTCACTGACAAATCCGATCATCCACAGCACCAGCAGGGTGGCGAACGTGATCAGCCCGGCGACGATCTGGTTCTCGGTCAAGGCCGACGCGAACAGGCCGAACGACAAGAAGGCGGTCCCGATCAGAAAGACGCCCAGGTACGAGGCCAGCACCGGCGGGATGTAGGTCTGCTCGGGAACCACCCGGTACGAAAGCAAAAGATACGCGGAGGTCAGAAGCAACATTCCGGCGAAAACCGTCAGGGCGGCCAGAAATTTGCCGGCCAGGACCTCGATATCGCGGATGGGGTAGGTGAACAACAGTTCGATGGTGCCCATCTTCTTCTCTTCCGCGAAGAGCCGCATCGAGAGCATGGGAACCACGAAGAGCAGAACGAACGACATGACGTTGGTGATCCCCTGCAGGACGATTTCCGTATAATTGGGAAGCGGACGGGCGCCCATGCCCTGCTGCATGCTCATCATCATCATGTATTCCTGGCTCCATTGCACATAGGCCGTGAAATACATGTTGAAGAAGACGGCGCAGACGATCAGGAAGAAAACGTACAGCACATAGGCAAGGGGCGAGAAAAAGTACGCCCGCAGTTCCCGCTTGTAGATGGCCCAGGTGTTTTTCATTCGGACACCTCCTTCTTTTCTCCGGCGATGATCTCGATGAAGATGTCTTCCAGCGTCGGATCCATGGAGCGGATTTCATACAGGTCCCATCCGCTCCCCACGATGCGGCTGGACAGCACCGGGCGCAAGTCCTTGTTGGGATCGGTGGCCAGGGAAACCTGGCACAATCCATCCCCGCCGGACAGATCCAGACTTTCGATCCGGGTGACGCCCTGGATTTCCCCCAGCGCGGACTTGATCTCCTGCGCGGGGGCCTTGACCGTCAGGCGGATTTCGCGGCTTTTGGCCATGCGCCGGGACAATTCGCCCACCGCGTCGGCGGCGACGATCCGGCCTTCGTGGATGATCAACACCCGGTCGCAGATCATGCTGACTTCGGGCAGGATGTGGGTGGAGAGAATGACCGTCCTCTTCCCCAGCATGTTCTTGATTAATTCGCGGATTTCGCGGATCTGATTGGGATCGAGACCCACCGTGGGTTCGTCCAGGATCAACACCTTGGGATTGCCGATCAGCGCCTGCGCCAGCCCCACCCGCTGCCGGTAGCCTTTCGAGAGCTTCCCGATGGTCCGCCGGGCGACTTCGCTGATCCCGGTCTCCTCCATGGCTTCCCGGATCATGGCGGCCCGGTCGCCGGGGGAAATGCCTTTGACCTCCGCCACGAATCCCAGAAATCCGGCGACTTCCATGTCGGCGTAGAGCGGGGTGTTTTCAGGCAAGTAACCAATGCTTTTCCGGACTTCCAGGGACGATTCCATGACGTCATAGCCCGCCACCGTGGCCCGCCCCGACGTGGGGGGCGAATAACCGGTGAGGATCCGCATGGTGGTCGTCTTGCCGGCGCCGTTGGGACCCAGGAACCCGAGGATTTCTCCCTCGGCGACCTCGAAGGAAACATCCTCGATCGCCGTGACGCGGTTGTACGTCTTTTTCAGGTTTTCTGCAACGATCATGGCTCTCCTCGTACAGACTTGGAACAGAATAGGGAAGAGGGTAAGGTGAGACCCCTTGCGCCAAACCGGCACACGGGTTTGAAACGAAAGAAAGCGGTTCGAGTAACGCTCAATCCGCTGATCCGATCCGGCTTTTTTTCGTTTTGCGGCACACCTTGCCCGGCGCAACCATTTGGTCGTGACTGGTTTTTCAGGAAGAAACCGATAATTCCCGGTGTATAGTGTCCCCAAACCGGCAATCGCGCAAGATCGGTGAAGGGCGTCAGATGGTTTTCCAGGGTTGGTGACTCAAGGAACTGCCAGGGCGTACCTTGACCATAATGATCCGGTTGCCCTTGTCGTTGAACTCCACATGGCTCATGAACGCCCGGATCAAAAACAGCCCCCGCCCGTGGTTGGCCAGGATCTTCACATGGTCCAACGAGTCGGGCAGGGATTTCCAGTCGAAACCCTTGCCCTCATCCTCGATCGTGAAACAGACATAATCGGGCGTGAGATGCCGGGTGATCCGGACTTTCCGGTCCCGGTAGGGACTCAG
The DNA here is from genome assembly GCA_041946805.1 of bacterium. Classification (GTDB taxonomy): domain Bacteria; phylum Hinthialibacterota; class Hinthialibacteria; order Hinthialibacterales; family Hinthialibacteraceae; genus JABLXU01. The sequence continues at coordinate 71,472 of JBHGBC010000004.1, forward strand.
CTGGCTGCGTTCGCGCACGATTTGGTTGAAAGCCATCATCTCGTCCAACGAGGATCCCTTGGTCCGCGAGGGAATTTCCAGGTTGCCATGGACGATGGCGTTCACCAGGGCTTCATCCAGGGCGATGCGAATGTTGGTCAGTTCCGAATCATCACAGATGCTTACTCGGGTGATTTTTTCGGACAGCAGGTCGATCAAGGCCAGGGTGTATTGCAGGTCGGTGGGGATGCAGTAGGTTTGATGCTCCTCGTTGAAAAAATCGAAGATTTGCTGCTCCAGTTTCTTGCGGTGCCGCATGCGCAGGATTTTCCCGGCGACTGTCGCGACCAGCTCCACCTCCTGAGGCTTCAAGAGAAAGTTGGACGCACCCAGCCGCAACGCTTCAATCACATCCTCGCGGCGGCCGAATCCCGTCAGAATGACGATGGGGATCTCCGGCTTTTGACGGCGCAGTTCCGCGAGAAGCTCCATGCCCCCCATGACGGGCATCTTCAAATCAGTAAAGACAAGATCCACCTCCTCGCTTATGCAGATTTCCAGCGCGTCCCGCCCATTGTCCGCTTCCAGCATCCGGTACTGGCCCGACTCCTGCAGCATGGCCACGAGCAGGTCGCGGATCATCTTCTCGTCATCCACTATGAGGATGGTCCCATCATTCATGAATTCTGCCCACCGTCTTACTCCCCTTGTTGGACGGAAAACGGACTCCATCCCCTCGTACCGACTCGCGTTGAAAAACCATTTGTTTAATACATCCCTATCTCAATTGTTTCAAGTTAAACGATCTTCTTGTAACGAAAATTATAATGGTTTGGCGGGCCAGGGTAAAGAAATCTCTCCCCGTGGGAGATTCCACTCCCTACCGGGTGGCCGCTCCCGCCGGCCGGGGACGTTTCATACGTTGGGCGGCGTATTTCACGATCCCCCTGATCAGGTGAGAGAGGGAAAAACCGATCGGAGCGATTTCAGGAATTTCAAACCCGTTAATCCGCGCCTCCTCCAGCGGCAAGCCATGAATGGAGATGGACTCCAGCTCGGCGGCGGGAAATCCCCGCCGCCCCGCCGCGCGGATCACAAAATGATCTTGCCAATCCACCCGCAGAATTTCCGTAACCACCCGGTCCACGGCCAGCGCGTCCCGGCCGGCCAGGATCAGGCCGATGGATTTCGGCGTCCCGCTGCCCGGCCCCATCCCTTCCATGGCGACGACCGCGTCCACGATGGTCAATTCGGGAGCGGTCCGTTCATAGACCGTAAGCAGCATATCGGCGAACCGGTCGGGCCCCTTCCGGAGTTTGAAATGCCAATAGGCTTTCCGGCGGCCCTTGACGCAACCGAAGAGGTTTTTGACTCCACAGGTCAGCAGCATCTGCTGGTGGGCCTTCAACTTGGGGACATTGATCACCACGTCCGCCTCCAGCACGGCCCGGTCGATCGCGGGAGCGGCCAATGCCCCGGTGCGTTCCGGCGGGCGGCGGCATCCCGGCGCGGGACAATGGAATTCGATGACGTCAATTTTCAACCGGCGGGCCGCCTCACCGATCCCGCTGACGGCCGCCACGCGGTTCGCGCTGGCCAGGGGAGGACTGTCGCCGATCACGACCCGGCCGCCGCAATCCAGGGCCAGCCGGGCCACCGCCTCCACCACGGCGGGATGTGTGGTGACCGCCGCTTCCGGCGGCCGGGCGAACAGCATATTGGGTTTGATCAGGACTTTGTCGCCGGGTTTGACGGCCGCGGCCATCCCCCCCAGCGGGGCCAGCGAACGTTCGACCGCCTCCCGCACGGCCTCCGCCTGGTAGGTGGCACAGCGTTGGATCGCGACAGAAAACGCGCTGGTCATGGATTCACTCCAAAATGGAAATTTCAAGTCCCTCCCCCTGACGCCGATTTTTCATGTAGCCACAATCAGGGTTCAATTATACGGAGTGGGGGTAAAGCCTTAGTTCCCTCTCCCTCTGGAAGAGGGTCAGGGTGAGGGAAGTCATGGCTGCCCCGGCCTTCATCTCCGGATGATCCCAATCATTCCAACAGCCGGGATTGGAACCTGGTGCCATGCCCGTTTACAGGATACCGGCTCTCTTTCTCTCGATCCATGGAAGGCGGAAAGGAAGTCAAAGGCGGTCTAGGCCCGTGGTCCGAATTCGCGGATCCAGGCGATGGACATGGCGATGCCTTCATCCAGGGAAATCCGGGGATTGTACCCAAGAAGTTTGCGGGCTTTGGAAATGTCGGCGATATAGCGGGTTACTTCGCCCGGCTGGGGAGGTGTGAAGGTGATGATGGGTTCCACGCCGGTGTGCTTGCCGATCAGCAGGGCGAGTTGATGCAGGCTGTTGCCCTCTCCGCAGGCCAGATTAATGGTTTGATTGCGGACTTCGCCGGCCAGGAGTTTCTCGATGCCCAGGCAAATCCCGTCCACGCAGTCGTCGATGTAGGTGAAGTCCAGAATCTTTTCCTGCCCGTGGATGACGATGGGCTGTCCCTGGGAGATCCGCCGGATGAAGAGGGGAGTCACACGTTCCATGCGTTCCAGGTCGTTGTCGTACCGGCCGTAGACATTGCTGAACCGAAAGACGATGTAAGGCAGGCCGTAGCATTGGGCGTACGAGTAGATGAACGCCTCGCCCGCAATCTTGCTGGCGGAGTAGGGGCTTTCGGCGACGACGAAATCCGCGCACGATTCATCCGTCACATGCCGGTGGATGTCACCGTACACTTCCCGCGAGCTGCCGAAGATGATGGGAATCCGGGCCAGGCGGGCGCTTTCCGCCGCCTTGAAGGTCATGTTGACATTCTCCAAGGCCCGCGAAGGCTCCCGGACCAGTTCGAAGACCTTGGCGTGCGCCGCCAGGTGGACCAGGAGTTGAATGTCGAATCCCCGGATCAGCTCCAACAACCGCCCCACGCAGTCGGTGGTGAGGTCCACCAGGCGTGTGGGAATCCCGCTCGTCCAGGTGTTGGGACGAATATCCACTCCCAGGACCGCGTGGCCCTCCCCTATCAGCCGCAAGGCCAGGTTGGTCCCGATTTGTCCACTGGATCCGGTGATGAGTATGTTCAACTTCGTTGGACTCCCATTGGCGAGAAAGTGGATCCCGCCCGTGAGCGGGCCGGGCATTGGTTGGAATCATGGTATCCCCCCCGGACTTCGTCAAGAAGCCGGGAAGGAATTCAGTGGCCGGTTGGAGTTGAAGAGAGTTAAAAGAAAAGGGCCGGCGGGTGGCGCCGGCCCTCTGGATTTCCAGGACGGGTGGGATCATTCGTTCACGGGAGCCGTTTTGGTGTCCACCGGCCGTTCCTCGGGATTCAGGCCCGTGGAGGCGGGAGCGGAGGTTTCCGGATTCTCGAGGACGGTGAGGCTGGAGGCTTGCGGTTGGCTGTCCAGGGTTTTGACCGTTCCCGAGATGAAGCCGAGCCGCTCCACGAAGGATTGCAACTGGCCGCCCGCCAGATCGGCCAGCGAGGTGAACTGGCTGAGAATTTCCACCAGCGCCTGCGTTTGGCCGGCCTCATCGTTCCGGGCCATGAGAATTTGTGTCCGGGCCTTGGCTTCGTCCACCTGGCTGGAGATCTGATTCCGGAGATTCTGGGCTTTCTCCGTGATTTCCTGCAGCGAAGCGGTGAGGCTCTGGAGCGGCAGGGTATCTTGCGGGGGCAAGAGCCGGGATTGGGTCTCCAGGGAACTTTGAGCGTCCACGTTCTTCAATTTCTCCAGGGTTTCCGTGATTCCCCGCACGCTTTGCACCAGGTTTTGGATTTCCGCGGTGGTCTGGTTCCGGCTGTTTTCGAATTCCGACTTGAGTTCGACCCGCGCGCCTTCCAGGCCTTCGCTGGTGAGGTAGAGGGCCTTCATCATCGACTCCGCCGTGCTGTCGAGCCGTTGGCCGATTTCATTGATCTTCTGTTGCAGGGCTTCCAGGTCCTTGCGCAGGGTGTCCTGGGAGGCTTGCGCGGAGGACTGCAAGGCGGTGATTTTCTGATCGCTGGCCTCCTGCCATCCGGGCAGGCTTGTGTTCATGGCCTGCATGGCTTCGCGGGAGGAGCCGACTTCCGATTGGAGATCGGACACTTGCCGCGCGAGGGCGGTCAGTTCGGCCGAGAACTGCTGGGTCTCCGTCAGCATCTGGCCGGCGTTGGCCGAGAGGGAGGCGGCCAGATCGTTGAGCCGGGCGGCGGAATTCTGGTCCGCTTGCTTGACCAGTTCCTGCAACGCGCCGGTGGCGGAATCGAGGTGTTCGCGCAGGTCCTGGTTGGCGGCGGTCAGGTTCTTGTCCAGACCTTGCACGGCCGCGAGCACGGCGTTTTGAGCCGACTGGCTGGATTCCACGGCGTTTCCGAGCAGCGTCTTGTTATCATTGAGAATCCCCATCGCGGCGGCGTAATGGTCATCCTCCTTTTGGGTGAGATCGAGAATCCCTTTGGCCAGAACCCCCGAGGTGTCCTTGATTTGTTCTCCCAAATGCCGGTTGGCGGCGTTCATCTGCTCGAGGAGCGAGGCGCGGTTCTTCTCCGCCAGGCTTTGGATTTGTTCGTTGAGGCTGGCGCGTGTGCTGTCCACCGCGGAGACCACTTTCTGCTGGTTCTGTTCGACCGCGTTCAACCGGTAATCCAAGTACGCGGCCATGCCGATCCAGGACCCGACGATGGTCACCAGGCCGGCGACAACCAACCCCGTGGACGACCGGGCTCCGTTTTCCATTTCCGGGGAAACCTGTTCCGGGTAGTTCGGACTGACTTGGGGATTGGGATTTGTGTTCATGATTCGACTCCTCTATGAGTGTGATTGAGTACCGGGGGGACAAGCCCGCGCCGGCCTCCTGGGTATCGATGGATGGTGATCCCCGGCCGGTTCCCGCGTTTCGGGATTCCGGCCCGGCCGGGATCATGGGTCAGGCTAATTCATGGGGAGAACGGGGCCAGCGGGAAAGACACCAACGCGTCTTCCCTCCGCGCGAGGGATAGCCGGCATAAACGGGTGGAACGAGCAGGAAAAAGCCAACCCCAAAAGGCAACAACCCCTATACTCTATGGTGAAATCTCTCTAATTCCGATTGCTCGGATGTCATGGAACTGCATTCAACGGACCTTCGTCCGGCGCGGTGCGTCTGGTTGAAGAGAGAAATCGCATCAACTCGGGGACAGTACGGTCAATTCGTCCGATGTAACCCGCCACCACCCTCACGCATTTCATCCTCGACCGCCATCATCCCTCAATCCCGACACGATATGGAACTATCTTGCCAGTATCGAGCTTTGATGTCAATTAAAAGATACGGAATGGCGAGGAAAAAATACCATGGCGAAAAATGAAGGCCCCGCCGGATTACCGGATCATCCCCCGCGTCAGAAGGAGAAGCGGCCATGGCGGCCCGCGGGCCGCCCCTGCAATCCATGCCCTTTCCCGGCTCCGGGTTTTACCCTGACTCTCACCCGTTCCGAGGTATAATAGGCATGTTTGACTCAATCCATCCTGAATTCCGGGAATTGAGGAACCGATGACCATTGCCGCAATCGAAGAAAAAGTCCAAGCCGGCGAGCGGATCAGCGACGAGGAGGCCTTGTTCCTTTTCCATTCACCGGACATCCACGCGCTCGGCCGGATGTCGGAAACGGTCCGGCGGCGGTGGAACGGCAACCTCGCCTATTACATCGTCAACCGGCATATCAACTACAGTAACGTCTGTATTGACTCCTGCCGCTTTTGCGCTTTCGCCCAAAAGCCCGGCCAGCCGCTGGCGTTCACCTATTCGCTCGAAGAGATGCGGCGGCGGGCGGATGAAGGCGCGGCGCAAGGGGCGATCGAGATCCACATCGTCGGCGGCCTGCATCCCGATCTGCCCTACGAGTATTATTTGAATGTGCTCCGCGCGATCAAAACCCGCCATCCGCATGTCCATTTGAAATGTTTCACGGCGGTGGAGATCTCCCACCTGGCCCGTTTGGCCGGTTTGACCATCGAGCAGGTGTTGAAAGACCTGATCGCGGCCGGACTGGGTTCGCTTCCTGGCGGCGGGGCGGAAATGTTCGCCGACCGGGTGCGGGAGAAAATCTGCCCCGGCAAGTTGTACGTGCATGAATGGCTGGACGTGCACCGCACCGCGCACGGCCTGGGCTTGCGCAGCAACGCCACCATGCTGTACGGCCACATCGAAAAGCCGGAGGAGATTGTCGATCATCTCGCCCACCTCCGTCCCTTGCAGGACGAAACCGGCGGTTTTTTGACCTTCATCCCCCTGCGCTTCCAGGCCCGCAACACACGCCTCGAGGGAGTGATGTGCACCGGACTGAAGGACCTGCGCGTGCATGCCATTTCCCGCATCTATTTGGACAATTTCCCGCATATCAAGTCCTATTGGACCATGCTGGGAGTCAAAACCGCCCAGGTCATGCTCCGCTTCGGCGCGGACGATTTCGACGGGACCGTCATCGACGAAAAAATCGTGCACATGGCTGGCTCCTCCTCGCCGAAACTCTTGACCGTCTCCACAATCCAACGCTTAATTCGGGAAGCGGGACGGGAACCGGTGGAACGCGACACGTTATTCCAACCGTATCACCGCACCCAGTCCCTGCCCGCGGCGATCGCTTGATTTGTTGGTTCGATGCATTCCGGATAACGCCACCCATTGGATTGAATCGATTCATCCATGACCGAACTGCCAGCCTCCTTCCGTGATATCGAATGGCTCATCCTGGACATGGATGGAGTCCTGACCAACGAGCAGGCCTATTGGGACACCGCCGGGCTGGTGATCCGCGACCTGCTGGAAAGTCCGGCGCATCTCGGCCTCGATCCCGCCCAGTTCACTCCCATCGCCGATCTCTTCTATCACCGGATGAACCGCGGCACGCGCTCGGACTGGCGCAAGTATCTTCCGCCCGAGCTGATCGTCTCCTGCAAATCCCGGGGCATCAACAGCAACTGGGACCTGGCCTACCTGGTGGCGGGACTCTACCTCGCCCCCCTCTTCTCGCCCTTCTTGACTCTGTGCCAAATGCTGACCGAACCGCCCGCCGGCCCCGAGGAAACGGGCGGTCCCGTGGAAACTGAAGCAGATCCGAACGCCGATTCCCTGCCCCCGCGGGCCGCTGCCGCGGACCTGCTGGAATGCCTCGCGCCCATCCGCCAACGGCTCCAAGATCACGTGAAAAAGGAGGAGTGGAACCGGTTCATCCGGCTGCGGGACATGCACCTCTGGGGCGCGTATTTCCGGAAACAGAATCACCAGGTCTCGCCCGCCCACAACATCGAATTGCGCGTCATGGACGATTTTCATCCCGACATCCGGGGTTTGCGCCTGCTGGATGAATTGAACCAGCTGATGGATTCGAAACCCGGGCGCCGCTATTCCCTCTTCGGCCGCCGGACGGATCTATGGGAGGATTGCCGGGACCTGTTTCAGCAATGGTATCTGGGGGAATCCCTCTATGAATCGGTTTACGGCCGCCCCGTTCCCTATCGGCCCAAGCCGGGCTTCATCCACCGGGAGGAACCCCTCAACGGCCGGGAGAAAACCCGGGCCTGCCTGACGCAACTGCGGCAAGCGGGCTTCCGGCTGGGGATCGCCACCGGCCGCCCCCGGCTGGAGATTCTCACCCCGCTGCAGGAGTGGGATTACCTCCATTTTTTCGAAGCCGAACGAATCGTTACTCATGACGAAGTGGAATCCGCCGAGGCGGAGCTTAAAAACCGGGGGATTCAGGAACTGCTGGGCAAACCGCATCCCTACGTCTTCGCCCGTTCGATTTATCCCCGGGAACCGCTGGATACTCTACTCCAACTCTGCGCCGGCCCGATTCCAGATGCCCGCAAGGTCCTGATCGTGGGCGACGCGGTGGCCGATATCTGGGCCGCCCGCCCGATCGGCTGCCCCACGGCCGCCCTCCTCTCCGGCGCGATGGGAATCTCCGGTTACCGGCAACTCGAAGAGGCCAAGCCGGATGTGATCTGCCATGACTTCGTGGAACTGACCCACGCGCTGATCAGCCGGAAGCGATCGCCCTAAGCGGCACGAGGCCGTGTTTGTCTGAATTTGGATGAGCCGGATGATGATGGGTTACGCGCAACACGCTAACCCATCCTACGATTCTGAGGCCTATCCCAATGCATTGATGTCATCCCGTTTTTTTTGAGGTTCATCCGACAAGTGCGTACCCGCTGGAAAGGCATTCCATCCACTCGATGAAATTCGGGCGGACACCAAGGTCCGCCCCTACAAAAATTCTCTCACCCTGGCCCTCTCCCGGGGGGAGAGGGGATCAGGGGATTGATTTCCCCGGCTAGCCCGATTGAAGAGTGGCTTGACATGCTTGAAAAAAAGTACGCACTTATCGGATGAGCCTTTTTTAATGTCATCCCCGCGAAAGCGGGGATCCAGAAAACCGGATTCCTGATAGAAGCCGGGGCATGTGGCAACGTTCCCCTGCCATGGCATGGCTCGATTCATGGCGCGTAATGATTTACCCGAATGCTGACCTTTCACAGTGATTTTTTCGTGGTATGAGCAACGAGGGGATCGCTATACGATTCCCTCTCCCCCCGGGAGAGGGCCGGGGTGAGGGAAACCGTTGCATGTCGCAATTCAACCTCTATGACTGTGCAATCAGGTAAATGGCCACCTAGGATATACACCTCCCGGAGGGAGAGGGAATGAATTGTTTTGCTTCAACATTCCCAGGGCGTTGCCCTGGGCTAGCTTCTTACGCGCCGTTGGCGCCCAAATTGAAGCATTCCCCTCACTCCGGGATGGCCGAGGCGGGGATATCGACACGGGGCAAGGCGCGGGTGCCGGGTTTCTCGGAGGTGTTCTCCGCGGCCGTAACCGCCGTGGCCTCCTTGATCTGGCTCATGGGAATCGGAATCCGGTTCGGCTCCAGGTTGGGAAAGCGCGGCAGGCTGTCATCCGGCAGGAAATAATCGTCGATCACTTCCCCGGTGGCTGGCTTGACCACATCACCGGTCAACACATCGACTTTCTTTTCCTCGAGACCCGGAGGAACCGGGAAGGGATCCGGATTGCCTTCCGGATAGATCTTGTTCATGAATTCCACCCAGAGGGGCAAGGCGCCGCTGCTGCCCGTCAGGCCGGTGGATTGGGGCATGTCGAATCCTACCCAGACCACGGTGATCAAGTCGGGCACGGCCCCCACGAACCAGGAATCCTGCCGGTCATCCGATGTCCCGGTTTTTCCCGCCGCGATTCCCTTCCACCCCAGGCGGTAGGCCGGATTGGCCGTTCCCCGCTCGAAGACGCCCTGCAGCATGGCCAGCACCTGGTAGGCGGCTTGCGGAGAGACCACCTGGCTGGAGCCGGGCGCGGCCAGCGGGAGCCGGGTATTGGCGCTCGACCGGACCGTGCGCATGAAGTGGGGAGTGGACCGGATGCCCTGGTTCACGAACACGGTATAGAGCCCCGCCACCTCCAGGGGTGTCAGGTCTACTGTCCCCAACGCGATGGAGGGAACCCGCATGATGGCAGGGAAACCCAAACTTTCGAGAAAATCGGCCAGGACATTGATGCCGATCATCTGCGACAGCCGCACCGCGGGCACGTTCAGACTCTCTTCCAACGCCCGGCGGACGGTCACCGGTCCAGAGAAGTTTTTATTGAAGTTCTGCGGCGTCCACGGCCCGAAGGGGGTCTCGATAGTGACCGGGCTGTCATCCAGGTATGAATTAGGGGAGAGATCGTATAATCCCTCTTGGGCCCCCTGCATGGCTTTCAGGTAGATGAACGGTTTGATGACCGAGCCGATCGGGCGTTTCCCCAGCAGGGCGCGGTTGAAGGAACTGGCTTGGAAGTCCCGCCCCCCCACCAGGGCGAGCACCGCGCCGCTGTAGGGATCGACGCAGACCAGCGCGGCCTGCAAGGGCTGGCCTTTGTCCTTCAGGTCGGGCTTCTCTTTTTCCAACTCCTCCAGCCCTTCCCGCACAGCTTCCTGCGCCGCGTTTTGCAGGCGCATGTCGATGGTGGTGTAGATCGAATACCCCTCGGTCTGCAACTCATCCGGCAGAAGTAAATCCGCCAGGCTGCGCTGCACGGCGTCCACCACGAAGGGGGCCGAGCCCGCCAGGGACCGGGGCGCCGCGGGCAGCGGATCGGCCATGGCTGCGCCCCGTTCCTCGGGGGTGATCGATCCTTCTTCCGCCATCCGGGAGAGGATGTAATCCCGCCGTTGCTTCACCCGCTCCGGGTATTTGAAGGGATTGTAGTAATTCGGGCCGCGCAACAAGGCTACCAGCAGCGCGCATTGGGAAAGGCTCAAATCGCGCGGCTCGGTTCCGAAATAATACCGGGCCGCCTGCCGCAGGCCCGCAATACTGACCGATCCCGCCTGGCCGAAATAGCATTCGTTGATATACAACTGCAGGATCTGCTCCTTGGTGCGGGTCATTTCCAGCAAGACCGCCATCAGCGCTTCATCCATCTTGCGCCGCAGGCTTTTGTTGCGGGTAAGAAACATGTTGCGGACCAATTGCTGGGTGATCGTGCTCCCCCCCTGCGCGTACCGGCCTTGCTTGAGGTTGATGAGAAAGGCCCGCAAGACGCCCCAGGGATCCACGCCCCGGTGCTCGAAATAGCTTTTGTCCTCCGAAGCCAGCAGGCTCTGGATGAAACGCGGGGGCACATCCTCGAGGGGGATGGGCCGGCGGTCTTCAAAGGAGGGATCGTAAATGGAGCCCAGTACCTCCGGTTCCAGCGCCAACCGCGCGAGGCGCTGGCCGGTGTCCCGGTTCCAGAGGCCCGCCACCACGCCGCCGTCGATCTCGCAGCGCGCGGGGAATCCCGGGCGCTTGCCGTCCGGCGTCTCGGCGTCCCGCAGGAAAATGTCCACGCCTTTTTCGTCGCGGCTGTATTCGCCGGAGGCTTGCACCGACGAGGCGGGATAATACCCCAGCGCGGCCAGCCGCCCGGTCAGTTCCGCTTCATCCAGCCGCGCCCCCACGGCGATTTCGAACGGCTGGGCGTACACGCGGGAGGGCAGGTTCCAGGGCGTGTCGCTCAGCACCCGCTCCATCAGGGAGAGATCGCGTAACACATAGATCCCGATATACAGCAGGACCAATCCGGATAGCAGGCATCCCATGGCGAACGAAGCCAGGGTGATGATCCACGCCCGCTTCTTCCAGAGCTTCTCCCTCTCCTGTCGCGGCGTGGACAACACCGTCATGATTTTTTTCAACGGAGCGATCATTGACTCTATCCAGTTGATTCAATCCAGTTCAATTCCCGCCATTCGGCGAGTTCTCCAAACCGCCCAGGACGTGTATAATCTCTTTTCAGGCGAATGGGCTTATCCATTCAGGGCTGTACGAATCCCGGCCGCCATCTTCACCCTGGGCTCAGTCATCCGGCCGGTTCAGAACGCGGATCCCATGATTCTATCTCTTGGATGCGCGAACCGTATCCTAGGGCCGCCTCCGCTATACGAGACATCCCCATGAAACATAACGCTTCATCCCTTGCCCGTTTTCTCATCATCCCATTGTGCGTGTCGGTCTTTTCCGCGTGCGGCAGCCTGCCCCGCAAAACGAAAGAGTCCGCTTCCTCAATCCCCACGGCCGAATTCCCCCAACCGGACAACACCATCACCCAACCGGAAAAGGAAGCGGAACACCCCATGCCCTTCCCGCCAGTCCCTCCCGCGCCGCAAACGGCTGAAACGGTCAAACCAGCCACGGATCAACTATCCAGCCCCCGATCCGTATCCAGCCAGCCGGCGGAATCCCCCGCCGCGCCGCCCGGCGTGATCACGCCTCCCGATTTAGGAAGACGCCCGCCCGCTTTGATTTATTCCGACGATTTGGGCTTGTACTGGTCTCCCAGCGCCACCTATGACATCTACTTTCAGAATGGATTCTGGTATGTCCGTTCAGACAATCATTGGTTCCGCTCCCGCGGCCATCGTGGCCCGTGGGAATTGATTCAGCCTTTCCAATTGCCAGAATCCCTCCGTTAGGATACAATCTTGATAAACATACTGAACATTCAGGGATAAGATTTGGACCACCGAGTCATGATGTAAACCTAAATATGATAAAAAATATTCCTGCCGGGGTGGGAAAGATGACCAAATTTATCGTATACCCTATATACAAATGTTGATTCTTGTTGTAATATATTTATAAAGGGTAGGTGATAAAGTTTCATTTCTCAATGAAAACACGAGTTCCTTTTGCCGGAACGGAATCAATTGTTGATTCTTTCTGAAAAACATCTTGTTTTAATCTTCTGAGTCAAAGGCGGGAGACACCATGAGAATTTCCGCGAAAGGGGAATACGCAGTTCTGGCCATGATGGACTTGTCCCAGGCGTATGAGTCCGATGACGTACGGACGCTGGATGAGATCTCCAACGACGAAACCATCCCTCATCCCTTCCTGGTCCAAATTCTGCTGGAATTGAAGCGCGCCGGACTGGTGGAAAGCAAACGCGGGGCCGGGGGCGGTTACCGTCTCGCCCGCCATCCCCGGGAAATCAGCCTGGGCGAGGTAATCCGCCTGATCGACGGCCCTCTCTTGCCCTTCAAATGCACGATGCCCGCCATCGATAACAACGACTGTCCCCACCAGGGTAATTGCGTCATGACCACGGTATGGCATGATGTCCGCAAGGCCATCGAAGCCGTCATCGAGGGGATCTCCTTCGAGGAACTCGCCCGGCGGCGGGAAAACATGAATTCACCGATGTACCATATTTGACGCGTTTTTTTACGGTTCGTTTTTTTACAGTTCATTTTTTACAGTTCCCGGCACAGACTGGGATGCAAATACCTTCCATTTCACTGGATTGGCCCTCATTTTGGCGCAGCATTCTCCTCGCTGGATAAACCTATATCGCGTTATGGGTATTCCTTATTACCTGGATCCGCAGTCTACAGATAATCCAGGACCACACCTTGGTTTCGGTTCATCCGGGAAATGCGTACCCGGGAGACATTTTGACCAGGGTTGAAATCCTGGACTGTATTGAAGTCATCCCCTGAAGGGAACTCCCAGGGATTCGTGGGGTATAAACAGAATCCGTGAAGTCATAACGTGTTGAAAAGGCTCTCCCTCACCCTGGCCCTCTCCCTGGCGAAGATGGAAGCGGCTCACAGACCGGTAAAGGTGGAATCCGGTTATCGCCAATACAAAAAAAACACGTTTTTTTGATTCCCCGCTTGATATTATATACAAAGAAGGTAGTATATAATCCATTCCTTGATCAATCCGGTAAACTATAAAAAGAAAGGATCACGCATCCCTTATGTCTGTCGAGCCGCAATTCCGCCTCACCGAAAACGAACCGAAATGCAAGCATGCCGGCTTCACGGTCTGGTTTACGGGTCTGTCCGGAGCCGGGAAGAGCACCATCAGCGCGGTTCTGATCCGCGAATTCCAGCGCCGGGGGATCAAACATGAAGTCCTGGACGGCGACGTGGTGCGCACCAATCTGAGCAAGGGTCTCGGATTTTCAAAAGAAGACCGGGACATCAATATCCGCCGGATCGGATTTGTCTGCCATCTTCTGACCCGGAACGACGTAGTGGCCATCGCGGCGGCCATTTCCCCCTACCGGGCCATCCGGGATGAAGTCCGCCGGATGATCGGCCATTTTGTCGAGGTGTACGTCAAGGCGCCGCTCGAAGTCTGCGAGCAAAGGGACGTGAAAGGGCTGTATAAAAAGGCCCGGGCCGGGGAGATCAAGGAATTCACCGGCATTTCGGATCCCTACGAGGAACCGTTGCATCCGGAAGTGATCTGCGAAACCCACCGCGAGACTCCCGAGGAAAGCGCGGAAAAAATCCTGTCCAAACTGCGCGAGTTAGGCTATATCGAGTGGTAAGGCGGCTGGACCGGCTGACGGGAACCACATAACGGATGATCCAGCCGGGCCGCAATTTCATGGCTTGGTGGATTGGGGAGGGGTGGCTGGTTGGATATCCCCCGCCGGGGCTGGCGGAACCGATGATTCCACGGATTCGGGCCGCGCGTCGGCGCTGTTGAAGTAGTTGCTGTTGGTGAAGACGAAGAGATATTGTTTGCCGTTCAATCGGATTTCCGACAAGTTGCGGTGATACGGGTCCGTTTCCTCCAGCACATTGCAAAGCACCAGGAAGGCATCGGGCTTTTTCTTGAACGGAAAACGCAGATCGAAGGTGACGTAGGAGTCGTCTTCCTCCACCTTGAAGGTCACGCTCTTCATTTCCATCTTCAACTGGCGGCCGTCCGCCAGCACTTTGATTTTGTTGGAGAGATAATAAAACATCATGGGCTTGACCGGCTGAATCTCCTCCTCCGACAATAGCAAATCTCCATTCAAATCGATCTGAAAGAGTTCCAGCGTGCACACCAGGGTGAAACGCAGTTTCAGTTGAATTTCATCCTCCTTCATCTCGACGACCGAATCAGAGAGGCTGTTCAAATGCGCGAAGGTCAGGCCGGCGGTCAACAACAGAAACGAAGTCACAAAAAACAATCTCTTCATGATGGCGCACCGTAGGCGGGGGATTGGGATATTCCCGTTTTTCATCCTCCAGGATTGCGGGGACCGGCGGCGGCCGGGGCAGTCCCGGCCGCGTGAGAAGAATCGGGCGGAGGGCATGAAAGGTTATTCGGTGACGCGGGGAACCCGGAAGTACGGATCATACCGGTCGGGGGCGTTTTTCAAGGCTTCCTCGCGGGGAAGCGAAGGTTCGACCACATCGTCGCGCATGACGTTGGACAGGGGCAGCGCGTGGGACATCGGTTCGACGCCGTCCACGTTCAATTCCTTTAATTTCTGCACGTATTCCAGCATCTCCGCCAGGTGGGCGGTGTAGACCGGCACTTCCTCGTCCTTGAGTTCCAGGCGGCTCAGCAGGGCGATATGTTTCACTTCCTCGGGCGTAATGCTCATTTTTCCTCCTTACCCGGCCCGGGGGCTTCAGTCCACACCGCCGTGACCGCGTCGGGATGGCGGGGATTTTCCTCTGCCGGTCCCGGATTTTCAATCACCGCGGGTTCCCCGGCCTCCGGATCCTTGAGCAGCACCGTGGGCGGCGCCCCCTTAAAGCGGCCATCGGGGGCCAGATCGCGGGGCAGGATTTTCTTGATCAGAACCTCGATTTTCTCGATGCGGCTGACCCCCAGGGTTTCAGTCAGTTCATGCTGGATTTTTTCCTGAAAATTCCGCGTGAATTCCGGGATGTTGTGTTGCAGTTCGAGAACCAGTTTGGTCTTCAGGATCAGCCCGCCGTTTTCCAGGCCGGCCCGCACCGCGATATCGCGCACGCCGCTGATGGATTTTCCCTTGCGTTGGATGAATTCCTCCACCGCGTTGAGCGAGACGCCGATCTCGCCGGATTCGTGGTCGATGGTGATATGCGGCCGGACGCCGGGTTCCAGGCCCATCATCATGGCCATCAGGGCCAGGCAACAACCCATCGAGATCAGGCCCAGGGCGATGAAGATGAGTTTCCCCCACCGTTCCGTGGAGAGTTCCAGCAAGGCCAAGCTGAGGTGCTTGAGCCCAGCGATATCCCAGAAGACGATATACCAGGAAAGCAGGCACAAGCAGAAAAGCAAGGAAAACGCGAGGAGAAGGCTGAGATACTTCATCGGCGGCCGCCCATCCGGCGTTATTGGTTCACCGCGTTGGCCTGGACCGCGTCATGCTCCAGCAGCAGCGGTTCATCCACCGTGTATACATTTTCCACGTTGAGCGCCACCCGGTTGACCACCAGGCCGGCGGTCAATTCCAACGCCCGGGTGATCCGGCCTTGCAACTCCCGGGCCTCCTTGATGATCTTGGTGCCAAACAAGACCGTCAGCGTCAAGGTGGCTTCCACGCTGCCTTCCACGAAACTCACCTTGATACACCGCTCCATGATTTTCCGGCTGGCGGATTCGCCTCCCTTCATTCCCGGGAAACGGAAGCACCGGCTATTCTCCACCTCCCGCATGATGATGCGGCGCACGATGGACGGAGAAATCTGAATCCGGCCCAATTCGTTTTCGAAAAAACCAACCATGGACACCTCTCAACCCCACGGGTCATTTTCCAGATTATATCATGGTTCTTGCGGTCATGCGGGAAAACCGGTATCTCCATTTGTTTTTTTACATTTGAAATTTCTTCCGGCCGGATAAGGCTTCCCTTTCCCGCCGGGGGACGCCGGCCGGACCGGTTACAATCCCGGACGCGCGGCCGTTTCGGTCATGCCGGGCTTCCGCCGGTTGAGGATCAAATACGCCCCGGCCAGCAGTACGCCATACAATTTTACCGACATTCCCAACGTCATCCAGCCATGCCGAAACAGGGGATTGTCATGATGAAAAGGAATCGCCAGCAGCGCGATGCCCACCGCCAGGCCCCAGATCCCGCGCGTCTTCCCCTCCAGGGCCGACCGGACGGCCACGGCGATGACGAACAGCGCCTGCACCAGGTAATGATCCCAAAACAGGCTGGGAAGCAGCAGCATGCCCAGAATCCACAAGGCATACTCCTCCACCGCCGCATCGCGCGGATCCCGCCTCGTGATCCCCAACAGCAGACCGATGATGGACAACGCCGTCAGATACGACAAGCCCTGAGCCAGGGCGGGAAAATCGGTGATCCCCGGATACATGTCAGGGACCGTCTCGTTTCGCGTCAGGAGCCGGTACCACAGGGCGGAGGGCGCCTGGTTGAAGGGATCGACGTCATAGTGCTGCGACACGGCGTTGTACGGTTCCAGATGGCTCCAGGTGGAACAGCCATACCGCATGTCCCGGGCCATGTGGAGAAAGGAGACGTGGACATCCTTTCCCAGCCAAGCCAGGGAAAGGCCGCCGGAGAGGAGAAGCACGGCCAGGCCGGTGGCCAAGCCCGTCCACCGTTTTTTCCACGCCAAGTAGAGCAGCAGAAACGCCGGAGTGATCTTCACCGCCGCGCCCAGGCCCAGCCAGGCCCCGGCCGCCGCGTCCCGCTTGTTGCTCAACCAATACCAGCCGCCGGTCAGCCCCAGGAGCATGAAGGTGTTCATTTGCCCGGCCGAGTAGGTTTTGAAGAGCGGATAAAAGCAGCCCGACAGCGCCAGCAACACGCCCCACCAGAACCACGGGCGCAACCGGTCCCGGTCCAGAATCCGCACCAACAGGGCCAGGGAGGCCAGGTAGGCCGCATGGCTCAATCCGGTGAACAACAACCAGGCGGCGTCGTAACTCATCCGGCTGAGAGGAATGAGCATCAAGGCGAAAAAGGGGGGATAAACAAAGGGGTTTAGGCCCGTGGGGATTTGCAGGTACTGGTAGGTTTTGAAAATGATAGGGAAGTCGAAGAAATCCCCGCCCCGGTCCGCAAGGTACCCCGCGACGTACAGGTGGGCGAAATCGTTCCGGGTGGCGTATAGATAGCCGATGTTGATCGAGGATTGCAGATAATAAAATAATCCGGTTACCCCTAACAACAACCCGGCGGTTCTTTCCACATTCCGGTCCATGGCCATCCTGTTTGCCTGAAAAATGATATCCCCGGGCACTATACAGGAATCCCGTCCCGCCGCGCAATGTCCCTGTCCCCGCCGCGCCGGGTCCGGCTCATGTTTACAAGCGGTATTCCAACCGATACCATAATCCGCGGACGGAAGAATCCAGGGAAAACCATGAGCCGCCTCGAAAAACAAATACTGGACATGCTGCAGCATCAAATCGTCGCGCGGGGAATCGACAATCCCAAAATTTTGGAAGCCATGCAGAGGGCGCCCCGGCACTTGTTCGTCCCCCCCGACATGCTCGACGACGCCTACCAGGACCATCCCATCGCCCTGCCCGAGGAGCGGACCACCATATCGCAACCCTACATGGTGGCCTACATGACCGACGCCTTGCATTGTCAATCCACCGACCGGGTGCTGGAAATCGGCACCGGCTCCGGATACCAGGCCGCGATCCTGGCCCATTTGTGCCGGGAAATCCATACCGTGGAACGGTACCCCACGTTAAGCGCGAACGCCCAGCGCGCCATCCTCGGGCTGGGATTGACTAATGTGTATTTCCAGACGGGCGATGGGTGTCTCGGCTGGCCGGAAAAGGCTCCCTTCGACAAGATCGTGGTCACGGCGGCCGTGCGGCGCATCCCCCGTCCCTTGCTCGAGCAGCTGGCGGACCGGGGCATCCTGCTGATTCCCGTGGGCGATTCGCAGATTCAAACCCTGGTCCATATCCAGCGGCAAGGCAACGCGTTTGTCACTCAACGGTTGATCCCTTGTGTCTTCGTTCCCATGATCTCCAATGAGCAGGACCTGACCCAGGCCGACCTGGTGGATTCCGTCGAGCTCTCTTCGCTATGAATCCGTTGTCCTCTTCCCAAGAAACACTGTTGCGTTCCATCCTGCGGAACGCCCTGGCGGCATCCGGCGCGCTCCGGCGTGTAACCATTGTGGACTCGCGGCAGGAAATCCCGTTGATATCGGCGGAACGGGAGGAGGACGCTCCGGTCCGTATTTCTTCCTCCCCAGGAATCCCCGCGGAAGCCGTCAACCCTGAACAAGCCGTCGAGGAGCTGCTGCGCGTCCTGAGGGAAAATGGGGGGAGCGCGCTGATCGACGATGGATACAATATCACGCGGGTCGCGTTGCGGGGCGGTTCAATCCTCCGGGAAATCCTGGACCGGACCGCTGAGGCATCGGGATTGAAGGAGCCGCTCTGGGCCGTAGGCAAGGCCACCCGCCTGGACCCCCGCCAGGCCGCGCCCCTGCTGAAAAGCATCGGGCTGATGACGCCGGAGGGGGAGATCAAGGCCCCCATGCGGAGAAAATTCAAGCAGGTCAATCATTTCCTCGAATTGCTGGCTCCCCTGTTGAAACAAACAACCGGCCATGCGCCCCTGACCTTGGCTGATTGCGGGTGCGGCAAGACCTATCTGGGATTCGTGTTGTACTGGTACGTCCGGCGGGTGTTGAACCGCCCGGCCCGCTTTTACGGGATCGATCTATCCGAAAAATTGATCCGGGATTGCGAACGTCGCGCCGCGGAGATGGGATTGAAGGACATCGAGTTCCAATGCGCGCCCATCCGGCGGGCGGAAATCCCCGGCCGGATTCATCTGCTCATCAGCCTCCACGCCTGCGACACGGCCACCGACGAGGCGATCGCCCTGGGCGTGGCGCGGGAAGCGGAACACTTGGCCGCCGCGCCCTGCTGCCAGCAGGAACTGGCCGGCCAGATCGGCGGCGTACCCCAATATCCCATCGTCCGGCATGGGATTTTCAAGCACCGCTTCGCCGACCTGCTGACCGACATGGCCCGGGCGCTGTTTTTGGAATCCCAAGGATATACAGTCACGGCCGGCGAATTTGTCTCGGCCGATGACACACCCAAAAATTTGCTGATCCGCGCCCGCCGGGGGAATCCGCACGCCGCCCGCCGCCGGAAGGAATACGAAACCTTCAAGCAGTATTATCATATTGATCCGTCGCTTGACCATTTTCTACAGGAATTGGAGGCCGGCCGGCGCCATCCATGAATCGTGAATTCTCTCGGCAATTGATCCATATCAGCATGGCGGGATTCGCGTTGACGTTTCCCCTCCTTACCGCTCCCTGGGCCTTTCTGCTGGCCGCCGGCGCGTTCCTGCACAATATCTTTCTGCTTCCCCAGTACGCCCCCCAACTGTTCCGCGAGCGGGAAAAACTCAGCCAGGGCATCGCCCTCTACCCGGTGATGGTCGGCGTGTTGATTCTCCTCTTTCCCACCCGGTTGTACCTGGCCGCCGGGGCCTGGGGGATCCTGGCCTTCGGGGATGGCTTCTCGACGCTGGTGGGCCGGCGCTGGCCGTTGTCGCCCCTGCCCTGGAATCCCCGGAAATCATTAGGCGGCCTGCTGAGTTTCATGGCGGCGGGCAGCGCGGCCGCCTGGCTCATGATGGCCTGGAACGCGCCGGACGCGGCGTGGCGGCATCTCGCCATGACCGCCGCCGGCGCGGCCGGCGTCGCCGCGATCTATGAATCCCTCCCCCTCCCCTGGGACGACAACCTGGTGGTGGCGTTGATCGCGGCCTTGTTCCTTTGCCTGTTTTGGGATCTGGATTGGTCCCGCGACACCGCTTCCATCACCGGGTTCCAGTGGGGCGTGGCGCTGGTGGTGAACGTGCTGGCGGCGTCGCTGGCCTGGTGGCTGGGATTCGTCTCGTCCTCGGGCGCCGGGGGCGGGCTGTTCCTCGGCACGATTATCCTGGCCATGGGAAATTGGGAGATGTACGCGCTCCTGCTGTTCTTCTTCGTCCTGGCCAGCATCGCCACGCGGATCGGGTATCACGAAAAAATGATTATCGGCGGAGCGCAGGAGAAAGGCGGCCGGCGGGGCGCGAAACACGCGCTGGCCAACTGCCTGCTGCCGGCGGCGGCGGTCATCGCGCTGGGATCGAGCAACGGCGCGGACCTGCTCCTGGCCCTCTTTTTTTGCGGCGCGCTGGCCACGGCCCTGGGTGATACGATCTCGAGCGAACTGGGCCAGGTCTACGGACGCAATCCCTTTTTGCCCACCACGTTCCGCCGGGTGGCCGCCGGAACAGTGGGAGCCGTATCGGTCGAGGGTTTGCTCTTCGGGATGGGAGCCGGCGGACTGATGGCGGGCATCGCCGCCGGACTGGGCGTTATCACCTGGGCGTTGATCCCGGCGGTTACCATCGGCAGCTGGCTGGGATTTTACGCGGAATCGTACATCGGCGGGTATTGGACCGAGGAAGGTTACGAGGTCAACAATGAATGGATGAACCTGCTCAACACGTTCATCGGCGGCACCATGGCCCTGGCCGTGGGCCTGTTGACCCATGGATGGTGACGGTTGGGATCACGCGGGAAAAGTGGGCTGAATCCAGTTCCATTTCCACGCGGTTCCTAGCCAATCCGGGAAATGAATAGGATGTTGAAAGAGGATTTTGGTCCGCTCCATGATGTGGACGGATGGAAAGGGCAGCCCTTGACCCAAAATCCTCATCCTAGCCCTCTCCCAGAGAGAGGATTGGGATCAGTTCTCTCAGACTGGTCTGAACGGTGCTTCGGCAGCGCTTTACCGGCAATCGGCAGCATTCGCGAAACACACAATAATCATATCGAAACGCCGATGTATCTTTACTTGGAAAACACGCGTTTCCCCATCGCGTCGGCCGGGCCGCCGAGGCCTTCCTTGGCGATCATGTCGATCAGCGCCTGGGGATTGCGCATGTGCAGCTGCGCTTCCTCGCGCGTGATCAGTCCGCGTTGATAGAGCCGGATCAACGATGCATCCATCGTCGTCATCCCTTCTTTCGTCCCCGTTTCGATCACGCTGTAGAGCTGATGGGTTTTCCCTTCCCGGATGAGGGCGGCCGAGGCGTAGACGTTCTTCAGCACTTCCACCGCCAGCGCCCGCCCGGTCCCCGTGGCCTTGGGAATGAGCCGCTGCGAGATCACCGCCGCCAGGGTCAGCGACAGTTGCACGCGGACCTGCTGCTGCTGCCGCTCGGGGAAGACGTCGATGATGCGGTCGACGGTCTGCACGGCGTCGTTGGTGTGCAGGGTGGCCAGCACCAGGTGGCCGGTTTCCGCCGCGGTCAGCGCCGCCGCGATGGTGTCCAGGTCGCGCATTTCGCCCACCATGATCACGTCCGGATCCTGCCGCAGGCAGTATTTCAGGGCTATGGCGAACGTGTGCGTGTCGGCCCCCAGCTCGCGCTGGTCCACCACGCTGTTGCGGTGTTCGTGGACGTATTCGATGGGATCCTCGATGGCGATGATGTGGCAGCAGCGGTTCGTGTTGATCAGGTCGATCATCGAGGCCATGGTCGTGGTTTTGCCATGGCCGGTCGGCCCCGTGACCAGGATCAATCCCTGGGGCAAAAACGACAGGTCGTAGGCGATCGGGGGGAGCCCCAGTTCCTTCAATTTGGGGATGATGTTGGCGATGGGACGGAACGCGGCCGCCACGCATCCCTTCTGGTAATACACGTTGACCCGGTACCGGTGCGAAACGCCCACACCCAGCGAAAAATCGAGTTCCTTGTTCTCCTCGAACGCCAGGCGCTGCTGCTCGTGCAGCAGGCTGTATACCAGCCGTTTCACTTCATCCGGCGACAAGGGCGGATGGTCCAGCCGCCGCAGGTTGCCATGCACCCGCACCATGGGCGATACCCCGGCGGTCAGCAGCAGGTCCGACGCCTGCAGCCGGGTGGTCTCTTCAAACAAATCACTGATTTCCACCATGCCTTTGTCCTCGCGTTGGGCTTATCCTAGAAATTTCCCACAAGAAACCGATGTCATCCCCGCGAATGCGGGGATCCAAAGCTTTATCCCAGTATGAAAAAACCAGGAAGTCATGTAAGCCTATTCACTATCGTAGGTACAAGATGCCACGCGTCCCTACTTCCCACGCCAGGGATCTTTCCCTCACCCTGGCCTCCTCCCCGAGAGAATGGGGATGATTGTCGTCTGGATCAGGATGGTCAGGATTCGCAGGATGACCAGGATGACCAGGATGACCAGGATAACCAGGATTTGATCAGTTATGCGCCACGCGCAAACAAGCCCCGCATACTAAATTCAACCCAGATTTTTTATCCCGGGCGGTTTCACGAATCATGGTTTGAACGCCACCTTGCGCTGGGCCAGGGGCGACCAGAGTCCCGCCCGGTTGCGGGCCGCCACGAAAAAGTACATTTCCTCGTACCGGGGCGGCTTCACATAGGGTATCGCGGCGCTGGCCGAAGAGACAAGCACGCCGCTGGGCGCCACTTTTCGGGGATCACGCGTGAACGCGTACCAATACCCTTCCACTCCCGATTCCGCGTCCACCGGCGGTTTCCAGGACCAGATAATCTCCTGGCTTTTCAACTCGTAATCCGGATCCGTGGGCGGGGGGGGCGGAGTTCCGTCGATCGTGGTGCGGAAAACCGGCCGTTCTTTCCACAACCGGACGCCGTCGAGCCGGATCGCATACCCCCGCTTCAGGTCCATGCCCATCAAATTCTTGGCCACCGCCACGGCCGTGATTTTCGACCGGTTTGCGGGAGGTCCCATTTTTTCGTTCAGATCCACGGTCATGAACTGCCATTGTTGGTCCGCGATTTTCGCGTCTTCCGTGAAATGCGCCACTGGTTCCCGGAAATCCGCCGACGCCGATTTGATGAGCAGATCCGCCCCGCCGGGGATGTCGCACCAGTAATAAAACTCCAGGAACCGGAACGGCGACCAATCCATCGTGGGGATCTTGTCGGTAAACCGCACGCCCAGCAGATCCTTTTCGGTCAATTCCACATCGGGTTTGTCGAACGTGAACGAAGTTCTCAGACTGCCCTTGCCCTGGAAATAGCTTTCCTCATCAAAGCGGATGCGCATGTGGTTCCCCGCCACCGAACACGCGGGCCACACCCGGAACAAGTCCTGTCCCTCATCGAAGTCCCCCAGCCGGACCATTTCCGCCCCGGTGGCCGAGGTGATGGCGCACCGGAACTCGATCCGCTGTCCGTGGATCCCCTGGAATGTCCCGGACGTGGCGGTGGTATCGCGAATGCCGGGAACCGCCTCCCAGGGACCCGGGGCGTTTTCGTTCATGATCCGGTAGAACACGGTGAACGCGGGATCGGGGACATTCTCCGCGCTCCATTCGAGTTTCACCTCCGGCGGGGAAAATTCCGGCAGCGGTTTCAACGCCGAGGCGGCCCCGGCCGATCCCGCTCCAATCCCCCAGAGCACTCCTAATCCAATCGACATCCATCGGATCATTGGTTCTACGAATACCTCCTTGAGTCAATGCAATCGATTTTTCCTATTCTTCTTGTTCGTGTTGTCATGCATGAGAATGAGGGAAGCCAGGGTAAAAGATGCAGTGAGAAACATCGATGTCAAGGCTTTCCCTCACCCTGGCCCTCTCCCAGAGGGAGAGGGAATTAGGAAGGGTTACGCTTCGCTAACCCTTCCTACAGGCTACGCATCTCAGGGACGGCCTCAGCGCCCCGGCGCGCCCGTTTTGTAGATGGTGATGGAATCCGTGCCGGTGAACATCCCCTTGGCGTTCAGGCGGAACTCGTCGGGATTGGATGAGGCGAACAGGGCCTCCTCGAAAGTGATCACTTCCTGGTTATACAAATCCAGCAGCGCCTGGTTGAAGGTCTGCATCCCCTGGTCGCGCCCCTTGGCGATGTATTCCCGCATTTTCCAGAATTCACCTTCCATGAGGGCCTTTTTGATCGAAGGCGTGGAGCGCAGGATTTCCAGCGCCGGGACCCGCCCGGTTCCGTCCTTGCGCCGCAACAGGCGCATGCAGACGATGCCCTCCAGGCACATCGAGAGTTCCTGCCGCACCTGCGATTTCAAGTAATCGGGGAAATAATTGATGATCCGGTCCAGCGTGTGGAAGACATCGACCGTGTGCAGGGTGGTCAACACCAGGTGGCCGGTTTCCGCCGCCGAGATGGCCGTCATCATCGTGTCCTGGTCCCGCATCTCGCCGATGAGGATCACATCCGGGCTTTGCCGCACCACATGCCGCAACGCGTTTTGGAAGCTGGCGGTGTCGTAACCCACTTCGCGTTGATTGATGACCGACTTGTCGTCCACATGCACGAATTCGATGGGATCCTCGATGGTGATGATATGGCGGCTGAAGCGGGAATTGATATGGTGGATCATCGCCGCCAGGGTGGTCGACTTGCCGCTGCCCGTCGCCCCGGTGATGATCACCAACCCCCGCGGCAGCTCCGCCATCTGTTGAATCACCGGCGGGAGGTGCAGCCGGGTGAACGACAGGTCCGAATCGGCCACGTGCCGCGCCACCATCCCGATTTGTCCCTGCTGGCGGAACAGATTGATCCGGTACCGCGTCCCGTCGTCCAGGGTGTAGGCGAAATCCAGTTCCGAATGCTCCTCGAACATGCGGAATTGGTGCTCGGTGAGCAGAAACCGGGCGGCTTCCAGGAGTTCCGCACCCCGGGCCGGTTCCCCCTCCAGCCGGATCACGTCGTTATGGATCCGCAGCGCGGGGGGCACGCCCGCCTTCAAGTACAAATCCGACGCATCTTTCTCCACCATCATTTGCAGCAAGGCGATGATATTCACGGATCCTCACCTCCCCGGCAACGGACTCAAGTATAGAAACGGATGGTCTTTTCGATTCGTTTAGCCGGATTCTTGATTCAACCAGTTAT
Source organism: bacterium (assembly GCA_041946805.1). GTDB lineage: Bacteria > Hinthialibacterota > Hinthialibacteria > Hinthialibacterales > Hinthialibacteraceae > JABLXU01. Next base: position 96,599 of record JBHGBC010000004.1, read on the forward strand.
CCCTGCCATAAAGATAATCCATAATCGCGGCAACAGCCAAGAAGATTATGCCCAGGGTTGAAACCCTGGGCTATTTTAAAGTCGTTCCCTGAAGGGGACTCGGATCATGTGGGTGGGCTACGCTGCGCTTTGAGCCCACTCTACATCTGCACTTGACGGCCCCTTGAAAGGGGCGCTATAGCCCGAACCCTGACCTTCTCCCAGAGGGAGAGGGAATGAATCGTTGGGATTCCCTTCGCCATGGAGCTGGCAGATCGTGGTGCAGGCGTCCCTCCGGCAACAATATTGGGTGCAGACAAGATGTCTGCGCCACAATAAAATGACTTATTGCCGGTCCGTCTTTATAGGGACGGTTCCGGTTCATCACCGGCCCCTTCCACTGATACGCGGCTATGCGAATCGAACACGATGTAGTCCTCGCCCGACAAGTCATAGGGCGGTTTGAGCACCACTCTCGACTGCCCCTCGGCGCGGATGGCGATGCCTCCCTCGCCCCGGATTTGGCCGCTGAACACCACCACCGATCCGTCGAGCGCCTCGATGCAAATCCCGTCCTCCCGCGCCACGATCTGGCAATCCCGCAGGCGGACTTCTCCGTTCGAACAATGGATCTTCCCCTCGATCCGTATATGACTCAACGAACAATCCTTGGCGTTCACGATCGAAACCGCGGGCAGATTCCCGGCCGCGGTGATCCGGGTTTCCTCCACCCCGGCGCCATGCAGATTCACCGGGCGGGTGATCCGCAATCCTTCATCCAGAGTGAAAGTACCGGAATCCAACCGGATCTCCGCCGGTTCGCCGGGAACGCTCCCGGCCGCCCGGTTCACCCGGTCCTGGATGGAAGCCAGCCGGTCCGGAGGCCGGAATGAAGAGGCCGCGGTTCTTCTTCCCGAATGCCGGGAACGCCACCACCAGACGCCTCCAACCGCCAGGAGCGCCAGCAGGATGGTACCCAACGCGATAATCCCCCAGGCATTACCTGTATCACCCATGAATGGAAATTCCTTTGTTATTCGTATCGGTGGATCACGAACGCATATCCCGGAACCGGGATATCAATTCCCGGATGACGCCCTCGATCCGCACCGCGGTTTCCGACTTGGACACCCGCACCGGACGGGTCAACGGTCCGCCCTGCAGCAAAAACTCATTTCCCAGGTCGAAATATTTCCGCACGCACCGGTGTCCCTCCAGCCACGCCACCACCAGATCCTCGTTGCGCACCAGCCCGCCCACCTCGTAGATGACCTTGCAACCCGGCCAGATCCCCAACGGCATGTACGAATCGGTCTGCACGAAAATGGCTTCATACTCGCGTCCCGCATCGAACCAGGTTTTCGGCAATCCCAAAAAATCCAGCGTATCCTCTTCCTCCATTTCCTCGCTTCCGGGGCGGATCACCCCCGTCACCGGAATGTTGCGGATCCCGGCGTTCCCCTCGATTTGCCTCGGAATGGTTTCGATTCCCGCCGCCTCACCTGGAGCTTCCCCCGTTTCCGGTACGGGATTCCACATTTCATGGGGAGCGATGACGTCCGGAAATTTCTGTTCCAACGCCCGTTCCTTCGCCTCGCTGGCGGCCTTGTGCAACAACTCGCAGAATGTTCCCGCCGAATGCGCGCGCTGAAGGATCTCCCGCCGCCGCTCCGAGGGCTGCCGGGTCAGCAGTTGCTCATCCGTCGTCAGTTGTAAAACCTCGTGCATCAAGCCTAAAAAGACCAGCCACACCGGCGGCTGATCCCCCAACTGCTCCATCACCCAGCCGCGCAGGTCCTCATGAGTTTGCAGACCGCCTTCCGGACGCATACGGCCGGTCTTTTCCTCCGCGCCGGCGAAGCGGTCCACGACATAGAATTGTTTGTGGGGAATGGCGTTCACCAGTTCGCCGATTTCCACCCGCAAGCAATGCGCGATGGCTTTCCGCGGCACGCAGACCTTATTTCCCGCCAGCACGAAGCCGATTTTCCGCGCCGCTTTCACCAGGCTCTGCAATTCCCGTTGCTTTTCCGCCAGCTGCGCGAACTGCCGGTGCTCCTCCGGCCGCAGATGGAAAAGCGCGGCCATTTTTTCGACCAGCGGGCGGGGCGGAGGCGGCTTGAAACCGCTTTCCATTTGGGCGATGTACGGCGAGGACAATCCGAGGCGGTCCGCCAATTCTTGCTGGGTGTATTTTCCGCGCAGACGGTATTCCCGAAGCCAATCACCGAAGGTTTTCAAATCTCCAAGGCTCCTTTGCCTTCCAAGTCAGAATCGACTCATGGTAATTCCCCCAATCCGGGATTTCAATACGGCGGTTCATAGATCTCCGGATCGCACTCCGAAAGAAAATCCAAGGGGATTCCCCGCGCAACCATCCCGTTCCCTTCCAGCCGGTCCCGGCAGGCGGATTTTTCCACGGGAATCCGGCAGCCTATTCATCGGGCAGGAAGGGAGAAATCTATATCAAAATGATGGTATATATGATAAAGATATAATTTTATAATTCATACTATCCTTACATCATGCTCAAGATCAAAAAGAGCGCGGTTTTCTCTCCGAAGATGCCTGGGAACCGGCCTTTCCCCATGTAAAAAGATCATCCATCCCTCCGGTTTTGTCTTATAATTGGGAGGCCGCACCGGTGTAGCGTTCCGGAGGCGGCCACATCCCGGGAAGATACGTCGGCCAGTGTAACGAAAATTTCCTATTGATTTTTTGCCAAAAAAAGTCAAAATAAAGTAAATAAACGTACCAATTAGAATTAATACAATGCATGGATATCATGAAATGCGTGAAAATAATGTGTATACGTCAACCATGGGAGGATGCCAAAATGAGACGCGCGGCGATTTTCATATCTTTGCTGCTGGGAGTATGGGGGATCGGCCCGGCGGCCGTTTGGCCCGAAATCGTGCTGGAAACCCAAAGCCCGGACTACATCCACGACACGCAAGTTTACCGCTACCAGGGATCGCAGAATTTCAAGGATGATCATCTCTCCATCTCGGCGAACTGGAACGACAACTACGCCTCGCGAGTCTATTTTGCGTTCGATATCCGCAAATTCCTGGTGGACCGCGGCTACACGCCCAACCGGGTCATTCTGACGGATATCAAGATCCAACTGACCCACCGCAAGGACGCGCCCGGGTGGTTTTCGCCGGTGGAGGTCCATTTCCCCGACACCACTTGGAATGAAGATATAATCAGCTGGATCCTGCAGCCCGGCTTTTCCGCCACCCGGTTTACGTATATCCCCAACAAAAAACTGGGGGAGGTGGACACCCTGGTCTCGCCGCTTCTGGCCGACCGCTTTCAGTCGTTCATCAACGACGCAGCCGATCTCTGGAAACGGGGCATTGTGCTCACCGCGCCCAACGCGCCCAATGAGAGCAAGGACGAATACGAGATCTCCTACGCGGGCAGTGAAAATGCGAACGCCGCGCTGCGCCCCCGGGTGACCATCGCCTTCGTGCTGGTCCCCCTGCCGACGGCCACGCCCACGAGGAAACCGGTCCTCACACCCACGCCCACCCGCACGCCGCTGCCCGATCCTTCGCTCATCGCCCTGGAAACGAGGGACGCGGTGTATATCCGGGACACCTACGCCTACCGGCACCAGCCGGCTGACAACCTGCAAAACGAAGACCTCGGCGTGGGGGCGAACGGCAAGGCCGATTTCACGGCGCGGGCGTATCTCGCGCTGAATATCAAGCAGCTGCTGATCGATTATGGTTACGATCTGGAGCAGGTCGATCTGCAGGGCATCGTACTGGAGTTGAGCCTCAGCCGGCCCCCGGCGGGATGGTTCTCCCCGGTGGAAATCCATTTTCCCAACCAGACATGGGAGGAAGGCTGGTTGACCTGGCAGAACCAGCCCACGTTTTCGGAAGCGAAACACACGTATGAGCCCAAGAAGACCGAGGGCGCGGTGGACCGGATCGTCAGTCCGGAGCTTGACACTCTGTTCCGGAGTTATTTGAACGATCCCGGCGACGCGTGGAGGCGAGGCATTGTCCTCACCGCTCCCAAGGCCCCGTTGGAGGGCTATGTCAACCAGGACATTACCTACGCAGGGAGCGAAAACGCCCTCGAGCGGCTGCGTCCCAAGTTCATGGTGCTGTTCAAACTGCTGCCCAGCGGCGTGACACCGACCTTGACCCCCACGAATACGCCGACGATCACTCCGACCTTCACCCTGACGCCCACCTTCACTGCGACGCCGACGCCGACACGCACGCCCACGAATACACCCACCCAAACCGCGACCCCCACGCCCGGCAATCATGATTCGCTGAATGGGGGCAGCCTGCTGGATAATCAAATGACCATGGATCCGCCGGCAGGGTTCCGGCCCGGGCGCGTCCGTTTCGGAGAGATTCCCACCGGGTACGGGACCGACGGCCGCGGCATGGAGATCGACTTGTCGCCGGGCGAAGGCGTGTGGATCATCTCGAACAAGCCCATCGCGGCGGCTTCCCTGGCCCAGGTGTCCGGTTGTTTCCGGGTCTCCAATAAAAACGCGGCGGTGGCCTTGGTGGCGCTCAACAGCCCCATCGACGGACAACTGGGATACACCAATATCACCGGCGACGAAACCCCGGTCGAGGACTACCGGCCGCTGAACCTGTTATACCGGCCGCCTTCCGGCGCTCTCCAAATTGCGATCCAGGCCGTCAATCCGGCCATTTCCACACTGGCGGCCCGGATCTGGGTGGATGAGTTGGACGTGAAAATCCTCTACTCGCTCGAGGAAGAGCATCCGGTGCCGCTCCAGGTGGACGGCGGTTTTGAAAGCAACGTGGAGAACCTGATCACCAATCTCAACAACACGGATGGCCAGATCATGCCCATCCTGGAATCGAACGACAACGTGGCCATCCGGCTGTCCATCCAGCCCCAAAACCTGGCCGCCAACATCGGCACGCTGGTTACGGGAGTGGAGAACAGCTTCCCCATGTGCCTGGTGGGACGGGTGAGCGCCCGGCGCGATTCCCTGCCCGGCGGCGGGAACCTGGCGTTCGTCATGACGAATGGATTCCAAAACGTGGGATTGGTGCGTTTTGTGGATCAACTCCCCGGCCCGGGCGATCTGCCCGAAGTCTGCCTGATCGGCAGTGATTTCACGGTGAACAATCCCAACATCCCCATTCACGTGGTGCTGCAGAATGGCGGTCCGGGGGCGGATTCGTCACTGGTGGTGGACAATCTGCGGATTTTGAAGCAGTAATCCCGCCGGCCGGTACACTGGACCGAGGCGAATGGCCGCGGTTCAAAACGGCCAGAATAGGGGGGTCAGGCCGATCACCGTGACCGCCACGCAGAATCCCAGGGGGAGGCCGATTTTCATGTAATCGGTGAAGTGATAGCCCCCCGGCCCGTAGACCATCAAATTGGTTTGATAGCCGATGGGCGTGGCGAAGCTGGCGGACGCGGCCAGCATGATGGCGATGGCGAAGGGCATGAAATTCACGCCCAGGTCCCGCGCGGTGGACATCGCGATGGGAAACACCAGCACGGCGGCGGCGTTGTTGGTGATCAATTCGGTGAACAGGATGGTCACCAGGTACACCAGCGCCAGGCTGATCCAAGGATTGGAACCGGCCAGGGAAATCAGGCCATGACCCACCGCGTGGGCAAGGCCGGATTTCTCCAGCGCGTTGCCCAGCGCGAATGACGCGGCAATGACCATCAGCACCTGCCAATCCACGCTGCGGCGCGCGGCGGAGACGCGGCAACACCGGGTGATCAGCATCATCCCGGCGGCCAGCATCGCGGCCTTGAGCATGGACAGCAGGCTAAACGTGACGCACACCACCATGCCGGCCAGGATCCCGAGAGCCACATACGAGCGTTCATGCCGGAGAGGATGGGAATCCTCCACCCGGCTGATCAGGTAAAAATCCCGCGAATTCTTCTGCTGTTCAAAAAAAGAGGGATGCGCTTCGAGCAGCAGCGTGTCCCCCGGCTGCAGGATGATGTCGCCGATCTTCTTGTTGATCCGCTTGCCATGGCGGGCCACGGCGATCACCACCGCGTTGTAGTGATTGCGGAACCGGCCGTCGCGGATGGTCCGGCCCACCAGGGCGCAACTGTTGGAAACCACGGTTTCGATCAGGCAGCGCTCCGGCCGGGGCGAATCCAGCTTGAAGACCTGGTTGGTGGCGGGTTTCAATCCCCGGATCCGCTGCAGGTCCACGATGGATTCCACGATCCCGCAAAACACCAGCCGGTCGTTGATTTTCAGCCGTTCCTGGGGCGACACGGCGGGAATGATCCGCTCGTCCCGCTCGATCTCGATCAGGAACATCCCCGTCAGGTTGCGCAGGCCGGCCTCCTCGATGCTTTTGCCGTCAAGCGGGCTGTCCGGCTCCACGATCATTTCCACGGTGTATTCCCGGGAATCGGTCAAGGCGGTGATGGCCGGCTGCCGGTTGGGCAGCCATTTCCGTCCGAAGAGGAGGATGTAAACAAATCCCATCGCCGCAACAGGGAAACCCACCCGGGTGATCTCGAACATGTGCAATTCGGGAAAACCGTTTTTCAATAAAAGGCCGTACACCACCAGGTTGGTGCTGGTCCCGATCAAAGTGCACACGCCGCCCAGGATCGAGGCGTAACTCAGGGGAATGAGCAGTTGCGAGACGGGCAGATGGTAGTTCTTGGCCCACTCCTTCACCGCGGGAATCAGCATGGCCACCACCGGAGTATTATTCAAAAAGGAACTCATGCCGATGACCGGCGCCATCAAGCGCCACTGGGCTTCCAACGTTGACTTCGGCCGTCCCAGGCACCGTTCGACCAGCCAACCGATGCCCCCCGTTTCCCGCAAACCCGCCACGACGATATACAGCACTCCCACGGTCACCATCCCCTCGTTGGCCAGCCCCCCCAGGGCCTCCTCGGGAGTCACAATATTGAACAACAACAGCAGAGTCACCCCGCCCAGGAGAATGACATCCGGTCCGGTCCGGGTGAAGATCAGCATCCCCACCTGAAACAAAATGATCCCCAACGTAAACCATGCTTCCCAGGTCATACCCGTTCCTTATTCCACGAAAGATTTGATGGTTAGGGTTTGTAACGCCGCTGATGATGAATTCCTGAAAAACGCTCCAGGGAAAGATAGAACCATGCCGCTCCCAGGCAAGCCTATCGCCCTGGAATGGCTTGCCGGAGGGCTTGGAGAGTCCCCATAACCATTTCATATTCAGCGGAGGTCAGGGCGAGGCGTTGGATCAGAAAACGCAGGGTTTCCACCTGCTGCTCCCGCCGTCCGGATTTGAAAAAAGGCGTGGAATCCAGTAGTTCCACCGCGTTTCGCAGGACGCGCTCGAGGTCCGCGTGCGTGGCCGGGGTGTTTTTCGAAGAGGGGGGTGAAGGTTCGGCAGCCCGGGGACAAAGACGCGTGTTTGATATTTCATACAATACCACGGTCACAGCATGAGCAAGATTCAGGCTGAGCGTTTCCACGGAGGTGGGAATCCGCACCAGATGATGGCAGAGATTCCGCTCGGCGTTGGAAAGTCCGTAATCCTCGGGGCCGAACACCAGGGCGGTTTTTGGGGGGATGGCATCCGCCTGGAGTTGGTGGATCCACCCGGGCAGATCCCACTGGGCTCGGGGAAAGGCATAGCCGCGCCGCGAGAAGCCGGCTGCCTGGTGGTAGTCCGCCAGGCTCTCCTCCAGCGTGGGATAAATCCTCGCCTGTTCGACGATCTCCCCCGCCCCGCTGGCGGTTTTGTAGGCCGCGCCGCGTTCCTCCCAGGAAAATCCGGGATTGACCAGGATTAATTGGCCGAATCCGAAGGCCTTCATGGACCGGGCCGCCGCGCCCACGTTTTCAGGAAGTTGGGGACGGACGAGGATCACGCCGAAGTGAGAGGGAGAAAGGTGCATGGCAACAATCCAAACCGGCAGGATTAAAAAAGGACGTCATCCCCGCGAAAGCGGGGATCCAGCCACTTCATCATTCAGTTACGACATTATCCTTTCCATAAACCAGTCCCCCACGCCCTCTTCCTCCGGGAGAGGGCCGAGGTGTGGGAAAACCGGGCTGAAATGACAATCCTTCGCAGGGCCGAATACCTGGGCTCCGAACGGGAGGGCGAGGCTCCCGCCGAGCGGCTTGGTAATCCAAAGCCTTGGGATGATATAACGGCTCACCAGGAGGTTCGCCCTCCCGGATCCGCTCTCCATCTGGAAATCTCCAGCGCATTTCCCAGAAGAACAGGAACTTTCCTTTTGTTACCCGGCCCTCACCAATCGCTTCATTCAGTTATCCGATAAATACGGTTCATCCAAGAAGTGCGTACCGGGTGAAGTAACATTGATTTCATTCGCCCCTGGATGAGGGCGGATACCAAG
>JBHGBC010000040.1:0-41029 GCA_041946805.1 bacterium
AGGGAATTTGGGATTGATCTCCCGAACCAGTCTGATTGAGAACGGGCCGCGTTTTCGGAAGAAAAATAAGCATTTACCGGATGAACCAGAAAAAAGCACAGCGCGGAGGTTTTTCACTTTCTCCCAGAAGAAGCGGGGAGAGAGAGGTTGGATTGTTGATCCTTATTGGCTTTTCCGGACCAGCGCCACCCAATCCTGATCGCGGCTTTCGGGGGCTTCGCCCAAGGAGCGATTGCCCGGACCGGTGACTGCGGCCACGGTTCCCTCCCGCAATTCGCCTCCCTGGCGGGGATCATACCAGCGCACGGTGTATGTCCCGCCGGGCAGTGTCAGTTCGGTACTGCTTCCGTTGGGCAAGTAGATCGCGTATATCTCGCCTTCCTTGGCCAGACAATAATCATCCGGCAAGGATGTGAGTTCGTCGTGAAACGTCATTTCCGGGAAGGGAAGATGCCGCTGGAAAAATTCCAGGGCGTAACGCGTGTAATCCCACATCCGGTCCCGGGAGCGCCAATCCTCGCAGTTCAAATCGTTGTGGGCATAGCGGTACCCGAAGTACCATTCCACGCCCGCACCGCCCGCCATTAGGTTGCCCCACAACGCGTGCTGGCGGATCTCCCGGTGTTCGGGATCCTCCGCGTCCGGCTTGACGCCGGTATGCGAGGGACCGATTTCATCCAAGAACACGGCCCAGGGATGGCCGGTCTGTGTGGAGCGTGCGATCCATTTTATTGTCTCCGCGTGGGTTTCTTTCATGTCGCCCATTTGGAGTGAGGGACCCGTGAATCCGGGAAGTTCCAGCAGCGGTGTGTACGCTTCCTCGTATCCGCCCGGGTACGTGTGAAGCACGATCGGATGACCGTAGGGATCCAATGCGCCGATATATTCGACGAACGCTTGGCGTTGCTCCGTGGTGTTGGTGTTTTCTTCGCCCAGGTTCCACACCAGCCCCAGGTGATGCCCAAACCGGGCGGTCAATTCGCGGTAATACAATTTACGTTCCCGGCCCAAATCGCCGCCATCCAGCAGTTGATCATTTTCGGTTTCTTGTGTGATGACGTGCAGCAGGAGGCCCAAGCGGTCCATATGGGTGAAGACAATCTCCCATTGGTCCAGCTTGCTGCAGTCGAACCGGAAACGTTCATCGGGGCCGGTCCAGGGCCAGACATCGTTGCCATCCCCCTTCACGTTCATAGTGAGGAAATAAACTGAATTCATCCCCTTGCCGGCCAAGTAGTTCAACGCGCCGATGATGTTTTTTCCTTTTCCATCCCGCCAGGTGGGATCGCCGGGACGCCAATCGCCGGCATGAGGTTCATAACGGTGCAGTCCGGCGGATTTGGCTTCGCCTTCCCGGGCCTCGGCGGTCAGATCGCCGGTCCGGAAGGTCTGGTCGAACTCTTCGTAGGCCAGGAAATTTTCCGGACTGTCCGCGCCGCCCTTGAGGAAATATTCGCCATTTCCAGAGAAGCGCAGGTAGCGGCCGCCCGCATGCCGCAGGAATCCCTTCGCGCGGAAATCGCGTCCCGTTTTATCCGAGGGATGTATATCGAAAGCGCCCCAAGCTCCGTTGAACGAGAACGGCTCACCCTTGGTTTCCAGGGGCAGGATGGCGATGTCTGTTTTCGTTACGAATTCCGTGGTGTATTGCCACCGTCCCGGCGCATCGGGGACGAAATGCGCCCGCCAGCGGTTGCCGCGCGTCGCGCCGCTCTCCGCCGCGTGGCCGTCGGCGGCGAAATATCCTGGAATCCGGTAGATCTTGTGGCCCTGTGTGAACCGCACGGTCAGCCGGTAATCGAGGAACGGATTGGGATTACCCTGTTCGTCCCGTTCCGGCCCGGTGAAGGACAGGGTGATGACGTGCCATGGTTTCAATTCCCCGGTGATTTCGACCTTGGAATTCGAAGTTCCCTCCACGGCGGCGGCAAGCGGGGAAATGGGGATGGCTGATATCCCCAACACGATCAGCGGCCAGAAGGAGAATAGTGAAATGAACGAGAGATTTCTTTCATGTCGGAAGCAAGCGGCCGGCATAATTTCTTTCCTTTGGGCAGGGATTGATGCCAATGATTCCATATTCCCTGATTTACGGGATGATGTGAATCCCGGCACAGGCCATGGGGGTTGGTCCGGGGATTTTTCCGGAAGGATCGACTCGGCATTCTTTTCAGTGGTCGCTTGATCTTCCGGTCTCCTTTTAGGACAATGAAAGGCACTTCAATTTCATGGGAAAGGATGAAAACCAATGCATGACGCAAAATCCTGCCGTTTCACGATTCCGATGATTGCCGCGCTGGCCGGCGTATTGTTCCTCTGGATGTCGGGCATCCTCCCCTCATCCGCCGCGGCGGCCGATGAGTTGCGGATCATCGTGTTCGGGGCGCACCCGGACGATTGCGAAATCAGCGCGGGCGGCTGTGCCATCAAATGGTCCAAGCAGGGCCACAAGGTGAAGTTCGTCTCCACCACCAACGGCGATATCGGCCATTCGGTCTCGGCCGGCGGGCCGCTGGCCATCCGGCGGATTCAGGAGGCGCAGGCCGCGGCCAAGGTTCTCGGCGTCGAAACCCAGGTTTTGGATATCCATGACGGGGAACTCATGCCCACCCTGGAAAACCGCAAGACCGTCATCCGCCTGATCCGGGAATGGAACGCCGACATTGTCATCACCAACCGCACGAATGATTACCATCCCGACCACCGCTATACCGGCATCCTGGTGCAGGACGCGGCCTACATGGTGACAGTGCCTTTCATCTGCCCGGATGTCCCGCCGTTGAAAAAGAATCCGGTCTTCCTGTACTGCCCGGATGATTTTCAGAAGCCCAATCCCTTCCAGGCCGATATCGTGGTTTCGATCGACGATGTGATCGACCAGAAGACCCGCGCGCTGGCCTGCATGGTGTCGCAGTTCCAGGAATACGGCGCCAACGGCCCCGGCGATCCCGCCAAATTTTTCCAGGGCGACGAGCAGGAGCAGTCCGATTTCATCCGGAAACGGTTTGGCGGTTATCACCGGGTTTGGGATTCCTGGCGTCCGATCCTGGAAAAATATTACGGGGCGGAAAAGGCGAAGAATATCCGGAACGTCGAGGCTTATGAACTCTGCGAATACGGCCGGCAACCTTCCATGGAAGAATGGAAGGTGCTGTTTCCCTTTTTCTCCAACTGAACCGGCGGGGATTACCAGCGGGAGCGATGAGCATCGTTCGCATCGATAGGTCATGCGCGGCCCGCCATACCATCCACTCTGTATTCACCCAGAAAGCAGGGGCACGTGGCCACGTGCCCCTGCGGTTTTTTCCCCTCTGGCCGGTCACGGGAGCATCCCGAAAGCAGCAATTGCTTTATACGGGGATGGGGTGGGATGGATTACACACGGCGCGCTGATCCCACCCTATGGTTCACTCATCCAACGGAACTCATGATGCCGGGCCCACCGGCAACCCTCGGGGAACGAATCGTTGAGCATGATGCCCTTGGCGATGCAGTAACGGCAGTATGACTGATACCGGCAATCGCCGCACACGTCCGGGGCGGGCAGCCGCAGGGTTCTCCACCGGTGGGCGGCGGGACTGTTGAAGACCTCTTCCAAGGATTGATGGAAGAGATTGCCGAAGGTGATATAACTATCATCCAAGATCACGCACGGCCGGATGTCTCCCAACGCGCCCAGGATGAAACTGCCGAATCCCGCCCCGCAGCCGTTTTCCTGGATGCTCTCCAAGGCCGGCCGCGGGATCTTCGTCAACATATCCGCGTATTGTTCCTGTTGGATCTTCTCGAATTCCCGCAGCAGAAGTTCCCGCCGCACGCGGGACATTTCCCATTGCGTGGTCTTGCCCCGGCCCCAGGGAGAGACGGTGTTGTGGCTGAACCACCGCGCTCCCAGGGACCGGGCCAGTTTCAAGGTGGCTTCGATGTCGTCCACCGTCGATTCGTGCACGCACATGGCCACGCGGACCATCAGGCCCCGTTCAGTCAGCCGGCGGATGCCCGCCACCGTCCGGTTCCAGCTGCCCGGGACGCCCCGGATCCGGTCGTGGTTCTCGGGCCGCGACGCGTCCAGGGAGACGTTGAAGATCAATCGGTCTCCGTGGCAAGCGAATTGGTCCGCGAGCGAATCCGTGATCAGGGTGCCGTTGGTCAGAATGCCGAACGGGCTGAACCGTTCCGCGCAGAATTCCACGATTTCGCGGAAATCCGGATGCAGCAGGGGCTCGCCGCCGGTCAACTCGATGGCGCGCAATCCGTGGCGCCGCAATTCCTCCAGAACGCGGAAGAGGTCCCCGATGAGGGCCGTTTCGGTCCGGGAAGGGGAGGAATGGCCATAGCAGTGGCTGCAGCGCAGATTGCAGCGGGTGGTCAGTTCCACCACCAGATTGCACGGGATATGGAAATCGCAACGGCCGGTCGCTTGCACCGCGCCGGGATGCGGTTCGTCCGCCAAGCCCAGCCGGTTCTTCTGGATGAAAGAATGGAAAAATTCCAGGGCTCCGGTCCAGGTCTGGAAGAAATCTTCGCCGTACTGTTCGCAGTAGGCGAGGATGATGCCGTTGAGGTTGGTTTGACCATCCACGAAAGGCAGAAAGCGGGCGTACTCCACCGGCAAGTACCCGGAGCCCTCGCCATGGAACGCCGGTTCCCCCTCGTCCCTGGCTTTCCAGAAAAGCATGGCCTTGTCGGGCATGAAGTGCACGGACATTTGGTTCCGGGCATAAGGATATTTGCCGAGCAGTTCAACCGCGGAAAAAGGTGAATCGGAACGGATGGGATTCATGAAGGTCATCCACCGGGCCTGCGGCCTGTCCTGAAATCCACTCGGCCGTCATTACTGGGGGCTCACCGCGGCCGCCAGGCCCCACAGCCCGCCCAGGCCGACGATGCCCGCGACTTCGAAATCGGGAATGGGCCCATCCGCCAGGCACGCCGCGCACGCCGCGCAGGCCGAACAGCTCGCGCAGCCCGAGGCGGCCTTGATGTCCGTGGGGATGGTGGGGCGCAGGGGATCGCGGAACGAGAATTGGTCCACGAATTCCGCGATCGAGATCGTTTCCTCGAACATACCCCCCTCCACCGGCATGAAGACCGTCATATTGCCCGTGAAGGTCCGGAGATTTTCGGGCGAGACGATTTGCGCGGCGGCCTGGGAACTGAGGGGATTGTTCATTTCCATGACCGTCCCGAAGGTCTCGGTCTCCTTCAGACGGTAGAGGTGCATGGTCAGCGTGGTTTGCGCGAAGGGGGATTTGCACACGCGAATCCGCTGAAAGCCGCGCTCCAGCATGACATTGTGCAACATCTTGGCGGCGCCGTTGACGGGTTCGGTCCCTTCCGTGTCCTGGCTGAACGCGTTCTTCTGCAGCGCGGCCGCGGCGAACAGCAAGCCCGCGCTCATCCACCCCGATTGGGCCAACAGGTCCCGCCGGTTCAGCTTGTTTTCCTCCACTGGTTGGTTCATGGCCGTTTCCTCCCCAATTTTTGAATGATTATGGTTGATCGATGAACAACCAATCTTCGATATCGGTTTCCGAAGGCCTCTGACAATCCCACAGCCGTTGCCGCGGGAGGGGATTGCTGGGAATCAATGTCCGGCATTCCCAGGTAAATCCGGCGGGCGGCTGGGGCCCCAGTGCCGCACACTCCCAGACCCGGGAGCGGGGAACCGCCTGCCCGGGAACCAATTCCCGGCAGTCCCACGCGAAGCCCAACGGCGGTTGGACGGGTACCGCGGCGCAATCCCACACATGCGCGCGGGGCAGGGGATTGGTGGGGATCAGGGCATGGCAATCCCATTGCCATCCGCCCGGCGCGGCGCCGGGAACGGCGCACTGCCATTGGCGGAGTCTTGGGATCAGGGGCGATGGGATTAATTCGGCGCACTCCCACGCGAATCCCGGGGCGGGCGGCTGGAGAGGTACGCACACCCATGCCCCGCGGGCGGGAAGGGGCGGCGTCGAGAGCAAATTCCAACACGCCCAGGATGATTCTTGTGGAGGTGCTGCAACCGGAGTCACGCATTCCCATATCCGGTTTTTAGGCAGGCGCGGAGTGGGCAGAAGCTCCACGCACGTCCAGGGATGGCCGGCCGAAGGAAGAGCCAGATTGACGCATTGCCAGATATGGGTGGTGGCTTTGGGTGGAGTATCCGCCAGGGTCAGGCAGTTCCATTCCAGAGCGGCTGCCGTGGAAGCGCCGCATAGGGTGAACAGCAGGGTGATCCGGAATATCCAACGCCATCGTGGAAACATGGTCAATACCTCCCCGGATGATAGAGCCGATCCATTCGTTCATATAATAAAGGTTCATCCGATGCGTACGTACATTTTTCGGTACGCATGGCCGGATATCGATTGGACAGGTGGGAGAGAACCACCCTAAATCCCCTCTCCCTCTGGGAGAGGGTGGCCAGGATGAGGGAAAGCCTTGCCTCGGCGCCGGTCCCCCCGGCGGAATCCTATACGCCGGGCGGGAAGGAAATTATTATCCTTCGCTTCGAAGTCAGGGAATTGAAACACCAAATCCTCATCCTGTGCGCACATGGCGGAAAAACTTTAATAAACACATGTATTTATATTATTTGAGGCAATAAAATGACTTTTTATTTTCCTGAGCGGGATGGGGCGCCTTCCTCCAATGACCAGAAGTGATAACAAATGATGGTTGTACGCTGGCTGAAAAGAAGTCTTCTTCGGAATGAATTCATCATTTCATGGATCGCTCTTTCTGTCAAGAATTTTTTTCAAAAAATTATATTAAAGCATTCGATATTTTTTTAACCATGTCTTGCGGTATGCGAAGGTGGGCTATCCGGATGGATAGACAATTGGGCACGATTCATACAGGTCAAGATTATCAGGAGGAACTGGAGTGGAATGGCGCGAAGGAAGTAAATCGCTGGGATCAAGTAACAGGGAAGAAAACTCAAAGATTTTTGGGAGAACCGGGTTGTGACAATATCAATCTCGCGATACTAAGTGTTTCGAAGGAGTGTATATTGAGTGTCCAGCCGTGGGCCGTGATGGAGGAAGGGTAGGGCCATTTTGCCTGCATGGGAATTGGCAAGATCAACCGCCGATGCGTGCATTTTCCCAAGGGTGTGACCGGTTCCCAATGAAACCGGCCCGGGGGAACCACCCCAACCCCTCTGGGAGAGGAATAGGGTGAGGGAATTTTCATTGGAGCGGACCTTTGTATCGCTTATCCCATCAAGTGGATGGCCCCTTTGTCACAATCCAGTACGCATTTACCGGATGAACCGTTTTTATGGCTCATCCGGCAGGCGCGTACTTTTTCAACCGGCTCGGCGGGAGCCCCGCCCTCCCCCAAGTGAAAGAGGGGATCTTGGGTAAATATCCCCGCCCTGTTTGATGGGATTCTGTTCTTAGTGCATGGAAAATATACTCATTAGCCTGATGAATCCTAAATATAGTACGCCGGATTTCTGTGTGCTATGTTGACATGGGATTTTACTCCCTGATCAATCGGATCAAGAATCTCACCTTGGAAAGAACCGAACGCCTATCGAGGTCAGAGGTTAAGAAATCATGAAGATCCTGCATACGGCCGATTGGCAGATGGGCATGAAAGCCTCCCACACGGGAGAGGCCAGCGAAAAAGTCCGCGCGGCACGGCTGGAGACGGCCGCCACATTGAGTGCAATCGCGCGGGAACATCGGGTGGATTTCGTCCTCGTGGCGGGCGATGTGTTCGAGGACAACGGCGTCGACCGGGTGCTCATCCAAAAAGTGGCGGACCGGATGAACCAGTTTCCCGCGCCGGTCTATGTGATTCCTGGAAACCACGATCCCCTGGTTCCCGGTTCCGTTTGGGAGCATCCGGCCTGGAAGTCCGCGTCCAATGTTCATGTCTTGCGCGACACCCAGGCCGTCGAAGTTCCCGGCGGCGTGTTGTATCCCTGCCCCTGCCGGGAGAAATCGTATTTTCAAGATCCCACCAAATGGATCAAGGATCGGGACCCGTCGCGGACCGCCGTGGGGATGGCGCACGGCACGGTGGAAGGCATTCAGACCGAGCCGGATTACCCGATTCCCCGGGACGCCGCCGCCCGCGCCGGATTGGATTACCTGGCCTTGGGGCACTGGCACTCCTTTGCGTCGTTTCCCTCGCCGGATGGGGCCCTGCGCATGGCGTATTCGGGCACGCCCGAAACCACCAAGTTCGGCGAACGCGACAGCGGCAATGCGCTGATCGTGGAGATCGCCGCGCCCGGCGCGGTTCCTGCACTCACGCCCGTACGCGCCGGCCGGCTGACCTGGGAGGTGCTGGAGAAAGATCTGCGCCAGAAGGGCGAATTGGCCGAACTGCGTGCACGAATCGAGACGATGGAGCAGCCGGAAACCACCTTGCTGGAGATTCGCCTGGCCGGGTTGCTGCATGGGGAAGAACGGGAGGAACTGACCCGCATCCGGGAGATCGTCTTGTCCCGGTTCCTGTATGGCAACCTGGATCAGTCCCGCCTGCGGCCCTCGCCCGAGGATACCGGGTGGATCGACATTCTCCCGGCGGGTTATCTGCAAGAAGCGGGAAGGCGGATCCAGGCTTGGAGCGATCCGGACGCCGGAGGTTCCCGGCCGGAGGGTGTCACCCCGGCCATCGCCGCGCGGGCCTTGTTGGAACTGTACGCGCTGGCCCAGGAGGCGGGGAGATGATACTCAACAAAATCCGAGTCGAAAATTGGAAATGTTTCATCGATCCGGTGGAGGCGGGGCCGTTTTCCGAAACCCTGAATATCATTCACGCCCCCAACGCCATGGGCAAATCGACGCTGTTCGAGGCCTTCCGCCGCGCCCTGCTCGACGGCCATAAAGTCAGGGGACAGGAGATGGAAACCATACGGCCGCTGGGCCGCTCGCTCGCGCCCGTGGTGACGGTGGAATTCAGCCACGAGGGAATCGGCTACCGGATCACGAAACAATATCTGGACAACGCGAAATCCATACTGGAACGGAAGGAACAAGGCGAGTTCGTCCGCTGGAGGGAAGGCGCGGACGCCGATCAGTGGTGCCAGGCGATCCTCACCCAAAATCCCCCGGGACGGGGTTTATCCCAGCAAAAAAACTGGGGCCTGGCCCAGGTCTTATGGGCGCCTCAAGGAGCCATGTTGTTACCAGCTTTCTCGGGCGACGTAATCGGCGGGATTCAGGCTGCCTTGGGCGCGCAGATTACCGGACCGGACGCCGGCCCGCTCGAAAAGCGGATTAAGGAACTGTACTCGGAGATCTACACGGAAGGCGGCCGGATCCGTACGGGCGCCAACGCGCCACGGATCACTTCGCTGCGGGAAGAAATAGAACGCGTCAAGGGTGAACTCAACGATGCGGTTCAGCGCAAGCAAGCGTACGAACAGAGTTCACAAAATGTGGAATACTTGCGCGGGCAGAGGGAGTATGCCAAGAGCCATCTGGAATCGCTGCGCGTCCAGCGGATCGAGATCCAGGCGCAAGTGGATCGATACAAAGCCTTGACGGCGGAGAAAAAGCAGCACGAAGAGCAGGTGAGGACGGCCGAGGCCCAATACCAACTGATCACGCAGCGGATGCAACACATCCAGGACGTGCAACAAGAATTGAAAAAATGCCAGGAAGACCTCGCCGGCTTGCGCGGGAATCTGCCTTTGCTTCAAAACGAACTGCAACTCCGCGAACGGGAATGGATCGAAGCCCGCAACGCCGTGGAAGACATCCGGAAAAACCGGCCCATGATCGATGAAGCCCAAGCGCTGGCAAAGCAGGCTCAGCGGTTTGCGGAAACCCGCCGCCAGCGGGAGGAGTTGCATCAACTTCATCAAAAAGTGCTGCAAGCCCAGCAGGCCTTGGACGAGCGGCAGGAAGCGCGCAACCGGTTTCTGGCCCCCGATACGAGGACGCTTCGCGCCGTCCGTAGAGCAGTGAATGAGCGGAACGAAGCTCAACTGCGTATCGAATCGGCCCTCATCAGCCTGGAAATCGTGCCCGAGCAAGACGGCGCATTGGAGGCCATCACCGCCGAGAATCCCGGTATGGTGCCGCTGAAGCAAGGAATCCCGGGGATCATCAAAGGATCGCCCGAAGTGGTGGTGAATTGGCCGGGTGTGGCCCGGATCCGCGCCACGGGGCCGGTGGAAGACATCACACCCTATCGCGAGGAGTATGCTAAAGCGGTTCAAAAAATCGAAGAACTCACCGCTCCGTTCCAGACGCGGGATATCGATCAACTCGAAGCCCTGGCCGACCGGGCCAAGGAGATGGACCAACAAATCCGGGACGCGGCCACCCAGTTGGATACCTTATTGGCCGGACGGGCGATGGAGGAGCTCGAACAGCAACGCGCCGAACAGGATGGACTGTTTCAATCCCTGTTGCGGGAGCATCCGGAATGGGAAAGCCGGCCGCCCGACACTTCAAGCCTGTGGGAACGGGCGGAAAGAATGAATACGGAATTCGTCGAGCAGGTGGAAACCGCCGAACGCCGCCGGGATACGCTGCAAACCGCGTTCAATGCGGCGAACGAACAAAAAATCAAACTCGACACGCGCATGGAGGAAATTCAAAACCGCCTGCGAACCTTGGAAACCAACCTTCGCGATCTGACGCAAGACGGCAAAACCGAAGCGCAACGGATCGAGGAACGCAACCAGATTCTGCTCAATCTGGATCTCGCCCGGGTGAAACTGGGGGACATCGAAAACCAACTACGGATCTTCGGGGAAGATCCCACAGCCGTGGCCGAACGGTTGGAATATCAATATCAAGAAGCCCGGCAAGCCGCCGAAACCGCATTGGTGAAGGAAAAAGAAGAAGAAGCCCGGTTGGAAAATCTTTGCGCCCAGGCCCCTTACTCTCAATGGGCCGCGGCCGAGGAGAAACAACAAAGACTGGTCACGGAAATCCAGGTGGAGGAAGAGCGCATCGCGTCGATCAAACTGTTATACGACACCCTGGTGCAATGCCGCGCGGAAGCCATCAACGCGGTAACGGGGCCGGTCGAGGCCATCGCCAGCCGCATCCTGTACCGCGTCGCGGGCAGCCGGCTGGGGCGGATTCGGCTGGATGAGAATTTCACCACCGCCGCGGTGCTGCCCGACACCTACGATAACGGGGTGCCGATGGATCTGCTCTCCGGCGGAGAGCAGGAACAATGCTACCTGGCCACCCGCCTGGCTCTGGCCGAGGTGCTTTCGCGGCATGAAAAACAACTGGTCGTACTGGACGATACCATGGTGTTCACCGATCCTGGCCGCTTTTCCCGCGTTTTGAACATAATGGAAGAATATGCGGAGAAGATGCAACTGTTGATCCTCACCTGCCATCCCGAACGGTATTACGGTTTGGAATCGGCCGCGCGCTTCGACCTGGAGGCGTTGAGGCGGAGGGCGTGAAATTCCGCGGGCCAATAAAAAAAGGTTCATCCGGCAAGTGTGTACGTTTCTTATAAAAAAGCGGCGCGTTCTCAATCCGGCTGGTTCGGGAGATCCATCCCCAATTCCCTCTCCCTCTGGGTGAGGGTGAGGGAAAGCTATTCATCGAAGTCTTTCCCTGAGGTTTTTATCTTAAGGAAGAGGGAAAAGATATGGTTCTTTTCATCGGCCTGGAGTGATGGATCGAGAGGTTTTTTAGCCCAGTACGTATGCATTAGCCGGATGAACCTAAAAAAAGGGGGCTTCCGATACAAGCCCCCTTTTGATCTCAACGGATAAAAACGGTTAGAACAAGGTCCAATCCTGAACCGGAGTTCCACTATCCAGCAGTTGCAGCAACGTCCAGCCGGATTCGTTGTTGTACGCTTCGTACGGAACGCCGTTGGGGTCGCTGGTGTGCCATCCCCATTTGCCCGTGCGCACACCCGGATTTTGAGAATCGCTGCTGTTCATCATCACCTCGAAGCCAATCAACGTGCGGGAAGCCGGATCGAGGATCTGCTCCTTGACCACGCGGTATTCGACTATGAATCCCGACTGATCATCCTTGACCTTCGCGCCACAGGCCCAGTAAATGGGCTCCGTTTCGCCGTCCCGGCCGTTTTCCATGTATTTCCCGCCGCCGGGAGCGTCCAGCATTTCCGGAAAATACTTGTTGTTCGAAGCGGCCAGGCGGCCGTCGCCCACCACCGTCAGCTGGCAGCCGAACCGGTTGCCTTCGATGGTATTGGAGCGTGACAGGTTGCCGTCGAAATAAATCTCGGGGCTGTCGGCGTTCCAGAAGCTGGGGTCCGGATACTCGAAACTGAGATCGGGATCGGTCACGTCCACGGCAACATGGATGTATTGCGCGTCATGGAACACGTGGAAGGTGAGGTTTTCTTGGTCCGCGGGATACGTGGTTCCCGAAAGGTGCACGCCCGGGGCGGTGTTGCCGGCGGCGGTGTCGTGATCGAAATGATACGATTTCGCGCCGTCGTATTCACCCGCGCTCAGGATGCCGTCCAGCGTCACTGTGTTGGTGAGGTAGGGCGCTTCCACCAGGGTGTCCTTGACGTATTGGCTGAAATAGGGAAGGGAGTCCTTGCCGTACACTGTTTCGCCGTTCACTGAACCAGACCAGACCGGCGGTTTCTGCACGGCTGGCGCGCTGTTGGCCGTGTAGGTAAGGGTCGCCGGCGCGGCGGGATCCACCTCGACCGTCCAGGTGACCACGCCATCCGCGAAGGACCCATTATTACTGATGTTCGTGGCCGTCCAGCCTTCCGGCAGGTTTTCGGTCACGGTGACGGAAGCCTTTTCGCCTTTCATGGTCAGGTCCAGTTTCACGTTCACCGCGGCGGAATCACCCTGGAAGATGGAGACCGCGTTTTCAAAAGAACGGACCGCCAGGCAGAACGAAGAAATCAAGCCTACCCGCACGTTGTCCACCAGGATGTGCTGCCCGTCCGGGGTGTTGGCTTCCGAGCCGTTGTCGTGGTGGATGCCCAGGGCGAAATCACCGCCCTGGACAATGGAATTCATGTGCGGTCCCAAATCGAGGTTGAAGCTGATCGTGCGCCAGCTGGCCTTGTTGCCGCTGATGCCCCGGAATTCCACCGGCAGGGTGGTCCCGCCGGAGGTGGAGGTCAGGTAAGGACGGACCACGCACCAGGTGGAGAAATCCTCGGTGACGCAGACATCCATGTAGACGGCGCGCACGCGGGTCCAGTCGATGTCCTTGGTAGTGTTGATCGTCTGGACCGCGCGCACGTAATTCGCGGTGACCGGGATCAACATGCAATTGGTTCCCTCGGACGGAACCACGTAATCCGCGCCCAGGACCGGGGGCAGCTGGGCTTGATCCTTCATCCAGCCCAGGGGCGTGGTATCACCCGGATTCGTGGTGTTAAATCCATACAGCGGCACAATTTCCAACTTCACCGGATTCAACGGCCGGACCGCGTAGATGTTGTCCATCAGAAATGTGCCTTGGCCGATCAATCCCGCGCTGATGACCATGCGGAACTGGGTGAATTCGTCCAAGAGTTCATCCGAGGTGTAGGGATCGATGGGCAACACGATTTCATACCACTGGCCGGGCGTGATGTAATCGAACGCGTAGCAATCATCCGGCGGCAGGTGCGACCGGACGGGGATCGTGCCGTTGCCGTCCGTGCCGCTGCCCGGCTTGAAATACAGCGAAAAGCGGATTTCGGTGGCGCCAGTCAAATCCATGGGTTCGGGCAGGGTGAACGAGGCCTGCGACCAGGATGTGCTGCTGGTGCTGTCGTAATCCACGAGCAGGGACCAGGTCCCCTCGAGTGGAGTGACATTCTCGGCCGCCGTTTCCACGGTCATGGAACTCGTGACGGATCCGCCGGTCATGGCGGCGTCGTTGACCTCGAATCCCTCGATCATGATCGTTTCCGTTTCCTGGGCGAGGCCCGGAGCCGCCAGACAGGCGGCCAACAACAAAGCCAAACCAAATCGCTGGTTCATGATGGTACCCCCTTCATGGATGTGTGCGGGCTGAATGCCCTGGTTGTATCAATAACACAAGTCCACTCTCCCATAAAGGGACAGAAGCAGCATATGATTATTTTTACACCGTAACGCCATGAAATACATTGTATATTTATGCTATTTATCGATTATTTTGCGACAATAATGGATTATTTGTTCGATTGATCGAAATAGAAGTATCCACTTGCCCGGATGACGCCGGGCAGGAAAGTGGGTAGGGGTTCACACGAAATCATGTCCGGCATGATCATTTGTTTCCTGGTTTTGATGAATGACACGCCTGAATAATGCTCATTTCTGTCTTACCGATCGAAAGACAACTCCCTTGTGGCGCCAAGGTCATTTTAGCGAGACCTTTTCCTTTATATAAAACCAATCCCGATTTCCTCTCTCACGGGAATAGGGCCGAATTGAGGAAATATTTGGAGGGAAGGACCTTTGTGTCCGCCCTGATCATCTTTCACATCACAAATAGCAACCAACCCGAGTTGTATCTCTGTGCGATGTCATTTCCTCACCCCCCGTCGACTTCACGTGGATCCAATGTTATTTTCCCCGCGGGATGATCCCTCCCGAAAAAGGGATGAATCATGGCAGAATTGGAGGAACGCGATTCCATGAAACGTTCATGTTGGATGGCCATATGGTTGCCGATCATTCTTTCTCCCCTGGGATTGCCGGCCGAGGAGGCGGTCCGCTGGATCGCGTTTCCCGATCCCGCCCTCGAAGTCAACGGCGCGCCGTGGTTTCAGGAGAATTCGCCCGATCTCTACCGCCTGCCCAAACGGCTGGAAGCAATCGTGCGCAAGCCCGTGTGGTCGCTCGCGCGGGATACCAGTGGCGTGCGGATCCGATTCAAGAGCGATTGTACCACGCTCGGGATTCGCTACACCAACAACGATTTGTCGGGCATGAGGAACATGCACGTCTTCGGGCAGAGCGGCGTGGATCTGTATGCCGACGGTGTCTATGCCGGCACGGCCATCCACGGCGCCAGCCCCGAAGTGGAGCATTTCTTCTTCCGGAACGCGCCCGCCCAAAAGCGGGAATTCGTGCTGTATCTGCCACTCTACAACGGCGTGACGGTGCAGGCGGTCGGCGTCAATCCGGAAAGCGTGCTGGAAAAACCCGCGCCGTTCGCCCGGCCGAAACCCGTGGTTTATTACGGCACGTCCATCACCCAAGGCGGATGCGCCAGCCGCCCGGGCATGAGTTTCCAGGCCATCCTGGGCCGCCAGCTCAACCTCGACTTCGTGAATCTGGGATTTTCCGGGAACGGCCTGGGAGAGAAGGAATTGGCGGAAGCGATGGCGGAGATTGACGCTTCCTGCTTCGTTTTGGATTTCATGGCCAATCACAAAGACAAGGAAAGCCTGGAGGCCGTGTACGAACCGTTCGCGCGGATCCTCCGGGAGAAGCACCCCACGGTTCCCCTGGTGCTCGTGACCCGCATTTTCGACACTCGCGAGTTGCCTTTGATCGGCGGCCGGGAACGCATCGAAACACAGCGTGAAGTCATCCGGCAAACGGCGGCGAAGCTCATCTCCGAAGGCGGCCGGAACATCACGTTGGTGGAAGGTTATGACCTGCTCGGCCCCGGCCAGGGCGATGGGCTGGTGGATGGCACGCACCCCAACGACCTGGGATTTCAAGCCATGGCGGACCGCCTGGCCCCGGTCCTGGCGCGCATCCTGGATTTGCCCCCTCCCAAGTGAGCGGAACAGGAAGATTAGGATCACTATTTACTGATCGGCAGTCATTTTAAGCGCCAACGGCAAGCCGGAAGCGAGTCCCAAACTATTTCCTGGGGAAGAAAACAATAGAAATACCACGATGGAAAGGATGGTTATATCCATTATCCTTGCCCTCGAGTAAATGGTTGCACTTACTTTATATCTTGATCGGGAGAATTGAGAATTGCGCTTTCTTCAAAGACGGCGTGTTGGATGACCGTGCGTTCGTCGGTGGTGAAAACCACGTGGATTTTTCCGTCCCGCGTTTGCAAGGCGTAGGGATACGCGAAACTGTTCTCTCCTTCCTGGATGTTCCGGCGATAGGGCCAGGTCTTGTCGTTATCCATCGAGACCGCCACGGTGAGGGGGGAACGTTCGTACATGTGGTCGTTGAACACCAGCAGCAAGTGACCGTTCTTCAGTTTGAGGAAATCCACCGCCGAATTGGGATTCTTGAATGGAGTGGTCTGGGCGTCGCTCCAGGTCCAACCGCCGTCGTGGGATTCGGCCCGCAGCAGGTAACCCTGGTCCGTGGGTTCGTAATCGCCGCCCCGCCGGATGTAGCAGACCAGGTAATCATCCGTGATCTGGACCACCTGCGGCTGCAGGTTGCCCATGGGGGAATGGATGAGGTTGGTACGCGTCCATTTTTTTGTCTGGGGATTGTAGCGCATAAAGAACGAGGACGTGCCGGGATCGGTCCGCTCGGTATCGGCGCCCTTTTCGAGATACATGGGCAGCAAGTAATCGCCATTGTTGAGCACGATGGGACGGCCGCGCACCATGGTGCCTTCCTCGAAGGTAAGCAGGAACGAATCCGACCAGGTTTTCGCGCCGTCCGTGGAAATCTTGCCCTTGACACGCGAAGTCGACCACGTGTCGCCGTAGCGGTTCACGTAAAACAGCCACACGCGCCCGTCGGGAGCTTGCCAGACCACGGGATTGCCTTCGGAGACGTCGGGCGTATCCGCGATCACCGCTGGGAAGCTCCACGCGGATTCGCCGGCCTTCAGCCGCGAGCCGAATACGGCGGTGTCCGTGGCGTATTCACCGGATCCGCCATAGTAGGCGAGGTACAGATCGCCGTTGCCGAGTTCGGTGATGGAGGCGGGATGCTTGTAGGGGCCGGGATGTTCCGGTCCGAACACGCGGGTGACCTGGATTTCCTCGGAGGCGGCCGCCAGGGAAGCAAGGCCGATTATACTGACTATCAAACTTGCAGGATTCATGATTGGCATTTGCGTACCGGAAGCAGGGTTTAAAATGAGGAAGGAGCCGTTATGTATCCAGACACACCGGCTCCTTCCTTACCCACTTGACTGCGTTTTCCTCACGCATTCCTGCCTTTCTAGCCTTCGTGAACACCGATTGCTCAATCCCCGTGGGGACTTTACGCCGCGGCTTATGGCATCAACGCCACTTCATCCGCGCATGGACTCTTCCGGCGTCCGAGCCGTGGACATCGAGGGCATTGCCTCAATTCACGTCCATATAGAAAAGATAGCAAAAAAATAGTCATTTGGCAATAGGTTTTTTTGTTTTTTTTGGTTCATCCAGGAAATGCGCACAGTATAATGAACCAGCGATTTGATTTCCCCCCGTTCCCTGGGGGGACACAAAGGTTCGCCCCCGCACTATTTTCTGATCCTCCCCCCGTGGGGGAGAAGGGATTGGGTGTGGATCTCTCCAATCCGTTGTATGGGATGCAGGCCGCGCATATCGGGACAAATAACTGCACTTCATTCCAGTTGGCCGGAAAGATACTCACGGCATCATCTCTTCCCTGGGCAAAGGGACTAAGGACCAACAAAGAACCTCGCCCGATTCCTTCTTCCCCGGGGAGAGGATCCATTTGAGGGAATAGGATAGGGGCCGAATGGCGCCAGGAATCCAGCGTATGAAACAAACCTGTCAATGGGAAATCCGGGAGTTACGATTACAGGATCCTTTCGGCTTATCCCGGGGGACCCGCCGCGCGGTGAAGAATCTGTTCCTCCGGATCGGCGAAGGGTGGGGAGAAGGCGCTCCCATCTATTACCAAGGCCAGTCCGCGGAGCGCATGGAATCATTGGTCAGCGGGTGGCTGGCCGAAGCATCCGATTTCAAACGGCCGGTCGAAGTCATCCTGGCCGAACTATTGGAGCGCTTTCCCGGCGAGACGGCCTTGGCGCAAGCGGTGGACCTGGCCTGGCACGATGGCTGGGGAAAGCGCGAAGGCCGGCCTCTCTGCCGGCTTTGGAATGCGCCGTTGCGGGGTGATTGGGTTTCCTCCTTTACCATCGGCATGGACAATCTGGAGACGGTGCTGCGGAAGGTGGACCGGGCGGAACCGTATCCCATTTTGAAGATCAAAGTGGGCGGGGAAGAGGATTACTTCGTCCTGCGGGCCATCCACGAGCGGGCCCGCAAGCCGCTCTACGTGGACGCCAACGAAGGCTGGTCCGTGGAACAAACCGTGGAGATGCTTCCGCGGCTGCGGGAAATGGGGGTGCGGCTGGTGGAGCAGCCCCTGCCGCGGGAGGACCGGGAAGGCTACCGCCGCGTCCGTGAAGCCAACCGGACGGACATCCCGATCATCGTGGATGAAGGCGTGCACGGCCCGGAGGATATCGAGGCCTGGGCGGGCCTGGCGGATGGCGTCAACATCAAACTGGCGAAATGCGGCGGGCTGGACCGGGCGCGCCGGATGATTCACCTCGCGCGGCGGCTGGGCATGCGGATCATGCTGGGCTGCATGATCGAGAGTTCGCTGGGCGTCACGGCGGCGGCCCATCTCGCGCCGTGGGTGGATTATATTGACTTGGACGGGGCGGCCCTGCTGGCGGAGGATCCGTTCCGGGGCATGATCCTGGACCACGGCCGGCTCGTTATGCCCGGACGCCCGGGGATCGGGGCCGTGCCGGTGGAGTGATGAGTCCAGTCACTTGCCTGACTCGATTTCCTTCAATAGTTCGAGGATTTCCTCTTTATCCTCGATCGCGGGATGATCGTTCAGCGCGTTGCGGAGTATGCGTTCCGCCCGGGCCTTGTTGCCGAGTTGCAGATGAATTCGCGCGATTTGAGCGTAACAGGTTCCGGCGTTCGGGAAGCTGTCCAGGTACGTGGCGTAGAGACCGATGGCCCGGTTGGGTTGATTTTTCTTGAGCCAGAGCTGGGCGAGACGGGCGCGGGCGTCCTGGTCATGGAAATACATGTCCAGGATCCGCGCGGCGGATTTCAAGGCCGCGTCGAGATCGCCTTTCGCCTCGTATGCGCGGATCAGAGCCTCTAGCGTTTCCCTGTCGCGGGGAGCCAGCGTGTGGGCCTGATTCAACCGGGCGATGGCTTCGTCGTATTGGTGTTGTTTCAATAACTCCATTCCCGTTTTTCTGAGAATCAGACCGTTTTCGGGAATATGTCCCCAGGCTTTTTGGTAATGGAGTGTCGCGTCATCCAGCCGTTTGAAGGCCAGGAGAATGTGCGCCATGCGTTCGTGGAAATCGGCATCACGTTCTACGGCCCCGGTTCGCAAGCCGGTGGTGAAATACTCCCGGGCGCGGCCGGGCTGATTGTCCGCGAGCGCGAGTAGCCCCCGGGACGCGATCCACTCCGGCTGCGAAGAGGCGATCCAGCCCGCCTGGCGCAAGAGCGCGCGGGCCGCCTGGAGCTCTTCTGATTTTGCTGAGGAGGGATTCACTCCGGGCATTTTGTCCTTTCCGGACAGGGATTGAAATCCGAGATTCCGTTGCAACGCGGCTTGGGCGAGGATAATCAACGCCTCGGGGTGATGGCGGACGGACGGAGGAAGGATCTGGGCCGCTTGTTGAATGGGCTCACCGGACAGCCAGACGCGGTAGGCGTAGGCTTCCGGTTCGTCCCGAAATCGGGCCTCGTCCCAGCCGGGGAACGGATTGGGGGGATTCGGGCCACGGGCGGCGTCCTGTTCACAGAGGAAGCGCGCGTATTGGATATTCACCCAGCCGGGGCATTCCGGATCCTCCAACGCCTTGGCGTAACTGTCCAGGATTTGGCTGGTGTTGCCTTGGTTCCACCGCGCCCGCGCGATCAGGCTGGCGCTGTACCAATGAATGGTTTTAATCTGTCCGAACGCATCGAGCGCGGCTTGAATCCGGCCGGCGTTCAAATCCGTTTCGATCTGGATGAGCCGCACGAATTCGTCCGAAGGCGCTAGTTGAACGGCTTTCTCCAGATACCGCCGCCGAACATCCGGATCGGACGCGGCCCGGCCGGCGAGGGCCAGGGCGGTGGCGTTTCCTGAATGGCGGGAAGCGAGAAATGTATATTGCCTCTCCAGATCACCGGATTGGCCCGCGGATTTCATGAACTCCTGGTACTGGATATGCTTGAGGGGCGCGGATAGAGCGTCGAATTTCGGAAGCATCCGCGCCGCCTCGGCCGTGCGGCGGGCCTGGTATTGGTTCCGGTAGAATTGATACTCCCAACGGGCCGGCAGGGCGGGTCCGTACTGGATTCCGGCCAGTACGGCAAGGGCCGCCGCTCCCAGACCGAGCAAGCGTGAAAGACGCCAGCCGCCGATTCCATTCATGGTGTTCCTTTCTTCCCCCTGAATTGCAGATATGGATCGAAAACGAAATCCCGTGCTTTGAATCGCCGCATTTGAGTGTGTCAGATTACGCCCGAAGGTCAAGACAAAGTTCCGGGCTCCGGTTAGTAACGTGTACGCCTTTCCCGGCAAGGAAGTAACTCATTCTTTTTGTGGATCGTCCGGCAGGTTGTGGCTCCGGCACCCCGCTGCCATCCAAATCCAGGTGTTGAAGCGTTGGCTCATAGCGTGGTGTGGCACACCTAAGGAACCTCGTATGCCCGGTGTCATAGCAGGGGCACGAGGCAACGTGCCCCTGCCATCGAAATGGGATGTCATTCTCTTCTATCCGACGCCAGGGATGACTCGGAGGACGTCTTTTGAACCACGGATCACGCGGATGGAAACAAGGATATCACGGATCAAGTCTTCTCAAATCCGCGCCATCCGTGGTGTTATCCGCGAAATCCGTGGTTCAAACGAATGAGGAAGGCGCAAGTAGTAGATATCGATCCCGCGGGGGTCGAATGGGGTATTCAACCCTTGTGGTATACCTTGCCCCGCAGGGAGAAAAGAAGGTATATTTCATCCGTATATTTCAGCATGGATGGAGAGTCACATGGCCGAAAAATCGATGGATCGAAAATTGGCGGAAATCCGGGCCAATCCCAACAGCAAGGCATTCATCATCGCCGACGCCAAGGATGCCGACATGGCGCGGGGCATACAGTCCTGCGGGCGTCATTCACCGGAATATTATCACGGGGAGGTGCGCTTCCGCAGCATCCAGGAATACCGCCAGATGATGCGCGACGTGGTCCACCAGGGCCTCGTGGACATCATGCTGATGTCGGCCAGCTCCAACGAAGTGCTGACCATCCAGGAGCGTCTGTTCGACAACTCCCACGTGACTCCCGCCGGCCGGTGCAACGACACAACCGACATCCACACGTTCCGGGGCAGCAGTTACGAAACGATGGCGTCCCGCCCGTTCCGCACGGCGACCATCGATCACCTGCAATGCGGTAAATACGAATGCGCTCCGGAAGAACGTTCCATTGGGTGCAACCTGGGACTCTATTCGATGACGTTCAACAACGACGTGGACCGCGACATGGCTTCCCTGCAGGCGTTCAAGGAATTCCGCCTCGAGGCGGAAGCCAAGGAGATGCGCTATTTCCTGGAAGTGTTCGATCCGAACATTCCCGGCACGGTCGATCCCCACCTGATCGGGGCATTCGTGAACGACGCCATCGTCCGCAGCCTCGCGGGCGTGACGGAACGGGGACGTCCGCTGTTTTTGAAGATGGTCTACCACGGCCCCAAGTTCATGGAAGAGCTGGTGAGTTACGATCCCTCGATCATCGTCGGCATACTGGGCGGGTCGTCGGGGACCACGTACGACGCATTCAAACTGATCGCCGATACCCAGAAATACGGCGGCCATGTGGCCTTGTTCGGCCGCAAGATCAACAACGCCGAGAACCAACTGGTGTTCATCAAGTTTCTGCGGATGATTGTGGATGGTGAGATATCAGCGGAAGAAGCCGTGAAGGCCTACCACGGCGTGTTGCAGGAATTGAAGTTAAAACCCCAGCGCAGCCTGGCGGACGACATGGTGCTGACGGATCCGGCCATGAGTTACAGCGGACGCTCGGCTGTCACGGTCCCCGCTCAACCTCCACAGCCTAAACCCGCGTATTCCCAACCCGCGGCGGCCAAACCCGCTTCCGCTCCGGCTCCGGTGACGGCTGCGGCCCCTGCGCCCGCGGCGGCCGCCAAGCCGGTTCCTTCCCGCCCCCGGATGGTGGACGAGGAAGAACCCGATTTCACCAAAATGACCCCCGAGGAAAAGATCGAATACAACCAACGGCGGCGCGACCGGATATTCGGATAACCTCCCGTCCTGGATGGGATTCGTTACTTGGGGACATTGAAATCGGTTGAAGGTAACGAATGGAAGCCCAATGAAAATAGGGGTATGAACGGTTTTGCGACAATCAGGCAATACTCGCTGCCGGGGATGCGTTCAAAGAGGACGAAACAGGCCTCGCTCCCGGCGCGCAGGATCAACGCGCCGTGGTTTTGTTGAGCCAAGGGAAGTTGGTTGATCGGCAATCCCGCGGGCGGGTTTTGGCGGCCTGGAAGGATCAATCCGGAGGATGTGCCAATCAGGATCGCCGGGGACGATCCTTGATTCGACTTCAGGGGAGCCAATGCTTTCGTGATAATCTGTTCAGGCGGCAATCCTTCCCCCGAGGAATTACGCAGGGCATCCTGGCAGCGTTCCCGCGCGTCGAGAAAGGTCTGAAAAACTTCCTGTACGACCGATTCCGGGGCATAGACCTGAGAGGATCCGAAGAACCGGGGTCCCAACCAATATAGACCGGACGCCAGAACGGCGAGGATGAGCAGCATTTCAATCCAGAAAATCCGGCGGGCGCTGGATCTGGAATAATATCCTCCCGAAGAGGACATTGTGTATCCCCGCTTCAGGTAGGTGAATTCACGCCGCTTCATGGTGTCCCATCCTCAGGATCCTTCCCGGATTCCGCCAGCGGGGGAATGGATAGGTTCCCCGGAGCAAGCATGATATTATATCCACGATACTTATGGCGATCAAAATTCCGTCCCTGGAGACGATCCAATCCCTGTACCAGCTGCGCGAACGTCCCGCGGGAGACCGGTGGACGCTGGAGGAATCTTATGCGTTCTGCCGGGCGCTGACCGTCTCGCATTACGAGAATTTTCCCGTAGGTTCGCGGTTGCTGCCCAAGGCGAAACGTCCCCACGTGTACGCCATCTACGCTTTCGCGCGCGTCGCGGATGATTTCTCGGATGAGCCACAGTACGAGGGCTTGCGGCTGGATTACCTCAACGGCTGGGATTCCCTGCTCGAGGAATGCTACCAAGGCCGGGCGGATCATCCCATCTTCCTGGCGCTGGCCGACAGCGTGCGGAAACTGGATTTACCCATTGAATTGTTTCGGGATCTCTTGCACGCGTTCAAGCAGGATGTCACGGTGAACCGCTACGAATCGCTGGAGAGCGTCGTCAATCATTATTGCCGGTTCTCAGCCAATCCCGTGGGCCGGCTGATTCTCCACCTGTTCGATTACCGGGATAAGGAACGGATGCTATTATCCGACCACATCTGTACCGCGCTGCAACTCACCAATTTTTGGCAGGATGTCGCCATCGACCTGCAAAAGGACCGCGTCTATCTCCCCCGAAACTTGATGCGGGCGGACAATTACACCGTGGAGGATCTATTCGCCCGGGTTTACGATGAGCGGTTTCAGCGCATCATGCGAACCTTGACTGCTGAGACTTGGGATCTTTTTGACCGGGGGTATCCCCTGGTGGAGCAAGTCCGGTGGCCGCTCAACGCCGAGCTGCGTTTTACCTGGCTGGGCGGTGTGACCATCCTGTCCCGGATGGCGCAAAATCGATACAATGTATTCGATCACCGTCCCGCGTTGAACAAATGGGACTATGTGAAATCCGGCGGGCGGTCGCTGCTGGGCATCGGGTGGATGCGGCGGCGCTTCCGCCGCATGTTTGAACCATTACGGACAGCGGCCTGAGGGAATCGGGGAATCGCGGCGGATCTGGGAGATGGGCAGGGTGGATAACGCGGACTATACCCGGCAAAAGACCAAAACGAGTAAAACCAATTTCTATTATTCGTTCCTGTTCCTTCCCAAGGAGAAACGGGAGGCGATCTATACGGTTTATTCGTTTTGCCGGGAAACCGATGATATTGTCGACAACGTGACCGGCGCGGACGAAGCGCGCCGCCGTCTCGACTTATGGCGTTCGGAGATGGAAGCCTGCTACAACCAACAACCGGGGCATCCCATCACGCGGGCGTTGCTGGAAGTCATCCAGCGCTTCGCCATCCCCAAGGAATATTTCCACGCGCTCATCGACGGCTGCGAAATGGACATCCGGTTGAAACGCTACCAGACCTTCGACGAACTGGCCGCGTACTGCTACCGGGTGGCCAGCGTCGTGGGCCTGATCTGCATTGAGATCTTCGGCTACCGCTCCAGCCAGGCCAAGGAATACGCCGTCAACCTGGGCATGGCTCTGCAACTGACCAACATCATGCGCGATGTGGGCGAAGACGCGCGCAACGGCCGCATCTACCTCCCCCTGGAGGATTTGGAGCGGTTCCGGTATCCGGAAAAAAGCCTAATGGAAGAAGGATACACCCCCGCATTCGTCGAACTGATGCGCCACCAATTGGATCGCGCCCAGTCGTATTACGACACCGCCGCCCGCTTGTACGAACGGCGCGATCATCACCTGCTTTTCCCGGCGGAAATCATGAGAAAGATCTATTACCTCCTCCTGCTGAAAATCGCGCAGGCGGACTTCAACGTCTACCAGCAACGCATCCGCGTCCCCAATCAGAAAAAAATGATCATCGCTCTCTACACCTGGCTGGAAAGCCGATGGAGCCGTGTGACCCAATGGGCGGCCACACCATCGTAACCGGGGGCGGTTTCGCCGGGATCGCCGCCGCGGTCCGGCTGGCGGAATCCGGGCGGCCCGTCACTCTGATCGAAAAGAAAGGCTTCCTGGGCGGGCGGACTTATTCCATCCGGGACCGGCGCACCGGCGACTGGGTGGATAATGGCCAGCACGTATTGATGGGCTGTTATCACCAAACCTTCGGCCTGCTTCAACGCCTGGGGACAAGAAACGGCGTGCGGCTGCAGGATACCCTCTACGTGCCGTACCGGGGACCGGCCGGCTTTCGGGATCAACTCCAATGCCCCCCGCTGCCCGGACCGTTGCATCTCTTGGCCGGTCTGTTCCAAATGCAGTCCCTGGGCTGGCATGATAACTGGGCGGCGCTGCGTTTCGGGCTGGCGATGAAACGAAAAGGCGCGGTACGTGAATCCGAAACAGTCGCGGAACTGTGCCAACGCCTGCGCCAAACGGATACGCTGCGCAAACGCATGTGGGATCCCATCGCCCTGTCCGCCCTCAACGAGGATCTTTCACAAGCGGACGCCCGGCTGTTTCAAACCGTCCTGCGCCGGGCTTTTTTTTCCAAGGCGGATGACTCGAAACTGGCCCTGCCCGTGGTTCCCCTGGGAGAACTCTTGGGCGAGAAAGCCATCCGGTTTTTGGAAGAGCACCATGGGCGGGTGCTGCTGGACCGGACCGTCACGCGTCTGAACGTGGAGGGAGACAAAATAACCTTAGTGTTTTTGTCCACGGGTGAAACCGTGGAATGCGAGGCTTGTATCTCCGCCCTGCCGGAACCGCGTCTTCGTGGTTTGCTGGCGGCTTCCGGATTGGAAGAACGGATCCCATTGCCGGATCTCGGATCGTCTCCCATTCTCAGCGTGTTCTTATGGTATGACGAACCGTTTACGGATGAACTGTTGTGCTGCCTGCAAAACGCCACCTTTGAATGGGTCTTCCATCGGTCCAATTTCATGGATCCCGGCGGACACCAAAAATTCTGTGTATGCCTGGTGGCCAGCGCGGCGCGCCGGTTTCAGTCCTGGAGCCGGGAAGACCTGGCGCGGGCGGCCGTCGAGGATATGCAAAACACCTATCCGGAAACCCGGGGCCGGATGCCAAGTACCTCCCTGGTGTTTTGGGAGCCGCGCGCCACGTTTTCGGCCACGGTGGAGAATGCCCGCCGCCGCCCCGGACCGGATACGCCATTGGCCAATTTTTTTCTGGCCGGCGATTGGACTGACACGGGATTTCCGGCCACGATCGAAGGCGCGGTGGTCAGCGGCCATCGCGCCGCGGACATTCTCTTGGGATGAATCCTTTCGTCCACGCTTGGTTTTTGATTCCTCCCCCGAAGATCGAGGGAGGTTAGAGGGATTGATTCTGAAGGGAAAGTTGATTGAGGCATGAATCCTTACATGCTGCCCACCCTCGTCTCCCTCTCCCTCTGGGAGAGGGCCGGGATCAAGGTGTTTTGTAGGGGCAGACCGTCGTGTCTGCCCCTGTCATTTTGCCGGAGGAACCTCATTCTTGTATGTCTTCAAGTTCTCACAAAGAAGAAAAATCTATCTAAATTGATCAACAATGGAATTTTTTTATCCTTCGCTGAATTCCTATAATCGCACACAAATCAATAGTACCATGCTCCTATTCCCGCACGTTAATGGGGGATGACGATTTCAGGATGATTGAGTTCGTGGTCAGGACGATATCAATCATCCACAACTGGAAATCACCAAACAACCTGGAGGAAGACAATGTCGAAACAGCATGCGCCATTCAGCCGCCGGACTTTTTTGCAAACGGGTGTCACCGCGTCGGTGGCCGTGGGGATGGGGATGAAGGCCCAGGCGGAAGCCGCTCAACCGGGAAAGGTGGATCCCAAGAAGATTCTGAATTACCAACCGGATATGCGGTACAGGCGGTTGGGCAATACGGATATGTATATTTCGGTGATCAGCCTGGGCGGGCTGGTGAACGAGCCGGGCGTGCACGAGTATGGTATCGACCGCGGGGTCAATCTGGTGCATATGGCGGACGGGTACCTGGGCGGCCGCTCGATCCGGGATCTGGGCGAAGTGCTGAAAACCAAGCGCGATAAGGTCTATATCGCGTTGAAGGATAATTTCTTCAGCAACGAAGATTACCGCCGGGAGAATTTCAAAAAGATCGACGACGTGATGAAACTGCTCAATACCGATTATGTCGATTTCTTCATGTTCAACCGGCATGACGCCGAATCGGCCAAGGATCCCTTGATCGGCGAGGCTTTCGAGAAATTGAAGAAATTGGGAAAAGTCCGGTACGCGGGATTCACCAATCATGGAGATATCAAGGGCGGCACGGCGGCGGCAATCGAAAGCGGCATGTATCATTTGTTGAATCCGGTCCTGAGCCAGGACAACCTCACCTTGCTCGATAACGAACTGCGCATCGCCCGGGAAAAGGGCATGGGCGTCATGGGCATGAAAACCATGAAGGGCATGCGCGGGCGCGATCAGGAATTGGCCTATCTGAAGAAGATGCTCAGCAATCCGGCAGTGACCACGGTGGTGAAGGGAATCGGCTCGGTTGAGATGTTCGACGCGTATCTCAAAGCCGCCGGCGAAACCCTGACCAGCCAGGAAGACAAGGCGCTGTATCACTACGCGCAGGCGAACCGGACCAACAACTGCCTGATGTGCGACGAGTGCAAACGGAACTGCCCGGAGTGCATCGAGATCTCCACGATCATCCGCTGCAAGGATTACTACTTCGAACAACTGGGCGACCGCTACACGGCCCTCACCACGTATCAGGAATTGCCGACGCAAAAACGGTTGAGCGCCCGGTGCGGCGACTGCCGGAAATGCGAAGAAGTCTGTCCCCACGGCATTCAAATCGTGAACCGCCTGGAAGCCGCCAAGCAATTGTTCGCCTGAGTGGACAGGAACGCGGGCATCCGGCCCGCGCCCTGGATGGGCGGACTGCAGCGGCCGCTTCGTTCGATCCAATCCCCTCTCCCTCTGGGAGAGGGTCAGGGTGAGGGAAAATGGATAGGGGCGGACCTTGGTGTCCGCCCCGGGGGATTCCCTGTGTTGAGTTGGAAGGAGTACAGTTCCATGAAAATTTCAAAATGGCTGCCCGTATTCCTGCTGGCGCTGATTGGCGTCCCGCTGGCTTTCGGTCAGGAAGAGGCGGCCGAGGTCAGCACGGAAGAGATCCAGCCGGTATCTCCGGAAATCCAGGCGCAATTGGCGAAATTGTTGCCGGATCCCGAACCTCTCGGGGCGCGGCGGGATGGCGAGGCCAAATTCTACGGCATGGATCTCTATATGTACATCAATGGCGGGGCGAGCGCGTTCCACAACTATGATTTTGTGGCCCTGGGGCATCAGGATTACAAAAAAGGGGACACCGACATCACCGTGGACATTTATTTCATGGGTGAGCCTTTGAACGCCTTCGGGATCTACGCGGCCGAGCGCTCTCCGGATTACAATTTCATCCCCGTGGGGGCGGAAGGCTACGAGGCCGAGTCGATGATCAATTTCTTGCAGGGGCCGTATTACGTGAAACTGTCGGGATTCAGCGAGAATAAGGGGGGCGCCCAGGAAGCGTTGCGGGCGTTCGCCGAAGAGGTCTCCAAGCGGATCGGCAATGACAAGTCCCTGCCGGAAGAAGTACATCGGTTCCCGGTGGAGAATCGGGTTCCCCACGCGCAAGGTTACGAGAAAAACGCGCCGCTGGGATTCGAGTTTTTGGCCCCGGCCCTGATGGCCAAGTATGCGTTCGGTGGAAATCAGAGCAGCCTGGTCCTGTCGATGGCCGCTTCCGAAAACGAAGCGAAAGACCGGATCCAAAAGATGCGAGAGCGCGTGGCGAAGTCCGGGACCGTGGAGGATTACGCGGCGTTGACTCCCGGAGCCTTCCGGGGCGTGGACAAGTACCAGGGCGGGATCATCGGATTCGCTTTGGATAAATACGCCGTTTTCGCCATCAAGCCGCCGGACCATCCGGAAGCGTGGTTAAAGGGTGTGATGAAGGCGCTGTCTGAGGAGAAATAAGCAGCCACCCGATACCTTCCCCAAAGTATGGGGGGTAGGAGAGGATTGTTTCAGGATGTTTTCGCGGGCTGAATCGTAGAATGAGTGAGCGCGATGCGCGTAATCCATCATCAACAAACCTTGGAGAATTATGGGTAGGGCAGGTTGAGCGCGGCGAAATCCATCCCAACCGCCCTTCTTATACGATCCCCTCTCCCTCTGGGAGAGGATTAGGGTGAGGGAATTTTTGTAGGGGCGGACCGGAGTGTCCGCCCGAATCCTCGAGTGGACGGAATGCCTTTTTCTCCACCATGTACGCCTATGCCGGATGGACCTTATCTTTGATTCATCCAAGAAGCGCGTACCGGATCAAGTGAAATTGATTTCATTCCCCCGTGGGAGGGCGAGGCTCCTGCCGAGCCGCTTCATACCGAAAAACCTATGGATTAAAAAACGGCTCACCAGGAGGTTCGCCCTCCCTGGCTTACAGCGGCCCTATCCCAAAGGGCGAGGGAGTAATACGTCCCTTCTTTTGTCGTCGTTCGAGAGTACGCACTTCCCGGATGAGCTTTATTTTTTCGCTTCCTTCATCGGGCCGATCAATTCGACAAAGGTGCCGTCAGGATCCTTGATCAACACAAAATGGCTGTCACCCATCGCGATCGGCGTGTCGCCCAGCAGTTTCACTTTGTGTTTTTTGATGCGCTCCAGGATGGGAGTGAGATCGTTCACCATGATCGTGATGTATTGGATGCCCGTGTGCGAATGGATGAACTCGTTCTCCTGGGGCTGGGCCTGGCCGCCGAAAGTCATCAGTTTCAGCTGGGTGGCGTTTTCTCCCTTCCCCAATTTCAATACCTGAACGTGAATGGGCAGGGAATCGGTGAGGCCGGATTTCTTCCCGAAGTCCGCGTCCACACTGAATTCGGTGGTGTCCACCTGGACCATGCCGACGACGTCCTTGTAGAACTTCAGCGACTGATCGAGATCTTTCACGATCATGCCGAGATGGATGGTTTTGAGGACGAAGTCCTTTTCCTCCGCCCCGCCTGTCATGGCCAATAAGGCCGTCAACGCGAAAGCCGCCAGTGAAATTTTCATGGTCCTGTTTCTCCTCGTGAGTGATGATGGATCCCGTGCGCGGGTGAGGGCCATTGAAGCAAATGCTTTGGCGGGTGTCCAGGCAGAGAGGCGAGGAAAAAAACATCCGAACACTGGTTTGCCGGCTTCCGTTTCACGCGTTTTGACAGCCCCCTAGCGGAGGGTTATACTTCATCCCACTTATTTTATCCAAGGTGGAATCCATGAGTAATTCGGATATATGCAAGGTAAAAATCGTCGGGGCCACCGGCTACACGGGTGGTGAATTGATCCGTTTGTTATTGAAACATCCCAAAGTCAAGATCGTTTCCTTGACAGGCGCGGGCTTCGATGAGCCGCAGCCGGCGCACGCGTTTTGGCCCTGGCTGCGCAACGTCATCGACCTGCCCATCCGGCCGGAAAACGAGGGCGAGGCGGATGGGGCGGATACGATCTTTTTGAGCGTCCCTCACGGGGCCGCCATGAAACTGGCTCCGCTTTACTATGAAAAAGGGCTGCGGGTGATCGACCTGTCGGCCGATTACCGTTTCCCCGATTTGTCGGAACGGAAAGGCTGGTACGAGGGGGAGCACACTTCGCCGGAACTGTGCAAGGTGGCGGTGTACGGCATGCCGGAATTGTTCCGGGAACAGATCAAGAACGCGCGTCTGATCGCCAATCCGGGCTGCTATCCCACCGCCGCCATCTTAAGCCTCTATCCGGGCATCCAATTGGGCTTTTTTGAGCCGGAACGGATCCGGGTGAATTCCGTCTCCGGGGTCACGGGAGCGGGACGCAATCCGAAACTGCTGTTTCATCATCCCGAGTTCGACCAGAATTTCTTCGCCTACCGAATCGGCAAGCACCAGCACGCGCCGGAGATCGTCTCGGTGCTGCGCCGGGTCACCGGGAAGCCGGTGACGGTGACCTTCGTGCCGCACGTATTGCCCTTGCAGCGGGGGATCCTCTCCACCATGTACTGCCGCAAGGCCCAGGATGTATCCTTGGCGGACATTTGGAAAGCCTACCAGAAGACGTACGCCCGCGAGCCGTTCATCCGGTTGTATCCGCTGGGCGAGGCGCCGGCGCTGCAGGCCGTGCGGGAAAGCAACTTCCTCGATATATCCCTGCACGAAGACGCCTTGACGGGGGACATTGTACTCGTCTCGGCGGAGGACAATCTCACCAAGGGAGCGGCCGGCCAGGCCGTTCAGAATTTGAATGTGATCATGGGATACCCGGAAACAATGGGATTACTCCCCCTGTAAGCCATCGCCATCGCGCCGGGTGGGTTTCAGGAAGATCCAATATAAAAGCGGGGAGCGAATAATGCGATTTGCAGGCCGGTCCGGTATGTACTTGTTTGTTTTGGCGCTGTCGTTGGGGCCGTGGGCGGGATTCGCCGATCCTTTGAAAACTTCGCCCGCCGAAAATCCGGATTTCACGTTGATCGAAGCGGGAGACGACTTCGCCCGCGTGCAATACACGTGTCCGGA
This sequence comes from bacterium, assembly GCA_041946805.1. GTDB lineage: Bacteria > Hinthialibacterota > Hinthialibacteria > Hinthialibacterales > Hinthialibacteraceae > JABLXU01. Next base: position 31,287 of record JBHGBC010000040.1, read on the forward strand.
CCGGCTGCGTCTCAATCCCTATACTACAGCCGTTTCCACGGTGTTCATCCTGATCCCCCCGGGGGCGGAGCACGCCGTGGATTTTTCGTTCTGGATATTCCGGGCCGTCAAAAGCCCCACCGATCCCGCCGTCTATCTGCGGTCCGATCAATCCCCGCCGGAGGACGCCGCCAAGCAGAAAAAGATCATCGAATCCATCGTCCAGATCAAACGCTACGAGTTTCAGGAACTGGATGTGCTGGGCGTGCAGGTGAATCCCACCGTGAGCCTCTCCCACCCCGAGGCGCGGGCCTTGTTCGCCGGGGTGAATTCCCTGTTCCTGGACCGGCTGGAGATCCGGGTGAGCTGGAAGGGGGGAGCGTCAATCCGCGCCCAGGCGCAGTCTTCCCTGGATGGGGGATACGCGCGCCTGTTCCACAACCTGGGCATCAACCGCGAGTATGCCGAATCGTTCCGGCGGAAACGGGCGATTCCCGAATCGGAAAAGACGGAAGGATTTCAACCGGCGGTGGTGGGATTCGACCGGCAGGAGGAGGTGCTCAATCCGGCTCAGAGAATCGCGTTGCCCCGCGAGGACGGCGTGCGCGTGCGGGTGCGGCGGACCGGGATCACGGCCATCCGTCCCCAGGATTTGCGGGATCAAGGCTTGGCTCCCCAGAATGTCCAATTGCGGGACGCGCGGATTTGGCACAAGGGCGTGGAACTGCCGGTCTATGTCGGTGATGACGGGGATGGCCAGTTTCAGGATGGGGATGTGATTGTCTTTTATGGAGAGGCCACGGATTCCGAATTCACGGTGGATTCGCATTATTTCCTCACGTGGTTCCCCCTGGACACGCCGCCGAAGCGGGTGGAGGAGCGGCCCCTCGAATGGGCGGAGGAAGGCGCTTCTCAAATCTTCGCGAGCCGGATCTATGAAGAAGACCGTTTGTTGGTGAAGGAAAAGAACGCCCAGTTCGGCTGGTATTACCTGGACATGGACACCAAATCCAAGGATTTGCCCTTGGACCTGACCGGCCTGGCCGGGCTGGGCGAGGTGCGGATCGCGCTGGACGCGCAAAACCGCACCCGGCAGCGTTGCGTCTTCTCCGCGCAGGTCGGCAACGCGACGCAGTCGTACGCCCTGGAGATCGACGACGCCACCCGCTTTTGGTTCACCACCTCGGCGGAGGCGGTGATCGCGTCGCCCACGCTGACGATCGTCATGGACAAGGAACCGGAGAACCAATCGCCGTTCCAGACGGGACTCAGCGAGAAGGTGGACGATGTCCGGCACCTGTTTTTCGATTCCATCGAGGTGATCTATCCCCGCCAGGGCTATGTATCGAAGGAAGGCCTGGTTGTCGAACGTCCCTGGCTGCCCGAAGGGACGAAGGCCATCTCGTTGTTGGTGGATGAAGCCACCCAACCGGTTTCGGCCTGGGTGGTGGACGCCTCCGGCGGATTGCGGAAATTATCCTCCTCCGCCGCGCCGGGAAAAGCGGCGCTGGTTCTGCCGGCGGACGATTGGACGCGGCTTGATATTTTCGCGGACGCGGATCTGCCCGGCCCGTACACCATCGACCTGGACACCGCCTCCACCCTGCACCGGAAAGACCAGGGATACAACTATGTCATCATCTGTTACGGCTCCATGCTGGACACGGCGCGGCGGCTGGCGGAATGGAGGGCCAAGCAGGGGTATGAAGTGCTCCTGACCGATGTGCAGGATATATATGATGAGTTCAATTTCGGCTATCCGGATTTCGAGGCCATCAAGCGGTTCCTGCGCTACGCGCAATCGGAGTGGGAAGGCCTCAGCCCGGATTACGTGGTTTTGATCGGCGATTCCAACTGGGATCACCGGGACCGCTTGGGAACCGGCGCGCCTGACCAGGTTCCCACTTACGCGCCGTTGGACAATCCGCAACGGTACGGGGCGGATGAATGGTACGCCTACTTATGGGGCGGTCCCATGGATTTCTTCCCCGACCTGATCATCGGGCGGATTTCGGTCCGCTCCAGGCAGGATTTGGACCGCTACCTGGTCAAACTGACCGCGTATGAAACCGGCTCCCCTCCCGGGCCGTGGCGGGCGCGCAACCTGTTCATCACGGACAACAAGTTCGAGCAGTACGCCCTGGAAAACGCCAACTCCAGCCTGCCTCCCGAATACGATCCGGTGTTTCTCCATCAAAACGATTATCCCCACGTCACCAATCCCTATCTCTATCACCGCTTCGCCGAGAGCCCGGATCCGGTGGTGCAGAAATACAAGAACAAGAAGTTTTCGCCGGAGTGCACGCGCGCCATCCTTCGTGAATTTGACCGCGGTTCGCTGGTCGTCCAATACATCGGCCATGGGGGAAACCAGTTGTGGTCCGAGGAGCGCATTTTCTACGGGACCGATAATCCCAACAGCAACCTCCTGGAATTGCAGCCCACCACCCGCTTCCCCTTCGTGGTGAACTGGTCCTGCCTGACCGGCTACCTGAATTTCAATATTTCCCCCTTCACCGTCTGCCTGTCGGAGGAATTCATCCGCTATCCGGACCGGGGCGCCATCGCCGTGTGGGGGCCCAGCGGCGGCGGGACCACGAACCGCCACATGGTGATGTCCGAAATCCTGATGCGGAACCTGACCCGCGACGGATTGACCCGGGTGGGCGAGGCGGTGACCTTCACCAAGGCGGAATACATGCTCGATCAGTCGGACTCCGAGCTGGTGGATCAGTACATCCTGTTCGGAGATCCCGCCGTCGCGCTGGAACTGCCCCGCGAGCGGGCGCCCGTCACGGTGGAGCCCGCCCTGTTCGTGGAAGACCAGGAGCAATCGTTCACCCTCAACGCCACTCTCTCCACCTTGATGACGGGCAAGGCGGTCGTGTCCATGACGGTGGGCGAGAAACAGGTGTATGAGAGCCAGCCGTTCGATTTCACCGATTCCCATATTCTACACACCTTCACCGCCCCCATCGGAAAAGAAGGACAGGACAAGGCCACCGTCCGCTTCTACGCCTGGAACGAGGAATCCCGGCTGGACGCCTGGGGGGGAACGCACATCCCGAAATTGAAACCCGACCTCGCCCTGGATGGCGGCAAGGTGGAATGGGATGGCCAAGAGGCCCGGATCCGGGCGTTGCTGGTGAACCGCTCGCCGTTCGCGGTGGCCGCGGCCGATTGCCAGCTGCGGATCGGCGGCCGGAAGGAGACGCTGGCCGCCGGGCCGGTGCCCGCCAGCGCCTCGGTGACGCTCGAGTGGAAGGGGCCGGTGGCCCCGGACGATCAGGCCGCGTACATCTCCGTGCGGCCGGATTCCGCGCAGGGCATCGTGGAAGACAATCTGCCGCCGCCGCTGGTGATCCCGCTGCGGACGCCGGAGGCCAATCCGATCATTCCTTTGGTGGAGAACGCGTCGTTCACCTCCCGCGATCTGACCGAAAACCGCAGCGTGCGGCTGCAGATCCCCTTCCGGAACTTGTCGAATACGCAAACCGCGTACGTGGCCGCCACCCTGGAAGGCCCCGGATGCGCGACCAACGACATCAAGCAGGTCACACTGCCGGCGGGCCAGGAGCGGAAAATCGATTTCGCGATCCAGCTTCCCGCCGCCGGCGGGCATGAGTATGTATTGAAGACCCTGGGCGGGGACAAAACGCTTTCCTACACCCTGCCGGTCCAGGTCGAAGGCAAACCGGATCTGGCCCTGGCGGAGATGGATTACCGGATCGAACCGGAGCGGCCGGTGATCGGCCACACGGTCTATTTGAAGACCACGGTTTACAATGTGGGCGCGGGGCCGGCAAGGAACGTATCCGTGAAGGCCTTCGATGGGGATCCGTCCCTGCAGCGGGAATTGACGCATTTCGATTCGCGGCGCGCGGTGGTGATCGATAAACTGGATCCCGGGGAGATGCAGGAAGTGACCCTCATCTGGGATCCCCCCGCGTACGACGGCCTGGGCACGCATGAAATCCATCTCGTGGTGGATCCCCAGGAACGGATCGAGGAGATCAGCCGCCTCAACAATCAGATCATCGCCAACGTCACCTTGCACGATCTCCCCGACCTGGTGGTGGAGCCGTGGTCCGGCCATGGCATGGCGGCGGAAATCCAACAGGCGATCGCGTTATGGGGACAGCCTCTCCAGCTTGTGGGGCGGGTGAGGAACCAGGGCGACTCGGACGCCCAATACGTCCGCTTCACCTTCCTGCATAACCAGGAGGAAATCACCCACTTTTTCGAAAAGGTGGCCATGGGCGCGGTGGAGGAGACGCGGGTGGAAGTGCCCCTCCACTCGGCCCGCAACCGGTTGTACGTCATGGCCGACCGGTATGACCTGATCGCGGAGAAGGGGGAAAAGCAAGGCCTCGGCAACAATGTGAGCAACGAACAGCGCCTCGATTTCCAATTGCGGATGCCCGTCGCGCCCCTGGCCAGTTCCCACCGGATTTATCTGGTCACCGATGCCTCCCAGTTCACGGCCGGCCAGGGCGAGTATCTGATGATCGATCCCAACCGCAACACGGTGTTCCTGAATCCGAATCTGGAAAACATCAAGTTCCGCTTGTCTCCCGCGTTCACCCAGGACACGGCGGCCTATTCGACGATGCTGCCCCGGAACCTGTGGCAATGGAACATCAAGTACAACAGCTTCTACACCCCGGTGGAGAGCGATGTCCCCTTGCGTTTCCAAGTCCCGGCTCCCATGGGGATTTACGACGTGTACCTGCACCTATACAGCGCGGCCTACGACCAGGGAAAGACGGAACGGATCCGGATCAAGGCCTCGGGTGACGCGGACTTCCGCGTCCTGGAGCACGGCCAGACCGAGGACAAGAACTACATGCGCAAACTGGGGACGTACCAAATCCGGGGCGATCAGTTCCAGATCGAATTCCGCCCGGTCCCGGGTGGCGTCTCCACCAGCCTCGGAGATATCCAATTTGTCCGGAGTCCCGGTCAGGAAACCCCGGTGGCCGCCGGCTACTTGTCGCCGTATTTCCCGTCGCCGGGTTCGGGCGGCGGTCCCGCGGTCATGAGCTGGGACGCCACGATCCCCGAGGGGACTTCGATGTACGTGAAGGCGCGATGGGTGATCCAAAATCCGGACGGCTCGCTGCGGTTTCTGCCCTGGGCCAGCATCATCGACGGGAAGGAAAAGAAGTTATCTCTGATCGGCAAGGGTGATTTTTTCCAGTATTATGTGAATCTCGTCCGCTTCACACATGACACGGCCACACCCGTTTTCAGCCGGGTCGTGATATCGATTCCCGGCAAGGAAGCCTCGTGACCCTTCATTTCATGGCATCCCGTGTTGACAATCCGCTGGACGCCGGGATACTTTGAAAAAGAGAAGCCATTCGGTTCTGTTGCGTTTTCGTCATGAATGAATTACTGAAAGGCGGGATGGCCCTGCCAGTGCCAATGGCGCTTCTAACCTAGCTCAGGGCTTCAGACCGGCGATAGAGTCGGGACCAATAGAAACAATTCCCTCTCCCTCGGGGAGAGGGGGACGGTGAGGGAAGCCCGGAAAGGGCGCCATATTGGCGTTTCGCACAATCGATTAATCCGTTCCGTCTTGATAATTTGATCTACGGTGGAAAAACTCAACAGAACCAAGAACTTCCCAAACGGTCTTTCGTTTTTCGGAGAAAGGATCGAAAGACGGCGGGTGGATCCCCGGGGGATTCCCCACCCGCTGTGCCGTACCGGTTGAAATAGTGTGGGGGCAAACGCCTTGGCCGCCGGCCGGGGCAGGGGATCCCCGTGCGGGATTCCGAGTGGTTACTCCATGGATATTCTCCAATACATCGAACGGGCTCAGAGCGCACTGAAGCAGGGCGAATATGACCTGGCCACGCAGTACTTCCAACTGGTCTTGAACCGGAATCCCGAGAACGCGGAGGCGCTGCAAGGCCTCAAGCAAATCGAGATCGTCAGGACCAAGGGAAAATTGAATCCCCTGAACCGGGAACTCAATCTGATCAAGGGATGGATCTTGATGAAATTCGGCAAAGCCGCCGCGGCGTATCCGGGATTGGAGATCCTGTTCCGCTGCCTGCCCGATCATCCCCGGATCGCGCTCGCCTTCGCCCGGTGCGCCGAGGCCTCAGAGCGGTACGGGGAAGCCGCCGAGGCGTACCAACGGATCCTGGCCCGGGACGATGAAAACAAGGCCGTGCTCAAGGCCGCGGCGGAGGTGCTGATCAAACTGGACCGCCTGGAAGAAGCGGCGTCGCTCTATCAACGCTTGTTGGCGATCTCCCCCAATAACGAGAAAGTAGTCCACCGCCTGCGGGATATTTCCGCCCAGGCCTACGCCCGCATCGGCATTCCCGAAAACCTGAAGGAGCGGCGCGCGGCCATCGAAAAACAGAAACGCGAAGCACCTGCCCCGCCCGAAATCATGGAGCAGGTGGAAGGATTGCTGCGGGAATACCAGAAGGATCCCGCCAACCAGGAACTCGGGGTGCAAATCGCGGCCAAATACCGGGCCGGGGGGATATTCAGCGAGGCCAACAAGATCCTCGGCCCCATATTGGACCGGGATCCCCAATATGTGCCGGCCCGGCGTGAACAAGCCCGGGTGTGGCGGCAGTCGCACGAACTGGAGATCGCGGTCAACCTGTATGAGGAACTGCTGGCCGAATCGCCCCACGACGCGGCGCTGCGGGATGAATACCTGGAGGCTTCGATTGCCCTCATGGAAAAACGCCTCCAGGACGGCCAGGCCCGTCCGGACGGCGCGGCGCGTCTGGAAAAATTGAGAATCGAACACTCCAAAAACCGGATCAGCCTGCTGAAACGGATCCTGTCGGAACACCCGGAAGCCTTCGAGGAACGGTTCGAACTGGGATCCTTGCTATACAAGACCGGAAGGGCGGAAGAGGCGATTCCCGTTCTGCAGCGCCTCGTGCATGAACCCGGCTGGGCCGGCAAGGGATTGTTTTTGCTGGGACAATGCTTCCGCGCCAAGGGGGACAAGACCCTGGCGTTATTACAATTCGAGAAAGCGGTGGAATTTTTCAAGAACCGCGGTTATTCCCATGTGCTGACCGAGGAATTGAAGGCGCTCTACTACAACATGGGCGTGGTGAAGGACGAATTGGGCGACAAGACCGGCGCGCGCGAGGCCTACGGGCAGGTCTATTCGCAGGACATCAACTACCGCGACGTGCGCTCCCGCTACGAGAATCTATATGGATGAATGGCCGGAGGGGTTGACGCGTCAACGTGGAATCCATTGATCCTGGTGATCCTGGTGATCCTGGTCATCCTGTGCATCCTGACCATCCTGACCATCCTGATTCAGACATACTCCCCCCTCAACGCCCTCCCTTGCGTTGCACCACGAACAGGGTGACGTCATCCTGGAAGGGCTGTTCGGGATTGTACGCCTGGGTTTCGGACACGATCGCGTCCACAAAGGCCTGCGCGGGGAGATCGCGGTATTTCAGCACCAGCCGGGAAAGCCGTTCCGGCGTGAATAGTTTCCCTTCCGGATTGCGGATCTCCACCAGGCCATCCGTGAACAGAATCAACTTGTCGTCCGGTTCCAGAACCGTTTCCTTTTCGTCGTAATCATCCGTTTCCATCAGTTTCAAGGGATAGCCGTATTCTGTCCGCAACAATTCCACCGCTTGTGTCCGCGCCCGGTACAGGAACATGGGTTCATGTCCGGCGGAGGCGTACCGGAAGCGCTTGGTCTCCAGGTTGAGAACACCGTAGAACATGGTGACATAGAACGTGGGGGCCAGATGCTCGTTCAGTTTTTCGTTGGCCACTTTGAGGGCGGTGCTGGGGTAGTGAAAGGTGTTGGTGAACGAGCGCATCAAAGTGTGGGTGATGGCCATGACGACGGCCGCCGACGCCCCATGGCCGGTGACGTCGGCGACCAGAATGCCCCAGTTCGCCTTGCCGATCTCGATGACGTCGAAATAGTCGCCGCCGGCCTGGGCGCAGGGACCGTAATAATGCCCGAATTCGATTTCCGGGTGTTCGGGGAACCGGGAGGGGAGGAAGGACTGCTGGATCGCCCCCACGCGTTTCAATTCTTCCTCGATGATCCGCTGCGCTTTCCGGAGTTGTTCGTTGGTTTCCTCTAGTTCCTTCTTCGAGCGGAATAGTTTTTGCTGCAGGTCGCGGATGCGCAGGATGGCGCGGACGCGGGCCAGCAGTTCCGCCTTGCGGGGCGGTTTGACCAGGTATTCATCCGCTCCGGCGTCCAGGCCTTTCACCTTGCTGTCCGTGTCATCGAGGTTGGTCAACAGCATCACCGGCACGAAGCGGTCGTCCAGGCTGGTTTTGATGAGCCGGCACGCTTCGAAACCGGATAGGCCGGCCATGCAGACATCCATGACCACCAGGTCGGGCGGGGAATCCTGGACGGTTTGCACGGCTTCCTCCCCCGATGAGGCTTTCCGGATCTTGTACCCTTCCGGTTTGAGAATGAGTTCCAGCAGTTCCAGGTTCTGGAGTTCGTCGTCGACGATCAGAATTTCCCGGGGGGGAGAGGGAACGGGTTCGATGGTCATCGCGTCTCTCCCGTGGCGCTGTCCAGGGGTGCGGATGGGGCGGACGGGCCCGGCGTGGGGGCGGTTTCCGCGGAAGAGGCTTCCGCGTCCGAAACCGGCGGTTTTTCAAGTTCGATGGCGTTTTGCAGGGTGATGGCGTCCAGCAATGCGGCGGACGAGGCGGAGACGATCCGGTCCCGCGCCGCGTAAATCGTGCCGTCCATCTCCGGTGTGGGGGGAGGTATGTTCTTCAGGGTTTGCAGAAAGATATCCTTGTCGAAGGGACCGATCTCGATGTTGGTATGCGGATGGTTCTGTTTGTATTTCTGGAGGATTTCGTCCAAGTCGAGAATGGGCTTCAAGTACGCCTCGGCGATGGCCCGCCGGGCATCGCCTGCTTCCCGCTGGCGCCATTCGTTCAAGGCCCCCGCGGTGATCTGGGTGAGATAGACGTATTCCCGCATGGACATGCGCGCCCCGGTCAACGCGTTGAGCTGGTCTTCGCCAATGTCGAAGAGGTTGAAAGGCAGGTTGATGAATTTCTTCACCAGGGCCAGCCTGGATTCCGGCTCTTTTGAGGCGGCGGCGGCCTGGCTGAGCTCCATCAGCCAGCCCAGGTTCCGGTCCACCGAGGCGGCCGACCGGTACCGGATCTCCAGGAACTCCGCGTACCGTGGAGGATCGAGCGACGGAGGGGAGGCGGGCGTGAAAGGATGAGCCTGGTCCAACGCCTTGACCTGCTGGACCCATTGGTCCGTCTCGTTCTGAATGTTCTTCACGTACCGGTGGATGGCGAATCCTCCCGCGAACACCATAAGCACCAGCAGGATCACCAGGCCCAGACAACCCCCGCATCCGATCCACAGCCACCGATTCCTCGCCATGAGAAAACCTCCTGCCGCGCGCGTTCGATATTCCCGCCGGTAGGCTCTGTCTGCATCCGTAGCCTAGGCGGTTCTCTATCCCGGACAAGCCACGTAGGATGCATTCGCTCGATCGTGGACGCTTGATTTCATCATGAAATCCGGCTTACTTGGAAGAGCGATGGCGCGGTTTGGGACAGGCAAGTGAAGAGAGGAAGGAGGAGCCCTGTTGTTCCAGGAAAAGCAGAGGCTCGTTGCCACATGCCCCTACCGTAACCTAGGATGGTCTGCACAATGGAAGCGGAAAATAGGGTGGACTGAACATCGCGAAAGCCGCCACCGGCACGAACTGTGAAGCGCTGGAATAAAATGGTTCATCCGATGC
>JBHGBC010000041.1:0-40531 GCA_041946805.1 bacterium
TGAGCCCTTATTTATTGCTACAATACTCCCCATCGGCAATCCGGTTTGACCGGGCAAGGAGCTATGCTTTTCATGAAACTGACATGGGAATCGAGGATTTTCTACACGGGCGTGTTGCTGTTCCTCTGGCTCGGCGCAGGCTGCTCTTCACGGCTGGAAAAGCCCAATGTGATTCTCCTCACCCTGGACACCTTGCGGGCTGATGCCCTGGGATGCTATGGCAACGGGACCGTCCAAACCCCCAACATCGACCGCCTCGCGCGCGAAGGGGCTTTGTTCGAAGACGCCATCTGTCAGATCCCCGCGACATTGACTTCGCACACCGCCATCCTTACCGGGCGCAACCCGAAAACCACGGGCGTGCGGTTCCGGACGGCGCTGGTCTCCGCCGAGGAAGAAACCTTGGCAGAGCGGTTCCATGACCATGGATACGCCACGGCGGCCTTCATCAGTAGTTCCGTCCTGGCTCCCGCCTTCGGTCTCAACCAGGGATTCGACTGTTACGACATGGGAAGCATGCTGGAGAACACCAAGACGGTTAAAAACGAGCGGCGGGCGGAAGAGACGATCACGGCCGCCCTCGAATATTTGAACACCTTGGATAAAAAGCCGTTTTTCCTTTGGATTCATCTTTACGATCCCCACACCCCCTACGACGCCCCGCCCCCCTACGGTGCGATGTACGATCCGGATTACGCCGGGCCGCTGCGGGGATCGGTCGAGGAGATCACGTTTCTCAACGCCAATCATGGCGGGAACCTGTCCGGACGGGACCTCAAGCATCTCCAGGCCCTCTATCACGGTGAAGTGACCTACCTGGACCACCAGATCGGGCGGCTGCTGGAAGCGCTGGAAAAACAAGACTTGCTCGACCGCACCGTGCTCGTGGCCCTGGCTGACCATGGCGAGGCGCTGGGTGAAAAGGGGCGTTTTTTTCATGGCGATGATCTGTACCAGCCGGCGGTCCGGATTCCCTTCCTGATCCGCTATCCCCGGACGATCGCCGCAGGCCGGCGGGTAATGGAAATGGTGCAGTCCATCGATCTGTTCCCTACCCTGACTGAACTCTGCGAAATCCCCCGGATCGCGGGAATCGAGGGCAAATCCCTGCTTCCCCTCATTTCAACCATTGAGAAAAATCCGGGGAAATATGAAAAACACCCAGGATTTCTGGAGACCGACGCGGATACCGTGGCGGATTCCAACAAGTTGTACGGATTGCGGACTGAGGAATACAAATACATCTACCACAGCGCGCGCCGGCGGCCGGAAACGCCGCTGGGCATGTTCACCGAAATCCCCCTAAAAGGCCCCGCCATCGTGCTGGCGCGGGTGAAAGGCGACCCATCCGTCCGCCTGATGGCCCATATCCGCTACCGGACCCGGGAACTCTACACCAGCCGCGACCTGCAGGCGCTGGCCCGGCTCAACACCACCGCCGTGTATGCCGAGACGTTCGGGACCGATCCCCTCCACAACCAGGCCTTGAAGCAGCCGTCGTTTTTACCCACGCCGGAGGGCTGGCGGCTGCAGGCCACGCCCGATTTATACCATACCGCGCGGATGTACGGCCTGGCCCGCGGATGGCCCACCGAATGGATGGTGCTGGAAGGCGTGGGCGTGGACGCCTCCCTGCCCGGATTGCAAAAAAGCGGAATCTTCGAAGTGGACCAGTTCGAGTTCTACTCCCCGGCTTTGCGTTATCCCCCCTCCACCCGCTTCCGCAACCCGTTTTGGGTGATCGAGGATTTCGAGGCCCCCTCCACCCCCGGTTTGGTGGACGCGGGCGAAGGGCCGGCGCATCGGATCCAGACCCAATGGCTCAGCAAGAAGGTCTTCAACGGACAACGACAACCGCAAATCACGCTCACGTTTCAAGATGATCCGGATCCCAACCGCTTGGATGAATGGTTCCAGGTGAAGGACGATCCCCGGGAGGAGCATAACCGGCTGACGGAAACGCGGGATCCTTCCCAAAACCAAGTCCTGCCCGATACCGCGGAGCGGTATCGGGCGATTCTGGACGGATGGATTGCCAAGCCCTCCGGACTGCTCGAAATCCAGGAACTGTCCCCCGCCCAGCGACAGGCGTTGGAGGCGCTGGGGTATACCAAATAAATACGTCCGCCTCTCCCGGAAGGGAAAGGCGGACGCGGAATCTGTCAGGTTATCTAGATTCAATCAATACAGCATAAAGCCGCTCACGGCCGTGCCGCCGCCCAGGTTGGCCCCCACGCCCGCGGGAGCGCCGCTGGCCACCAGGTAGGGAGGTCCCGCGAAGGGATCGGCGGGTCTGATGGTCGTGTTGGAGAAGGTCACCGCGGCCTGCGCGCCTTCCAACTTCACGTTGGGCAGTTTGGCATTGTCCTCCACCACAACGGCGTTCCCGTCGAAGACATTGTTGGTTCCATTGACCACCAGGACATCGACCAGATCGGCCGCCGTGAAGTAGCTTTGCTGGGCGTCCGAAGCCGTGAGTACCGCCACATTGCTGTTTTCAAAGATGTTGTTGTTAATCGCGCCTTTGCGGGGACGGGCCGAACTGTCGGCGAAGCGGATGGCGATGGGATTGTTCACAAAGGTGCAATTCTCGATGGTCACATCGGGATCGGTTCCGTCATTCTGGATGCGGACCGCCGCGGCGCGGGAATCGAATCCCACCGTGCCGCCCATGCCGGGCGCGTCGCCCGACATGTTATCGATAAAGAGAGAATTCCGGATGGTCAACGCCGGGGTGAATCCACTGCGGCCCACCGTCTCCACCGCGCCCAGATCGTTGTCGATGTCGCCGGCGATGTTCATGTTGTCATGGAAAATGCAGTTTTCCACTACAAACGTTCCCTTGCCGGAAGCCCGCAGGCCGTGGTTGTTCTGGGCGATGTAGCAGTTCTGGACAGTCACGTTGTTCGCCTGGGCGTTGCCGCGGATGATCATGGCCGTGTCGCTGTTGAGGAACTGGCTGTCGATGAATTTAACATTGACGGGAACATCGTCCACATTGACGCCCGCCGCGTCCGCATCGCCCTGGGAATAGCCGTGGAAGTAAATGGTGTCCACAAAGGCGTTGCGTTCGCCGTTGAAGGCGGCGTCGAAGGTGCAATTCTCGAAGGTATAGGAATTGTCGAATCCCTGTCCCGCCAAATCGATGGCGTTGTTGAAGTTGATCAACGCCTCGCCCGGCTGCGTGTCGCCGTCATGGGCGAACAGCACATTCCGGAACACCATGTTGCCCGCCTGGCCGTTGATCCCATATTGTTCATCGAGGATTACCGACGATTGAAGGATCTGGATATTTTCGATCGTGATATTCTTTCCCAAATACGAAAGCGTGGCCACGAAATTGTCGGTGGGATCGTTCGTGAACACTCCGTGCGGCAGGCCCTCCACGTTCACCGGATTGATCTTGGGGCGGTTGTTGGGATCTCTCCCCCGCAAGGTGAAGGGATCGCTGCGCTTGGCCAGGTCGATGGCCGCGTTGAGATACCCCTCGCCTTGTCCCGTGCCTTCCGGATCGGCGATCAGTTGGCCGATCACCACCTGCTCGTCATAGGTCTCGCCATCGACGATCTCCACGACATCCGGCTGGCCGTCGGTGACATCGGCTTCCGTGAAGGAATCGATCGCCGCCTGGATGCTGGTGAAGTCCGCGCCGGATTTGCCCACCGTCTTGGTGGTGGCGCCGGCGTTCAACACCATCGCGAATGCTAGTAGCGTGAAATAAAATTTCTTCATCTTTTCGCAACCTTTCTGGTTTTAGTAGATTTCGGCCTCAACTGTCCATGGCCATGGAACGAGCGCCGCCAACTCCCTTGGCAATCCGGTCTCACCTCCTTTCCCGCTTTCTCGCGGCGGTTGGTATACAAAGTGATACGATGAGCCTCTCCATGTGATTTCCCACCCGGCGGGTGTCCGTACAAAGAGATGATTTGGTAGGATATATATATATCGTTTTCCGGCTCTTTGGTCAGAAGAAAATGGCGAGTGTCAAGACGCGGTGATGGATACGAGCCGAACAATCATGCCATTAAAGGCATGAGAAAACCAATTTATCGCAACCTCGCGAGTGAAATCAAGTTACCTTACGGATCCGCTTTCCGGGCGCGCCAAGAGGGATGGCGCAGTCCGTATTTCTTGATGCGGGCATGCATGCGGTCCGGCGAGATCTCCAGGAGTTTCGCGGCTTCGCTCTGCACCCAATCCGTTTGCTCCAATGCCGCGATAATGGCCCGTTTTTCGATTTCCGACAAGGGCATCCGGTCCCCGGGGGGAACGAGGGCCTCCTGGCTGGAAGGGGAAACCGGGGGATGGCCCACCAAGCCTTCGCCAAGGAGCAAATCCGCGCCGATCGTCTCGCGATTCCGGTGGCGGAGGATGATCCGTTCGGCGAGGTTCTTGAGTTCGCGGACATTGCCGGGCCAGGAATATCCGGTCAGCAGGTTTTGCGCGGCCGGGGTGATTTCCGGCACCGGGCGGCGGTATTTGCGCGCGTATACCTCCAGGTAATACCGGGCGAGGGGGAGGATGTCCTCCACCCGCTCGCGCAGGGGGGGAATCCGGAGGCGGATGATATCGAGGCGGTAGAGTAGATCCTGGCGGAAGCGTCCTTCCTCCACCTCCCGCCGCAGGTCCTTGTTGGTGGCGGCGATAAAGGCGAGATCGACCTTGATTTTCTGATTGCCGCCCAGGCGTTCGAATTCCTGGGTTTCCAGGGCGCGAAGAATCTTGCCCTGGCTTTCGAGGGGCATATCGCCGATCTCATCCAGGAACAAGGTTCCCCCGTCGGCGAGTTCCAGTTTGCCGCGCTTGCGGCCCACCGCGCCGGTGAAAGATCCTTTTTCGTGGCCGAACACTTCGGACTGGAAAAGGTTTTCGGTGGGCAGGGCGGCGCAGTTCACATCGATGAAAGCGTGGCTTGCGCGGGGACTGCGGTTGTGGATATATCGCGCGATGATTTCCTTGCCCACCCCGGTCTCTCCCTCGATCAGGATGCCGGGAAACGCGTCCACGAATCCGTCGATTTCCTTCAAGATCGCCTGGATCGGCTCACTGACTGCGATCAAGCGCCCGAATTCCCCAGCGGTCTGGATATGTTTCTTGAGACTCCGGTTCTCGGCGCGGACCTTGGACTCGGAGAGGACCTTCTCGATGCGGAGGACGATTTCATCCCGGTCGGCATCCTTGGTGATGTAATCGGAAGCCCCGGTCTTCATGGCTTCAACCGCCACGCGGACCGAATCGACGGAGGTCAGGAAAATGACGGGGATTTCCTGTTCGTCCTGGACCAACCGGTCCGTGATTTTCTTGAGAAGATCGATGCCGTTCATCCCCGGCATCTTGATGTCCGAGAGGACCAGGTCCACGGCTTCCTTCTCGAAGAGATCCAACGCCTCCTCGCCCGAATAGGCGGTGAGCACCTCGTACCCATCCAGGGAGAGGTTTTTGGCGATCCGGGAAGCGTACCGCCGGTCGTCTTCCACAAGCAAAATAGTGGCTTTCATTTTTTTTTGCCGCGGCCCGCGGTTCGCTGTGGATTGTGGTTCTAGCGTGCGGACAATCCGTATTATAAGCCGTTCATCCGGAACTGGATACGTCCACGCGCCCGTGGGAGTAACGCCGGGAGGGGAGTGGGGTGGATCACTTCGCCGGGGCGGCCGGCTGCGCCGGTTCGATGCCGGCCATTTTGAGCAGAGGATCGATCATCCAGGCGAAATAATTTTTGTAAATCGCCGACTGGCTGACCACATCCCAATACATCGCCAGGCCGCCCACCACGGCCAGCAGCACCACCAGGGTGACAGCGTTCTTGAAAAGGGGGCTTTGAAAGAAATCTTTGGCTTTTTCCGCGCCGGATTGCGTGGGGATGTCTTTTTTGCGGCCCCGGAGGATGCGGTCCCGGTCGCATTCCAGCGATCCCAAGGTTTCACTCAGGAGAATGTTGGCTTCATGCCACTCGATCAGGGTCTTGTTGATTTCCAGGGGGCTGAGATTTTTGAAGCCCTCCAGCGAAATGGTCCGTTTCACGGTCGTGAGGATGGACTGTCCGATGTGGAAGTCCTTCTTGATCACTTTCATGAAGTGAGCATGACGTTCCGCCACGATTTGCTTGATCTGTTGAAATTCGGGATCGAGTTTGTCGATCTCCGCGTCCGGATTAAAAAAAGTGGTGGTGAGAATTTTATAGAATTTGTTCCAGATCTTCATCAGCATCTGGATTTCATCCATCTGTTCTTCGATTTCCTTGACGGTGGCGGCCACAGGTGTTCCTCCTGACACTCCCAGACGCTCCCGGCCGCGCCGGCGTTGACACCCGGCCAGGCAAGGAGGGATTTCGGATCGTTAACGCTATTACATTAATATCATCGTTCCCATAATATGTGAAGCAGCCTGGTGATCAACTCGATCCGAGTCCATTGTCATTTCGTAAAAAAACCGGACCGTGGCATGTCCGGCCCTTTCGCCCGCTACCGGCACGCAAAGGTCCGGGGGTTGCCGGTTTCACCCAAGGTCACGTCGAAGGATTTCGTGTCCGGAGCCACGGCGGCCTTGATGTATTGACCGGACTGCCGCGGATCCGGATTGGCGATGCATTCCGGCACGGTATTCCGTTCTTTCGGGATGCGGGTGTTCCAGTGCAGCTGATAGAGCGCCTGCAAATTGGGCAGATCCTTCAGCCGTTGAATGGCCATGGGGCTGCCGCCCTTGGCGGGGCCGTTGCACATCACCGCGGCCACGGGATCCAGGCTGCGCAAGAAAACCGGATTGTTGCTGATATCCATGCCATGGTGGTTCACCATGTACAAATCCACCGGGCCGAGCGTGTTGACGGGGCACACCAGCCGGGTTTCGATGTTCCAGGTGATGTCCCCTCCGCTGAAAAATTGAAAATCCCCATACGACAAGAGCAGGGCGACGCTGCGGGCGTTGTCCTCAAAATCTTGCGGCCGCGGCTCGGCGCTCTCGCAGGCCGGATTCTCCTCCGCACTCTGGAGTTGAATCACCTTCCGGTTCGCGGCCACGCACAAGAGGGACAGGGGCGGGCCGGCGGGATCCTGCTGGAGATCCAGAAAATCGCCGGCGTGCAGGACCTTCGATTGCCCTCCCGTGGCTTGCCGGTATTCCCCGATCATCCGCTTGAAAAAAACGGCGTCTTCCTGCAGGGTATCCGGAATCCCCCGGTCGTAATACACGCCGGCCGGCGCCCGGCGGCTGAGCGGCAACACGTTGCCGTAATGGTCCCGGTGCCAATGGGTGGTGACCAGGTAATCCAGCCGGGAACAGCCCGCCCGGTTCACCAGCGCGTCATATATCCGGTTCACGTCCCGGTCCTGTTCCCCCGGCCAGCCGGTGTCGATGAGGACCGACTCGCCCTGGGGGGTGACGATCAGCACCGCCGCCCCTCCCAGCACGTCGAGGAAATAAATCTCCAGCGCCCGTCCCCAACCAGACGACAGGCCGCTCAACATCAAACCCGCGGTCAACAACCACGAAAATAGGGATTTCATGAAAAATTCCTCCCCTTTCCAAATTCCCTCACCCTAGCCCTCTCCCAGGGGAAGCGGGCATTGGGGATGGTCACACGCAGCCATGGAATTTGGGATTCCATCGCTTTCCTTGAAAATCCGTCCCTATCCCCTTGAAATACGAAACGAAAGGCCAGGTTCCCCCGTCCGGGGGAATGCGGAATACTATACCATGAGGCGCCTGGATTTCAGAATCCATGCGGAAACAAGGGGCATGAACCGGATTGAGAGTATGGAACAAAGCGAAAATCCCGCCGTGGTGTTACTGGTCCGGGTGGATGGCAATTTCGGCGGCGTGGAACGCTATATCCTCAACCTGGCCGGGAACCTGGACCGGCGGTTGTATCGGCCGGTGATCGCGCCGCTGGCCAATCATGGGGAACTCGAACGGCAGGCGATGGAGATGGGATTGCCCGTGGAATTCATCCCCATGCGCAGCCGGTTGGATCTCTTTCCGGCGGTGCGGCGGTTGGCGGCGGCGGCCCAAACATGGAACGCGGACCTGATCCACACGTTCGGCATCCGTTCCAACACCCTGGCGGGACTGATGCGGCGGCGCGTTCCTCTTCCCTGGGTAGTCCGGCTTCCCAACATCAATTCCACCGATTACGCCAATCCGGTCCGGGGCCGGTTTTCCCACGCGTTCAACAATTTTTGGATCCGCCGGGCGGACGCGCTGCAGGTGATCTCTCCCCAGTTGGAATCCTACATGCGGGGATTGAAACGTCCCCCCCGGCGGGTGTATCTGATTCCCAATGGCGTGGATCCCCGGGTGTATGATCCCGCCATGTTCGGCCGGCCGGCCCGCGCGGAATGGGGAATCCCGGATGACGCCTTGGTCATCGGCAGCACCGGGCGGATGGACCCCATCAAGGGTTTCGACCATCTGTTGCGCGCGTTCCACACCATCCAGGGGCGGCATCCCACCGCCTGGCTGTTGCTGGCGGGCGCGGGTCCCGATGAGGCCCGGCTTCGGCAGATCACCCGCGAGCTGGGCATCGGTCACCGGACCGTTTTCACGGGCTACGTGGACGACGTGCGCCCTTGTCTGGCGGCCATGGATCTGTTTGTCTGTTCGTCGATCTCCGAGGGCGTGCCCATGGCCCTATTGGAGGCCATGGCCATGGAGAAAACCATCGTCACTACCCGCGTGGGAGGCATCGAAAGCGTGTTGGACGATGGGACCGAAGGGCGCTTCGCCGCGGGATCCGGTGGGGAATGCCTGGCGGCCGCGATCGAGGAGATGATCACCGATCCCGAACGGTCCCGCCGCCTGGGCCAGGCGGCCCGCCGGCGCGTGCTGCGGGAGTTGACAACCGGCCGGATGGTGGAAAAGGTGCAAACCATGTATCACGAGATACGAAAGGAAGCGGCACGGTATGGCTGATCCAGGCGGCGCGAATGCAACTTCTCCCGGTTTATCGCTCATCATTCCCGTTTACAATGGGGAAAAGACGCTGCCGGACACGCTGCGCAGCGTCTTTTCCCTCGACCCGGCGGCGGACGAGGTGATCGTGGTGGACGACGCCTCCACCGACCGGACCGCGGCCCTCGCCGGACAGGCGGGCGCGCGGGTGCTGCGCCTGGAAAAAAACCAAGGCCCCGCCCATGCCCGGAATCACGGCGCCCGGGAAGCCCGGTTCGACATCCTGGTCTTCACCGACAGTGACGTCCTGGTTCCCAAGCAACTCCGCCATGAACTCCAGGCCTTGTTCCAGGAGACGGGCACCGACGCCGTACAGGGGACCTTCTCCGAGGTATGCCCCCATGCCAACTATTTCTCCCAATACAAGAATCTCTACAACCGCTATGTGCTCAATGAATTGCCCGATTGGATCGACACGACGTTCACCTCACTCACGGCGGTGCGGCGTTCATCTTTCCTGGCCTGCGGCGGATTCGATGAGAACATCCGCGGGGCCTCGGTGGAGGACCGCACCCTGGGGCGGAACCTGCGCCGTCAAGGCTTCCGCATCCGCCTGGACCGCACGATCGAAGTGATCCACAACAAAAAATTGACCCCGTGGGGATTCATCCAAAACCAGTTCCGGCGCTCGCGGGATCTGGCCAAGCTGCTGCTGCGCAACCGTTCGGAACCGCCCGCCGCCCCGGAAAAAACCGTGGCCCCGGTGGATGCGTCCGGACGCTTCGGCACCAACGCCTTCTCCACCATGGTCCGCATTCCCATGGCCTATGGGGCGCTGGGTCTGCTGGTCCTGGCGGGCGTGGATTGGATCTTCGCCGTCTTCGCCGGCTGGTTTTTCCTGGTGTTTCTTTATCTCATCATTCCTTTCGAGATGTACCTGGTCAAAAAACGGGGGATCCAATTCGCCCTCCAGGGGATTCCCGTGAATTTCGTGGACGCCCTGGTCAGCGGTTTGGGTGTGGCGTCGGGCCTGGTTGAATTTTGGTTCCTGGGACGAAAATACTGACCAACGGACTCACCCGGCCAGCGCGAATTTTTCCCCCGGGAGGCGCGACCGGTATCCAACCGAGCGGCTCGGGGAGATCCCTATCGCCTTCCCTCTCCCTCTGGGAGAGGGCCAGGGTGAGGGAATTTCCAAGAGAAGATCTATCTGTCCGATTTGAAAATACATGGTGGAAGAATCAAGGAAACATCGCTCCTCATTCGCCGGATGAACCTGAAATATTCCTTCTGGAAATTCGTATTCAATGCGGAAACCGGGAAAATCCAATCCCAACGAAAGCGTACAACTTTACGGCCGTGGGAATGATGGCTTGCTTTTTTCCGTCCGTTGTTGGATGATAAGAAAAATGTGTGTAATATGGATGCAATGTCAGCCTAATCCTATCGTTCCCATGGGATAAAGTCAAACATGACATTTCAGAAAGGGAAATCCATGGACACAGTCAATCCATCGCCCAATCAGACGCCGCCCACGACATCCAACCCCAATTCCGCGACTCCGTCTCCCAAGCCGCCCGAACGGGTCATCATCCGCATGTGGCCCAAAACGCCGGTGCTGTATCCCATGGCCATCCTGGCCTTGATCTGCAGCCTGGTGGGCACCATCGGCGGTAGCGCACCCAAGGTGAAAGAACTCAAAGACCTGTACAAAGCCGGCGTTCAAATCCAAGCGGAGACGCCGGAACCAGCGGCTGGCGAATCCACGCCGCCGGCCGGGATCCCGGGAGAAATCACCCAATCGCAACTGAAGACGATCGTCGATTCCCTGGTTTCCCGCTTGTTCATCGACTATGTCCTGGGAGTCCTCTTCCTGGTCGTCTTCGCCTTTTCGTTGTTCACGGTCTGCGTGGACCTGGAGATCCGATGGGCCCTCATCACCTTTTCCATCACGCTGGCCGTGATTTTCCTGTTGACCCTGATCAACGAGCGGCTGGAATTCTTGCCCGCGATCTTGACGCGCCTGGCCTCCCTGACACCCATGGCCAATCCTCATTTCTATTTCGCCATCTTCGTGATCTGGGTGATCCTGATGGCGATTTCCCTG
The DNA here is from genome assembly GCA_041946805.1 of bacterium. Taxonomy (GTDB): domain Bacteria; phylum Hinthialibacterota; class Hinthialibacteria; order Hinthialibacterales; family Hinthialibacteraceae; genus JABLXU01. The sequence goes on from JBHGBC010000041.1 coordinate 10,994, forward strand.
GCCGTGGTCCGGTTCCATTATGTCCGCATCGAATCCAACGAAGTGGTGGTGGTCGGCGGCCTGCTGGAACGCACCCAGCGCTTCCCCACCCTGCAGATGCAATACATCAAGGACATCCAGGATGTGATCGAATATTACCTGCCCCTCGTCAATTCCGGGTGCTTGATCCTGACCTTCCGGGACCAGAAAGAATCCGTGGTGATTGACAATGTGCTGAACATCGACCGGGTGATCAACCAGATCGATCAGATCGTCAGCGTTCTTCAAGTCCAAAACGATGGAAGGTGATTCGCCGGGGGAATCCCGGCAGCCCGGAAGGATCCTTTCCGAGAGGAAAGCCATCCGGGAACGACGGCCGGTTTTACCGCCGAAGACAAAGCGGTATAATCGAGCCGCAAATCTCTTAAAGCGCCCATAGCTCAAGCGGACAGAGCAACTGCCTTCTAAGCAGTAGGCTGCAGGTTCGAGTCCTGCTGGGCGCGAGTTGATTTGATTGAAGTTACGTTAAGCCTACCGATACCCTAAAAAACCTGAGCTACCCAATAAGCTACTTTCAGGATCAAAAATCCGGGTTTTTTCCTCTTCGCTCTTTCCCCTGTTGCGGCATCGAACCGTTCCCGGGCATCCGGACGGTCAAATTTTCAACAAGGGGGTCCATCATGGATCAGGTTGAACAGGTTGTGAGGATGTTTGAGGATCGGCTTGTATCTCGTCCGGGATCGGATGCCTGGGCATCGCTCAGTGAGTTGCTGAACGGGGCTTCGGCTTGGCGGATCGAGTTGAACCGTCGCTGGGCTGGCCGGGAGGATTGGGCCGCATTCCTGGCCTGGGAGAATGGCATTAGGGCCAGAATGGAGAATTCTGTTCTGATTCGCGTCGGGCTTTGGTCGGGCATCGTGGAAAAGACGGATGAGAGTTTCGTCCTCATTTATATGGACGGACGCGGTTTCATTCGGGGGGCCGTTGTTCGCCGTGAAGGCGGGCGGTGGGCCTGGGCGGAAGAGTTCCTGGAGTCGGAAAACCATCAGGCCGTTCCGCTGGATGGTCTGAGCGCCATCATGGAAGCCGCGCGGGCATGGTTCGCCGCGAAATCGTCGAAGTTCCCGATCCCGATCAAGCCGCGTGCGGGCCAGGGGGTTGAGCCGATCCAGGAAGAAGAGTTACAGCCGGTGGGCCAAGCCTAGAGCAATCTGTTTTTCCACTGGGAGAGAGCAATCAAGATCAGCAGGGTCATCGTCCAAATAAACATCATTCCTCCAACGAATCCCGCCCGTCATGGCCGATCACCACGGCGGGCGGTTTTCTGTTACCGTTCCAGGATTTCGGCAAGTTCCGCGTCGATTTCGGCATCCGTCATTTCCTCAACGGGTTTCTCGGTGATTGTTGATTCGAGATATTCGCGCCGTCCCCAGCGCTTCGAGAAGCGCCGTTCGAGCAACCAGGCCAGCGCGCGCCAGTCGGTTTCCGTGAATTGTTCGGTTGTTTCCTCAGTGATGAGAACCGGCTTGCCGTCCACGTCGAGAACCGGCCTGCCGTTATCCAGCAAAGGTTTAACGGTGGTTCGCGTCCTGGTTACGCCGTGCTCTTCCCCTGCCTGGCGTATGAACTCAACCGCTTCGCCTTCGCTCTGGGCTAGGGCTTTATATACTAAGTCGGAAAAAATACGGTAACAGTCGCCTTCGGGCGCGGTTGCGCCTTTGCGTATCCACGAATGAAGCGTATCCCGATGGATGCCTGCGCAGGCCGCCGCCGTTTCCAAATAATTCCCGCAACGGATGGCGGTAACGATGATGTCTTGGGCTTCGGCGGTGAGTTTGATCCCCGCGCCTACGGGCCTGCCAGGGCCACGCCTGGGTTTCGTGTTCTTCTTCATGGTTTCACCTTCCTTTGCCGCGGCCGGTGGCAGCGCCGCGCCGGGGCCTTGGCCGTGTAGCAGCCAAGCAATTTTGAGGCGGTCTTCTCTTCGAGGGTGAGTAACAGGGCGCGGTCCTGTTCCCTGGAAGGCGTTTCCCGCAGCAGGTCATCCCTGCCGGGAAGGTTGGCCAGTTCGGGAACAGCGCCGGGGTCCAGGAACGGGAGATTCGGTTGTTCGCCGTCCGGTTTGAGGTTCGGTTTTGTTCTCATAGTTTCACCTTCCATTTTTTCCTGGAATGGATGATGGTGCTTGGGTGGTGCGCCGCCCGTTGGGTGATTTCGCCGTCTCTTAGATTTCTTCCTCGATTGAAGCGCGGGCTTGCCGCAAGCCCTCGATTACAGAATCCAGTTCATCGGGTTCAAGCCTCAGGGCTATCCCTTTGCGAGAGGGCCGTATATCGTCCGGGGCTATTAACCGCCAAACTCGAATGTGGACGTTGACGAATCCCTTGAACTCATCCAGGGAAACGCGAACGCATTCCCCATTCTGCCGGGGGGATTCGGTGAGGATTTGATTCCTCGATTCCGTCTTCGCTTCCGTCATGGCGTTGATCCTTCCTTGAAAGAAAAGTTGGGTTGTGGTTGTGTGGGCATCATCCCCCGCAGGATTCGGCGAAGCGCGAATCCCCTAGAAAACCTAAAAGCCTTCTTAAAAACTAGCTAACATACTCATGTCCCAACTATTTCCGCCTGCGTCCCAATTTTTTCCCCCCTGGTTTTCCGCCTGCGTCCCAAATATTTCCGCCTGCGTCCCAAATATTTCCGCCTAAACGCCCAACCGCTTCTTCATTGAGACATGCTGTTTCGTAGGTGGGCAGGCCTGAGAAAAACGCACCAAGCATCTTCATCCGGTTCGAATAATTTGGCGTATCCATCGTCATCAATTTCTTGCACCCTTTGAATCAGGCCGTAATTTTCCAAGTCTTTGATAGCGTTCCGCACGCTTCGCGTTGTAATGCCTGCACACTCAGCGAGAATATTTCGCTGCGCGTTACAGGTATCAAATTGCCGCTCGGCAAAGCCGCTGCCGTCCTTGGTTGTTTGTTCCGACAGCATGTCATACCGCGCCCAATGCCTCATGGTGCAATAAAGCGCCTTCGCCGCCGGGGTGAGCGAAGCCCAATTGCCGCTTTGAACGATGCAACGGTGGAATGGGAACCATGATCCACGAATGCTTACAACCGGCTTTTTGAACGAGTAGATATTCTTGTATTTCCCCTGCCGGGTGAGAATTTTTCTTACTGTGAATTCGGGCAGCGCTTTTAAATCTGCCACACCTCTACAAACCGTATTCTTGCTTGAGCCTGCGAGGGCCGAAATTCGCCTGATTCCCGGGCAACAGGATTCATTGATGAACATGTGCGCCAGGATGACGGGTAGAATGGATTTCGCTGCCAATGACAATTCCGCCCAGGGGCCAATCGGGGATATATCCTTTAGTTCCTCGTATTGAAACAAAGTTCTCGGCATCGGAAAGAATCCGTTGTAGTCGATTTCATCCTTGAAAAATTCTCTCATCATTATTCCCCATAAAACGCCGCCTGGCGGGTAGCCTTCCGGGGAATGAGAGAAGGCTATCTTTTCCACATGTTCCCCAACATGCGCCCGCCTGGCAGCGATTTATTATTTACCTTCGCGCCGCGCGGGCAGGCTTCCGCTTAGATTCTTTACTTGCATTCGGATTCGGGCGTTCGGCAGTGGATTGACATTCGCGGGCCTGCATCCACGCGTCGAGTGCCGATTCGGCATATCGGATGCAGCGATTGGAAATTTTAACGAAGGGCGGGCCGCCGCCGCGAAGCCTCCAAGCCTGCATGGCGGATGCGGTCACTCCGATTTTTTGCGCCGCCTGTCGCTCGTTGAGGTAAATTTCGGCATAGGGATGTTTCCGCGTTTCGGTGGTTTCTTGATTTCCTTGGAAAGGCATATGAAGACCCTGTAAAACGGCCAGAGGCCGAGCTAAGCGCCGCAACGCAGCGCGCCCGTTTTGCGCCTCCTTTTGGTGCGCACTCCTCCTTGGTTGGCCTTCGTGAGTCCGAAATCCCCTAGTGCCCATCCAGGGGGACGGATGATTGCGGTGTTGCCCATTGCGGGCGTGATGAGGTTTTCACCTTTTGACGTTGCGCCGGGCAGGTGTCGCCTGATGGGTGTAATTATAGGCGTACATCGTAACCAGTCAAGGATATTTCCCTCAGTGTAATTTCCCGGAAGTGCCGGGTAATGCCGTGATGTTGGTGCCCATGGTTTGGTATGGGGCAGGCTGAGAAAGTCGCTTGGCGGGCTTGTATGGCAGGATTTCGCGGGCTGATTGCGTCATCCCGTCTTCTTGACGGTGAGCAAGTCAATCACCTTCGCGCCGTGCTTTTCCGCCGCCTCGGCCAGGGGCTTGGTTCCCAGGTGGGCGTAAACATCGGCGGTCACGGCCAGGTTCTTATGGGAGAGCAATTCGGATACCACATGCAGGCTGATTCCCGAATCAACCATCATCGAGGCCGCGCTTCGCCTCAAATCGTGAATCCGAACGTCCGGGATCCCCGCCGCCACGCGCAACCGTTCCCAGGCATGGCGTACATTCTTGGTGGGGAAAACGCGGTTATCGTCCAGGGAACGCGGTAACGATACCAGCAGGTCAACCGCCGCTTGGGAGAGGGGCAGGGTATGCGCCTTCTTGTTCTTGCTATGCGCCGACGGTATTTGCCAGAGACGTTGCTCCAGGTTAATTTCTCGCCATTCCGCCGCCAGGGTTTCTCCGATCCGGGTTCCGCATAACAGGCTGAGAGTGATTGCGCCCTTGGCGTAAACGTCTTGCTCTTGGGCCAGGGCCGCGCCCAGCCGCCGCAATTCGTCTTCAGTCAAAACGCGGTCCCTGGGCCGTTCAGGGAACTTCTTAATTTTCCTCGCGGGATTTTCAAAACCGTCGGGTAGAGTCCCCCAATCGAGAGCCACGGCATAAATCCGCCGAATCAATTCCATTGTCCGGTTCGATTCCATGGGGGCCGTTTCCCCGATCCGGGAATGGAGCGCGGCCACATCCGCGCGGTTGACGGCATCGAGCCGCCGGTTTCCCAGGGCCGGAAGGATGTTCTTCCCGATCCGCCGCGCGTCTTCCCTCCAGGTCTTGCGGAACTTCTTGGCGTACCGTTCGATGAATTGTTCCGCGAATTGCGCCACGGTCAGGAATTCCCGTTGCCGCCGCCGGTTTTCGATGGGGTCTTCCCCCGCCACAATTTGTTCCCAGAGGGTTTGCGCCTGGCGGCGGGCAAAGTCCAGCGTAACTTTGTCCGCGCGTCCGATGCTGATGAACCGTTTCCGGCCTTTCCAACGGTAGGTAAGCCCATACGATTTCATCCCGCTGGGGAATAGCCGCACATGAAAGCCGGGAATCGTGGTATCCATGACGATATGCAGTCCCTTGGTTCCCCGTTCGCTGACCGCGCCTTCGTAGGTAAGGCTGTCCACCATCTTTTTTGTGAGTTTCCGGGCCATGGCCGTTCCCCTTCCCGTAAAAAAAGCAGTTGTTTTTCTTGAGCTACCTTTTGAGCTACCCTGGAATATGCTATTCTATAGTAAAACATGGGAAAGATGAAGAGAAAAAGCCCAATAAAAACGTGGTTTATGGTTTTACAAGGGTGGTAGTAAGCGATATGGCAACTGCCTTCTAAGCAGTAGGCTGCAGGTTCGAGTCCTGCTGGGCGCGGGTTGATTGGATTGAAGTTACGTTAAGCCTGCCTAAGCCGGAAAATCCATTAGCTACTACATAGCTACGATTCAGCCCCATATCCCCTCATTTCTCTATTTGGTTTTCACCCGGTACCACCCCCGCCTTCCGGGGTTCACCAACTGTTCGAGAGGGTATAGATCATAAACGCGGTCCTCGATGAAGTCTGATGGATTCCCGGCCAGATGGTCTCCCGGGAAAACCCCGCCGCCCTCCGCCAATAGGGTGCAATCGGATCGGCAGGGGATGCCTCCAACGGCTGGAGGTTTCATCCCGGGGTTTGTTGTGTTCGCGTTATGTTATATTATTAAATCTTTTATTGACTTCTTTTTCTGATTAGTTGCCAAAAGAAATAGACTGGTCAGGATACGTTCTCGCGTTTAATTGTATCGATTGAGTTCGGGTGATCAGGTAATTTTCTCTCCTTTTTCAAGCCCTGTTCTTATCTGTAAAACCATATTGTGATAAAATCCGGTAAAAGGTTTTATCTAGGAGGCATGAGAGGAAAGGGCGGGTATATTTTATTTTTTTAATATTATCATGGCAAACAAGTTGCATTCAACCGGATTCCGGACTGGATCACTCATGCCCTTCCTCCGGCTTGCGAGGCGGTTTCCGGTCCGGTTGGCTCCCATATCGGTCAGGAGACGGCCTTATGCCCAAAAAGACCAGTAAAACCGGCAGTGAGTTGTTCATCGTCGACAACAGTGATGCCGAATGGAAGGTCCAAAAGTACCTGCACGAGTGGTGCCAAATCTCGAAGCAAATCGATGTCGCCACGGGCAATTTCGAGATCGGCTCCTTTTTGTCTCTCGAGGAAGCTTGGCAGAAGGTCGACACCATCCGGATCTTGATGGGGAACAACGTTTCGCTGTGGACCAAGAAGGCCTTCGAGGACGGTCTGGCCGGATTTCTCAGCTTCCGGATCTACAACCACACCGTCTTGCACCGGCCCAACCGGCAGGTACGCCACGAACTGCGACAAATGCGGGAGCAGGTTTTCGATCCGGCATATGAAAGATCGCAGTTGGACCATGTTGTATTCGACATCCTCCCCCTGACTCCCAGGGAGCGGGAGGGGGTGTACGAGGCGGTGATCCAGTTAGTGGAGACGCGGCTGAAGAAGGCGGAGAGCGTGTGAGCCCAACAAAGGAGGACATCATGGCCAAAGTCGTAAGTTTCATCAATTACAAGGGGGGCGTGGGCAAGACCACGGTGGCGGTGGAGATGGCGGCCAGCCTGGCGTATCACAAGAAGAAGCGGGTGCTGCTCGCCGACCTGGATCCCCAAACCAACGCCACGTTTTACCTGATGACCGCCGAGGATTGGGAGAACTGGGCGCGGGACCATGGAACCCTGAAGAATATCATCATGGCATTTATAGCGAATCCACCTGAATATTTCAAAACGCATGATTACATATATAAAGATTTTTTATATCATCCACGAAATCATGAACTAATATCCTTACATCTGTTACCCTCCCACTTGGAACTTATGACCGCTGATATGAAATTGGCCATGCGTTTCGGTGCAGAAAGTTTCGAGGGACGGAAAATCCTACGAACAGCCTTTGAAACCATCAAGAATGATTATGATTATATCATATGCGATTGCCCCCCAAATCTCAACATTACTACGCAGAATGCCATCCTGGCCAGCGACGCCTTGATGATCGTGGCCATGCCGGAATATCTATCCACCTTGGGAATCAGTGAAGTGGAAAGAGCCGTGAGGCAAGTCGTTGATGAGATCAACCAATACATACAAGGATTTTGTACGTTCAAAGGCCCGGAAATGAAAGGCATCATCTTCAACCGGGTTCACTATCGGACTGGTGGCACCAATTATCAAGAAAGTATGATGGACCGGGTTCGTGAACAATGGCCTGATCTAGTTTTTGATCATTTTGTGTCTCAAAGTGACAAGTTATCACAGAGTTCCGAACCCTCCCGTTACCCCATTGCCATATCCGGCTATGCAGCCGACCGGGTATATGAAAATCAACTGAAAGCTTGCGCCGAGGAATTTATGCTGCGCCTGGGAGAAAACTAATCATGGCATCCGCCCGTACAACTCATACCCTAGCTGAATTGCTCGAAGAAGTCACGCAGGCACTCCGTCAAATGCCGGACATTCCCTTGTCCGAATTGAAGACCAAGGAAAAGCCCAAAAAGAAGCCCGAAGTCGATCTATCCCATCTAATCGCGCACTTTCCGCAATTCACCCGCGAAGAAGCGGAGACGAGATTGAAAGCTTTGAAGCAGAAGGAACTTATAGAATTATGCAAAGGGCTTCAAGTCACGGTCGGTTCCCGCAAGACCAAAGCGCTGATGATTAAGCAGATTTTATGGGATGCGTTTGATTCCAAAATCGAATTGGAACGTATACGGACATACGAAGAAACAACGAGTACAGATACGGCTGCAAATGAATAACAACTGCTAAATTTGGCCGCATCGGTGTACACCAGCATCAAATCATGGGGGCGTTATGAACCAATCCAACAATAACAAATCCAACCCAGCCACTGATTTATCCTTGATCCTGCCGCTCTCGCGGGTACCCCGCGCGCCGGCGCGGCCGGTGCGGGTGATCGGCATCGATCTGGGCACCACCAATTCCACCGTGACCGTGTTGACCTACGTCCCTGGAGAGGATCCGCCGAAGGCGCGGTGCATCGAGGTCGAGCAGCCCACCCAGCAGGGGATTTACATCCATCACCTGGTGCCCTCGGTGGTGGCCCTGCATCAGGGAACCGTGTACATCGGGGAAGGGGCCAAGCGCCTGCGCGCCCTGGCCGGCGATCCGAAAAGCGAGCTGCGCCGCAACCGCACCATCTTTTGGGATTGCAAAAACGACATGGGCCTCAAACGCACCTACGCGCACGCGCCGGAAGGCTACCGGTCCTCGCCGGAAATCGCGTCCCACCTTCTGCGGTATTTGCGCGATGCGGCCGCCCTGCCCGATGGCCCGCCGATGGAGCGCATCGTCGTGACCGTTCCGGCGTCGTTCAACGCGGCCCAGCGGCAAGACACCTTGAAAGCCGCCCAGGCCGCCGGGTTTGATGTGGGAGAGGGTGATTTCCTGGATGAACCAGTGGCCGCATTTCTTAATTATCTGGCCAATCCCGAGGTCCGCGGCCTTCTCACTCCCGGGAAGGAGCAAAATCTGGTGGTATTCGATTTCGGCGGGGGAACCTGCGACGTGGCGGTGCTGCGGTTGTGCCTCTCCCAGGATGGCAATCAATTCGCCATCAGCCCGTTGGCGGTCTCGCGGTATCACCGGCTGGGCGGGGGGGATATCGACGCGGCTATCCTGCACGAGGCGCTGATCCCGCAGATCCGAGAGCAGAATAACCTGGCCCCCTTCGATCTCGATTTTGAAGTGCGGAAACATCAAATCGAGCCGGCGTTTCTCAGCCTCGCCGAGACGCTCAAGATCGGCCTGTGCACCGATATCCGCCGCCTGCGGGCGTTTCATAAGTACGATCCCGATAAGCGGGAAACCGTGGTCAAAAAAGTTCCCGGCGTGAACACCGTGCGGCTGAAGGACGGGCGGGAGTTGCGGTTGGAATCGCCCACGCTCAACGCGAAGCAATTCGAGGAGATCCTGGAACCGTTTCTGGACATAGACCTGCTCTTCCACCGGGAAACCGAATACCGGATAACCTGCTCGATCTTCGCGCCCTTGATGGATGCCCTGGACAGCGCCCAATTGGACGAGGATCAGGTGGACTTATGCTTGCTGGTCGGGGGGAGTTGTCTGATTCCCCAGGTGGTGGACGCGGTGAAGGGATTTTTCCCGCGCGCCCGGGTGCTGTCGCATGAATCCGAGGATGACATCCAAACCGCCGTGGCGCGGGGCGCGGCGTATCACGCCCTGTCGCTCGCGCTGTTTGGCCAAGGCCTGGTGGAGCCCGTGGCCGGGGATAGCGTTAGCATCCGGACCAGCAGCGGCCCGATGGAATTGATTCCCCGCGGGGCACCGCTTCCTTACCCCGGAGATGCGCAATGGGCGGTGAATCGCAATTTGCAGGTTCCAGAAACAAGTTTGGGCAAACCGCTGGAACTCCACGTGGAGCTTCTCAATGGTCAGGGACATAGTTTGATGAATAAAAAATGGAACCTCCAACCAGGTATCCAGCGGGGGGATCCGCTAATTCTGGAATGCCGGATGGATAAAAACCAAACACTTTCTTTTCGGCTTGAAGTCGAAGGCCGGCCGGACCAGAGGCCTTTGGAATTGGAAATTGAGAATCCGTCCTGTCATGCGGTGCATCCCAACGAGAGGATTGTACGAATCGAGGAACTCGAGGAGGAAATCCGAACCAAGACTTTAAGCAAGGATGAAAAGGAAGGCAAGGTTTTGGAAATCGCCGGGCATTGTTCGGAACTGGGGCAACGGGACAAGGCCATGACTTTGATACAGAAAGTGCTGCAATCCCGGGGACCGGACGCGGGTTTGTTAAACCGCTTGGGGATGCTGGCGGGTGAGATGGGAGATACGGATCGGGAGATTAAATTTTACCGGGAAGCCGCGAAAGCATCTTCTTGGTCCGGATCACTTTTCAACCTGGCGCTGGCTTACAAAAGACAGAAGCGGTACAAAGAGGCACAAGAAGCGCTGGATGAAGCTCTCGATAAAGATCCGGATGGTCCCTATTGGATTTTGAAAGCACAGTTGTATGAATTACAAAAGCAGCCCCGCGAAAAGGACGAGGCACTGCAAGAAGCCTTCGCGATGATGGGATCGTTGAAGCAGATGAATGAGTGGGAATTGGGGTGGTACGAGTATGCCGCACATTTAGCGGAAAAAACTGACTTGGCATCCGACATAAAAAAGGAACTGAATACCCGTAAGAAAAAAGGATTGGCAACAAGCACGGGGAAACCAATCTTGCCTGAAATCCGTTCCGCGATGCAACGGAGGGAGGACTGACCATGTGGCTGGTGCCTTCAGAGGAATTAACCTTGGACCAAACCCGGGCCGTGGAAATGCCAACCACGGAGCACCGGGTGGTGCTGGGAGGCCCGGGTTCCGGCAAAACCCTGGTGCTGGCGCACCGGGCGAAATATCTCATGGATACATATCGCGTCCCACCCGAACGCCTTCGCGTTTTTGTTTATACCAATGCCTTGAAGCAATACATCCAGGCTGGAATAAATTTTCTGGAGATACCCGAGGAGAATGTCATAGTCTTCGACTCCTGGTGCCGGGACTTCTTTGATGAGCAAATTGGCGGAAGCGCGCCGTGGGATGAAAAAAAACGCACGCCGGATTTTCAAGCCATCCGGAGAGTGGTGCTCAACAAAATCAAAACGGATCCACGCCAGTTCCGGCTCTTCGACTTTGTGATGGTGGACGAAGGGCAGGATCTGGAAACCGACGCGTTCGAAATCCTGAAGCGGATCTCGAATCATGTCACGGTATGCATGGATCACAAACAGCAGATCTATGATCATGGTTCAACGGAGAAAGAGGTTCTCAAGGCGCTGGGATTGCCCCGGCGCAATATGATATTGTTGGAAACCTTCCGCTGCTGCCCGTATATCGTGCATCTGGCGGCCACGCTGATTCCGGAACCCGCGGAACGGACCGCGTACCGGAATCAGGCCAGAACCGACTCCCGCGGTCGGGAAATCCCCGTGCTATACCGCGCATCTTCCACGGAGGAGGAAAAACGTCGCCTGCTTGAAACCGTGAGAGCCCGGCAACAGGCGGGAGAGAAGGTGGCAGTTCTGCTGCCCACCAACCGGCTGACCCATGGATACGCGGAAGCCTTGCGGGAGGCTGGATTGGAGGTGGAATCGCCGAAGCGAAGGGGCGCTGAGGATGGCCCTTATGACTGGGATTTCCGCAGCGACCGCACCAAGGTGATGACCTATCCCAGCGCCAAGGGACTGACCTTCGATACCGTCATTATGCCCCGTTTGGTTGAACGGCCGTTTGATTGGTTAACGCCCGGCCGGATCACAAATCTTCTGTTTGTGGGGATTTCCCGGGCAGTCAAGTGGGTTTACCTCAGCACCGTGGATGGCATGGAACTGCCGCAGGTGGAAACCTTGCAGTCCGCGGCGCGGGAAGGCTCGCTCACGATCCGCAAAGACAATAGCATTCCCAAGGCAACTGCCCAAGATAGAAAAAAACCATCACCTCAGGGTATTTCCGTTCCCGTTGCGCCGGCCGATGACTTGTCGTATTTGTTTTGAATGAAACGGTTAGTTAGCAGCGTGCAACATCAGCAGGAGACGGGGAATAGAACCATGAAAATCGAGAACATAGAAATCCCGAGTTGTTTTGAGTATGAATTCCGATGTCCTTATTGTGGTTTTCAATTATGCCCAAAGCCACAAGAAATGCCATTTTGTAGTCATATCACTTTTTTGCATATTAGAGACTGCTGCGATAGCAATGGTTTTGCAGTGGTTAAGTCCTCATTTGCCCGTAAATATATACAAAAAATAATGGAATCGCAATATGTTAAAGATTATGAATCCGATGATTTGACAACAACCTTAAATGTTTTGCTGGAGAAGGAAGATCCGTTATCGGATCATTGTATCCCGATGTATCTCGATTTGCTTAGCCAGGACTTGTTCGAGCGTGAGGCGCATGTATATCAAATACAAGAAGTCGAACGATACTATCCTTCTACTTTGACGGTAGGGTTTGAGAAGGATGGATGAGCGGTGGCGAGATAATAACTCTGTGTATTTTATAAGTCGAGTGAATGCCTGGCTTGAATTGAATATCCAAATAAACAAGGGAGAAAGAGCATGAAAAAACGTAGTTTTATTGGAAAATATGTCGATATCACCAAAGTAGATAAGTTATTATGGTGTGAATATGGAGATTATGAAGAATACGATGATAATTGGGTTGATAACGATGATGCGGATAATGAAAATAAAATGAAATCAGTGGAAATATATTTACCCTACCCTGAAGACAACATAAATACAGAAAGAAGTGGATACAATATGTTTTCTGTTGTGCTTATTCTGAAAGAAAACAAAATAGTTAATCTCAAGCGGATCGGCCATTGCCATATGTGTGGAGGCCAGGGAACAGATGACGAATTGCGTAAATATCCTTGCCCGGCCTTGGAGGAAGCAGCCGAGAAATCCATCCAAGAAATTATCTGTTCCAAGACAAAATCCAAAATAAAACCACTGAATTATGAAACCATCATCAAAATACATAAACGCCCAATCAGAAAAAATATCAAAACACTTTAGATTGTTTCTGGATAGGTAATTCCTGTTCCGGAACTTCCTTTTATTCACTTGGTAATGACTGGAATTCCGTATTCTGAGACCCGGTGAAAATCCAATCTAGTAACTATTCACAATAATCAGAAGAAAATCCCTACAACAATTACACCATGCGTTCGGCTTGGGGCGCGCACCATTTGGAGGCCTGTCCCCATTGCGGCGGCCCCGTCCAACCCTGCCAGGGCCAACACGCCGCCCGCGCGCGGCTCCTGAGCTTCACCGCCTACTGGCATTACCACATGGGCATTCCCGTCCGCCGGATCGTGGAGATGCTCAACGCCCACCTGCCGTGCCCCCTCAGCGCGGTCAGGCTGGTGCGCATGGGGCAGCGGCGGACGGAGCCTCTCGCGCCCTGGTACGCGCCGTTGATCGACGAGGCCCGCCAGGCCGCCGTGCGGCACGCCGACGAGACCGGTTGGCGGATCAATCGGCCGCACCCACTGGCTGTGATGTTTCAGCAGCGTGGACACCACGGTGTACTTGATCGATCGCAGCCGCGGCAGCCCCTCCTTGAAAAAATTCATTGCAGACGCCTTCGCGGGCGCCCTGGTCACCGATTTTTGGGCTGCCTACCACACGGTCACCTACGAGCACCGCCAGTTCTGCCTGGCCCATCTGTCGCGCGAGTTGGAACGGACAAGCGCGGTCAACCTCTCGGCCGCGTGGCAGGCGTTCGTCCGGAATGCGATACGGCTGTTCCGGGACGCCCTGCGCTTGCGTAAACGGGAGGATTTCATGCCGGCGGCCTATGCCTCGCGCATCCAGCGGCTGAACGAGCGCCTGGTGGATTTCATGATGATCGAATCCACCCATCCCGATGCGCGGCGTCTCGCCAAGCGGTTGCGGAACTATTGGGATGAGTTGCTGACGTTTCTGGATCATCCCGACGCCGCCGGCGAACGACCCTGTGGAGCGGTAGTTCAGGCCGGCGGTGATCTGGCGCCAGGTGATGCAAGGCAACCGCAGCGGCCGAGTCGCGGGAACGCAAGGCGTGCTGATGAGCATCCTCCGCACCCTGCACCGCCAAGGTTTTTAGGTCGTCGATACGCTGGTGGAATACCTGCAAATCCGCCTTCGGGATGGTAAACCGCCGCCATTCTCCGCAAAACTCTATGCAGACGGGTAAGTCATTGCTCATGGTTCAATTTTCTGCGTCTCACTGTTCATCCATCGCTAAAAACATAGAGTATTAATTTATATAAATAATCTATAATAGACCTAACATCCATCACAAATATCTAGAATTAAATTTGTGTGCTTACGATTGACAAAAAATGCCTAAACATCAATAATTCTTTTCCCCAATTAAACAGGAGTGACCAGAGCCCTTTCATCGAGGATATGGACTATGCGCATGAGGGTTCTTTCATGGTTCACCGGCCGTTTTTTCGTGCCGGTGGGATGCTGGTTCTGTTTCGTGTTTACCCATGTATCGCCCGGATGGACTGAAATCACCGGAAACCCGCTGTTTTCCGATGGCTTCGAGGTCAATGATCCCAGTTCTTTGGCTTGGGAGGAACAATCCGGCAATTTGCCGGCGGCCGGGCCGCCGGCTCCCATAACCGGCGATTAAAGCCTGGCGGCGGCGATTACGAACCAAGATCCCTGCTACGTGCGGGATATCCTGCCCGCGGCCGAATCCCGGTACCGCGCCTGGTTTCTGTTCGATGTCAATTCGCTGACGATGGCGGATGGGGATCAACACGTTCTCCTGTCGGGAGAGGATCCGGATGGCTTCGCGTGGGAAGTTCAGCACCGTTTCTCCAGCGGTGATTACCAACTTCGGCTGGCGGTTTTCGACGATGCCCGGCAAGCGGTTGAGACACCATGGTTCTCGATCCCCGACGACCAGCACAGCGTGGAAATCGAGTAGGCGGCCGCCACAGGCCCGGACGCCGCTAACGGATTCGGTATCCTATGGATCGACGGGACCGCGAAAGCCCTGCTGCAGGGGATCGACAACAACACGCCGAGAACGGAAGCGGTTTATCTCGGCCCCTCGCGGAGTTTGAACCCCGGTACCTCGGGAACTCTGTATTTCGATGCGTTCGAATCCGCGCGGCCACCCGTACGAGAGGCGATCCTGGCCGAAAAATCCGTGCGTCTGGAGGAGGATCTTAACAGGAACGGGATCTTGTATCCGGGCGACTCGGTGACCTACACCACCCCTCTCGCTAACGTGGGGCCCCATGATCTTTCCTCCCGGCAACTGCTGGATAACCTGGACGACAACACGGTTCAGGTTCCGGGGACGGTACAAACCACACCGCTGGCCTTTAACGATCATTATCAATGCTTTGGCAACGTGGATCTCGACGTTCCGGCGGCCAATGGCCTGCTGGCCAACGATGCCGACCTGGAAAACCAATTGCAGGCGGGTTCTCCTCCCCTCCACACCGGCTTGACCGTGGCCGCGTTCGACGCGCGCAGCGCCCACAGCGGGGATGTGTCGGCCGGCGCGGACGGTGGTTTTACCTACGTTCCCCCGCCCGGGTACGAAGGCGAGAATTCGTTTTCCTACACGATTCAAGATCCGGACGGCAACCTCGACCGCGGCGTGGTCACGATTCAGGTTGCCGGGATGATCTGGTTTATCGACAACAGCGCGGGAACCGCCGGGGACGGCCGTCTCGGCTCTCCATTCAATACGCTGGCCGGCTTCGTCAACCAGGCGGCGGACAAAGAAGGGGATATCATCTATTTGTATTCCGGATCCGTCGGCTATCCCGGCGGCATCACCCTCTTGAACTCCCAGAAATTAATTGGCCAGGGCGTGGATCTGGCCACCGGCGCGGGGATTACCCTCCCGGCCTTCAGCCGGGCGCTGCCCTCCACGGGGACGAATCCAGTTATCACCAACGCTTCCAGGAATTGCATTACCCTGGCCCAAAACAATACGCTCCGGGGATTGACGGCCGGGGCGGCATCCGGCTGGGGGATTCAAGGGACCGATGCCGGGACGGTGACGGCCAGCGGAGTGCGGATTGCCGGCCCGAGCGGAGGCATCAACCTTCAAACCGCCACGCTCGCCATGACTTTGGATGAAATCACGTGCCCGGATCTCACCATGGAAGGTATCCGGCTTGTGGGCGTCAGCGGCCGTTTCGATTCCGCTTCCACCACCCTGATCGATCCCCAAGGCACGGGCATTCTGGTGCAGAATTCCCCTGGTGTGTATTTGAATTTCTTCGACACCACGATTTCGGATACCGCCATCGGCAGCGGGAATTCGGGAAACGCCATCGATTTGGCCACCGGGAACGCGGGAGCGCTTTTTGTCTTCACTAATCTGGCGGTAACCACCGACCAGGGCATTGGTCTCCTGGCGAACAACAGCGGTACGGTGCGCATCCTGGGAGTCACGAACACCATCCAGGCCAACCAACGCGCCGCCTTGGATATCACCAACACCAGCCTGGATCCCGGATGGACAATGGCCAATGTATCCTCAGCGGGCAGCACCGGGGATGGCGTCAGACTGGTCTCGGTCAGCGGCAGTTTCACCGCCACGGGCGGCTTAATCACCAACGCCGCGCAGGCCGGATTCCTTATCAGCGGCGGGAACAGTACGGTAACGTATCAGGGAAATATCTCCACCACGGCGAACCGGCTGATCGAAATCCAAAACCGCACGGGGGGGACTGTCACCTTCCAAACCGGCACGCTCTCCGCCACGGGAGGCACCGGCATCCTGGCGCAAAACAACACCGGAGGCACGATCACCTTCGGCGGACCGGTATCCCTCAACACCGGCGCGAACGGCGCGGTTACGCTGAGTTTCAACACC
This sequence comes from bacterium, assembly GCA_041946805.1. GTDB lineage: Bacteria > Hinthialibacterota > Hinthialibacteria > Hinthialibacterales > Hinthialibacteraceae > JABLXU01. The sequence continues at coordinate 27,690 of JBHGBC010000041.1, forward strand.
GGCGCGAATGTGACCTTCTCGGGTGGATTGCAAATCACCACCACCAGTGGCTATGGCTTTCAGGCCTCGGGCGGCGGCATGTTGACCGTTTCCGGGACCAACAATGAGATTATCACCGGCACGGGCGTGCCCTTGAGCGTGCAAAGCACCCTGATCGGCGCGGGGGATCTCAACTTCCACCGGATCTTCGCCAACGGCGCGGACCAGGGGATCGTGTTGAACAATATGGGAACCCTAGGCGGATTGAAGGTCGGCGCGGACCTGTCCGGCTCCCCGGCCGTGGGCGACGGCGGGATTCTGCAAAACATCACCCAAAACGCCTTGTCCCTAACCAACACCGCCAATGTATCCTTGAATTACCTGCGGATTGACTCCACAGGCAGCCACGCGATTGTGGGCGCGGGCGTGTCCGACTCATCGGGCGACGCGGAGTCCGGTTTGGAAATCAACCATTGCGAGATTGTGAACGCGGGAGACTCGGATAACGAAAACACCCTGCATTTCGTGGGAAGTCCCAGCATTACGGGACGTCTCGCCATCAGCGACACCACCATCACCGCGTATTTCGAAAACGCGTTGCGTATTATTAATAGCAATCACATTAACACGCCTTTGCTGATCGATATAACCCATTGCACGATCCAGGACAACGATGACACCTACGGCACGGACGCGATTTACATCGAAACCGGACGATTTGCGTGGAATGTCACGCTGAATCTCACCGATTGCCATTTCGACAATACCGAAGCCGCAATCGTTAATTGTGTCCAAAAGTCGGGTTCACCCGGTATAACAGTCAATATCATCGGAAACACTTCCACCGGAGGCGGGGGTCCGGATCATTTCCCCGCAGGCGGAGGGATTCTGCTCGCGCAAAGTGGGGGAGGAAACAACATGACCTTCGATATACGGGACAATGTGTTTACCAACCTGGCCGGGGATGGCGTGGCAGGGGTGGGCGGTTACAACGCTCAGGGACGGATCGCCAACAACCGGATCAGCGGCATGGGGGGAGACGGCGTGCCTTGGATATGGGGACGGGGATGTCCGGCAATACGTGGAAGATCCTGATCCAGAACAATGAATTCGGCGCGGTGGAGGGAGCCATGGGCATTGGGGATCAAGGCATCCAAATTCTGAGAAATGACAATAATGGCACTCTTAACCTGACGGCCGATAACAACATGATCGTCAATACCACGAATGAAGGCATCCGGATCTATACCGCCTTCACGGGGTCGGCCAATCTCAACAGCCTGATCCGCGCCGCGAACAACAGCTTCAATTCCATCGGCGCGGCGGAGGCGTTGTACGCATGGACCAGCGGTAATGCGAATAGTTGTTTCCACATCACGGGCAACACCGGCAACGGCGCGGGCGGCGCGCCGTCCGGCTCCATCCGGTTGCATCAGGAGGGATCATCGATCCTGAGAATCACCCAAGCCAGCACCGCCAACTTATCCACGGACAACAACGGCGCCACCGTCAACACCGGGGGAACCATTTCTTTCGACGGGACATGCACGGACCCGCCGTTGCCCACGCTTCCCTGACCCGCCTTCCAGAAAGGGACATCCCGGTAAATTCAAACACGGAATGAGGTCATATAACCATGGTAGAACCGTATATAGGGGAAATCCGATTGCTCAGCTACGACTATACGCCCCCGGGCTGGGCGAAGTGCGACGGGCAACTCTTGCCCGTCAACCAAAACCAGGCACTTTTCTCCGTGCTGGGTACCCTCTATGGAGGAGATGGAACTACCACTTTTGCGCTGCCGGACCTGCGGGGCCGGATTCCTATGCATTTTGGAGGTTTTTTTGTGCAGGGAAAACACGGCGGGCAAACGACCCATACCCTGATTCCAACCGAAATGCCCCCGCACAACCAACGGCTCCAAGCCAGCGCCAACAACGCGGCCAGCCACGATCCCACGGGACAGGTGTTCGCGAAATCCGCCATCCCCCTGTACGCGGCCTCTCCGGATGGATCGCTCAAGCTAATGCATACGGCCGCGGTTTCCTGGGCGGGCCAGTCGCAGGCTCTCGCGGAAGGGGATCCCCAATTCGTGGCCGCGGGCGCGAAAATCCACTTGCGAGGCGTGATCCCGGCCGGAAAGGAGGGATACCCGCGGATGGCCATGACGGTCATTGTGGATTTTGTTCCGTTTCACGACGGTCCAGTGGATCGCCTGGCGGTACGAAAATCGCGTGGTGCCCCATATCGGCGGACCGGTTTGCTTCACCGCGCCGATCGATGCCGGGTATGGATTGAATCGGCGGGTCCGGTACGAGGCTGTTTCGGAAAAGGCCCCTGGAACCGTGGCGTGGGAAACGGCCTATCGTTTCGTCCCGGGATGCCGCAGCGGGACGGTGAAGCTGCGCCGGGGTTTTTATGCCATGCCCTTGGTTCCCGGGATTCCGGAATCCTGGATCAGCCGGCCCTGGTACCTTGTCCCGCAAACCGATCCAAGCGGAAAAAAATGGATGTGCCTCAGCCATCACCCCATGGAGTTCGCGCCGGTGGAATTTCCTTATCTCCTGCTGGCCATCGATTACGCGCGTGACCCGCTTCCGGGCCACAAGCCGATAGTGTGAGGAGAATCCATGGACGGCCAGCAGCGGGAACCGGCCATTCGGTTTCGCCCCATCCGCCCAGAGGACGAAGCCTTTTTGTATCAGGTCTACGCCAGCACGCGCGCGGAAGAACTGGCGCCGCTGGATTGGGACGCGGCGCAAAAGGAAGCCTTCTTGCGGATGCAGTTCCAGGCTCAGCACCGGCATTATCAAACGTATTTCGCAGAGGATGAGTTTCTGGTGATTCTTCAGGACAATCAACCCATCGGGCGGATGTATATCGGCCGGTGGGAAAAAGAAATCCGTTTGATCGATATCTCCCTGCTGCCGGAATACCGCGGCCGCGGGATCGGGACAAGCCTCCTGCAGGATTTATTACGCGAGGGAGAAGCGTCCGGCAAACCGGTCCGGATTCATGTGGAACGATTCAATCCCGCCCTGTGCCTCTATCAGCGGCTGGGATTCATCAAAATCGAGGATCGCGGTGTGTATGACCTGATGGAATGGACTCCCGGAAAGGATTCAGCCATCAGGTGAAAATCGCTTCGTAAACGGTCCCTTCCGCACCGGAGCGGTGGGGGACAATAAACATCTCGAACGCGCCCAGGGCCGGGTGCTCGAACCGGTAGATCTTTTGCGGCAGGACCGGAGATTGTGGACCTCGAAAGTGTAAGGAGTATGGTTCGCGCCGGCCTGCGGCAGGTTGGCTGCCGGGACTTGCCCCGGTGAGGATCTTAAACTGGACCAGTTCCAGATCCAGGGGGGAAGCCTCGTCCGGATAAACACGGAAGCGTTCCTGCATCAGAGGTAGAAAAGTAAACGTGGTAAAGGTCTCCAGCATAACCAGGCAACTCCTGCGGCAATGAGGTTTTAACTAACCATAATCCCGATATTTCTGACAGGTAAGCGGTGATCGCCTATTAAATCATGGCTGGGGATGGCTTGAGGATAAAGGCTATGGCGAATCACAAGAAAAACGGCAACAAGTCCCTTGCGCGCGTGATATGGCTCCTGGGTTTTGGACTGGTCTTGATGCTCATGTCTCGTCACGGATTGGCGGAACCTCCCGCCGATCCCAATCCCTTGGTGATGGGCAATCTACCGGCCGGCAAAGTTTTGGTTATTACTTACAAGGTCCAGATTCACTAGCCCCTGCTCACCCCGGCTTCCTCGATCATCCGCCAAGGAACAGTCACGGGTACTTTGCTCGATGGACATTCCACGCCTTTGTCGCGCCTGACCGATGATCCCAATTCCCAATTGTTCGCGGATGCCACGGTCATGTCCTTGACACAAAATTCACCCCCCGTGGCCCACACGGATGCCATCTCCACCGATGAAGACGCCTCCGTGCCCATCACCCTCACCGGGTCGGATATCGAAAATGATCCGCTGACTTTCACCGTGGTGGACAATCCCGTCCAGGGGACGCTGAGCGGCACGCCCCCGGATTTGACCTATTCGCCTAACACGGACTACCACGGCCCGGATTCGTTCACCTTCCAAGTGAACGACGGGACCATCGACAGCCCCACCGCCACGGTCACCATCACCGTCAATCCCGTGAACGATGTTCCGATAGCCGAGAGCCAGGATATCCGGGCCCTGGCTGGCGTGGCGCTACCGATTATTCTGCATGGCACGGATGTGGATGTAGGAGACTTTATCAACTTCCAGATCGTTCAAAATCCCGTGCATGGCGTGCTCCAGTCATGGGATCCGGTGGCGCGTTCGGTTTGGTACCTGGCCGATAGCCATTTTGAGGGACAAGACGCGTTTGTGTTTTCGGTGAGCGATGGACACTTGATTTCCATGGCGACCATCACCTTGTTCGTGGAACAGGTGGTACCAACAGCCACCTCCACTCCAACGCCGACCGATACGCCCGTGCCGCCGACTTTCACGCCCATGTTGCCGTCGCCCACTCCAACGGCCACGGCCACTCCAACGTCGATTCCTACACTGCCTCCAACATCGACACCCACGTTGACGCCGACGGAGGATTCCATCCCCACGTTTACACCAACTTCCACGCCGACGTTCACGAACACCCCTCAGCCCATGACACCGACCTTCGCGCCCACTCCGACCGCCACAGCCAACACAACACCAACATCGACTCCTACCCTGACACCGTTGCAAACGTCGACGCCGACGTCAACACGCATATGGACACCGACGTGGACGCCTATTTCAACTCCCACGCCGACATTCACATCGATTCCCACATCCACACCCACCGCCACCCCTACGGTCACGCCCACTCCCAGCCCCACACCGGTTGTCATTACCCTCCCGGAAAACACCGTTGAAGTGTTCGATGATCTGTTCAGCACCATTCCCCTGATTGGATTAACCGATTTCGATCCGCTCGAGGACCGGCAATTGGTGGTCCGTTGGCACTATGCCGGCAATTCACCGATTACCGATTGGCATGTGTATGTCCGAAAAGGGGACGGAGGGTATTTCTACCTGGGGCACACGGATTCGGGGGACAACCGCCGCTGGACTTGGGTGGATCCGGACTTCAACACGCAATATCAATTCCAGGTTTGGGGATTGTATAAGAACGAAGCGGGCCGCCTCCATATGATTGTCCTCAGCCAGCCGGGGCCGATGGGCTACAACCTGGAGGGCGGGAAAACGATCCAACTCAAGAATATCAGCAATCCCACCAGCCTGCCGCCGGGGACGGCCAAAGTGGTGGACGATTTATTCCACACCCGGGACCTCAGTGGCGGAACCGACACCGACTTCCCCCTCCACCGCGCGCTGGCCTTGAAATTCAATCCCGGAGCCGGCGCGTTCCTGAACACGCACGTTTACATCAGCACCAACGGGGTGAATTACACGTACTTGGGCCAGACCGGCGCTGCGGACCTGGCCTATTTCCGCTTTGACGCCAATGATACCTTCTCTCTCAATCCATCTTGGCAAAATGGTCCGCAGGACGGGCTGACCTACTGGTTCCGCGTGTTCGCTCTGAAGGCCGAGGGGGGATCGGTCCGCATGGAAACAGGCCCGGTGGCCTATTCTCTGGACACCCCGCCCGCAGTTTCCGCGCCGGTCGAAGTGTAGATGACGAGGCGAGTCTGGAACCGTTGACCAGCCGGACCGATTTCGACGAACTAGACAACCGCCGCTTGACACTCCGCTGGGAATATGACGGAGGCCTGCCCATGGCCGATTGGCATATTTATGTCCAGAAAGGCCATGGGGGATACTTTTATCTGGGCCGGACCGGCGAGGGCTCTTCGCGGATGTTCACCTGGCTGAATCCGGACGTCAACGCACAATATCAATTTCGCGTTTGATGATTGTATCCCAGCGAAACAGGCCAACTCCGCATGCTCGTTCTCAGCCAGGCCGGCCCCCTGGGATACAACCTGGAAGGCGGTCAGCCCATCGCGCTGAAGAAAATCGCCAATCCGGATGATATTCCGGCCAGAACGCTCTGGGTGACGGACGATTTGTATCACCAGGCGGACCTGAGCAGAGGCGTGGATACCGACTCCGCCGCAAAGCGGGCCTTGGCGTTGAAGTGGAATCCGGGGGACAGCCTCTTCCTCAACGCGCATATCTACGCCAGTACGGATGGCCAGAATTTCACGTATCTGGGCCAGACGGGCGCGTATGATCTGAACTATTTCCGGTTTGATGCCAACGACACCTTCTCGCTTAATCCCGCTTGGCGGAACGGTCCGCAGGACGGCGTCACCTACTGGTTCCGCGTCGTCGTTCCGAAGGCGGAAGGTAGCTTAACGCGCCTGGACACCGGCCCGGTCCGATTCGAAGTTACCGCGTATGATCAAAACACACTCCCAAAATAACATTGACTCGATGACTCAGCGAAAGGGGAACTGGCGTCCTATGGCTCCATAAGCGATGGGAAGATGGGGAAGAAGAAACTGGTGATCGGCCTGTTGTGCGGCGAGAAGGGGGATCCTGTTTCCACCGAAGTGATCACCGGCAACACATCCGCGGGCCTGTGTGACCCAGGCGTTGCAGCGGGTGCGCGCCTGGATCGCGAAACTCCAGGGGAACGCCTGGCCCAAGGCCGTTGCACGGGACCGGATGATCACCTAGGAGCGGGACGAAGCGGCGTATGCTGAGAAGACCCGCCTGTACGGGTGTTACGTGATCAAAAACGAATTGCCAGCCGCAGTAGCGGAAGCCTGGCACGTGTATGACCGTTATCGGAATTTGGCCGAAGTGAAGCGGACGTCTCGGGCGTGCAAGAACGCGCATTGGGATGTCTGGTAGGTGTTCGAGAGCACCGAGGCCAGCACCTGCAGCCACATACTAGTAGTGATACTGGTATATCGGATCGTGCGCGCCTTGCGGCAGGCCTGGGCGGCTTTCGAACTTACCGTGGAGGAAGGGCTGAAGCAATTGGCCACCCTGTGTTCGATGGAGAAACACGTTTCGGGTCAAGCCGCGTGTCGGAAGCCACCCTCGCTGTGTGAGGAATCGCTACGACTCCTCGCGGTGCTGATCCGCAAGATCATGTACGGCAACCGCAGCGATCAGGGCGCGTTGCCCCAAGGGGTGTTGATAACCGTTTTTCCGCACCTTGAAACGATGCGGGTACAATCCCATCGCGATCCTTGTGGCCTCCCTGCGGGAATACGTCCGCACCGGGCACCTGCCGCCTTTCCCACCAGTTAACACTTCAGAAGAGTGACCTGTTACAGAAGGAGAATCAACAGGAGCCGTATACGAAGCCTGTACGTACGGTTCTGTGAGAGGGATGAGGGAGTGTCCGCTACACTCCTCACCCTACTCGATAAACGCGGTTGCGGTTGAAAATGCACGGACTTTTAATACGGCTCTACTAAAACATGAGCGGGTATCAATTCACCACTGCGCTGGAAGAAATTGTTCCACGTTTTCCAGGGTGATGATGGCAATCGGTAAATAGCGGATGGGTTCGATGGGCTTGCCGTAGAACCAATCCGCGGCCAGTTTCATGGGAATCGCGCCGTCGGCTTCGGGCGATTGATAAGTGATTGCATGCAAGCGTCCTTCCTTGACGAAATCCATGCCCACTTTACTGTTCCCGGCGGCTATCCGAATGATGTCTTCCCGATTGGCGTTCTTGACCGCTTCGTTGACACCCACTTGCGATCCCGAATCGTCCGCGCAGCTGATTCCCTTGAGTTCCGAACCGAAGCGGGTGATCCAGCCGGAGACGATATCCTTGGCTTTCTCCGATTCGAGTTCGGCGGTCTGCATGGCGAGAAATTTCATCTTGGGGGCGATCTTCTTCAATTCGGTAATCACCGACCAGGTACGCGAGAAGAAGGGGGAACTGCCGGGGCGGTGTTGGATGATGCAATATCCCCCCTCATAATTCATCCGTTTGGCAAATTCATGCGTCAGCAACCGGAACTGCTGCCAGTCGTCCGGCCCTGTCCAGGCCAGCAGATATTTGTGCGACTCCGGCGACGTTAACAGGTTGATGGCGATCGTGGGTATCCCCGCTTCATTCAGTTTTCGAAACAGAGGCGTACACGCTTTGGCGTCCACCGGACTGATGATAACCAGATCGGGGCGTTCGTTGATGACTTGTTCTACTTGTTGATTTTGGATGTTGATGTCATTGTTGGCCGTTTTGTATTTCATTTGTATGCCGTATACCTGGGCGACCTTTTCCATGCCTCGAGCCACCGCGGTGTGGTAGGGATGATCGATGGCTCTTAGATAGATGACGGTTTTTCCATGCGGTCCACCGCCAGGTGATTTGGGTATATTGACTTTGGTGACTCCCCACCCGGAATATTCCATATCGTACCAACGGAGCGGATCGTCTTCGGGCAGTTGATCTGGATTCTCCGGACGCGGGGGAATCGGTTTGGTTGATGGAGGAAGTATCAACGGTTGGCCGTCAAGGGATTTCAGGCTGGCAATCATCCGATCTTCGGCTTCTTCGGTAGATATTGCTTCGGACACTGTCCCGATTTTTCCAGGCTCCGTTAATGCCGAAGTGTTCGCGGTTGGTTTGGATGGCGCCATTCCCTCCGGATAAACATAACGAACATTCTGCGATTGCAGACCGGCGAAATACATGGCGAAGATCGCGGTGATGGCGACGCATCCCACAACGCCCACGGTAGCCAGCGCGAAAGTCATTGTATCTTTTCGATCCATTTTGGTATCCCATTCGTTTGAGTTTTCGTTTTTCCGCATTGCATTCCACTCGTCCAACAACTCGTGGCGGTGTCCGCGCAGAATTCTCTGCCGGGCCGCCGCGCGCGCGTCAAATAGAACGATAGCCGCCAAAACAACGCCGCTGGCGATCTTTCGAATTTCCCATCCAGCCCCCAAGCATTCCAAACCATTATAGAGCATGGTCAGCGCGATCAATGCGACCATGCTTTTTACTACACTGCCCCGGCCTCCGGTCATGGACGTTCCGCCGATGATCACCGCCGCGACTACTTCCATTAACGAATTGTTGCCCATCGTTGGCATTGCCGAATTGATGCCGATGCCAAATAAAACGCCTCCCAGGCATGCAAGAAAGCCGGATATCACAAACGCGCCGATGATATAATGATCGACCGGCAGCCCGGCGTTCCATGCGGTTGTAGGATTCCCACCGACGAGGTAGATATTTCTCCCCACATGAGTATATAAAAGTAGAAATTCCGCCATAAAAAGCAATAAAACCGTAATGAAAACGCGGGGTGATAGCAGCGGAAGAAAGGGTGTTTCCATCCAGGTTCCGAATTGAAAACTGTCCAGTGTCAGGGTTCCGCCGTGACAAAACATATAGATCAACCCTTGGGTGATTGTCATTGTTCCCAGAGTCGCGATAAACGAGTCAACTTTCACTTTGGCGACCAGGACGCCATTGATCAATCCAACGGTTATTCCACAAAGCAAAGCCGCCAGAATGCTTCCCTCCCACCCCCAATGGGGTTGCAGTCCGATGGCCATCATCCCGCCCAGGGTCAGATTGGTTCCGATGGAAAGATCCAACTGGCCGCCGATCATGACAATCGTGAAGCCAATCGCGGCGGGCATGCTCAAACTCATTCCTTTCAAAATAGTGGTTTGATTGGGAAGGGTGAAAAAATGAGGAGCGATGCACGCCATGCATGAGAAAACCAGCAGCAGCAGAACATAGATGCGATTTTCGCTAATCCATCGTTGAAGGGCGCCGGCGCGAGTCGAATCAGGCATGGATCCTCCCGGATTTTTGGGCGAATCCCGTTGTCGCCCCAACGACGGCAATAAATACAATTCCCTTCACCACCATTTGAGTGAATGAATCCAATCCCGCCAGAGTCATCAAATTCAACAGCGCACCGATGATCAGCACGCCCCCCAGCATATCAAAAATCGAGCCTTGCCCGCCGGATAAATTCACGCCGCCCAGAACCACGGCGGTGATGGCGTTGAACTCGTACCCCAGACCGGTGTCGAAGGTTCCTTGTTTGTTCATGGAGGTTAAGAGGAGTCCTGCGATGGTTGTCGTGCAGGAAGATAACAGAAATGTGAGTAAGACCGTTTTCTGAACGTCGACGCCGCTCAACCGCGCCGCTTCATACGAGGCGCCGGTCAATTGAACCTGCGATCCAAACCGGGTCCGTTTCATGCACCATTGTCCAAGGATAACGAGAATCAGCATGACGGTTGTGGGGAAGGGAAAGAATCCCCCGATTTCGTACTGTGAAAGATTGAGAAAAAATGCTCCCGCGGAGGTGTCTCGATCCGGATAAATCTGATGTCCGCGATACATCCAACGCAGAAATCCATCCAGCATAAATACCATCGCCAATGTCCACACAATCGGATTCACGCGCCCGTATCCGATGACATAGCCATTGATGAGGCCTACGCTCATGCCCGCCAGCAGTCCGCAAATCAAACTGGCGGCAATTCCCCAGGGCTGAGCGGAAAGTGCCGCCAATCCGGAAAACGCCATAATCGAAGGAATGGAGAGATCGATGTAATGCTTGCTGTATGTGATAAACGCCACGCCGGTGGAGACAATCCCCAGCAAAGTAACGTTGCGAAGAATATTCAGCAGATTTTCGTGAGTGGCAAACTGGGTAGAAAACAGAACTCCGACCATCATAAGCAGGAACAGCATGGCGTAAATGCCGAGGCGGTGCAGAATCCGGTTGAGAAGAGGGATTCGTAGTTTGCGTCCGCCGATCCGGGTTGAAGGGCTGGCGGGCGTAGTCATCCTTCACCATTAGCCGCCAACAGAACAGCATCCTCGGAAAATTCATGTTTTCGCATTTCGCGGATTATTCGCCCTTTGCGCAGGATTGCGATCCGATCCGATAAACTCACCAGTTCGGGCAAATCCGAGGAAATCAGCAGGACGCATTTACCCCGGTCGGCCAATAGGCAGATCGCTTCATGAATCACCTGTTTTGCGACGATATCCACGCCGCGTGTCGGTTCGTCGAGAATGCAAACCTCCGGTGCAGTTGTCAGCCATTTGGCGAGCAGCACTTTTTGTTGGTTTCCTCCGGAAAACTGATTGACCGGCCGCTCCGGTTCCGGCGGATAAATCTGCAGTCCGATGGCGGATTCCTCGAAGGCAGCACGTCCATTTTTCCCGGAAATAAATCGGGATGTTTTGGCGATCAGGGCGGAAAGCAGGTTCTCCTGGGCGGAAAGTTGCAAGGCCAAGCCTTCCCGTTTTCGATCCTCGCACAGGTACGCCAAACCAGCACGCAGGGTGGTTTGCCAATCGCATGGATCGATTTCGTTGCCGTCCAAAAATAGTCTTCCGGCATCGAGAGGATCGATGCCGCAGAGGCTGCGCGCCAATTCACTGCGACCCGCGCCGGTTAAGCCGCCCAATCCTAGAATCTCCCCTTCCCGGATTGTGAAACTCACATCATGGAAAAATCCAAAGCGGCTGCATCGTTCCACGCGGAAACGGGGCGGTCCCGGTTGACGGCGGCGTTGTACCACGAACTCGCCGATTTTGCGTCCTACCATCAGTTCCGCGAGTTGCTGCGGCACCGCTTCCTGGATGGGCAACGTCGTCACCTTTTTTCCATCCCGCATCACCGTGATGCGATCGGCGATTTGCATGATTTCCGGCAGGTGATGGGAAATGTATACAATGGCCAGACCCTGCTGGCGGAGTTGGCGTACGATCGCAAACAGCCGTTCCACCTCGTCGCGGCTTAAGGCAGAGGTTGGTTCATCCATGATCAATATACAAGGCCGGTTCCCCAGTGCTTTGGCGATCTCCACCAATTGCGCTTCATGCTGGCTGATCTCGGAGACGGGCAGTGCTGGGTTGCGATTCAAACCCACCTGTTTCAACAACCGTTCGGCTTCCGTCCGCAACGCCGTTCGATCGAGAAAACCACGGTTTCCCGGCAATCGTCCCGCCAGCAAATTTTCGGCGATAGAGAGTGGCAGAGCGAGGCTGAGTTCCTGGTGGATCATGGCGATGCCGTTGGCCTTGGCGTTCGCGGGGGAATGAAGGGCGATCTCTTTTCCGTTAAGGAAAATTTGGCCGGTATAATCGCTGTACGCGCCGCGGATGATATTCATCAATGTGCTTTTGCCCGCGCCATTTTCGCCGATCAAAGCATGGATTTCCCCCGAATAAATCGTCAAATCGACGCAATCGACAGCCAGGGTGCCGGGATACCTTTTCGATACGCCCTGTAATTCCAACGCAATTCCAATCCCACTCATTATGATAATCCGGTCAACAGTTTTAAGGTTCATCCGACAAGTGCGTACTTTTCATCCAGCATGTCCGGTCGCTCTTCAATCGGGCTGGCCGGGGGGATCAACCCCCTAATCCCCTCTCCCTCCGGGAGAGGGACAGGGTGAGGGAATTTTTGGTGGGGCGGACCTTGGTGTCCGCCCGAATCATCGAGTAAAGGGAATGCCTTTTTCACCAGCAGGTACGCACTTGTCGGATGAGCCAGTTTTAATATTATATGTGCATAACTATCTATTGTGGCGCAGACATCATGCCTGCAATACGGTTTGTGCAGGCTGGAAGCCCGCACCCCAAAGAAATCACTTTTACCGGTTTGTCTATTATAAATCAATTGCAGTGACACACTTCCTCCCTGCTCGACCACCATTCCCCTTCCGAACGAGTGTCCAACGGTTTTTGGCAGTGTGAGCAGAAAGACCACCATTTCCGGGTGCCGGGATCAGCGGCCATTTTATCCACATCGGCCAGGAAATCTTCGCCGGTATATTCGACCTGAATCCGTGAACTAAGATTCCCAAAAAATCGCGGCGGAACTTACATCACGAAAA
>JBHGBC010000042.1:0-40184 GCA_041946805.1 bacterium
TCCCGATGTGATGATTTACCCCTTTCAGTTGATTACTATATCACGGTCCACAAAATTGTAAATAAAAATTTTTATATTCTAAATAAAGGTGACTGAATTGATTGAATTACTGAAGATGTCAACTATCTAAAAGTGGTATTGTAGTGGTTTTGATTGGTTACGCGCTGTCGCGCTAACCCATCCTCCCGTTCTGCCTGTTTCTCCCGGCGTGTGAAGGACGGCCGTACCAGCCTTCACCGGGCCATGACGAATGCGCCGCCCTCTGGTATAGTCTTTCCGCCCCGCGGGAGGGACCTTCATCCGGCTGCTCCCCGGGCATTGGCATGAATCCATTCGCAAAGGAGTCGAAACAGATGAAACGGAGCATTGTCATTCTCACGTTGGCGTTGACCATCGGCGCCGGAAGCGTCCTGGCCCAGCCGCAGCTCCCGCCCGTCTACGGCAATTACCAGGGCGGCTTCGCGGAGCAGGCCTGGCAAGACCGGACCCTGCGGGCGCAGGTTGTGGGCGAGGGAGGAGAAGCCTACCGCGCGGTTCTGTACGTGGCCCCCAAGGGCGGCCAGGAAACGCGGGTTGAAGTCCGGGGGAAAACGGCGCGGGGCGTCACCCATTTCGAGGGACAGGTGGATCTCGGAGCGGCGCTCGGCGGGGTTTTCAATGTCGCTGGGGACATTTCCAAGCAGGTCTTCACGGGATCATTCAAGAATTCCGGCGCCGAGGCGAAATTCACTCTGAAGCGGGTGCTGATCCAATCGCCCACCCTGGGACTCAAGCCTCCCGCGGGCGCGATCGTGCTGATGGACGGCACGCAGGAAACCATCGACAAGAACTGGAATGTGATGCCCCGCTGGGTGCTGCAGCAGGACGGCGCGCTGCGGGCGGAATACTCGTCCATCTGGACCAAGCAGGCCTTCGGCGACGGCGAGTATCACGTGGAATTCAAGACGCCCTACATGCCCAATGAACGCGATCAGGGGCGCGGCAACAGCGGGGTGTATGTCCTGGGACGCTATGAGATCCAGGTGCTCGACAGCTTCGCCGACGAGCCGGCCAACAACCGCTGCGGCGGGATCTACCAGCAGGCCACGCCGCTCGTGAACGCCTGTCTGCCGCCGGAAGAATGGCAGACCTACGACATTATCTTCCGCGGACCCAAGTTCGACGCGGACGGCAAGAAGGTCAAGGATGTCGAAATCACGGTGAAGCACAACGGTATCGTCATCCACGACAAGGTAACCTTGAAGCACCCCACCCCCGGCGGCGTGGACAACAAGGAAGCGCCCACCGGCCAGATTCTGCTGCAAGACCACACCAACTCGGTTTCGTACCGCAACATCTGGGTGAAACCGCTGGATTGAGACGGCCAGAGGGCCTCGTGGGATGGATGTGCGCGCCCGCGCGTGATCCATCATTCTTGACCCTGATGACAGAGGGCCCGCTTTACATGGCAGGGGCGCGCCGCGGCGCGCCCCTGCTTTGCGTCAACCGGGGAGCAATCGCAGGGTGGATGTGCGCGCCCGCGCGTAGCCCATCAACCTCCGGATCATCGGGCACATCCTGGCCATCCTGATTCAGACGGCCCGTTCCCCGGTTCCTCAAAAAAATCCGTCTTACTCCCCGCGTGGGTGATAAGCATGCCCGGGGTCATCTATAATATCGGGCGTACCTACTCCGGCGGAATTCCTTCCAGCCGGGGATTGCATCTTGGAGACCGCCGCGCGGGGATTTTGCTCCCGTTGACCAACGTGAACCGATTCATCTATTTCTTTTCCGGTATCATCCTGCTGGGCGTGCTGGGCGCGCTGCTCTGGGCGGCCCGCACCCACCAGGAAACCGTCCAGAGCCTGCCCGAAATCCTGGCCCGCGATTTCCGCCCCCTCCTGGAAGGCGAACACGTGACGGACATCGATCTCGGGGCGGTGGAGGAGCGGGCGGAAGAGCTCAAACGCGAATATCCGTACATCAACGAAGTGATCGTGCGCAAAATGAATCCGGACGGATCCTCGACCATCGTCTATCCCATCTTCGACATCATCGACCGCAAGGATTTCCCCCCGGATGAAGACCCCACCTTCCGCTCGCTTGTCCTGGCCGGCGGCAACGGCGGCACCCTGGGAACTCTCTACGTCAAGATCAGCCCCCAGCGGGGCCGCCTCTTCATGCTGGCCATCGCCGGCAGCATCTGGGCCTTGGTGGTGGTCAGCGCCCTGGGCTTCTACGCCATCCGCTCCAAGGACCAGGAGGTGCGCAAGACCACCTCCCTGCTGGAAGAAAAACAGCGCGAACTGATCCACCTGGAACGCCTTTCGCTCGTGGGCCAGGTAACCGCCAACCTGCTGCACGACCTGAAAAAACCGGTGCTCAACATCCGGGCGGAGGCGGACGCGCTTCCCGAAAGCGAGGTTAAGCGGACCATCCAGGATGAAACCGACTTGTTTCTGAGCCTCGTGCGCGACTTGCACCTGGAAGGCTTTCTGCGCAAGGACCGCGAACGGGGCGAATTCGTCGATATATCCGAAATGCTGGAACGCTCGCTGCGGCTGGTCAAATACGCCCAGGGCAACGTGCGGGTCACCCTCCAACTGCCGGAGAACCTCCCCTTTATTTTCGCGCAAAGGCATCAGCTGGTGCAGGTGTTTTCCAACATCCTGCTCAACGCGTTCCAGGCCCTGGAAGGCGAGGGCAACATCCGCGTCGGCGCGCAGTTCGCCGAGGACGCGGGCGAAAAATGGCTGGAAATCAGTTTCTCGGACGACGGCCCGGGCATGCCCTACGAGGTGCAGACCCGCATCTTCGAACCGTTCTTCTCCACCCGCAAGGAAGCCGAATCCACCGGCCTGGGCCTCTACATCAGCCAATCCATCGTGGAGGGCCTGGGCGGCGCCCTCACCGCCGACAGCATCCCCAAGCACGGCACCACCTTCACCATCCGCCTGCCCCTGTCCGACGAAGAAACCGCCTGACTGCCCCGGCCGGATCTGCCGCGCGGGCTCCACGAAACGAGATCCCCGGAGACCGGAGGGGCCTCCTTGTGTTAGAGTAGAAGAACATGCTCCGCCGCCTTTCCCGCGCGGGGACGAATCCGCCGGTCCGTATCCGGCGATCCAGGAGATCGAGGCCATGACACCGATCCGGTTTCTGTTGGCTCTGATGGGACTTTGGTGTATCCCGGCGCTCCTGGCGGCCGAAGAAGGTCCTCCCGCCCGCTTCGAGCCGGTCCTCATCGATGAGCACCTGCCCCGCGCGTATCAGAACGCCCTGGCGGACATCAACGGCGACGGCCGGCTGGACATCGCCGCGCTGGGCGAGGGCCGCGAGTCGTTTGTGGCCTGGTACGAGAATCCCACCTGGCGGCGGCGGCTCATCTCCGGCAATGAAACCACAAACCACATCGACCTGGCCTTCTGCGACATCGACCGGGACGGCGAAGTGGAACTGGCCTTGGTCTCGGATTTCAACCTGGCCGATACGAAATCAGGCGGGCAGGTCAGCTGGCTCAAACGGCGGATCAACTCCGACGCGCCCTGGAACGTGTTTTACATCGGCCGGGAACCCACGGCCCACCGCGCGCGCTGGTCCGACCTGGACGGCGACGGCCGGCCGGAACTGGTCATCCTCCCCATCATGGGCGTGGGCGCGGAACCGCCGCTGTTTCAGGAAACGGCCGTGCGTGTCCTGGCTTACCGCGTTCCCCAACGTCCCCGTGACGAGGCGTGGATCCCGCGCGTATTGGACCAAACCCTGCACATTGCCCACGGGCTGTCCGCCGGAGACCTGGACGGCAACGGGCGGGGGGATCTGCTGCTCGCCGGCGCCGAGGGCATCGCGCGGCTGGAATTAACTCCGGACGGCCAGCCCCGGCTCACCCGGCTGGCGCGGGGAACGCAACGGGCGGAGGGATACTCGGGCAGCAGCGAGGTCACGGTGGGGAAGTTAAAGGACGGCCGGCGTTTTTTGGCGTCCATCGAGCCTTGGCATGGCAACGAAGCGGCGGTGTACGTGGAAAGCGGGCCGGATTCGTTGGTTTTCAACGAACGGGCCGTGATCGACGATTCATACGTCAGCGGCCACGCGGTGGCGGCCGGGGATTTCGACCGTGACGGAGATGACGAGATCCTGGCCGGTTTCCGCGGCGAGGGCTGGACGATTTATCTCTATGATTTTACCCGGGATGGATCTCCCGCCTGGAAGCGCTGGACCGTCGACCGGGGCGGCGTGGCCGTGCAGGGGATTTCGGTGGGGGATCTCGACGCCGACGGCCGGCCCGACTTCGTGGCCACCGGCGGCGCGACCAACAACGTGATGCTGTACCGGGGGACAGAGTAAATGGAGGAAGCATGCAGGGTGGCTTGAGCGAAGCGGAACCCAGCGGAAGTAATCAATTCCCTCTCCCTCTGGGAGAGGGGTAGGGTGAGGGAAAGCCTTTCCATTGAGTTTTTTGTTTGAAGTCAACGCCAAAACTCCTGCCGATCAACGATAAATATTCCTTTTTAAGGGATTGGCCTGCTAACCGTCCAGGGTTTCAATCCTGGCTCGGGTAATCCATCGGCCGTTCCTGAAAAAAGTTCCCTCTCCCCGGCCCTCCCGAGGGGAGAGGGAGGACAGAATCAGGGGCATTGTTTTATTTCCAAGAGCTACACAACGGTTGACGGATTACACGCTTCGCGCCAACCCATCCAACAACGATTACAGCGCGGTGATCGGCTGAATCCCCACTTGCGCGGGGATGATATCCTGGACATCTTGTATATCCTGACCATCCTGATTCAGACATATTCCCCCCTTCCGGCGCAAGCGGGAACCGATCTTACCCCGCCGGATTATATTTGATACGATTCACCCATTCATTCCCAGGCCATGATCCTTGTCGAAAAATCCAGGTGGAGAGGAACTACGCCGATGCGACTGCAACTCAATACGATCGATATCGCGATCGTCATAGCCTATCTGGCCGCCACCATCGTGTTGGGATTCTGGGTTTCGCACCGGGCGTCGAAAAACCTGGATTCGTATTTTCTGGGGGGCAAGGTCATGCCGTGGTATATCCTGGGGATTTCCAACGCCTCGGGGATGTTCGATATCACCGGCACGATGTGGCTGGTTTACATCGGCTTCGTCTACGGCCTGAAAAGCGCGTGGCTGCCGTGGTTGTGGCCGACCTTCAACCAGATCTTTCTCATGGTGTACCTGAGCACTTGGCTGCGCCGTTCCAACGTGCTCACGGGGGCGGAATGGATCACCACCCGTTTCGGCACGGGCCGGGGGGCCACGCTGGCCTATGTCAGCGTGGTGATCTTCGCCCTGGTGAGCGTGGTGGGATTTCTGGCCTACGACTTCAAGGGCATCGGCAAGTTCGCCTCCATCTTCCTGCCCTGGGATCTCTCGCCCGACACCTACGCCATCATCATCTTGGGCATCACCACGGTGTATGTGGTGAAGGGGGGGATGTTCAGCGTGGTGCTGACCGAAATATTGCAATTCACGATCATGACGGTGGCCTCCCTCGCCGTGGGGATCATCGCCATGTACAAGGTCTCGCCGGCGATGATCGACCAGGCCGTTCCGGACGGTTGGAAGAGCATCTTCTTCGGATGGAACCTGAATCTGGACTGGTCGGCCTCGCTGGCCTCCGTGAACCAGAAAATCATCGATGACGGCTATTCGCTGTTCACCATCTTCTTCATGATGATGGCCTTCAAGGGCATCCTGGTCAGCATGGCGGGACCCGCGCCCAATTACGACATGCAGCGGATTCTCGCAACCCGCAATTCCCGCGAAGCGAGCCTGATGAGCGGATTCGTGAACGTGGTCTTGTTCTTCCCGCGTTATATGCTGATCTCCGGATTGATCGTGCTGGCGCTGGTGTATTTCATTCCAGAACTGCAAGCCATGGGCGACAAGCCCGATTTCGAATTGATCCTGCCCTACGCGATCAAGAACTTCATCCCCATGGGCTTGATGGGCATCCTGATCGCCGGGCTGCTGGCGGCTTTCATGTCCACCTATGCGGCCACGGTAAACGCCGCGCCGGCGTACATCGTGAACGATATCTACAAGCGGTTCATCAATCCCCACGCCGATCAAAAAAAATACGTCCGGATCAGTTATGTGGCTTCCGTGTCCGTGGTGGTGGTGGGGATTCTGTTCGGCCTGATCGTGGAATCGATCAACGACGTCACCCTGTGGATCGTCAACGCCCTCTGGGCCGGATACGCCGCGTCCAATGTGTTGAAATGGTATTGGTGGCGCTTCAACGGGTATGGATTCTTCTGGGGGATGATTTCCGGGATCATCGCCGCGTTGATCGCGCCGCTGGTCATGGACACGTATGTTCCCCATTTAAATGTCATCTACGGATTCCCCCCCATCCTGCTGGTCTCCATCCTCGGCTGCGTCCTGGGCAGCCTCCTGACCGCTCCCGAGGATGAAGCCGTGTTGAAGAAATTCTATACCGCGGTGCGGCCCTGGGGCTTCTGGGGCCCCATTTACAAAAAGGTGATACAAGAGAATCCCGCGTTTCAGAAGAACGATCGTTTGGGGATGGATTGCGCGAACGTGCTGACCGGCATGATCTGGCAGACCGCCCTGGTCGCGTTGCCCATGTATATCATGATCCGCGAAGTCCCGGGAATCGCCGGCGCCCTGGCCGTGGTGATCGTGACCACCTTCCTCCTGAAAGTGAATTGGTACGACCAACTGGAAACCGAAGACATCCAGTAACGGTAGGATGGGAAAGGGAGAACAAGAAGTGTCCCGATAAAAACGCAGGGGGCACGCCGCCACGCGCCCCTGCCATGATCGGGCGGATTTCCCATCGTGCGGATTGGGTAGCAAGACTTGATTCATCCATTGGAGGATTGAAATCCTGAAACGGTGGATGGAAGACTTATTCCGATTGAGTACTCTCTTTCCGAAAGAACCATACCGATCCGAGGCAAAACCATGAACCGGCACTTTCTCGCCTTGGCATTTCTTCTCTCGCTGACGGCCTACGGATTTCCCGAGGGCTTCGAGCGTTTCATCACCCGTGACGGCGGCCGCCTGATGGATGGCGGTCAGGAGTTCCGCTTCATCTCGTTCAACATACCCAACCTGCATTACGTCGAAGACGACATGGAATTCGAGCGCACGATGCCGTACCGGATGCCGGATGACTTCGAGATCGATGACGCCCTGGAAACCATCCGGCAGATGGGCGGGCGCGTGGCCCGGACCTACACGTTGTCCGTATTCAAGGCCGGTGAACCGGCGGATACCCCCAAGCACGTTCTCGGGCCGGGAAAATTCAACGAGGAGGCCTTCGTGGCCCTGGACCGCGTCCTGGCGTCGGCCCACCGCCACGGGATCCGGCTCATCCTCCCCATCGTCAACAATTTCCAATGGTGGGGCGGCGCGGCCGAGTACGCCGCGTTCCGGGGCAAGGCGAAAAACGATTTCTGGACCGATCCCCAATTGATCGAGGACTACCAGAAAACCGTCCATTTCCTCCTCACCCGGGTCAACACCGTCACGGGAGTTTCCTACCGGGAGGACAAGGCGGTCCTGGCCTGGGAAACGGGCAACGAAACCGAATGCCCGCATTCGTGGACCCGGGCGGCCGTGGCGTATATCAAATCGCTGGACCGCAACCACCTCGTCATGGACGGCTTCAACACCTCGGTGCCGCGGGACGAAACGGTGGCCGATCCGGACATCGACATCGTGCAGACGCATCACTACGAGAAAGACCCGCGCGACATGATCGATCACATCCGCGCCAGCGCCCGCAAGGTGGCGGGCAAGAAGCCCTACCTGCTGGGGGAATTCGGTTTCATCGGCACGGAGGCAGTGCGGGCCGTCCTCGATACCGTCCAGCAGGAACACCTGGCCGGCGCGTTGATCTGGAGCCTGCGTTACCACCACCGCCACGGCGGCTTCTTCTGGCATTCCGAACCGGCGGGCGGGGACTTCTTCAAGGCCTACCACTGGCCGGGATTTCCCTCCGGGCAGATTTACGACGAGGCCGGCCTGATGGCCCTCATGCGCGCCCGGGCGTTCGCGATACAAGGCCGGCCGGTTCCCGCCCTTGACGTTCCCAGGCCGCCCACGCTGCTGCCCGCCCCGGATCCCGGAGCGCTCCGGTGGCAAGGCTCCACCGGCGCGGCGGGATATGACATCGAGCGTGCGGAACGGGAATCCGGCCCCTGGATCCGCGTCGCGGAGAATGTCTCCGACGCGGACGCGCAATACCAGCCCCTGTTCAGCGATGTCACGGCGGAAATCGGCAAGGCGTATTTTTACCGCGTCCGGGCGAGAAACCCGGCGGGGGTGTCCGAACCGGGGAACGCCGTGGGTCCGGTCCAGGCCGATTGTCTCACCTTCGTCGATGAGTTCGAGAACGACGCCCAGATTCTCATGCGCTCCAGCCGCTGGGTCCTGGCGCGCAACGAAGCGCGGAAATACAAGGAGGACATCCACCGCCTGCAAGGGACCCTCGGCGGCTGGTTGATCTATCGCATGGCCGGGACGATGAAGGCCGCCCGGGTGAACGCCTTTTTCGCGGAGCCGCCGTCCGATCCGGTGTTTCAAGCCTCCCCGGACGGGAAGGATTTCACGGCCGCCGATACGCAGAAAACCGATTACAGCACCGGGGAGGGCGAGTACGGGTATTTGCGGCCGGTCCGGTATGATCTGCCTTCTCTGCCGGAGGGAACGCGGTATTTGAGGATCGAATTGACCGGCCCCGCCGCCCTTTCCCGCGTCGAGATCCGCCATGGACAATGAAACGCTCGGCAACTTTCGCAAACGGGTGGAGCGGGAACTCCACGGCGATATTCTGCCTTTCTGGCTGCGGCATTCGCTCGACACCCGCCACGGCGGATTCATCGGCCGGATGATGAACGACCGGACGGTCGTCGAGAACGCGCCCAAGGGATTGATCCTCAACGCCCGCGTCCTGTGGACGTTTTCCGCCGTGTACCGGTACGACTACGATTCCCGGTTTCTCCAGCTCGCGCAGCGGGCGTATGAGTACCTGGACCGGTACTTCCGGGACCGGGACTTCGGCGGGGTTTTCTGGCTGCTCGACAGCCAAGGCCATGGCCTGGACGACATGAAGAAGATCTACGGCCAGGCGTTTTATCTTTACGCCCTGGCCGAGTATTACCGGGCCACGCGTTTGGAACCCGCCCTGAGGCACGCCATCGAAGTGTTTCAGCTCATCGAAAAACACAGCCACGACGATCAGTACCTCGGCTATTACGAAACGCTCAACCGCGACTGGACGCCGGCCGAGGACAGCCGGTTGAGCGGCAAGGACATGAATGAAAAGAAGTCCATGAACAACCACCTGCACCTCCTCGAGGCCTACACCAATTTGTACCGGGTTTGGAACGGGGACCTCGCGCGGGAGCGGTTGCTCGAGCTAATCGGTATTTTCCAACACCAAATCCTCGATGCCACGCACTCTCATTTTCAACATTTCTTCGATGAACATTGGGTTCCGAAATCGTCCACCTACACCTTCGGACATGATATCGAGGGCAGTTGGCTGTTGTGGGAAGCCGCCGAAGTGTTGGGAGTGGAAGCCATCAAGGCGCACGTGAAAGACACAATCTTGTCCCTGGCCGAAGCCGTTTACCAGGAGGGCTTCGATTCCGACGGAGGGTTGTTCTACGAAGGGAAGGAAGGAACCATCATCGATACCAACAAGGAATGGTGGCCGCAGGCGGAAGCGGTGGTGGGAATGATCAACGCGTATCAATTGTCCGGCGGGGAGAAATATCTCCTCGCGGCCCTGCAATGCTGGGATTTCATCGAGACGCGGATCGTCGACCAACAGCGCGGCGAATGGTTCTGGCGGGTGTCCCGCGAGGGCATCGTGGATGACAGCCAGCCCAAGATCTCCGAATGGAAAGGCCCCTATCACAACACCCGCGCCTGCCTGGAAATCCTCCACCGCCTGCGGTCCATGTAACTAACGTCTTCCACTCCCATTATGGGAGAGGGCTGGGGCGAGGGTGAAACAGAGAGGCTCCGATTCGAACGCAGGGACCCGTTGCAACGGGCCCCTACGATGAACCGGACGGATATTCCATCGTGTAGGATGGGTTAACGCAGCGTAACCCATCTATATCTTGATCATCTTGTGCATCCTGGCCATCCGGATTCAGACAGAATTTTGATGGGAGAGGGCCGGGGTGAGGGAAAACGATATCCCGCGATGACTCGGATGAACAATCCATGAATTCATCCGATGGGGAAGGAGAACCTTTCATGTCGAAGAAGGAATTTGAAAAGAAGGTCCAAGCCATCTTTAAAACGTATAACAGCCTCGTGGAAAAGAAAAACAAAAAGCAAAAGGGGGGCAACGGCATCTTCGACCGCTACAAGCGCCCCGTTCTGACCGCCGCGCACACGCCGCCCTGCTGGCGCTACGACCTGTATTCCCGGACGAATCCATATTGTATGGAGCGGATGGGGATCAACAGCGTGTTCAACGCGGGCGCGATCGAATGGAACGGCTCGCTGTGCGTCATGGCGCGCGTGGAGGGCTGGGACCGCAAATCGTTCTTCGCCGTGGCCGAAAGCTCCACCGGCGTGGACCGTTTCCGCTTTTGGGACGAACCGGTGGTCCTGCCCGCGCTGGACGAGCAGGAAACCAACGTCTATGACATGCGCCTGGTCCGGCACGAGGACGGGTGGATCTACGGCCTCTTCTGCGCGGAAAGCCACGATCCCCAGCAGCCGGACAACCTCTCCGCCGCCGTGGCCGCCTGCGGCCTCGCCCGCACGAAGGACTTGAAAACCTGGGAGCGCCTGCCGAATCTCAAAACCCGCTCCGAGCAGCAGCGCAACTGCGTGCTGCATCCCGAATTCGTGAACGGCCAGTACGCGTTTTATACCCGCCCGTTGCGCCATTTCGCCGCCACCGGTTCGGGCGAAGGCATCGGCTGGGGGCTGTCGCCTTCCATGGAAAACGCCGTCCTCGAGGAGGAGACGATCATCGACCGGCGCGAGTATCACTCCATCAAGGAAGGCAAGAACGGCCTGGGGCCCGCCCCCATCAAGAGCGAGGCCGGCTGGCTGCATCTCGCCCACGGTGTGCGCGACACGGCGGCGGGCATGCGCTACGTGCTGTATCTGTTCCTGGCGGATTTGGAGGATCCCTCGAAGATCGTCAAGCAGCCGGGCGGCTATTTCCTCGCGCCCGAAGGCGGGGAGCGCGTGGGCGATGTCTCGAACGTCGTTTTTTCCAACGGCTGGATCGCCCGCGAAAACGGGGACGTCTTCATCTATTACGGTTCCTCCGACACGCGCCTGCACGTCGTCACATCAACCGTCGGCCGCCTGCTCGATTACACGCTGAACACGCCTCCGGACGGCCGGCGCTCTTCGGTCTGCGTTCAACAGCGGATGCAACTGATCCAGGACAACCTGAAGATCAGAAAGAAACGGGACAGCCGATAGTCAAGTAGGATGGGTAAGCGCCGTGCAACCCATCAAAATTCGGCTCATCCGGCAAGCACGGTTATTTTCCGCTAGTCGGATCGCATCTCTTCGCAAAGAGGGATGAAAACCACCCCCGAAATTCCCTCTCCCTCGGGGAGAGGGCCCGGGTGAGGGAAGCCCTGGCAGGGCGAAATTCACCCTTTCTCCGCGGTTGGGTAAATAGAAACGAATACGGCGATGTTCCATAATGACCAGCCGGCCCAGGTCATGATTTGAACTTACACGTTGGGAACGCGGGAGTGTGTATTGTGCCTGGCATATCCCGCCTGACTTTTCCGGCAAAGCTACTTAAGGAGGCCGATCCATGCCTTGGGCATACTTTCTCCTTCTCCTGTTTGGCGTCGTCCATCCGCTTTTCGCCGAAACGCTTACCTTGCCGGTGGAGCAACGGCCCGCCTGGCTGAATGAAGAAGGCCTGGTCATGGCGGGCAGTTGGGAACCGTTGCTCTTCCGCGTCCGGCGCGATGGCGGCGCGGGATATACGCCCACCCCGGAGCAGCAGGATCAATACCGGCGTGAACACAGTCCGGAAATGATCGGCCGGTTGAAAAAACTCGGGGTCAACTTCGTCATGATGCACTGCTACAAAGGATTCGGGAAGCAAGCCGAAGCGGAAAGCATGGCCGGCGCGGTGCGTTTCGCGCGGCTTTGCCATGAGGCCGGATTGCGCGTGGGGGTGTACAATTACAGCGGCGCGTTCGGCTGGGAGTTGTTCTTCCAGGAAGTCCCCCAAGCCCGGGATTGGGTGGTCCGTGACGGGGAGGGGAATCCCATCACCTACGGTGGCGCGGCCTATCGCTATTACTGGAACCGCAACCATCCGGACGCCCTGGCGTTCTACAAAAGCCTCATCCGCTTTGCTGTCCGCGACATCCAGGCTGACCTGTTGCATTTCGACAACTATGTCATCGGCCCCGGCTGGGATGACAATTCGATGCGGCGGTTCCAGGATTATCTTCGGAACACAATCCCACCCTCCAGCGCAGGAACTTTGAATATCGAGGATTTGGCTTCGCTCAAGCAGTCGCTGGCCCGAGCGCCGGACGGCCGGCTGCGTTATGCCTGGCTTGATTTTGCCAGCCGTTCCCTGGCGGATTCGTATCATGAGATGGGCCGGTACGCCCGGACTCTGCGCCCGGATATCTTGCTCGAGTGCAATCCGGGGGGTGTTTCCGAACGGATGGAAGCGCCGGTCGACCATGGCCGGCTTTTGACCGGCGGCGAGGCCTTTTGGGATGAAGGCCTTCCCTCCGGATGGAAAGACGGGAAACTCCAGACCCGCATTTGCACTTACAAAGTGGCCCGGCGCATGGACAACCTGGCCTTCGCCTATTGCACCACGCCCCTGGAACTGGCGGAATCCATGGCCTTCAATCTGAACTGCCTGGGCTGCGTCACCTGGTTCGAATACGGCAACCTCGTGGAGAAACCCGGTTCGGAAAAGCCGGTATCCAGCGAATTGGAACCATATATCCGCTTCTTTCATACCCGCCGCGGCCTGTTCCGTGACACGCGGGTGGCGGCCGATATCGCGGTCTTGCGCTCCTTCCCATCGCAGATGTTCGCCGATCCGCGGCATGCGGCGCTCACGGCCCGCGTGGAGCAAGGATTCATCGAGAATCGGCTGCCCTTTCAGATTATATTCGATGCCCATCTCGCCGAGCTGAATCGTTATCGCGTTCTCGTTTTGGCGGGCTGCGTGGCGTTATCCGATGATCAGATAACTTTAATCAAGCAATTTGTGAAACATGGAGGAAATCTGTGCATTCTGGGAGAGGCCGGTATTTTCGATGAATGGATGAACCCCCGCCCCCGGGCTCCTTTCGATGACCTCCCCCCGTCCCGCGTGCTGCGCATCGAGGAGAGTGACGAGTTTCTCGAAACGTTTCGCGAAACGTATGAAAACCAACTCTCGCTGGTGGTTGACGCGCCGGTGGGTTTGTGCGCCGAGCTGCTCGATCAGCCGGGACGGCGGGCGATCCATTTGGTGAATTTCAAAACCCCGGAGGTCATGAAAAATATCGCGGTGCGGATCCGGCTTCCCGAAGGGCAAAAAGCGGCCGCGGTGAACATCACCCTGCCGCCGCGGGAACAGGACCAACCGGTTCCGTTTGAATGGAAAGAGGGCCTGGTCAGTTTTTATATACCGGAAATCGTTGTCTACGCGATCGCCGGGATCCAATGGCAATGACAAAAAGGATAAACATGCAGGATGGGTTGGCATGCGGTGCGTAATCCATCAAAAATCCTGGTCATCTTGAGCACCCGGGCTATCCGGATTCAGATAAAATACACGAGGCCTGTAACCATGATCCAATTTCCAGAACACTTTGTCTGGGGAGCGGCCACGTCGAGCTATCAAATCGAAGGCGCGTGGCTGGAGGACGGGAAGGGGCTTTCCCTCTGGGACGCATTCACGCACACGCCGGGGAGAATCCACAACGGCGAGACCGGCGACAATGCCGCCGATCATTACCACCGCTTCCGGGAGGACGTGGCGCTGATGGCGGAGATGGGGCTCAAGGCCTACCGCTTCTCCATCTCGTGGCCGCGTATTCTTCCCACCGGCCGGGGGGAAATCAATCCCCGGGGAATCCGGTTTTATTCCCAACTCATCGACGCGCTGCTGGAAAATGGCATCGAACCATGGGCGGCCCTGCACCACTGGGATTTTCCCCTGGCGCTGTATCTGGAAGAAGACGGCTGGCTGAATCCCCGGACGGCGGAGCGGTTCCGGGACTACGCGGCGGTCTGCTTCGAGCACTTCGGGGACCGGGTCAAGCATTGGATCACGCTGAACGAACCGTGGGTCACCGCCGTGTTGGGCTATGGGCAGGGCTATTTCGCCCCCGGCCGGATTTCGACCACGGAGCCGTATCTCGCCGCCCACCAGTTGCTGCGCGCCCACGCGCTGGCCGTGGACGCGTACCGGCGGAGGTTCCAGGACCGGCAGAAGGGCGTCATCGGGATCGCCAACAACTGCGACTGGCGCGAGCCCCGGACCGATACCGAGGCTGATAAAAAGGCCGCCGAACGCGCGGTCGAATTTTTCCTGGGCTGGTTCACCGATCCGGTCTGCCGCGGCGATTACCCGGACAGCATGAAGGCGCGCGTGGGCGGACGGCTGCCCCGCTTCACCCCCGAAGACCGGGCGCTGATCCAAGGCTCCGCGGATTATTTCGGGCTGAACCACTACACGACGATGTACGCTTCCGAATCACGGGGGGATGTTCCATTTTCGGAGGATGTGGAAAGCAACAGCGGCCTCAGCGAAGATCACGGCGTGATTTTGTCCGCCGATGAAAACTGGCCGAAGACCGAAATGGGATGGAGCATCGCGCCCTGGGGCTGCCGCAAACTGCTGGAATGGATCGACGCGCGCTACGGCCGCCCGGAGATCTGGCTTACCGAAAACGGCTGCGCGATGAAGGACGAGTGGAGCGGGGACACGGTGGAGGATGCCGGCCGGATTGATTTTCTGCGGCAATACCTGGTGGAATGTCACGCGGCGATGCAAAAAGGCGTGCGCTTGCGGGGCTATTTCGTCTGGTCGTTCCTGGACAATTTCGAATGGGCTTGCGGATACTCCAAGCGTTTCGGCCTGTACTATGTCGATTTCCCCACCGGCCGGCGCATCCCGAAGACCTCCGCGGGATGGTACCGCGAGGTGATCCGGCGGAACGGTTTGACTCCGGAGTGATGGTGAGCCGGCAGGATGGATTAGCGCGCGGCGCGGCTCCCAATAGAGCTTCGCCCTCTCCCTTGAGGGGAGAGGGACGGGGTGAGAGTGAAGGAGACGTGGTAAGGATGTAAAAGAGACGCCCCTACAATGATATTGATATGCGTTGAACAGCCGGACCCCGCTTTCGCGGGGATGACATCCTTGGAAGACTTCTGTGTAAAGATCAGCCCAGATTATTCATTGCGAAAACACACGCGAACCTGCTTCCCGGCGGGGATTTTTCCTGGTTCATCCGGGAAATGCGTACATCCGAATCCTATACCCAGGGTTGAAACCCGGGGCTGCTGTAAAGCCGTCCCCGAAAGGGAACTTATTTTACCGATAAGTAAACGGCGATACGCAAATGGAAGAGAAAAACAGTGCGATCAGGCTTTCCCTCACCCTGGCCCTTTCCCAGAGGGAGAGGGAAGTTGGGGTAGTCCTCTCCAGCCTGATCCATTGGAAACCGATCGCCTCCTTTAGAAAATGTACGCACTGGCCGGGTGAACCCTTTCCCTCCTGCCGGATGTGAATCTCAGCCTTTCAGCACTTCGGCGATATGCCCGATGGAATCATCCACCTGGGCGGGACCGGTGAAGCCGATGGTCATGGCGTCCACCAGTTTGTTGTCCAGGACATAACGCAGAGAGGCGTCGCGGTCCTCTTTTTTGGTCAGGTCGCCGCAGCCGTAGATTTTCATGCCCACCACGAACTTGCCGTTCTTGCGCGCCTGCCGCAACACCGACGCCACCTCGGCCGGCCGCCCGTCCATCTTTTTCTGCTTGTCGTTGATGCGCGAGAAGATCAGCTCCGTCCATGGGTCTTCCGCCGCCACACGCAACGCCTCCAGGCTGTGGCAGGAGCAGCCCACCACCTTCACCACGCCCTTTTCCTTCAGTTCCAAGAGTTCCTCGCGGATCTGTTTCTGCTGTTCGGGCCAGCGGGGATTGGTGACGCAATGCACCAGGCAGATGTCGATCACGTCCGTCCCCAGTTCCTGCCGGAAGCGCTCGATTTCGGATTTGGCGGCCGTGGCCGCCTTCATGCCGCCCCCGCCGGCGAACCAGATCTTGCTGAGCAGCACCACCTGGTCCCGCGGGATGAATTGCAGCGCGTTTTTCATGAAAGGATGCGAGCCGTACAGGTCAGCCATGTCGAAGAAGTTGATGCCGCTGTCGAAGCTGTGGCGCATGAGGCTCGTGTAACCGTCCATGCCCAGGCGCGTCTGGTCGGATTGCTTCTGCCAGCCGTTCGCGCCGGTTCCTTGGGCGAGCATCGAGACCTTGATCCCGGAACGGCCGATCTCGATCCGGTCCGTGGCGGCCGCCGGTTTCGGGGATTCCGGTTTCGCCTCCCGCGCCGCCGCCCAACCGGGCAGCGCGGCCGCCGCGCCCGCGCCGAGCGCGCCCGCGCGCATGAATTCACGCCGTGACAGTTGGTCCATGTTCACACTCCTCGTTCGAGCAGAATATTGGCGATCAAACCACTCGGAATCAGGCTGGGATGATGGAATCAGTATACACAAAGAAGGGAGGTTGTCCAAAAAACGGAGGTTGCATGGGCTGTTGACCAAGGATGAGAAAACCGGAATGCGGAATCGTACCCATTTCTTCCGCTAAGCATGCATTTCCCAAATGAACCTTAAAAAAGAGATCCCCCCTTACGGCAACTCCCGCGGCGGGGTGGTGGATCCGGAGAGTTTTTCGACCGGCAGCTGCGGCGGGACGGGAAGCGCCGGGACGGATTGGACGGCGGGGCTGGGGGCCGTGGGGGGCTTGCGCCATTGAAACTGGGTCTGCAGGTTCATGTTCATCTTCTGGGTCATGTTGGTGGTTTTGTTGGGAGCGGCCGTTGATCCCGCCTGGAGGGACGGCAGGTTGTTCATATTCAGGTTCAGGTTCCACATCCCGTGCTGAGTGGTCTTGATCACCGCGCCCTGGTCGATGTTGAATTCGATCTCGCCCTCCAGCTGCACCACCAGGCCGCCCGCCTTCACGGACGGCGATGAGGACCGCGTTCCGGACGCGGCGGTTCCGAGAGGCGCGGTCTGGAGTCCGGGTTGCGCCACCCCGCCATTGGCCGCGGCGGCTTGCCCGGCCAGCCGCGTGACTTCCTGTTCGAGCCGTTCCTCCTCGCTTTTCGTCAAGCCATTCCGGGTATTGGTATACGAGTCCTTCCCGAGGGTCCGTTCATTCCTTGATTTCGTTTGCCCAGTCCGTTCGCCGGCCGCGGCGGCCTGGTTGGCCAGCCGCGCCACTTCCCGCGCGAGCCGTTCATTTTCGTTGGCCGAATTCCCGTTTCCCGGAAGGGACGCGGGCGTCTTTCCGCTGGTCCGGGCGCTCTTCTGCCCTATAGACGGCGCCGCGCCGCCCGCTTGCGCGCCACCCAGATTGGGCAGAACCGCCCCCGGAGCGGCGAGGATTTCGTTGCCGCCCAGTCCCAGTCCGGACAGATCGGTCAATTTCTTGTAGCGGATCACCGCCACGCGTCCCTGAGGAGTCTGGATCACCCGCGACAGCTGGTATACTTCGTTCCCGGCCGCGCCACCCGTCCCGGCCCCCGGCAGGATGAGAATTCCCTTTTCGTTCCAGACGGAACCGATGCGCACCGGTCCGGCGGGAAAGGTGGGAAATTCGAAACCGCCCGAATCCCCCACGGAGGCAGGCAGGGCGATTCCCAGCTGTTCGAACGAAAAATCGCCGCCTTCCTTGATCATCCCCAGCGGGGTGATATCGAGGGTCATCTGGTCCGCGCCGAACATCACCTGCTGGAGCTCATCCCCGGTGAGGTTTTTGT
Source organism: bacterium (assembly GCA_041946805.1). GTDB lineage: Bacteria > Hinthialibacterota > Hinthialibacteria > Hinthialibacterales > Hinthialibacteraceae > JABLXU01. The sequence goes on from JBHGBC010000042.1 coordinate 18,008, forward strand.
TGAACGAGGCGTTGTCCATCTTGCCCTGGGTCTGGATCTGCCGCACGGCCACGTCCACCCGCGCGTTTCCCATGCCGTCCACCGACGAGACCTGGAAATCACGCGTCATCCGCATGCGCAGCTGGGTGGCGGCCTTCTGCCCGGTCAGGAGCGAATCGCCCACCATGTCGATCTGGGTGACGGCCCGGCCGACCTGCCCGGAAACCAGGTTGTTCCGCAACAAAAATTCCTGCCCGAAGGCAGGCCCGGCGAGACACAACACGAATAACGCCAACCATGCTACCACGGGGCGGAAAAAAGAGTTCATCATCACAACTCCCTGGCACCGGCGTATGGGGATCTATTAAAAGTCTATCACGAAGGGGAGGTTTTGCCTAAAGAAAATGGGCATGGGGGAGGATTTACATATATCAAGCGGATTAAACCATTTCCATTCCGCCAGCCCGCGAATCACCGGAACAGGGATTGCAGACGGAATTTGGAACGCTTTTCCTGGCCGATTTGGTCGACATGCGCGTCGATTTTCTTCTGGATCCGGGCTTCCGCGGGGGTTTGCGGGGCCGGCGGGGGGGAATCAGCGGCTTTCGTAACCGTGGCCGTGGATGAAGCCGCGGGAGAAGAGGCCGCGGACTGGGATTTTTGTGTGGAAGCGCAACCGGCCCCGGCCGCCAAGATGGAAAACGAAAGGACAAAAGGCCATATTTTCTTGATCATTGGGGTGGTCCTGTCAACGGATGGTGAGATCGATTTTTGAAACGGCCATTGGCATGCATGAATTGTAACGGAATCCGAATGGGGAGGTAATGGCCGCCCGGGGGGGAGTGAGCGAAATGGATCGCAAACTTGCCGTTGCCGGATCGAGCGGGTATACTCTTCGTACCATACGTGATCCGCAGAGTATGATCACCTGCTGTCGAGACCCAACGATTGCAGAACGCAGGAGAAAATTATGTCACATTCCATCGAGATCCAGGGCGGCAATTTCGAGACCGAAGTGCTTGAATCGGAGGTTCCCGTATTGGTGGATTTCAGCGCTTCCTGGTGCGGTCCCTGCCAAAAGGTTGCGCCCTTGGTTCATGAATTGGCCGAGGAATTCGCGGGGCGCGCCAAGGTGGCGACAGTCGATGTCGACACCAACCAGGATCTGGCCATGCGGTACGGGGTTATGAGCGTGCCGACGCTGATGATCGTCAAAGGCGGTGAAGTCGTCAACAAGTGGATCGGCTTCACCTCGAAGCAGGTCATGTCCGACGCCCTCGAGACGGCGATCGCATCCTGAATCATTTGCGTTTTCGTCTGAGATGTTTACGCCGTTGAACCGCCGGTTCGACGGCTTTTTCATTTTTCCTTCCCCTTCCAATCTGTTTACACTTTTCGAAAAGCGTGTTACATCCTATTTCAGAAGATTTCTGGTCACCGTTTTCATATCGGGGCCATGGGGGAGAGTGCGTCATGAATACCGAACCGCGGACCGGCGGACCGTGTTTCCGCCGGTGGGGAATCCGCTTGATCGAAGCCCTGCGCGACGCCGCGGATTGGTTCGCCGCCAATCCCATCACCCTGCGCGAATTCATCCGTCAGGCGCGCGGCTTCCGGTTTTGGATCCTCCTGGCCGCGGTGTTGAGTGGAGGTTCGGCGGTCCTCTGCCTGGTGTGGGCGTCGTACTCGCAGGTCTTTTTGACTCTCGAACCGTTTCCCATCGGGCGGATCCTCTATTTCGCGATCATCTCCATGGAATTCCTGATTATCGTGGTCTTCCTGCCGGGGATCGTCGCGCACGGCCTTATTTCGGAACGGGATCAGAACACCTTTCCCCTATTGCTCACCACTCCGCTGTCCGCCGGCCGCATTCTGGGGGGCAAACTGATTTCCACCCTGGGAGTGATGGTCCTGTTGATCGTGGCCACGTTTCCCCTTATATCCATCTGTTTGGCCCGGGGGGGCGTATCGCCGCTGGAAGTGGCGTTGGGCAGCGCGGGGCTGGTGTTGGCTTGTTTTTTGGTGGCCTCGTTCGCCATCTTTCATGCATTGCAGGCGCAATCCATCTTCGGCGCGATACTGCTAACCCAGCTGACCTCCTTTTTGTTCTTCGCCGTGGGGGGATCGATCCTCGCCTTCTGGGTGGGCATCCTGTACGCCCTCCTGGCCTTGTTGATCCAGATCTACAACATGTATGCCCCGGCATCGCTCAATCCTCCCCTGCCGGAACTGTGGAGTTGGACGATGGCGGGGATCGGCTTGCTGTTCTTCGCCGGCGTGCCGGTGTTTGTCCTGCGGGCGTCGCGGTCACGGTTGCGGTATGCCGAGCCGGCCCCGCGGCAGTTTTGGGAAATGCGGCGCGCGCGCCATTTCCAGTTCGGGCAAACGGTCCAAAATCCCCATGGTACCCGGGCGGCGCGGTCCTGGTGGGAATACGCGGATGGGCAGAATCCCATCCGGGTCCGCGAACGGCTGGGCTACGCCGCCTCGCAAATGCTGTTTCATCTCGCATCCTGGTACCTGGTGATCCTGCTGGCCCATGTTTTCTTTTTGATGAGCCCGCTGCAGGAAGGGCGCTGGGTGGCCATCTTCACGCTGATCTTCATCGCCCAGCTCGTTCCCGCCTACGCCGGGCCGTTGTTCGCGCGCGAGAAGGAACGGGAGACGTGGGAGCTGCTGATGACCACGATCACCCACACGCGGATGCTGCTTCACGGCAAGCTGGCGGGCGCGTTGTCTCAATGTTTCTTCCGCGCGGGCATTTTGTTCGGTGTCCCGTTTCTTCTCTCCTCGCTGCTGTTTGGTTTTGTTCAATTTTGGGGACTGACGGACGGAACCCCGTTTTACCTGGCGCATATCCTGGGTTATGCCCTCATCCTGCTGTTGCACTTGTTCTTCTTGATGCAAGCGGGGGTCTACGGCTCGATCCATTTCGCCAAGGTGAGCCAGGCCACGACCGGGGGGTATTTGCTGGCCTGCGGTGTCCTGGCGCTGCCGTATATGCTGGCATTCATAATGAGCCAGATCGATCCGGCCTGCGATGCCACCATGATCAAGATGTTCAGTCCACTCTATCTGCTCTATCACTTCCCCACGCCGGAAACGCCGTGGGATCACATCCACGATTGGCTCTTCCACGCCGGCCGGCATTTCCTCTTTTATCTCAGCGGGACCTTGTTGTTGTACGGATTGAGTCTGCGGGAATTGAACCGGATACGGTAGGGGGTGGGGGGTGGATTTGGGTGGATTCCGCAACGCTCAATCCATCCAACGGGGCTCCTGACAAGGGCGGACACCCCGGTCCGTCCCTGCACAATCCCCTCGCTCCGGCCTTCTCCTGGAGGGAGAGGGAGATTGGGGTGGTCCTATCAGGCCTGATCAATTGGAAACCGATCACACCCTTTTGAAAATAAACGCCCGTATCGGATGAGCCATCTATTTTTACCCTCTCCAGGGAGTGTCAATCCCGGCTATTCCTACTCAATCCCATTGGAACAGGAGGCAGACGGGAAGCCTGCGCCATGACCGGCCGGCTTCCCGCCCGCACGGAGAGGGCATCCTGATAAAACCTTTGGGTAAAGATCAACCGAAGTTTGGGGGGGGATCTCGGAGGATCCCGCGGGATCGAGAACATCCGCACGGAACGCAATCCAAAACCAACTCAACTCCCCGCCTGCACGCCGTACAGCCGGGGAGTGATCCACGTATCCTTTTTGCTGTTCATCAGCCAGGACAGGCGGTTGTCCCCGGCTTGCAAGGGGACACGGTAGCGCAAGGGCAGCACCTGCTTCGCGGCCGGATCGTACCGGACAATGTCCTTGCCGGTCAAGAGGATGTCATTGATAAGCAGGCGGTGGATCCAGGTCACGATCCGTCCTGATTCCTCTTTGAACAGGAACGGTTCGGCATCCGCCGGCTCGATTTCGAAGCGGTAAATGCCGTTGCGGCCGGCATGGATGGTCCAGGTGATGAAAAAGAGGCCCTGTTCGAGATTGGCGTCCGTCAGAAGGGAGCCCAGGGGAAAACGGTCCTTGGAGGAATCGGGCAGGATCTCGGTGGTTGGAGGGGAATCCACTCCCGGCAGGAGGGATCCCAGGATCAAGGGATCGCCGTCCCGGGATTGGATGACGCGCGGAGTGGCGGACGTCACCAAATCCGCCGGATCGCTGATCGGATTCAGTGGGCCCAGGATTTCCAGCGAATTGGGAGTTTGGACGACCGGCTTCCATTGAAAGCAATCCACGCCGATGACATACCCGGAGGATTTCGCGTTTTTCTTGCGGGCCACGAAATGCACCTTGGGCTCCTTGGCGGCGTGGAGAAACGTGGGCGATTCGGAAACGACTTTTTTCGGGACGATGTCGGGGCTGTAGAGATCGACGCCGGGATGGATGATCTGGTCTTCCACTTGGATTTCGGTGACCGCGCCCCAGGGACCGCTGGTCATCACGCATTCCAGGTAATACCATCCCGAGAAGGCCGGTTCGGGGGATTCGAGAATCAAAGCCCCGCCCGGCTGTCCGGCTTCGAAGCGCAGCTGTTGGTTGCCGCTCCAATCCGGGCCGTAAGGAAGCATATCCTGCGGATCGTAGACTCCCCCCACGGTTTCGGCGGGCAGGCTTTCCGCTTCCAGGGGCAGCACCGTAACCTCTTCCGTGGGGTGGAACTCGATCACGGGCTGGACCGGGGGGGAAACACGGAAACGCCCGCCGCCGGCGGGAGGCGGCCAAGGATAAGCCGAATGCGGCTCTTCCTGATACCAGAACGCCGTCCCGGCGTAATCCACGCGGAGGCTGTTGGCCGGTCCGTGGGTGAAAGCCGCCAGGACGCCCTGCTCAAACGCCACGGGGGCGGGCACGAACAGGCGGAACAGGGAGTTGCCCAGGGTGCGGCTATCGGTCCCCCCGGCAAAGAGCCAATTGACCGTTTGCGCCTTGCCGGCCTGATCGAAAAATCCCAGGAGACTCGCGGGCGGGAAAGGGAGCGGCGGAGAGGATTGATCCAAAAAGAGGGAGACTTCGCTGTCCGGCAAGGGGACGGCGTGCAGGCCTAAACCCACGAGATGGCCTTTCCCGCGCGTGGAGAGGACTACGTAATTATCGTTGGGATCACCGATCAGCCCGTAATTTTTGGAATTCCATTGAAGATTCCGCACGGGGGTTTCGTTTTCCCGCGTCCAGAGGGCGTGAAGGGTGCGAGGGGGAGAGGGGAGTGTGGTCACGGTCTGGACCGCGAATTTGGCCTCGATTTTGTACATTTGATTGGCTGAATTGTTCTTGAGTTCGAACCGGGCTTCCTTTTGGAACGGCATGGGCAGGTAGAAGTAGCGCCAGCCGTGCTTGTCCCGCCCGGCCGCCAGGGTTTGGACGGTTCCGCCGAAGAAATCATGCAAGGGAACGCACAGGCTAGGGGATTTTTCCTGGTCCCAATAGCCGTTCAGCCAGAGCCAACGGCCGGTTTCCACCCGGCTGTCCGGCCAGCGGATTTGCAGCCCGCGGAGGACGGCGGGACCGGCGAAGGTGGCGAGGACAATCCGTTCCCCGGCGGCCAGCGAGTAGGTGACGGTATAGGTTTTGAGGTCGTTGCCCTCTTTATACGGTGGCTGGGGGATGGTTTTGACGGCTTTGACGATCTCACTGAATTTACGTCCGTCCTCTTTGGATAGGGGATAGGGAAACGGCTGCACCGGTTGATGGTCGGGAAAGGTCAGATATTCGATTTGGTAATCACACAGCGTTTGCAGAGCGATTTTACAGAATTTCGCGTAGGGGATGGGGATATAGGACCAATGGGCGCCGGGGATCTGGCTTGAACTCCGGATGAACGGTTTCTGAAACGGTTTGATCTGGCCTCCGAACAGGTCCGGGAAGGAGACCTGGAGCATGGGCGTGGAGCCGTCGTCGAGGAAAATCCGGATCAGGCCCGAGGGATTGGGGGACCAGATCCGGCTGATGGCTCCCGGACCCTTCAATTCGGCGATGACAAACCAATCCCCCTCTGGCCGGGGGGCCGCGGCCTCCGCCCCGGGCGCGGCCTCCGCGTTGGGAGAAGTGATCAGATGCACGGAATATGCGGGAGGGAGATAGAGCGATTGGAGGGAGATCATTTCTTCCAGCAGCGAGAGAAACGTCACCGCCGGTTGGTTTTTGGCCTGGATGGCGCCAAAACCCGTGAGCAGTAAAATCCCGGTGAGGAAAAGGATTCGTGGGAGCCGGTACAAGTTACCTACCTTGGCTTTCGCGGAGAGGTTGGCACGTCGAACACGAACAACTGGGTACCGCGTTTGACTTCCAGCCGGATGGTTTCATTGGGGCTGGTGTCGAGGATCTTGTAGTAGATTTTCCACAATTGATTTTCCCGCTCGCCTCCCACGCCAATGATGAGATCGCCCTCCTTGAGGCCGGATTCCGCCGCGACACTGTTGTCGGCCAGTTCTTCAATCAAAACGCCATCCTCGTCCTGTTTCAAGACCATGCCGGGAATCCAGCCGCGGTCGCGTTTGCCGGTTTTGATGATGGACTGGGCGGAATCCACGACGATTTCCGCGGGGGTGACCAGGGTGATCCCCGGGAAATTACCGATGTGGAACTCCGTGGCGATCATGCCGATCAATTGTCCCGAGGGGCTGAAAACGGGCGAGCCTTCGTTGCCCGGGTAGAAGGGCAAATCGGTTTGGATATAGCGCTCGTACTCGAACAGGTTCATTTTCCGGTAATAGCCGCCGATCATGCCCGAAAAGGGCGACGCGGGTAAGGCATAAGGGCGTTGAATGGTCATGATATAGGAAGCCACCGGCAACTGGTCGGCCACGCGGTTGAGGTCCACGAAACTGGTGAAGGTCACATCGTTCACCCGCAGGACGGCGACGCCCATCATTTCATCGACGCCCAACAACTCCGCCTGGGCCACTTTGCGGAAATCGTCCTCGATGGTGATCGTGCCCCCCAGCGTGGCGCTTTTGACAATGGAGGCCAGGGTGACCACATGATGCGAATCGATGGCGAAGCCGGCTCCACGCACCCGGTTGTTGGCCAGCATTTGGGTTTTCATGATGTACAGCTTGCGCTGCCACTGCACGGTCAGGTTGCTGAACAATTGCTGCGACAGGACGGAATCGGATCCCTCGGCGATGATATCCGAGGAGGATTCCTGCAAATCCCGGAACTGGTTCATCAACTCTTCCATGCGGTGGAGGATGAATTCCTTGGGGATCTCCACGTTGATGGAGAAGACGGCGGGAGAGTAGCGGGAAAAGGTTTCGTAAACCGCCCAATCTCCTTGCGACTGGGATGCCGGGGGGGAGGCCAGCCAGGTCCCCAGGGCGCAAAAGAGAATGCTCGCAAACCGTTTCATGCCAAGTCTCCAACCTCAAGATCAACCGTTCTTGAACAACGCTTTTCCCCTACCGAAGTAACGGCCGGAGAGCGGGGTTGCGGGGCTGGAATGCCCCATACCCCAGAACGAGCATCGGGAATACCAGCCGGCCGTGATTTGGAACCGTGACGAGAGACTGTGATTTCATTTGCCCAAAACGACAAATTGCCATTTCCAGAAAATCCCGGGCGGGAGCGAGATCCCCGGAAGATGTCATGCAATCTATTATCGGGGGGAATATACCATATTTGAGGAAATTCCGCAGCTCCGCCCGGGGGAAGTGAGAAGTTTCATGTTTGTCTGAATCAGGATGGTCAGGATGTAAAGGATGAACAGGATATTGATGGGTTACGCGCCGCGCGCTAACCCATCCTGCCCGGCGAACCCACCCTACAGGCTTCTGAAGGAGCGGGTGGGATGGATTACGCGATGCGGGCGAATCCATCCCACCGTGCTCGTTCCATCGTTCCCAGGCCGGCCGGGGCGGTGATCAAGGAAACTCGTCCACGGGATCCAACTGATCGAGCCAATAGGCGGAATCGTCCCGGTGGAATATCATCATTTTTCCGATTTGGGTTTCGTCCACGGCCCGGTGATACCGCATGTAGATGAAGTCATCGTCCACGCCGACGATTTCGATCTTGCCGGTTTCATGCGACATGACGAAACGCGCCCGGGCGGCGAGGCCGGAGGTGAAGCGGACGGCGTTCTGGTAGATCCAGAAACCGCGGACGATGGGCACCTCATAGGGTTCGTTCCCCGCGACTGGCCGTCCCTGGAACAAGTAATAGGGAGGGCAACCAATGAAGGAGAGCAGACGGAACAGCGAGGCGAGGATTTCCGGGTCGTCGTTCACGCCCTTGATGACCGGGCACTGGTTGCAGCAGATCACGCCCCGGCGGATGCACTGGTCGATGGCCGCCACCGCCGGTTCGGTCAGTTCCCGCGGGTGGTCGAAATGGGCCATGAGGTACAGCCGCTTGTCCGCCCGGCTGATCCGTTCGAACAGATCCAGCAATTCGGGATTGTCCAGGATGCACCAGGGATCGAAGGCCGGCATCTTGCTGCCGATGCGGATGATCTGGACATGGGGTATGCGGCGCAGCGATTCCAGGATGTAGGTCAAGCGCCGGGTGGAGAGGAGCAGCGGATCGCCGCCGGTGAGCAGCACGTTGGTCACGCGGGGATTTTCGGCGATGTAATTCAGCCCATCGTTCACATTCAAGGACGCTTCATGGTTTTCGTCCATGAACAGGCGTTTGCGGAAGCAATAGCGGCAATACGCGCCACAAACTTCGTTGCAAAGCAGCAAGACCGTGGAATGGTACTTGTGCTGGACTCCCCGCGCCTTGGTGTAGGTCCCTTCGTTGCTGGCGTCCAGGCGGCCCCAATCGTTGAGTTCGCCCTCCCGGGGAATAATCAGGTTGCGGATGGGATCCTCGGGATCGGATTCGTCGATCAGGCTCAGGTAATAATCGTTGGCGCGGAAGACATATTTTTCCGCCACCGGCCGCAACCGGTTTTGTTCGCGGGGGGACAGAAAGGGAACCTGGCTCAAATCGCGAATATAATGGGTTTTGCGAGGTTTTACGTACATGGCTAACCTCCTTCCGGTTCTTGAAGCTAGGGAGTGAATTTCAGAAAGAGTAGGAAAAAGAGGGCAGGAAAGGTTTGCGTGCCTGCCGGGATTTGCCCTCGAGAAAGGATTCAGAACAATCAGTTTCTCTACTGCAAAATCCTGCCTGGACGTGGACGAGTAAAGAGCAGTATAACACAGGGAGGCGGGATGGGACAAGGAAAAAAGGAATAAAAATAACGATATTATTTGTATAATTGATAACGTTATAACTTTAGGATGAATCAGCCGAGCGCAAAACGGAATACACCGGTTCAAGATTTACATGCCGGCGCCAATTGGTTTTATCAACCATGAATGGATTCGGCCGACCTGAAGGGATTGGCGTTCTACAAAAGCAGGAAGGAAGCGATTTCGAGGATGTCGTTTTTGCGGAAGGGTTTGGTGAGGTAGTAGCGGACCCCGATATCCCGGCTGCGTTTTCTGGATTCCTCGTTGGGGCAGGCGGTGGTCAAAACGATCTTGGAGGCGGGTTTTTGGCTGCGGATTTGGGTGGCGAATTCGAGGCCATCCAGGCGGGGCATGTTTTTATCGACGATCATGAGGTCGAAGTCGTGCGCGAGGGCGCAGCCGACGGCGGATACGGGATCGGAAAGCCGGGTGACCCGGCAACCCTGGAGGGAAAATATTTCATCCAGGGCTTCCGCGTAGTCATCGTCGTCATCCACAATGAGGATACTCTTTCCGGTCAGAAAGTCCCGCAGAACGCGGTGGGATTTATCCTGGACATCAAGCATGATCAATCACCCAAACCGTAAATAAAGCAGTAAATGTGCCAAAGTGAATAATCGACGCTCCACCGAGCCGGCTCAAGGATCCAAGGACAGGTCCTAGGCGAGTTTCGGGAGCCGGCGGTAGAGAGAACTGCGGGAGAGGCCAAGGATGCGCGCGGCCTCTTCCTTGTTGCCCGCGACCTGTTTCAAGGTCTTGCGAATGATTTCCAATTCCGCGTCTTCGAGGGTAGAACCAATGGGAATCACAATATGTTTGGAGGGATCGAACGGTTCCGGCTCCGATTTTTCATCTTCGCCGGAGCGGTGTAGGATGATTTCCTCGGGGAGTTCCTTCAAGGTGACGCGCGGTCCCGAGGCGAAGATCGCGGAATGCTCGACGGTATGTTGCAGTTCACGCACATTGCCCGGCCAGGGGTAATTGAAAAACAGATCCATCACCTCGGGGGCGAAGTCGAATAGTTCCTTGCCGGTTTCCTCACTGTATCGTTTCAGGAACGCTTGTGCCAGAATTGGGATATCCTCGGGGCGTTCGTGCAGGGGGGGGATATGAATTTGGACGACCTTCAAGCGGTAATAAAGGTCCTCGCGGAACTTTTTTTCCTGAATGCTTTGCTGAAGGTCTTTGTTGGTGGCGGCGATGACCCGCACGTCGACGCGGATGGTGGCGCTGCTGCCCACCCGTTCCAGTTCCGAGTCCTGGAGGAAGCGAAGGAGGCGTTGCTGGGCGCTGGCCGACATTTCGCCGATTTCGTTGAGGAAGATGGTACCCCCGTCCGCCAGTTCGAAGCGGCCCTTGCGGTCCTTGATGGCGCCGGTGAAGGAACCGCGCACGTGGCCGAAGAGTTCGGATTCGAGGAGGGATTCGGGCAGGGAGGCGCAATCGACCTTGATGAGGGGTTTGTCGTTGCGGCGGCTTTGTTCGTGGATTTCCTGGGCCACCTGGTCCTTGCCGGTGCCGGTCTGGCCGGTGATGAGGACGGTGCTGCGGGTGGGGGCCACCTGTTCGATGATGTGGAAGATACGCCGCATGGCGGGCGATTTACCCAGGAGGCGTCCGGAATAGCGGGCGATTTGCCGCCGCCATTCTTCCCGTTCCTCGGCGAGGCGTTTTTGTTCGATGGCGCGGTCGACCACAACGCGCAGTTCTTTCAGGCGGATGGGCTTGGTGAGATAGTCTTGGGCGCCGAGGCGCATGGCCTCCACGGCGGTATCGACCTCGTTGATGCCGGTGAGCATGATGACCTGGGTGTCCTGCTTGATTTCCTTGATATGGCGCAGGACTTCGATGCCGTCAGTCCCGGGGAGCATGATGTCGCAGGTGACAACGTCGATATCATGGGTGGAGAACAGTTCCAGGGCCTCTTCGCCGGTTTTGGCTTCGAGGAACTCGAAGTCCTTGCCTTCCAGGGATTCGCGCACGACTTCCCGGGAAGTGGCGTCATCGTCGATGATCAAAATCGTCCGCGCCACGGTTATGCCGCCTCATCACCGCCAAGGGGGATCGTGATCCGCACGCGCGTGCCTTGGCCCTCGGCCGAATCAATCACCAATGTACCCTGATGATTTTCCACAATTTCGCGCGCCAGATAAAGCCCCAGGCCGGTACCGATGCTCTTGGTGGTGGTGAAGGGATCGAAGATGGTTTCCTGGATTTGGGCGGGGATGCCGGGTCCGTTGTCCGAGACCAGGAACTCGAGTGCGCCTTCGCCGCGAGTCACGCGCATTTCGATGCGGCCGTCCCGTTTGTGCGAGAGTTGGAGGGCCTCCACCGAGTTCCGCACCAGGTTGGCGAACACCCGCTGGAATTGTTGGGGATCCAGGTAGGCGGTGGTGAGGTCATCGGCCACGGAAAACGCGAAGGAGACACCGTCGGCGGAATGATGTTCGCGCAGTTCGGCCTCCAGATCCTCCATGAATTTATGGAGATCGACATCCTCGCGCTCGTTCATGCGGATCTTGGAGATTTGGAGGTAATTATTGGCGATTTCCTCCAGCCGCGAGATCTGGCGTTTGATATCGGAGACGTATTTTTCCAAGACGGCGCGGTGCTGGCCGGGATCGCCCTTGCCCCAATTTTCGAAGGCCATTTCCAGGCGTTCCACCATCAAGTCGGATTTCAAGAACAGAACGCCCAGGGGATTGCGGATTTCGTGGGCGACCTTGGCGGCCACCTTGGCCATGGCGTTGTCCCGCTGCAGGGTTTCCACCTGTTTTTGGAGTTTTTTCTTTTCGGAGATGTCCTTGAAAATGACCAGGAACGCCACCGTTTTCCCGCGCGCGTCCTGCAGGGGGACCCGGGTCAGCAGGACGGGGACCGATTTGCCTTTTTTGTGGACGCGGACGGTTTCCTCATGAAACACGCCGCCCTCCCGGATCTGGCGTTGGAGTCCCGCGCGGACCGCGTTCCGCAGTTCGTGGGGCACGATGTTGAAAATCTCCTGTCCGAGGATTTCCTCCCGGCTGTACCCGAGCAGACGTTCCGCGCCGGTGGTCCAGGAGACGATCCGGCCGTCCTTGTCGATGCGCGCGATGCCATCGGTGGCGCCTTCCACGATGGCCGACAAAATCACATCTTCATCAATTCCCGCCGTCAGGGGTTTTTCGGGAAATGTGTTCATGACCCTATCCCTTCACCAATCACAACGCTGAAAGGAGAAAATTAACGGTTCATCCGGCACGTGAGAACCTGATGGGCGAAATCGTGTTTCCATTTCATTACTCCGAACCGCAAGGGAAAACTTTCATCCGAAGCAATCCTTGGAACTAACCGAGGGGATAGACGCCGATGAAAGGCTTTCCCTCACTCTCGCCCTCTCCCGGAGTGAGAGGGGATAAATTCCTTTGGCCGCAATCATCCCAGGGCTAGTTCAAATACTAAAATACATCTTTCCCTTCAGATCCATCCAGAGATACTCGGTTGGCGTTCAATCATCCGTCGTGGATATCGGTAAATACTTCGTTACGAAATATCAACGGAACCGGGAAAACCGATATGCGCTGGCCGGATGAACCTATATTCTCATGCACATTCACCCGGCACTTTCCGGGGTGGATACCGAAGTCCGTCCTGTTTAATCCCTCACCTAATCCTTTTCCCAAGGGAGAGAGGATGGGGGGGTGGATCATGCCGGCCCATTCGCAGGAATACCGATGCCACCTTGTAGAAAATATCAGATGGCAGAAAAAAGACCGCGCCTACCTGCTCAATCCGCTTGATACTCCGGGATGAGATTGATTACTTCCTGGGTAGACACCAGCCGTATCGTCATAAACCATACACGGAATCCCCAAAATGAAAAAGACGGAACCAACCCTCTCGGTTCCGTCTCACAAACCAAGTGAAAATTCCCAATCCGGGATTACACGAGGCAAAAATCGGGCGAATTACTTTTCGTAGTAGAACATTTCCGCCCGGCGGTTGAGCCGCCAAGCCGATTCATCGTGTCCCTCAGCCGCGGGTTTTTCCTCGCCCCACGACTTGGTGGTGATCCGGTCGCCGGCGATCCCCAATTCCATCATATAGCTTTTGACGGCTTCGGCGCGGCGTTCACCAAGGGCGATGTTGTATTCGGGCGTACCGCGTTCGTCGCAGTGGCCTTCCAGCAAAACGGTGAATTTGGGATTTTCTTTCAAGAATTGCACGTTTTTCTGGATGGCGGTTTTCCCCTCCGGTTTCAGGATCGCCTTGTCGTAATCGAAATAAACGACTTTTTCCGGCAAGGGTTTGGGGGTTCCCATTTCGGGTTCCCGGGTGAGATCCGGGGTTTTCGGAGGTTCGACGGGCGTAGTTGTGGGTTTTTCGACCTGTTTCTCACCGCGTTTGGCGAACTTCCACTTGAAGATATCCGGATGGGTCACCACGGCCATATCCGCTTTGATATACCGGGTTTGGGGCCAGCAGGACCAAATGCCGGTTTTGCTTTCATCCAGCATGGCGGAACCGGAATTCGTGACGGCCAACAGTCCTAAAAGACAAATCGCAGAACAAACAATCAGAAATGAGGCGCCTTTCATGAGCCGTTTCTCCTTGTTTCTCCTTCTGCATGACAGAAGCCAATGTATCCGTTACATGATACCGCAATAAGGACACGTCTATTATTCAACTTAATCTACTAGATTTCAACCGAATTTCAAGACTTTAAGCACGATTGGCGCGAAATTTATGCGAACAACTTTTTCCGACGCCGCGAAGAACTGAATACTTGGGATTAGAAAACCGATCCAGACGATACCAGTATTACAAATGAATTTTCCGTTCAGACTTGTCCCGGGACTGAGACAAGGGGGGGCTGTAAATCCGCCCCCTCAAGGGACTCAATTTGCCATGGGAGAAAGGCTATATCCCCCAGGTAGGGGCAAAGCCATACATGAAGGTTTTCTTATCCCTGGGGCTCTCCCCAAAGAGAGAAGGACTGGATTCAGTATTTGCCTGGCGGTGAGAGGGGATGGATGTTTCACCAACCGTAAAAAATAACCTTCCGGCCGGATGAATTCGTATTCTGAATCTGAGACGGAACGATCCCAAAATGAAACAGTCTCACGCCGTGAAACGCCGAATTCCGAGTCCGCGCCAAGTGTAAACGAATCCGCGCGGCCCGGGCCCCCAAAAACGCTTTCTGGCGTAAGTTGCTGAATATAAATAGGTTAAATAAATCAAAAACAACCTGTATCCTACAATTTTCCAGCAGTCCGCCAATGTGGCACGATCCCTGCGAACAAATAGACTAAAGATTTTACATCCCATTCTCCCCATTTCGCTGCCTGCCAACCTCCCCAAACTTTGGCAGGCATTTTTTTTGAGTTTTGGGGAGTCAAGCAAACGCTGGGGAAAATCCAATACAGCCACATCCGTAATGCGGACGGGTACAAAACAAAACTCCCTCACTCTGATCCTCTCCCGGGATGGATCTCACAAGAGTGTTCGATGGGATCCGGATCGGATTACTCCTACAAGTCCAAATAAGGGATTCACTTGTAAGAAGTTACATTATTTTTGATCCGTCATGACGGTCACGGAGAGCCACTGGTCCCACAATCCCAGCCATTCCGGTGTCCGAAAGTCCGGCGGCGTGGGATACACGGGATCGCAGAACTCGACCTGGCTTTCCTCATTCCATTGCAGCTCGATCGCCGCTATACCCAGCGCGCGGTCTGCGAAAAAGGGAAAAAACTCCATGGAAACCGTGTCCAGGAATTCCGGTTTTGCTTGCCGGATAAATCCCACGATTACTTCGTCGGCGGGATCCAGATCCAGATTCCCACATGCGATGGTTTGGAGGTAGGTGGTGTATTCGTCCGGCGGCGTATATTCCACGTCATCCAGTTTTGAGAAGCCGGTGACGCGCCCTTCCTCGATCCGGGCGCGCAGAATCCGGAATCGGGCGGGAAGGCCCTCGAGCATCCCGGTGCGTTTCATTTCCACGAAGGGCACCGCCAGGATTTCGGGAGTCCCATCGCCGTTTACATCGCCCACGGCATGATGAATCCCTTCCGCCCGCAAGAGCGGAGCCTCCTCGAACACCGGGTAAGCGGGGGAAACGGCGCGCAGGGTGAAGGCTTCGTTCACCTCGTCCGGTTCGAACGAAAGAACCTGAATCAGAGGATTCAGATTCAGGTTATGTGTCTGGCCGGTTATCAATTCGTCATATCCATCGCCGTCCAGGTCTCCGGCACTGAGCGTGACGCCGCCTTCGGGATTGAGTAAGCGGTATTTCGGTTCAAACGCGTCGAATTGTCCCAGCAGTTGAAATCCCTTGGGAGCTTCCTCACCCGTGTATTCGTACAAGCGGACGATTTGTTTGCCCCCCAATCCCTGGGCGCAGGCAATTTGCTTATGCTCCCGTCCCGGGATGAAGCGGCCCACCGCGGTATAGACCTCGCCGAAGGGATTGGCCGCCGCGCCCGGATGTTCACGCGGGAAGGGTGAGAAGGGATGGCCGATGATGGCGCGGGTCTGGCTATCCAAAACATATGCGATTCCCGGAAAAGGGATATCGTGCCGCGTGGGTCCGAACGAGATCACCAGGTCATCCCGGCCGTCTTCATCGATATCCCCGCTGGAGAGGTGAATGCCCCGGCCGGGATCGAGCGCGGCCGATTGGATCATGGGGGGATTGACCGCGTAGAACGGCTCATCCCGCCACCCGGGAGCGGATCCCGTGGGAATCGGATCGATCCACCCATCGCCGCCCGCGCCTTGCGCCGCGAAAATGGTACCTACCGGGCGGGAGACCGGGACCACCCGGCCCTGGTCGACCGTTAACAACAGCAGGGGAAATGACAAGGGGTGGGAGATGAATTCACACCGGTCCGTGGGAAAGTCATCGGATTGGTTCACCAGCTCGAGGGCGGGCGAATCCGTGCGGTACGGCATGCGGAAGAAGCCGCCTTCCACGGAGTGGGACACGCGGCGGCCATCCCAATGCGTTTCCGTGCGGACCTGGTGCGGCGGGCGGTTGAGTTCTAAGAACAGGAAGGGAGTCCGGAACCGGGGAATCCGGCCTTGCCGGGCCTTTTGGTTGTTCCAATAGCTCTCGAATCCCGTGTTTAGGATCGGCTTGCCTTCATACAGGCTGGGCAAGGAAAGAAAGCAGAACCGCTCCCCCTCCGGCCGCACCGCGTCAAGTTGATACAGCTGCTGAACCAGCGAAGCAGCCGTTTCGCCCACCAGACGCCATTGGGCCGTGTAGATCTGGATTTGAACCACCGACGCGCACAGCCATCCGCCGGCCAGCAGCGCCACCGGCCATCGCAAAACACGCAGGCTGATGGCGCGGCCGATCAGCCAACCGGCCGCCAGTACCGTTCCCAGGGAGGGAATATACAAGTAACGGTCGGACAGGGTTGTGTGAAAATCGCTGATTTCGGTCAGGATGGGCAGCGCGCAAACCACCCACAGGGAGAGAATCCATACTCCAAACACTTTCCCCCGAACCAGGCAATACAGGAAAACCAGAGTGGTGAAGATCCACAGCGGCATGCCGTACGTATACGCGAATTCGGGCATGTTTGATCCAATCCAGTCGAGAATACTATCAAAAGGAAGCACCAGCGCGGAAAACAATTTCAAACTGGAAAGAAGGTAGATTTCGAGGGAGATGAAATGCTGGATATAACTGGTCTTTCCGATGAGGTAGCCGCCGAGCGCCCAAGTCCGCACCAGGCCGAAAAGGACAATCAACACCAGCCAATGACCGGCGGCTGCGCGCAGATGAGTGAGGAGCGGCCGGCCTTGTCCGGCAATCCGTCCCCGGATCCAATCCACGAATTCATACAACCACAAGACCGCGGGGAGGGTCACCGCCATTTCCTTCGACAGCAGGGCGCACGCGAACGCCGCGCGGGAGATCCACCGCCAGGCAGGGGACTTCCCCCGCCGCCAAAGACAATACGCCACTAGCGAGGTAAGAAAGAACAGGCCGCACAGGCTGTCCGTCCGGCCGTTGATCATGCACACCGGTTCGGCATGCCGCGGATGCATGGCGAAAAGATAAGCGGCCCCCCATGCCGCCAGGGGAAGCGAGATCCGGGTGGTGGGACCGGCCAGGAGATAGAACAAGGGCACGATCAGCAGCGAGGCGGCGATGTGGATCAGGAGCAGATCCAGGTGAAATCCCCAAGCCCGATCGCCCCACAACCACTGGGATTCGACATAGGTCAGAAGGATCTGCAACGGGCGGTAATACCGGGCCTGGGTGATGTCGGCGTCGTGCCAGAACCAATCTCCGGTGAACGATTGGCCGGCTTTGGACAGCGAGTCGCTGGCTTCGAGAAAATAGTAATCGTCTCCCACGAAACCGGCGTGCAAGGATCCGCCGTAAACCCAAAAAACGGTCCCCATCAATCCCAGGCCAGCCAGGAGATGAACAGTGGTCGATTTCGACAGGATTCTTAATGGCATGAAACGTTTCACGAGCCGGCGATCAAAAAACCGGAAACCGTCCGGCGTGGTGACGCCTTGTTTGGTAATTTCCAGGACGAATATCGATGTTTCCGGGCCAGGTGAACAAGCCGGTCCAGGCCGATCTGTACTGTACGACACCCGGCCGCCCAGGGGAAGGAGCGGGCAGGGGTTTCAGGGGACTGGGCCCAAATCAACGGCCAGCCCCAAGCGGAAAAAGAAAACCGGAAGCGGAGAATTCGGTTGGACGATCAGGCGGATCCGGCTTGACGATTAGGAGGAAATCGGCTAAAAATAGGGGAAAAGAGACAGATGGGGAGTGGTCGAATTGGCAAGACGTCTGACTCTGGATCAGAAGGCTGCAGGTTCGAGCCCTGCCTCCCCAGTATTTGATTTTATTTAATTTACCTTATTATTTCCCGCCTTGTAAAAAAAGCCGCGATACCAATCCGATACCACCAGAGAAAGAAAACCGGGCGGTTTTACCGCTTTTCGGCGAGCCGCATCTCCAGGCCGCCGCCGGGGAGGCGGGCGTTGCAGTACTCGATGATCTCCCGGGCCGCGTGATGGCAGTACAGCAGCCAGTCGTTGGCCAGGACCCGCAGACCCTTGGTCTTGTATATGATAGACCACGACTGCCGAGCCGGAAAAACGCGTCGGCGACGGACTCCACACCGTCCGGGGTGTGCTTCCAGATCCAGCAGTACTTGCCGCTTAAAGCCCCGTTGCAGGAGCATCTCAGAGGCATCAAAGTGGTTCATGATAAAGACTTGGCTGACGGATTGGTCCGCGTTCCGATGCCCATTGCACTCGACCGCAAATATCCAAATGCCTCGAAAGAAAGGCGCTGGCATTGGGTTTTCCCGCAGGAAAATCGCTGGAGGAACGCGCAGGCCGGCGAAGAGGGGCGGCAAGGGCGTCAAGAGTCCCGTGGGCGATTTGTAGAGTTGCGATAGGATTGCAGGCGGGGTCTTATGCCGCGATTTCGCGGCCCAAAGGTGGTATGAAGAAACCATTTAACCATTGGTAGCCCGCCTTAAGCCAGGTGAGATGAATGGTTCAAACACCCACCATTAAAGATATTGAAGCAGCGAGGCAATCTTTTGAAGCAAATGAGCCGCGCGATCTTTTCTATCGTGCTGCGACGGAATTGGTATCACTCGCACTGGATGGCAAGATATCATTGAGTGTTGCCGAAGCATTGGCTGTGCTCCTTCAAACTTGGAATAAGATGTTCGACCAATACAGAAAATTCGATAGCCAGCATTTCGCTGCCATAGAGCGGCTCATCAGTGACCACCATTCTTTACTGATTACTTTCAGGCAACGGTTCATAGACAGCTTCAGCCAAGAGGACGAGCGCAAAGTTATGCGGGTTTTCAAGGCGTTTGAAGAGGTCCTCGGCCCCGTGGGTGCTGCAAAGTGCTTGCATCTTCTGGCACCGCGGTTCTTCCCTCTTTGGGACCGCGCCATAGCCGAAGCTTACGGCCTTTCGCCGAGGCAGCGGGGTAGGAACGCCGACAGATACTGTAGTTTTATGAGGATTGTAAAGGGGCAAGTTCAGAGCCTTGGTGGGGAGCAGACCATCGGTCGAAATCCGTTGAAAGCGATAGACGAGTACAATTACTGCAAGCACACCAAAGGGTGGATATGAGGTGGTATTCGTGCAGCGGGCTAACCACTCGCTCCAGCCGACCGCGCCTCCGCTCGCTGCGCTTGCACCGGCGCTGCGGCTTAGCCGCAAATCGTTGGGCGCGCACGCTGCATTGGTGCAAACCGTGCGAGATTCTCGATTTGGTGGTATACTACTTATGGGGGTTGATGCTTCAGACGAGGAGAGATGTTATGAGTGCAATAACGAAGCCACTCCAAGAGCTTGTGCAAGAGTTGCCGCCCGACATGCTTTGTGAGGTGCGTGACTTCATCGAGTTCTTGCTGGCCAAGCGAAGTCGTGGTGAAAAGCGGGTATTACGGCAGGACTGGGCAGGTGCATTACGTGATTATCGAGAGCAATACACTTCACTTGAGTTACAGCGGCAAGCATTAGCCTGGCGAGGGGATTGATGTATCTGGTGGATACGAATATCTGGCTTGAGCGTCTGCTGGACCAGGAACGGTCTGCCGAGGAGGGTCAGTTTCTGTCGGGGGTGGCCGGCGAACGGTTGTTGATGACGGATTTCACATTGCATTCAATAGGGATCATTCTGAGCCGACTGGGTCGGAGGGAAGTATTGTTGCGCTTCGTAGACGATGTGTTTGTGGAAGGGGGAGTGAGTCTGGTCTCGGTTCAGCCGGAGGTCATGCACCAGGTAGTGGGCGTGATGGAGCGGTTCGGCCTTGACTTCGACGATGCTTATCAGTACGTCGCGGCAGAACAGGCAGGGGTGGTGATAGTCAGCTATGATGAGGATTTTGACCACACGGTTCGCAAACGGCAAACACCGGTGGAGGTCTTTGGGGGGGATGCTAGGTAGCCATGAAAGCATCCCCTTGTCTATTGAAGTAAGGGAGTGATCCATCGTCTCGCGAAGGCAGAGAAGTGCGTGCCCAACAAGTCGCTGCAGCGGACGTGGCTATCGAGGCTCCTATTGATGCCAGTTTTCGTTTGCAGTCATTTCAGTGGTTGTTGAGTGCGTCGTGTCAGCCGCCACGCCGGTTGAGCTTTCGCGTTACACAACCTTCCTCCCTTTCTTGTAGCCTGCTTCGAGATCTTCCTT
Organism: bacterium; assembly: GCA_041946805.1. Classification (GTDB taxonomy): domain Bacteria; phylum Hinthialibacterota; class Hinthialibacteria; order Hinthialibacterales; family Hinthialibacteraceae; genus JABLXU01. Next base: position 38,348 of record JBHGBC010000042.1, read on the forward strand.
CTTGGCCTTTTCCGCCAGCTCCTCACCGGCGGCCTATTCCAGCGCCTTGTGATCGACGCCGGGTTCCAACTCGTGAAGAAGGCCGATCACGTCCTGCTTGGTCATGTTCAGCGAGATGCCCTCGCCCTTCTACCCCGTCCGGGATGATTCCTCCGCGCCACAAAGCCTCGGCCCAAACCGGGAAGAAACCCCGAAGGAAAAAGAAAGCAGGAGGTGAAAAGGGCCACTCCGGCCACCAGCGCTCCCAGCCCGATCCCCGCGACCGCCGGGATGAACACCGCCTGGACCGCTGCCCCGACTATTGACATTATGCGCTGGGATTGACGTTCACACGCCATGTCAAGCGGCTGCTCCAGGATGCGTTGCAGTTACCGACGCGCGCCGCCTGGCTCGATGGCTAAATACTGGGATGAATTCATCACGTTTTTGAGCCATCCGGAGGTCACAGTGACCAACAACCACGGGGAGCGCTGATCCGCAAGATCATGTCCGGCAACCGCAGCGATCAGGGCGCGCTGACCCACGGGGTGTTGATGAGCATATTCCGGACCTTGAAACGGCGTGGCTACCATCCCATCACGACTCTCGTTTCCGCCCTGCGGGAATACGTCCGTACGGGACATTTGCCGCCTTTCCCACCGGTCATCACTTCAGAAGAGTGACCTGTTACCCAGAATCGAGCTCCATGAAAATGCGCAATTGACCATCCGTCAGTATACAAACCACTGACTGACGCCGTTTTTCGGGGAACTGGCGGTGGCGCGGAAACCATACAGGCCGGTACTGAATTCCGGACCACCGGGTGTGCGCTGCGCGCAGCGTACTTTCGATGCGGGATCGAGCCACGAACCTCCCCGCAATACTTTTACTATCGACTCTTTGGTATTGACGGGATTCTCTCGCGGGCTGCGGGCGTAATAGTCCGAATCATACCAATCCCCACACCACTCCGAGACATTGCCCAGCATATCGTGCAAGCCGAAATCGTTGGGAAGAAACAAACCGACCGGACACGACTCGCTGAAATAATCTTTACAATCGAAGGAAATCTCGAAAATATTCTCGTACGAACACGCCATCGTGCCTTCCTTGTCATCCCCCCAATACCGCCATCCGGCGGAACCGGCCCGGCACGCGTATTCCCATTCCGCTTCCGTCGGCAAACGGCAACCGCTGCCGGGGTATACTTCGTTGATCCATTGGCAAAAATCCCGGGCTCCATACCAGGTCACTTCCACGGCCGGATAGTTCTCGTATCCGCGATACGCTACCCATACGTTATTGACCAAATCAATTTGCCGGCTCAATCCTTTGGGATCCAGGTAAACCGATCCTTCGGCGCTGATATTGCCTTTCGCGTTGAGAAAAGACGCGAATTGCGCATTGGTGACTTCATATTTTCCAAAATAGAACGAGTTGCTGATGACGACCGTATGCTGGGGAAATTCTTCGTTCCCGGCGTTCGGATCCTCGGCGGTGGATCCCATGGCGAAACTGCCGGCATCGATCAAGACGAACTGCAGCGCGAAAGCGTCTTCCCGCATATTGGGCAGCGCCACCGTGACGGATTTCGGTTGGGCAGAAGCCGATAAGCAACAAAGTGAAAAGATTGCACAACCATAAAACAGTTTGAACAAGAACATCTCTTTAATCTCCCTTGATTCTTGTATAGGATGCTCATAACCAGAATGCCGTGCTATTTGTAAGCGCCAACAGCGCGGCCCGAAAATAGCTGTAGGATGGATTAACGCCTGGCGCGAAATCCATCCAAATCCATCGTAACAGGTCACCCATCTGAAGTAAAACCGCTCCTCCACCTCACATCTTTTCCTCGAAA
>JBHGBC010000043.1:0-40079 GCA_041946805.1 bacterium
CCGGCTTGCAGTACGGCCGCGCCATTGGCGGCGGCGTTGACCCATCCGCCGAGTTCCAGATCGGTGATCGGATCGGTATCGGGATCAAAGCCCAATTGCGTGATGGTCTGGCCGTTGGTATTGGCGATCAGCAGGCCGGTATCCGGCGTCAGGTTGCGGCCGTCCACCACCGTGTTCCAGGGCGAACCCAATGAAGCCGGGGTGACAAAGTTCACCTTGGGAGACAGGTTGTCCACAATGAGATTATTGGAGTTGGCCGCGGTCGAGGGGGTGCGGGCCGTATCGGTCATCACCACCTGGAGCTGCTCGCGGCTGTCCGTGGTCCCTGGATCCAATGTTCCGGGGATACCGGCCAAGTCGGCGAACGTGGCATAGCCAATCATGCCGCCCACGCCGTCCGGTATCACGGTGGCGTCCACGATATCCCAATGCCCCACCGGCTTGTTCACGCCTTCACCGAAGGACGTGTAGCCCAGGTCGGCGTTCGTGATGCTGAAGGTGAAGCGGTTCCTCACCAGATCCACACCCACGGACTTTCCGGGCACCACGCTGTCGTCATCCTCCGCGGCGCGCGGGTTGGCCGGGTCGACCGGGCGGAATTGGACCACCAGGCGGACCGGGCTGCCGTTGTAGTTGTTGTACCCATCGCTGTACGCGGCGGTTCCGCGATACATCCGCCGCTGCACTTCCAGCGGATCGGTGTTCAGGGCCACGTTTTCAAACGTTTTGCGCAACAAGCCGAAGATGCTCTGGCCGGTGTCGCTGAAACTATCGATTCCACTCCAATAGCCCACCGGCATCGCCGCGGCATAGAAGTCCGCGCTCACGATCACCGGCGGAATGTTGTCGGCGACCACCGTCGATTTCTTCAGTTCGTTCGCCGCCACCGGCACGCCATCCACTGGGTTGAATTTGACCGCGTAACGGTTCAAGGTGGTATCCAGCAACGGAGAGCCGCCGGAGCCCGACGGGCTGGTGAAGATCATCGCCGGGTTGCGGGCGTCGTCACTGACGCTCATGACCACGCCGGCGGACCGCACCGAGAAGCTGGTGTTGTTTTGCAGGCGGATGGTCACTTGCGCACCCAGGATATTCGGGTTGTTGCTGGGAATTGTGCTGATCAAAGTTTCCTCGAAATTGGCGGAAATCGGCACGCCCGAGGAAGGCACGGCGCTCAGGGGCACCGGCACGTTATACGTGGGGGCCGGATCGAACCAGCGTTCCGGATGCGTCACCGGATCGTACCGGGTCAATCCATCCTGGCTTAGCCAGGTCTGGTCGACAGTGATGTTCATCCAGCGCTGGAGATTCGTGAGATTGGTCCGCTCGCCGTTGCCGTCCACCTGGAGGGTTACGATCGCCTGGTCCGCGCCCGCGGAAGCGGAGCTGATATGACCGTCGGCCACGCCGCCGATCTCGTTCTTCATCGACATGGCGGTAACCATGGGGGCCGCCGTGTCAACAAAGTGATGGGCAATCGTCGGCGTAACCGAATTGACTTCATCCACGATCGCCGAATCGAGGGAGAAGATCCGGAACGAACCCGAGGTAATCAGGCTGCTGGCCACCAATCCGGTGATGTCCACCTGCTTGGAGTCCACGGGACCCGCGGCGCCGAGCAGTTGGAATTCGATCGTACCCGGATCGATGACATTCTGCAGGTCGTTGATCAAGTTCGTATCGAAGAGGATTTCCATCCCCGTGCTGCCGTCTTCGCCTTTACCATCGGCGGTCAGCGATGCGATTTCATCGGAACCGTTGGTGCCGAAGTATTCATTCGGCTCGCCGTCGAGGGTCCGGTTTTCCACGATTTGCAGACGAATCCGCACGCCGTCACCCCCGCGGAACTGGAATGGAATCTTGTCATTGGAGGGCGTGTCGGACAGGAAGATGCTCGGATCAAGGATGGGAGCAGTCAACAGGCCCCACAAACTCTGACCGGTATAATCAACCGCCTCGACCACCTTGATACCCCAGCCTTCGCCCACTTCCGTGGATTGCGGTCGATAGCCATCGTCGCTAACCAGGAACTGCGGTTGCGAGCTTTGTCCGGTCTCCACGCCGACGAAGTTGGAACGTTGCTGGTGTTTCGCGAGAATGCCCTTATCAATCGCGATGGTCGCGCAGTAGCTCTGCCGCGCCACGCCCTTGCGGGCATCCGGGAAGTCGGTCGCGCCGACCACCAGATCCGGCGAGCTCCACAGCACCAGGACCATCGAGGATTCCGCGTTGCTGCGGTCCCCCTCATCCGTGAACAGCACACTGCTGATGTCCACCACGGAGGTCACGTAGTTCGGATGCACGCCTGTATAGACGGAAGCGGGGGTGCTTTCCGTGAACAAACCCTTGGAGAAATCGGCGGTCACGGAAGCCAGGATGGCGTTGTTGGCCACGTCATCCGCGGGGATCGAGCCATCCCGCAACCCATCGATGAATTCCGTGGGCACGTTCTTGATGATCGAGATGAGTTGCAGCGGCTGGCCTTCGAAGGCGTTGCCGAGCAGGGGCCGAGACATCGCCCAGCGCGCCTGCGGATCCCGTTCCGAGCCGACCGTGAACAACTGCGCATTGTTGATGGTTCCCACCTGCGCGCTGTCCGTATTGAAACGGCCGTCTATGAATCCGCCGTCCAACGTGGAGTAGCCCGACTCATCCGACGCCGCCAAAATCGATGAAGCGCTGATGACTTGCCATTCAGCCGCCTCCGCGTTGTTCCGGATTTCCAGATTCAAATCCAGGAACTCCAAGTCCGCGAGGTTCACGCTTTGAGCCAGCGCCGGCCCTACCCCACTAAACAAGACGCAGGTGAGCACGAGCAACATGACTGACTTGATCCCCAACAGATTTCCGACGTTTGCTCTTCTCATGATCTCTCCTTTTGGTGCGTGATATTTATCGATAATGTGCGGCCACATTCTCTTACCCGCTTGGATCATGGTCCCCTCCCTAATGCTCAGCGAAGGCGGCTTTGCTCGAGACAAACCATTCATATTCGACTTTCCTTTCCTTCCGATTCGCATGTAATACCATAACCACGGACACTTTTCAACCACAACATCGCATAAACTCAAAAAATACAAATAAACCAAGGATCTTGTTTAGCATACTACATGCCAACCAGATGCTCTCGGTAAATAACCGAACATATCTCTATGAATTTGAAGTGGTTACGCTTAGTCACCCACATTCCCGTTATCTCTAGCCTCACCCTCCGCATGGGACATTACCCCCAGACCCCGTGTTCCATCCACTCGCATAACAACATATTATTCAGAAGGTTACACGATATGTTCCGATTGTTCCACGGTTGGGGATCTTTTCCCTCCTCAGAGAGCGGTAATACCGACACGATCCCATCATCCTAACGTACTTAAACGCTGAAAATCTATCACGTTTTCAAAGGCGTGTCAATGCTTTATTTAAAAAAATCACAGCGTTATGTGTCCAGGCGGATTTCCCGTTTCCACCGGTTATTTATTTCCCCTTATATTTTATGGGGCGGCAAAAAGAACGCACTCGTCCAAAGTTTTTCCAATTCGTCCGGGTTCAGGTCCCCGTTCAGGGCGTCGATCAGGTTTTTATGGCTCAGAATCTTGGTATTTTCGCGTGGCAGAAACACGGTTTCCGGGGGATACAACGCGTTTTCCGCTCCGCCGGACGGGATCCGCGCGGGAAGCCCTCCCAGTTTTTGCGCCAGGTTGTCCAGGGAGCCGCGCAGGAAGGCGATCCATTGCTCTCCCCGGGAAGGCTGTCCCGAGCCGATGGGCACGCCCGCGGCGATCACCTGGCAGGCCACGGTTTGCTTGTACGGCGTGGGCAGGGGCGTGACGAACAGAGAAGCCTGGATTTGCGGCGGCAACGCGTGAAAAACGGACAATTGGGCGATTGTCACGAAGGGTTCGTTGCGGACGAAGTCGGGCAGGTCATCAGCCTTGGGCACTTCCACCACACGGGCGTTGGGATCGTCCAGGATGAAGCGTTTCATGTTTTGCAACGCCCGCGCCAGGGTTTGGCGGTTGATTTCGGGCGTGACCTCATCCTCCAGGGGAATGGCATGCAAGAAGTCGCGGCCGTAGCCGAACGACAACTGATGCGCCGCCACGCTGTCGGCGAGGCTGAAAGGATCCTGGATCAAAAAGACGAACACGGGCGTGCCGGCATAGCGGTGCGCGCGTTTGAAGAGAGTGCCGTCGAGCAGAATCTCCTGCCATTCCGCGGGCGGCGACGCGTCGGCGGAATCCCGTTTTTTCGTCACCAGCACGTAGGGATCGATCACCAGGGGCTGCGCCCAATACGACGCGGGCGTGGCGCCGGCGTAGGCCATTTGAATCACGGAGGGGATATCCGGCGTTTCCTGGGATATTGGGTAGAAGGAATTGGGCTGGTTCCGGAACGCCGAATTGAGATACGACGGAATGACGGCCACGTCCGTATCCGCCAGCCATTGGGCGGGATCCAGATTCTTCCCGTCTGGATTCACGGCCTTGGTGGCGCATTCGACCACGGTTCCCGGATGGCTTTCCGCGAATTGTACGGCGAATTCTTGAAAAACCTCCAGCCGCATCTCGTTCCGGGGATCGAGCAGGCTGACCCGGATCTTCTCCGGCGGCGGGGTTTCCTCTTTTTTCTTGCCGCACGACGCCGCCACCATGAAGACCAACGCCAGCGCCAATCCCACGCGCGCCGCCAAAACCAGCGCCGCCGATCCTGTAGGGAAGATCTGCCTCATGTGCAATCCCTTTCCATTTCGTGATAATTCCCAACGCCACTCTACCGGCCACGGATGAAACGCGCACCGTCCACATCAACGATTAAACATCGTATCCTGTTATGGGAGAAGCGGTTCAAGCGCGGATTTTATTCCGCTCCTCCGTGGGGAACCGGCGGTTTCCGCGGGCATTTCATTCATTTTCCCCCGAGGCGGCTTCCAGCGCGAAGGAATGCAGGAGGATGGAAGGACGGCCCGCGGCGGAGATCAGCGGATAAGCCCGGAGCAGCAGCCGGTTCGCCCCTTTGCGCAGCGGCAGGCGGACGGCATACGGCCGCGGCCGCGAACCGAGCAATGGAATATCCGCCGCTTCCCTCCGGTCTATCTGGATTTTCACTCCCGGCGGTGATGGTCCTTCCACCGTTCCCGAGAGTTCCAGCCGCGCCACGCACGGCCCGTCATCCGGCCGGAACAGATCGATCACCGCCGTGCCCAGGCCACGGGGTGTTTCCCCCCCCCGGGGCGGATAGAATTCCTCCAGCGCGATCGTCCCGGCATCGGAAATCACCGGTGTTCCGGCGGCCAAGGACTGATACGCCCGGAGAAAGCGTTTTTCCGGTTGGTTTCGCCACGCCTCCTGAAACCAACGCCGGGCTTCCCCGGGATGATCGAGTCCCATCCAGGCCCGTCCCAATATAAAGGCGCCATGCGGGCAGGCTTCGGCAGGCAGCTGGATCAGGCCATTGCAATGCACGGGGGTGATTTGATCGTAATACCGCGCGAAATAATACCAATCCTCGCAGGCCGCGGCCGGTTGTCCCAAGGCCAGCCGGCAATATCCCCGGCCGTAGCGGGCCAGCAGGGAAATCAACGCGCTGCCCTTCTCGACCGCCGCGCTGTACGGATCCACGGCTTCCCCGTGGCGTTCCAGCCGTTCCAGGGCTTCCCCCAGGGCCAGATACGGCTGTCCCTCGGATGCGTCCGGCGCCAGTTGGGTGGCCTGGCGGTAGAGTTCCACTGCCTGGCCGAGGGAGGCGGGATCGCCCATCCGGCTGTAAGCGCCGCCCAGTTCCAATAGCCCTTGCGCGTACTGGCGGCGATGGCTTTCCTGACCGGTGAGATCATACAGTTGTTTGAAATAGGCCAAACCGCGTCGAAAGGAGGCGATGGCTTCGCGGTAATCCGACTGCCGGAGAAACTGCCGCCCGCGCTCGTAGGCGAAGGATGGATGATAATCCTCGGCCACCAGCATCAGGCGGGGATGATGCGATAAATAGTGGAATCCCGCTCCGGAGAGCAGGACCAACACGCACCAAACCATCAGCAGGCGCGGATGGAGACGCGGCATGCACGGAGTCCTCGCGATTTCGCTGGCGTTGGATCCTGAACGCCGTCCTGGGGAAGCGGAAACGAAAATACGCGGCGCGTTTCCCGCCAGCCCGGCGGCGCTCCCGGCATTTTGACCGGTTGGATAGGATCTTCAAGCATTGTATGGTATGTGAATACGGATAAAAAGCATCCTGATCCCCTGGGATCAGGACCAATCAGGAGAGTGTTCATGCGACGATCGTTCTATTGGATAATGTTGGTTTTTTCCGTGGGGGCCGTGGATTCGTCGAGGGGGGAAGAGCCCAATCCCGCGCCGGCGCCCATCCCCCGCTTGGAAACGTATATGATGGCTTCCCAGGTGGATTCCCTTCTTTCCACCGCGGAAGGTCTCGAAAAAGCCTTGCAGACGTTCCAGGAAATCGGGATCACTAAAATCTATCTGGAAAGCCTGCGTTGCGGGTACAAATCCAATCGGGATGTCCTGCAAAAAGCCCGCGATTTTTTCCAAACCAACAACATCGAGGTCTCCGGCGGGATCACCACCGCCGCCGGCGAGGGTTTTGGAGTGGCCTCCAACGAAACTCCCTTGTGGCTCAATTATCAGGATTCCAAAACCCTGGAAGACCTGGCGGAACACCTGGACAGCATCGCGCCGCTCTTCAACGAAATCATGATCGATGACTTTCTGGCGACCGACGACACCTCGCCCGCCTCGGTGGAGGCCAGGGGCAACCGCTCCTGGTCCGAATACCGCATGCTGCTGATGGACACGGTGGCCGTCCGCGCCATCCGCGCCCCCGCCCGGCTCCGCAATCCCGCCATCCGGTTCATCTTGAAATTCCCCCAATGGTACGACCGTTTCCATCTTTTCGGATACGATGTGACCAGCGCCCCCCGGCTCTTCGAGCGGATCTGGGTGGGAACCGAAACCCGCAATCCGGACACACCGCGGTACGGATACGTGATGCCCACGGAGGGATATATCAATTTCCGGTGGCTTTCGACCCTGGGGAAGGGAAAAACCGCGGGCGCGTGGTACGATTTCGGCGATTGCACGCCCGATCTGTACCGCATGCAGGCCTTCCAGTCGGTGCTGGCCGGGGCGCGCGAACTGGTGTTGTTCGAGGCGGGCAGCCTGATCGAAAAAAATCCCTGCCTGGAAGGACTGCTCCCCCGGCGCGACGCGCTGTACGCGCTGGGAGCGATCCTGGATGCGCGCGCTCCCGTGGGCATTCAGGCCTACAAACCGCCCCACAGCGACGGCAGCGATCCGGACGGCGCGGCCAATCTGTATGTGTATGACTACCTCGCCACCCTCGGCCTCGCGCCGCTGCCGGCCGCGCAGATCCCCGCGCGTCCCGCGTGCGTATTTCTGCCGCGCCAGGCCGCCGCGGATCCGGACATCCTCCCCCGGATCTCCACCCTGCTGGACGCGGGCGCGTCGGTCATTCTGACGCCGGACTTCCTGGCCCGTTTCAACGGCACGGACCTGCTCGTCAAGGCCGGATTCACGGAGCCCATCCGCCTCGATCAGCCGCCGGTGGAGATCCACCGCCTCTGGACCGGCGGACAGGAATTTCCCTGCGAACCGGGCCAGATCCAGCTGCGGCCGGTTCCCACGCCCCGGCTGGCGAAAATTCTTTGCGCCGGCATCTCGGACAACCGCCAGATTCCCATCCTCACCAAACAGCCTGCGGGGAAAGGCATTCTCTACGTGCTGAACCTGCAAACCTTCCAGCATGAAGAATTCGCCCCCGGCCGGGAGTTGTTCCTCGCCCCACGCCCTCTGACCCTGGGCAATTGGCCCGAGGCCATCGTCACGCGGATCCGGCACGAATTTTTGCCCTTGTTCGGCCTCGAGATGGAAGGCCCCAATAACGTGGGGGTTTATCTGTACGATGACGGATTGGCCGTCCTGGCGAATTTCAACGCACAGCCGGTCCAATGCGTGCTGCGCGATTCACGGAAGCCGGCGGCTGCGTTCCGGCTGGTGGACGGATTTCCCCACGCTCCGAAAACCAGCCTCGATAACCTGGCCAATTCCACCCTCGTGACTCTCGCGCCATGGGAACTGGTGGTGGTACAACGGGAGGCGGGTCATTGATCCTCCGGCGCCTCCGGCGTTCGCACCCCTCATTTCGGGAGGCGCGACCGCTCTCCCTTCCGGCCGGGAGGAGAGATCCATTCCCCGTCCCCTCTCCTTCTACTAAATTATTAGGATTACGTTGCAGCCTGGGCGAGTTGGATCTGTCAATAGTCTGAATGGTTTCGTACGCGGAGTTGGCAAGGCAGGTTCTTCACGCATTCTCGTTCTCGTACGTCAATAACACCTGGATGTAGGTTCCAGGATCGGACTGTATTTTCTTATACACGGACGGCGCTTGATCAAAGGGAATCCGATGAGAGATGATCGGCCAGACGATCACCCGTTTGGCGGCCAGGCTATGCTCGACCATGTCCAACAGGCGCGGATCGTCCTCCCGCGGCTCCGGCAGCAGGAATTGCACGCTTCTCGCCGCGCATTGATCGCGGATGGATTGAATCACCGCCGGTTGGTACGAAAGGGCGGCCCCGGTGGAGAGGACGCCCCCCCGCTTCACGGCTCCGGCCGCCTCGCGCAGGGACGTCTCGCAACCGGACAGATCCAGCCCCACGTCGATTCCTGAATCCTGGCCAATGAAAGCCGTTCTCTCCCCAACCCATTCCTGTATCGAAACATAAACGGCCGCCGCGCCCAGACGCCGCGCCACCTCGAGCCGGGAAAGCAGCGGATCGACCGCGATGACGTCCCGCGCTCCGCTGCCCAGGACGTATTGCAGAGCCATCAGCCCCAGCGTCCCCATCCCCCAGATCGCGACCCGGTCCCCATAGCGGATTCCCGCTTGCCGGACACAGTTCAAGGCCACCACCCCCGCCCCCGTGAACACCGAAAATTCCGGCTTGATCCACTCCAACGGTTTCAGCCGGTTTTGCGCGCATACCTGGTAGTCGGCATGCAGCATGGGTCCGTAAACCCAATCACCCTCCGCAAAACGGCCGCCTTTCCCGCCCGCCGCGACTACTTTCCCCACGCTCCACGTCCACAACGGCAGAGGATACCGCGCCGAGGAGGCCGCCGGCCTTCCACCCGCCCACAGCGCATCCAATCCATGTTGTATTCGGGAATACCGGGTTTGCACACGGACCTCTCCCGCATCCAGCGGAGTATGCGGCGCCGTGCGGAATCCGTAACTCTCGGTGGAAAAAAGACACAACTCCCGAGGCATCGTTTCGCTCAGTCCCATTCAGGAAAAATAGAATTGTGCGAGCAGTCAGGTGGTGGAGTTCCTGGTGGCAGGGGCATCATGCCACGGAATGAATCCGTGACAAGGGCATTATACCGTCGGGGTGGAATCGGGCGCGCAGGGATCAGCAGGTACAGGTATTAAATATTAATATCCTGGACGCCATGGACCACGGCGCAGGCTTCGCCGACGGTCGGGTATATGGCGATGAACCGGTCTAGTCCCCATTCCCGGATCACCCGGATTACTTCCGGACTCGGGGCCGCCAGATGCAATGTTCCCTGCCGGCGGGTTTCCTCCTTCAGCACCGCGTACAGCAGACCCAGTCCGGCGCTGGTGATGAGATCCACTTCCGATAGGTCCACGACGATATGCCTGACATCCTGCCGCACCAGGCCGGCCAGGGTTGTGTGCAAATCCTCCACGATCCCTGACACCATGGGTCCCAGAGGGCATACAACCGCGATGTTGTCGATGAATTCCACGCGCATCTACTTCCTCCCCGCCGCACGAAAAACGATTATTTTACATGAATAATTATCATTGTATAGCAATTTCACAGAAAAATCCAGAAGTTTTTTACACTCATCTCACCTGAATATTCCCGGTGGGAAAACCCCGCCGCTGAGGGGGGAAACCTGCACGGTCTTCCGGAACACCCTGGAGGCGGAGGGCTGGTTTGTCCCTTTATGGATTCCCGCTCAAAAGCTCTTGATCGATCGCTATTTTTTTATAATCATGGCATTCGGCCATGGGCTTGAATCGGGAGACGTGTATCCGGAAGGGTATCCAGAACGGCATTCAGGGCATGAACACAAGCATTTCGATTTTTGCGGCTCTCCAGGATTTCGCGGAGGCCGTCACCGCCAAGATGGCCCAGCTCACTCTGGGTGAACCGGAAGACCAGCTGCGGGGCCCGTTTGAACAACTCATGGCGGACACGGCCCGCTCCCTGGGCTGGAATATCGTCTGCACCGGGGAAACGCCCTTGCCCGGCCGCTTGGGCCGCCCCGATTACGCGGTGCATCTCAATCAACTCCTGGCCGGGTATGTGGAACTCAAGGCCCCCGGGATGGGAGCCAACACCGCCCGCTTCAAAGGCCACAACCGGAATCAGTGGAAACGTTTTTCCGCCATCCCCAATATCCTTTACACCGACGGCAACGAATGGGCGCTCTATCGCGGCGGCCAGCTCGTGGACTCGATCGTCCGCCTGGCTGGAGACGTAGCCGCGGATGGCAAAAAAGCCGTGACGCCCGCCAACGCCCACGCCATCGAACGAATCTTGCGGGATTATTTCTCGTGGGAGCCTATCATTCCCACCGGCCGCAACGGCCAGATCGACCTCCAGGGTTTTGCCGGATTGCTGGCTCCACTTTGCGGAATGCTGCGCGGCGACGTGGCCGAGGCCTTGGCTCGTCCCGAATCGCCTTTGGTTCAACTGGCTCAGGACTGGCGGCAATCCCTTTTCGGTGACGCCTCGGACGAGCAATTCGCCGACGCTTATGCCCAAACGATTACGTTCGGCCTTCTCTTGGGGAGAGCCGAAGGCGCGGGCGATCCTTTCTCGGCGCACAGCGCCTATCAGGCATTGAACAGACACTATTCCCTTTTGAGCCGGACCGTGGCCTTGTTGACGGACTTTCAAGTCAAAGGCGAGATGGCGGCTTCGATCCACTTATTAGAGCGTGTCATCGCCGCCGCCCCACCGGCTACTCTCTCCGGTCCCGAGAATACATGGCTTTATTTCTACGAGGAATTTCTGGCGGTCTATGATCCCAAACTGCGCAAGGACGCCGGCGCTTACTATACGCCCGTCGAAGTCGTGCGCGCCCAGGTCCGCCTGGTTGATGATCTGCTCGTTCATCGCCTCAACAAGCCATTGGGCTTCGCCGACCCCGGCGTCGTCACACTGGATCCCGCCGCGGGCACGGGCACTTACTTGCTGGGCGTCATCGAACACGCCTTGGGCCGTATCGAGGAACAACAGGGCGCGGGGGCGGTCGCCGGCCAGGCCACCACACTGGCCGCCAATCTATACGGTTTCGAGTTAATGGTGGGTCCTTACGCCGTGACCGAACTGCGTGTCAGCCGCGCGCTGCTTGACCGCGGCGCGGTGCTGCCCGCGGACGGCACGCATATCTACCTGACCGACACACTGGAAAGCCCCCACACCGAGCCGCCCCAACTACCGCTCTTCCTGCGGCCCATCGCCGAGCAGCACGCCAAGGCGCTCAAGGTCAAAAGCAAGGTTCCTGTCATTGTCTGCCTGGGCAATCCCCCCTACGACCGCCACGAGGCGGCGGATAGCGGCAATAAGGCCCGTACCGGCGGTTGGGTGCGCTGGGGTGACAGCGAGAAGGGGACGGATGCGATTTTCCGCGACTTCATAGAACCCGTCATTGCCGCCGGCCATGGCGTTCATGTCAAGAATCTCTATAATCTTTACGTTTATTTTTGGCGCTGGGCGCTGTGGAAAGTTTTCGAGCAACCGGCCGCTCCCGGTTCAGGAATCGTTAGTTTCATCAGCGCGTCGAGCTACCTCGAGGGCGATGCCTTCAGCGGGATGCGCGAGCACCTGCGCCGTGTTAGCGATGAAATCTGGATTCTCGACCTCGGCGGAGAAGGGCGTGGCACGCGCAAGAGCGACAATGTCTTCGCCATCCAGACACCGGTCGCCATCGCCGTGGTCATGCGCGCCAAGAAAACGAAGAAAAACCAGCCCGCCAAGGTCCATTACGCCCGCATCGAAGGGACGCGCGAGGCCAAACTCGCCGCACTGGACGCCATTACCGGCTTCACTTCCGTGAAATGGCAAGATTGCCCTTCCGATTGGCAGGCTCCCTTCCGGCCCGCGGGCAAGGGCGATTACTTCCACTGGCCGCTCCTGACCGATCTGATGCCTTGGCAACACTCGGGTGCCCAGTTCAAAAGGACATGGCCCATCTGTCCTGAACAAAATACTTTGAAGAAAAGATGGCGGGCGTTGTTGAACTCAGAAAATATGGCCAAGGCCTTTCGAGAAACGCGGGACCGGAAAATTGCGTCCCCCTGTCCTCTAGTGCCGCCCAATGGGAATGGTGATAAATCGCTCAAATCACTTTCCAAATATTCGCAAGAGCCTCAAATTGTACGCTATGCCTACCGCTCTTTTGATCGCCAATGGGTATTCGCCGATAACCGCCTGGGCGATTATTTGCGCCCCGATCTCTGGCACGCCCATGGACCGAAACAGGTCTATATTACGAGTCTGTTTAACCATCCCCTGGGTGGCGGGCCCGCATTGACGGCTTGTAGCCTGATTCCTGACCTTCATCATTTTCGCGGTTCCTTCGGAGGTAAAGATATTCTTCCCCTTTACCGTGACGCCGGGGCGTCGGAAGCGAATATCCTGCCCGGTTTGTTGGAACGGCTCGGCGAAACCTATCACCGCTCCGTCTCCCCGGAAGATTTTCTCGCTTATGTCTATGGCGTGCTGGCGCAACCGGCTTTCACGGCCCGGTACGCGCAAGAACTGGAGACACGCGAGCTGCGCGTGCCCATCACCCAAAATCCCGTGCTGTTCGAACAGGTCCGCGCCGCCGGCGCGCGTTTGTTGTGGCTGCACACCTACGGCGAGCGATTCGTCCCCAAGAGAAAAACGCGTGGTCAGGTTCCCCCGGGCGTGGCGAGATGCACCAAGGCGGTTCCGGGTGATCCAGACGGCTATCCGGAGGCGTTCAGCTATAATGATGCCATGCAAACGCTGCGCGTCGGCGAGGGTGAATTCCGCCCCGTCGCCCGCGAGGTCTTCGAATTCCAGGTTTCGGGACTCAAACCCGTGCAATCGTGGCTCAAATACCGCATGAAGAAAGGCGCGGGCAAGAAATCCTCGCCGCTCGACGACATCCGCCCCGAAGTCTGGACCAGCCAGTTCACCACCGAATTGCTCGAATTGCTCTGGATTCTCGAGGCGACCGTCGCTGGATACCCCGAACAGGCGCAACTACTGGAAGCCGTCACGGCCGGCGAGTGCTTCCAGGCCGGCGAATTTCCGAAGGTCAGCGCGGATTGGCGTAAACCCCCCTCCGTGCAAAATCCAGATTGGGGTCTGTTTGATTGGAATAACGAGAGCTAAATGAACCGGGATTACATTACCGCTTCGGTAACTTCCCCCCCTTCCCCCGCCTCTCCCCCAGCGTGTTCCGTTCCCAAAACACGCCGTCTTCATACCCCTGGATGGCGGGATTCGACTCCGCGAGATGGAGCCGCTTTTCCGCCAGGCAGGAGTACGTTTCATCGATTTCGATCCCCACGTACCGGCGTCCCAATTTTTTGGCCACGACTGAGGTTGTGCCCGAACCCAGGAAGGGATCCAACACGACGTCGCCCGGATTGGAGCTGGCGAGGATGATCTTGGCCATCAACTTCTCCGGCTTCTGGGTGGGGTGGTCCGTGTTCTCGGGCATGGACCAGAAGGGGATGTATTACTCAGGTCTTGATAACCACTTTTTTTTGAGATTTTCAAAATAAATTACTCGTTTTGAGATTTTCTCGATTTCTTTTGGATAAAACTCCAATAGATTATCACAAAGCTCCAACATCCATTTTTTTCTAGAATATTTTTCTTTAATATCGATATAATTCGAATTAGCTATCTGTATTTGACCTCATCCAAGAGCTCCTATAGTAAGACAATTCCAATCCAGAAATTCAATAGGTATAAAATGGACATTATTAACATTGATATGAATATCTGTTATGTCATATTGAACCATTAATAAAACAAAATAATTACGATCGTTTTCATAAAATCTTGCCAATCTTTCTACCGAAGTTAAATTAGGCATATTAAATTTAGTGCTTGTGCGATGGGTTTTGACATCGACAACATAATAAAAATCATTAACATCTTCAAAAGCCAAGTCAGCCATTGCCCTTCTGGCAAAATCGGATGAATAGTTTTTACAAAAATCTATACCAAGAATTGTATTGAATTTTTCCGCGAGTATGATTTGGATAGCGTCGCCCACTGCTCTCGTGCTCTTCGCTGTGCTGTCGGATAAAAAATCGCGATGCTGATTTAGATAATTTTTTATATTACTTTCAACAGACTTGTATTTCTCGGTGAAGAATAAATTACTTTTCATTATTTTGCTTTCTATATATTAAATAAAGGTGTTTCAACTTGTCCTTTTGAATTCTGCTTCGCATTATATCTAATTTGATCATTTAACGTGTTCCTTTCCCAAAAAACACCATCTAGATAACCTTGGATTGAGCGATCATATTCGGCCATTTTAAGTCTTTTTTCGGCAAGGCAACAATAAAGTTCATTTATTTCAATTCCAACGTATTTTCGGTCTAGTTTTTTAGCAACTACAGAGGTTGTGCCAGAACCAAGGAATGGATCCAAAACAACATCACCGGGTGAAGAATTCGCCAATATAATTTTTGCTAATAATTTCTCGGGCTTTTGAGTAGGATGGTCAGTATTCTCTGGCATGGACCAAAATGGGACTGTTAAATCAGTCCATAAATTAGAGGGATGTGTTATACGATAGTTACCACTCTCGGATTTTTCCCAGTCTTTTGGCTTCCCATCATGCTGTGTATATGGAGCCAGGACTTTTCTCTTCATTTTCACATTTTCCAAATTGAACGCATAGTCATCGGAAACTGTGAAAAACCAAATATCTTCTAAGCAATTTTTCCAATTTTTTAATGCGCCTCGCCCCTTTTCCCTTTCCCACGTTATTCTATTCCGGACTTTAAAATATTTTCTACCTATTTCGAATATTGCCGATGAGGATCTCCAATCAGCACAAATATAAATGGATGCGTTGGATTTCAATAGTGGTAATAATAATGAAATCCAGCCATCAATCCAATTTGCATAATCATCTAAGTCAATTTTCTTGAAATTATGTTGATTAAAGTGTTTATCAAGATTATAAGGTGGATCAATAAAAAGAAGATCAACAAAATTGCTTGGGAGGTACCTAATTGCTTCATATAAATCTTGGCATATCGTTTTATTCAAGATATCTTTAATATCCGTCATCCTCTCCAAGACAACAAGATTACTTTTATAATCAAATATTTCATTTTCGGAAAGGGTTATTGTTCGATTTCTTGGAGCTCTTGATTTACTATTCATAGTAATAATCCTGATATTAGTGCATATATAGCCGATTTACTTCGGTAAAATTATTACATTCATGAAATAGAAACTAAAACAAAAATAGGTCCCTCCTCATTCTTTTTCCACATGATAGGGATTATCTGTTTAATTTTCAAGGAAAAAGTGTTGCGCCTGCGAGCCTTTTTTAGTTTCCTTATTGGGAATACGGAGAGAAGGAGGCTATTGAAATTAACAGGCGGCGCCCGGATTCGAACCGGGGATCGAGAATTTGCAGTCCTCTGCCTTACCACTTGGCTACGCCGCCAGGGGAAGACCGGTCATGGAAAAGGGGCGTGATGGGTTGCCAGGATCATCACGCCCGGATTCTTATTGTAGAGGGGATGGCCGGGCTGTCAACCGGCGCTCTTTTCCCCATCCCGCCCCCCGGCCGATCCGTCTCCCGCCTCCATCCGGCCTCGCCGCGCCTTCACCGGAAGGGCGGGGCGTTGTAGACTACGCCATTACATTCCAAAACCGGGGGTTGTTACGTCCATGGCCTTGCGCGTCGGCTTGATCGGATTCGGGACCGTGGGTTCGGGCGCGGTGAAAACCTTGCTCGCCAATTCCACGCAAATCCGCCGGCGGGCCGGGACCGAGATCACGCTCCAGGCCATCGCCGACCTGGATTGGGAAACCGACCGGGGGGTGGATGTCTCGCGCGTCCAATGCACCACCGACGCCTGGGAACTGATCCGCGATCCGGAACTCGACGTGATCGTGGAACTGGTGGGCGGAACCACCATCGCCAAGGATTTCGTCCTGGGCGCGCTGGCGCATAATAAAGACGTGGTCACCGCCAACAAGGCCCTCCTGGCCGCGCATGGGGCGGAGCTGTTCCGGACCGCCGACCGGCATGGGCGCAAGATCCACTTCGAAGGCTCCGTGGGCGGCGGCATCCCCATCATCCAGTCCCTGTACGGCGGCCTGGCCGCGGCGCGCATCCGGGAGATCCACGCCATCATCAACGGGACCAGCAACTACATCCTGACGCAGATGGGCGAGCACGGACGGCCCTTCGACACGGTGCTGCGCGAGGCGCAAAAACTGGGCTACGCCGAGCTGGACCCCTCTTACGACGTGGACGGCAACGACGCCGCCCATAAGATCGTGGTGCTGGCCTCCCTCTGTTTCGGCACGGCGATCAACCTGGACGATGTCTACACCCAGGGCATCCGGGACATCACGGTGGAGGACATCCGCTACGGCGAAAAACTGGGCTACCGGTTGAAACTCCTGGCCATCGCCAAGGATCTGGACGGCGAGGTGGAGGTCCGGGTGCATCCCACCTTCATCCCCAAAAGTCAGCTGCTGGCCTGGGTCCACGGGGTGTTCAACGCGGTCAACACCTACGCCGAGGGGCTGGGATCCACCATTCTCTACGGCCGGGGGGCCGGCGACCTGCCCACCGGCCACGCCGTGGTCAGCGACTTGATCCAATGCGCGCGGGACACCCTGGCGCGCCGGCCGGCCGATTACGCCAATTTCTATACCCCGGCCAAATCCCTGCGTCCCATGAGCGAGGTGATCGCCGAGTATTACCTGCGCTTCGTGGTGCAAGACCAGCCCCGCGTCCTGGCCAAGATCGCGGGCATTCTGGGCGAACATAACATCAGCATCCTGTCCGTCTTGCAGACCGAGGCGAGCCGGGACAACGTCTGCCCCATCGTGATCATGACCCACAAGGCGCGCGAAGGCGACATGTTGCACGCGCTGAGTCAAATCGAGGAACTGGACGTGGTCATGGCGGCGCCCAAACTGATCCGTTTGGAACACATGAATCCTCAACGAGGCTGAAACCTCGGATTATCATCTGAACCCATGAAATACATCATCGCGATCCCCGACGGCGCGAGCGACCAGCTCAGCGCGTACCCGGAAGGCAATACCCCGCTCCGGATGGCCGCCACCCCCACCATGGACGAATTGGCCGACCGCTCCCTGGCGGCCTGGGCCAAGACCGTCCCCGATCCCTGCCCGCCGGGCAGCGACGTGGCCTGCCTCTCCATCTTCGGCTACGATCCCGCCCGCATGTACAGCGGCCGCGCGCCGTTGGAAGCGGCCAACATGGGCATCGATCTCGAGAACCGGGCGGCCTTCCGCTGCAACCTGGTGACCGTCGAAAACGGACGGATGAAGGAATTCACCGCCGGACACATCTCCACGCCGGAAGCGGGGGAATTGATCACGGCGCTCAACGAAGCGCTGGGGACGGACCGTCTGCGGTTTTACACCGGCGTGCAATACCGCCACATCCTGACCGCGCCGGTGGAGTACCTCAACGTGCGCTGCACGCCCCCGCACGACATTCTGGATCAGGAAACCGCGCCCCATCTCCCCGCGGGACCGGCCGGGCCGATGATCCTGGACCTGATGGAGCGCTCCCGGGCCGTGCTGGCCGGCCACCCGGTCAATCAAAAGCGGGTGGAGGCCGGAAAGCCGCCGGCCACGCAGATCTGGCTGTGGGGACAAGGCTCGAAACCGGCGCTGACGCCCTACCGGGAGCGGTGCGGCCTGGAAGGCGGCGTGATTTCGGCCGTGGACCTGGTGCGGGGCATCGGGCGGTTGGCGGGGCTGGAGGTCATCGTGGTCCCGGGCGCGACCGGCCTCATGGACACCAACTACGAAGGCAAGGCGGAAGCGGCCCTGGAAGTGCTCGGACGCAAGCCGTTCGTGTGCGTCCACGTGGAGGCCACCGATGAAATGGGCCACGCGGGCGACGCCGCCCGCAAAACCCAAGCCATCGCGGATTTCGATCAACGCCTGCTGCGGCCTCTGGTCGATGGCCTGCGGCGGCGGAACGATCCGTTCCGGCTGCTGGTGCTGCCCGATCATCCCACGCCCATCGCCCTGCGGACCCACGCCAAGGAACCGGTCCCGTTTTTCCTCCACGACAGCCGCGATCCGGCGCGCCGGGGCGAGGGCGGGTATTCGGAATGGACGGTGCGCCAACGCACCCGCCAACTCGTGACCGGACACCGCCTGATCGATTTGCTGTCCGAACAGGCCACGTTGGAAGAGATTCTTATCCTGTAGATCCGAGGTGGAACCAGGTCATCATGTCAGTGATCGTACAAAAATTCGGCGGGACATCCATGAAAGATCCCGGGCGGATCATGGCCGCCGCGGAAAAAGCGGTGCGCGAATCCCGGTCCGGCCGCCGCGTGGCCGTGGTGGTCTCGGCCATGGCCGGCGAGACCGACCGGCTGCTGGGACTGGCGAACCAGATCGACACGGCCGGCTCGCTGCGGGAGCGGGACATGCTGGCGGCCGCGGGGGAGCAGGTGAGCATCGCCTTGATGGCCCTGGCGATCCAGAAACTGGGCCATCCGGCGGTCTCGTTCACGGGGCCGCAAATCGATATCCGCACCGACGAGGGATTTTCCAAGGCCAAAATCCGCCGCATCGATGACACCAAGATCCAGCAGGCGTTCGAGGAAGGCAAGATCGTGGTGGTCGCCGGATTCCAGGGCGTGACCGACACCCAGGAGATCACCACCCTGGGCCGGGGCGGATCGGACACCACCGCCGTGGCCCTGGCCGCCGTGCTCAAAGCGGAGCGGTGCGACATCTATACCGACGTGGACGGGGTTTACGCGGCCGATCCGCGGATCGTGGAAAAACCCAAGAAAATCCCCATCCTGTCCTACGAGGAAATGCTGGAAATGGCCTCGGCGGGCGCCAAGGTGCTGCATACCCGCTCCGTCCAGTTCGCGGCCAAGTACAAGGTCCCCCTGCAAGTCCTATCCAGCTACGAAGACAAACCCGGCACGATGATCATCGAGGAGGTCAAAGAGATGGAAGATGTCGTTGTCAGCGCGATCACCCACAATGTCAAGGAAGCCAAGGTCACCCTGATCGGCATCGCCGACAAGCCTGGCACGGCGGCGGCCTTGTTCCAATTTCTGGCCGGGAAAAACATCAACGTGGACATGATTGTGCAAAACGTGGGGGAAAAAGGGGCGGCGGACATCTCCTTCACCCTGGAACGGTCCGACATGCCGTATTTTCAAAAGGCGGAAGACGAATTGCGCTCGATCATCCATTGCGAACGCATCCTGTACGACGCCAAGATCGCCAAGGTCTCGGCCGTCGGCGTGGGGATGCGCAGCCACGCGGGCGTCGCCTCGCGCATGTTCCAGTCCCTGGCCGCCAAGGGGATCAACATCCTCATGATCAGCACCTCCGAAATCAAGATCTCCTGCGTGATCCACGAGGATTACACGGAGCTGGCGGTGCGCTCCCTATGCGAGGAATTCGGCTTGCAGGAAGACCAGGTCGCCGTGGAGACGGCCAACCGGTAAAAATGCGCCGCGAAGAAGAAGAAAATGACTGGTTAAATCCCTCCCGGGAAGATATACTATAATTTATTTGGGAGAGAGTCGGATCCAATTTCGCGGTTTGACCCGTAACTTTTGATTACCATAGAAGATCAATCCGGGCGGATACGGCCGGAAAGGGAAGGGGGATTTTTGAGGCCCCCTTTTTCTATCTATGGACTATCGGTTGGAATGCCCAGCGGAAAATGCGTGAGAGAGTGATGTATCCGAATCCCGCTGATGAAACCACGGCCGTCTCGGCGGCCGGACATGGGATCCTGCTATGAGATGCGTAGGGTGGCGTATCGTTCGTAACCTCTTATATGGCGCGGTGTTATTGATACTTGGAGAGAACGCGGATACCGGCTGGTCGCGGCCGGACGGCCAACGGCCGGTCAAGTATTTCGTAGTCCTGGATCAACCCCCCGTGTGGATGGTCCAAAAAGACCTCAGCGGCGGGCAACCCATCACTTCCCCCGGATTCACGGCGCAACGGGCTTCCGTTTCGGGGTACGAACGGGAAGCGCGCGTCCAGCAGGACCGGCTGGCGGAGCGGATCTTGTCCGCCGATCCCGGGGCGGTCATCGGGGACCGCTTCACCCGCTTGGTCAACGCGCTGACGGTGGAAGCGTCCCCGGACGCCTGGGACGCCATCCGTTCCCTGCCGGGCGTGGCCTATCTCGCCCCGGTGCGGCGGATGCGTCCCTTCCTGACCCGCAGCGGCGAATTGATGAAACTGCCCCAGGCCTGGAGCCGTCTGGGCGTGGAATCCAACGCGGGGGCGGGAGTGTTGATCGCCGTGGTCGACACGGGCATCGACGTGACTCATCCGGCCTTCTCGCCGGACGGCTTCACCTACCCGGAGGGATTCCCCAAGGGGGATCCCAATTTCACCAACGCGAAAGTGATCGTGGCGCGCGTGTTTCCCCCTTCGTCGCCGGGCCCGAAAGGCGACACTTCGCTGTTTCCCTGGTCGGGCCACGCCTCGAACGTCGCGTCCATCGCGGCGGCCAACCGGAACGTGATGTCGCCCCTGGGAGTGTTGTCCGGCGCCGCCCCGGGCGCGTATCTGGGCAACTACAAAGTATTCACCTCCGATTACACGGAGAACGATCAGGTGATCCGGGCGGTGGAGGCGGCGGTGGAGGATGGGGCGAAAGTCATCAACCTCAGCCTGGGCTCGTCCATCTTCGCGGATCCGCATCACGATCCCCAGGCGCTGGCGATCCGCAACGCGGTGGACCTGGGCGTCACGGTGGTGGTGGCCGCGGGCAATGACGGCGGCGCCTCGTTTTCGGTCGGTTCGCCCGCCCAGGTCGAAACGGCCATCACCGTGGGATCGATCACCAATTCCCACGTCTCCAACGGCAATCCCCTTCCCTACGGCGTGTTCGTCAATCTGGAAGCGGACGGCCGGGTGGAACTCGCGAAAATCCGCGCCACGGTTCTCCCCTACGGCGGGCCGTTCACCCAGCCGATCATCGGTTCGTTTCCCTTGCGTGAGATCAACGTGCTGGATCCCCCGCCGGACGGCTTTCCCCCCATCGCCTCGCCCTGCGGCTCCATCCCCGGAACGGACGAGGCCCCCGGGTGGATTTTCATGAAAGACGGCACCTGCACCGTCGATGTCCAGATCAACAACGCGGAAGCGGCCGGGGCGAAGGGCGCGCTGTTTTATGACGAGGACGGGGACCTGCTGGACCGCGAATTTCTTGCGTCCACCGCCATTCCCGCCGTGGTGATCGATTCGCAAGCCTTCAGCGGAAGCCCGGATCCCTACCAGGTGGCGGTCACCGTCCGGGCGGAAGGCGAAGAGATCGTGCGGAACGTGGGCGCGATCGTGGGCGGCGAGGGCAGCTTCCCCGCCGCCGCCCTATACGGAACCTTTTCGCTGCAGGACGCCGACTTGCTGGACCGGGGGAACTACGGCGGGGCGAACGACGGCCTGGCCTGTTCGGAACTCACACCCAGCGAACCGGTGTTGAGTTGGGTGCTGGTGCGGCGCGGGACCTGTACGTTCGTGGAGAAGATCAATAATGTCCAGGCGGCCGGCGCCCAGGGCGTGTTGTTCATGGACAACCAGGAAGCGACCCTGGACAAGCCCCTGGTGACCGCCACCACCATTCCCAGTCTGATGGTGGATCGGGACACGGGACAGAAAATCAAGGACGCACTGCTGAAATACCGCGTGGTGACGCTCGAGGTGGAGGATCTCCCGAACGCGGTCCAGCGGGTCCTGACCGAACATCCCCGCCTCACTCTCCGGATCGAAGGCGGGACGATCGGCGACAATCAACTCAAGCCCAACGAGCTCTCGTCCTTCAGTTCGAAAGGCCCCAGCGTGGACTACACGCTCAAACCGGAGGTCCTGGCGGTGGGGGACGGCAGCTTCGCGGCCACCCAGAACGACGAACCCGCCCAAAGCGACTTCCAGTCGGCCGGCTTTTACTGGCTGGCGGGAACCAGCATGGCCGCCCCGCGCGTGGCGGGACTGGCCGCCCTCTTGCAACAAGCGCATCCCGGCTGGCCCGCCTCGTGGATCAAGTCGGCCATCACCCTCAGCGGCCAACGGCCCATCACCAAGCGCTTCACCGCCGGCCAGGAAGCCACCCTCCTGGAACGGGGCGCGGGCGCGGTGGACGCGGAGGCCGCCGCCGCGGTGGATACCCTGGTGATCCCCGCGCTGGTGGGCTTCGGGGCCGTGATGGATCCGCGCCAGGATCCGGAATCCCAGTGGCTCCAGGTGGCGAATCCGCTGGACCGGCGCTGCGACTACGCGCTATCCGTCAATCCCGCCCTGGCCGCTCCGCCGGCGTGGCTGAGCGTCAGCGAGTTCGCGCTGGATCCGGGCGAAACCGTGGACATCGAAGCGCGCCTGACCGGCCTGTCCGCCCACGCGGACGGCGACCTGGAGGGCGAACTGCTCCTCGACAACCGGACTACGGGGGCCACGTACCGCATTCCCTATTGGATCCGCGTCCAACGCCCGGCGGAGCCGGAGGGTGAAGTCCTCCTGGTGGACGATGACGGGGGAAAAACCTTCGACACGTACTACAAGGCGCGCCTGGACGAACTGGGGACCACCTATACGGCGTGGGACGTGCAACGGTTGGATGTCTTCCCCACCCTGGACTTCCTCGCGAATTTCAAGACCATCATCTGGTTCTTGGCCGACTCGACGCTGAACTTCACCGAGGACGAAAACTCCCCCCAATACCGCGACCGCTTCAACCGCCGCCACCTCTTTCAAATGGACCTGATGCGCTACCTGGCGCGGGGCGGGACGCTGTTGCTGTCCGGCCAGGATTACTCCGACGACCAGGAAACCACAGCCTTCACCCAGGAAGTCTTGATGGTCTCGGCCACGGACCAGGAAAACAGCGTCAACACGGTCCAGGGCATCCCCGGCAATCCCCTCTCCGGCGGCGTGGGCCCCTATACGCTGACGTTCCCCCCGGGATTCGAAAATTGGGTGGATTCGCTGACCCCCCTGGACCGGGAACGGGTGACGCCCGCCTTTCTGGGCAACGGCGACCGGAACAAAACCGTGGGCGTCATGATCGATACGTGCGCGTACCGGGCGGTGTTTCTGGCGTTCCCCCTCGAATTGCTGGACGCCAACGCCGGCCGGCTGATTCTGCGCGAATCCCTCGTGTGGCTGGGACAGCGGACCGCCAACGCCGCGCGCATCACGGGCCTCTCCCCGCAAACCGTGCATTTGTCCGAATGGGCCGGGCCCCTGGCCGTCGTGATTGACGGAGAGGGATTTGTCTATAAAAATGGGTATAGGGCCTATCTGGATTTTCTCCCCCTCGGGGACATCCAGCGGGAAAGCTGCACCCAACTGGCCGGGACCCTGCCCCAGGGGATCCAACCCGGAACCTACACGCTGCGCATCGAGACCGGAGACGGCCAGCGCCTGATTCTGCCCAAAGCCTTCACGCTGGTCGATGATCAGGGCGCCGCGGTTCCGGATTGGATGCAACACGGTCCGGCGGAGGAACAATCCGGAGAGTCCAGCATTTCCAACTCCCATCGCTGACCGGCGATGCCAAGAAAGGTGGTAACACGGGTGGGCGGCAAGATCGAGATATTCGACACCACGCTGCGCGACGGCACGCAGGGCGAAGGGGTCAACCTTTCCGTGGAAGACAAACTCCGCATCGCGAAGCGGATGGACGATTTCGGGATCGATTTCATCGAAGGCGGCTGGCCGGGATCCAATCCCAAGGACATCGCCTTCTTTCAGCGGGTGAAGGAGTTGAACCTGCGGCACGCCCGGGTGACCGCCTTCGGCAGCACCCGCCACGCCAAAAATCCGGCGGACAAGGATCCCAACCTCCGCGAACTGCTCGAAGCGGACACTCCGGTGGTCACCATCTTCGGCAAAAGCTGGGATTTCCACGTCGTGAACGCCCTGCGCATTCCCCTGGAAGAAAATCTCACCCTGATCTCCGATTCCATCCGCTACCTGGTGGAGCACGGGCGGGAAGTGATTTACGACGCCGAGCATTTCTTCGACGGCTACAAGAACAATCCCGCCTACGCCCTGCAAACCATCCAGACCGCCAGCCAGGCGGGGGCGCGCACCGTGGTGTTGTGCGACACCAACGGCGGATGCCTGCCGCACGAAGTCGCCGAAATCGCCCGCGCCGCGATCGGACACCTCTCCGGCCCGGTCGGCATCCACACGCACAACGATTCCGGCTGCGCCGTCGCCAACGCGCTGGCGGCCGTGCGGGCGGGGGCCACTCATGTCCAGGGCACTTTCAACGGCTTCGGCGAACGGTGCGGCAACTCGGACCTCTCCGCCATCATCCCCAATCTCATGCTCAAGATGGGCTGCGCGGCGGTGCCCCCGGAAAAGCTCAAGGACATCGCCAGCCTGTCGCTCTACATCAGCGAACTGGCCAACGTGCCTCCCCGCCACAACCAGCCTTTCGTGGGCATGAGCGCCTTCGCCCACAAGGGGGGAATCCACGTCAGCGCCGTCCACCGCGACTCCCGCACCTACGAGCATATCGATCCCGCCCTGGTGGGCAACCGCCAGCGGGTGTTGATCTCGGAATTGTCCGGCCAATCCAATATCTTCCACCGCATCGAGGAGATGGGCATCGCGCTGGACCGCTCGTCCCCCGTCGCCCGGCGGATTCTCGAAAAGATCAAGCAATTGGAAAACGAAGGGTATTACTTCGAGGCGGCCGATGCGTCGCTGGAGCTGTTGATCCGCAAGGAACTGGGGCACTACAAACCGTTCTTCGAGATGGTGGCCTACCGCGTCCTGGTCGACGCGCAAGCCTCGGGCACGATGTGGTCCGAGGCGACCGTGCGGGTGAAAGTCGGCGGCGAGGGATTCTTCATGGCCGGCGACGGCGACGGCCCCGTCAACGCCCTGGACAACGCCCTGCGCAAGGCCCTCGAAACCCGCTACCCCTCCCTGCGCGATGTCCGCCTCAACGACTTCAAGGTCCGGATCATCGACGGCCGCCAGGGAACCGCCGCCAAAACCCGCGTGCTGATCGAATCCAGCGACGGCCAGCACGAGTGGATCACCATGGGCGTCTCCGGGAACCTCATCGAGGCGTCGTGGGACGCGCTGGTCGACAGCATTGAATACAAACTCTTGCTCGATGAAAAACAATAAACTCCGCTACGCCGTCATCGGGGGCGGGGCCGCCGGCTGCACACTCGCCTGGCACCTGACCCGGAACGGACAGCAAGTCCATCTCTACGAACGGGAAAAGGGCTTGGGAGGGCTGGCCTCCGGCATTCCCTTCGGCCGCACCCGCCTGGACCGCTTCTATCACCACATTTTCACCAGCGACACCCACGTGCAAGCCTTCGCCGCACGGCTGGGACTGGCCGGCAAGCTGCGCTGGTGCGAGTCATCGGTGGGGTTCGAGCACCAGGGGGCCTGCTACCCCTTCACCACCCCGCTCGACCTGCTCCGCTTCCGGCCGCTCTCGTTTCTCTCGCGGATGCGGGTCGGCTTGGCCGTGCTGAAAATGCGCCGGCGCGGCGGTTTCGCCGACCTGGAAGCGGTCACCGCCGAGGAGTGGATCATCCGCGAAATGGGCGAGCCGGCCTACCGCGTGCTATGGGAACCGCTGCTGCGCTCCAAGTTCGGCGACCGGTACCGGGACGTCTCGGCCGTGTGGTTCTGGGGAAAGGTGAAACTGCGGGGGGGCACCCGCTCCCAATCCGGAGCAGGCGAACAGCTGGGTTACCTGAAAGACGGTTGGAGCCAGCTGTATGAACGCATGGGGGAAGAGATCGCCGCGCGGGGGGGAATCCTCCGTCTCCACGAACTCGTGCGCGAGATCCGGCCCGCGGAGGGCGGCGGTTTAACGGTCCTCACGCGGTCCGGCGGGGAAACCTTCGACCGGGTGCTGTTCACTCCCAGCGTCCCCACGTTCCTGCGGACCGTGCCATCGCTGCCCCGGGATTATCGGGAGATCCTCTCCCGGATTCCCTATCAGGCCAACATCACGCTGGTGGTGGGGCTCGAGAAGTCCCTCTCGCCGTACTATTGGCTGAACATCACCAGCCCGGAATCCCCTTTCGTGGCGGTGATCGAACACACCAACCTCTTCCGCGACCCGGATTACGGAAACCTGATTCCCGTCTACCTCTCGCGCTATCTCGGCACGGACCACCCCTTCTATTCCATGCGCGCCCCCGAACTGCGGGAGCGGTTTCTCTCGCACCTGGAACGGTTGTTTCCACATTTTCGCCGGGAATGGGTTCAGAGTTTCACGTATTCCAAGGCCGAATTCGCGCAGCCGGTTATCGGGCTCCATTATTCGAAGAACAAGCCTTCCTTTGCGACCCCCATCGAAGGACTCTATCTCTGCACCATGGTTCAGATCTATCCGGAAGACCGGGGAATGAATTACAGCATCAAGAGCGCCGAAGAATTGTTATGCGCCCTGGATGAGCTGGACCACCTGTCCGCCTGACGCGGCGGAACCGGCCGCCCGTCAGAAATCCTCCTCCTCATCGGCGTCTTCATCCAGATCCTCGTCATAATCATCCTCTTCGAAATCCTCGTCCTCCTCCGCGTCGTCGAAATCGTCGTCGAAGTCGTCTTCCTCCTCGAACAAATCCTCGTCTTCCTCCTCATCATCCAGCAGATCGCCGTCCCCGAATTCGTCTTCTTCGTCGTCATCGTACAAGACGCTGTCATCCCAATCCTTCTCGAGGACCGGTTGCGCGGCCGCCAGCCAGCCCGGGACGATCCGCCCCGACGCGTCCTGGAACAACACGATCACGCCCCGCTTCTCCGGCAGGCCGATCCAGCCGGCCACCCGCCGAAGGGTCCCTCGCAGTGGTTTACTTCGAAACATTTCTTCCATGGCAGGACTCCTGAACGCTTCCGTCATTGAAAGGAACATCCCTTCGCCGATTCGTCGGACTCAATTAGGCTTTCAGCTTCGGTACATTACACGCAAGAGTCGGCAAGTCAATAGCTGGTTCGCATACTTTTTTCCGGCCCCGTCAGGCGTAATTCAGCGCCCAAAATACGGCCATCAGCCACCCCATTCCGTTGATCAAAAGCGGCTTGTCCGAGAGCAGCAGCTCGGTCGGATTGCCCCCCTCTTCCCTCCGGTAAATCAAGTACAAATACCGGAACAATCCGTAGATGACAAAGGGTATGGTGTACTTCATCCGCGGATTGTAGCCCAGCGACCCGTGGGGATTTTGCGGCGGGAGGCCGCCGGGATGCTCCGGGGCGGGACTCTCCATGCCGGGAAAGGCCTTGCCCGCCAGCGTCTGCTCCTTCACGCTGGTGGTGTCGATGCAATAGAGCGAATACGAGACGACGGTGGCGGCCGTGACGATGGCGATGATCTGGTCCAGCAACTGCGTGGAATATTCCTGCAGGATCTCCCGGTGGTTGCGGGCGTCGGCCTCGCCCAGCAGGATGATCTCATGCCGGCGTTTGCTGAAGGCCAGAAACAGCGACACGAACAACGCGCAGATGTACAGCCAATCGGAAAAGATGACGCCGATCACCACCGCCCCCGCGTAGGTGCGCAGCACAAAGCCCGCCGCGATCAACATGCCGTCGAGGATCACCGCCGATTTGGCCCCAAACGAATAGGCCACGTGAATCAGCCAGTACGCGATCCCCACGCCCGCGAATTCCCACGATAGGAGCAACGAACCGGTCACCGCCACCGCCAGGAGCCCGGCGCCCGCCGCGAGCACGGTGGAAACCCCCAGCCGGCCCGCCGGCAGCGGGCGGTTCTTTTTCTGGGGATGCCGCCGGTCGCGCTCCAGGTCGGCGATGTCGTTGATCATGTACACGCACGACGAGAACAAACAAAACAAGCCGAACGCCAGCAGGCTCCGTTCCAACGCCACGGGGTCCGTGGCCCGCTTGGCGAACAACAGCGGGGCGAACACGAAGGCGTTCTTGACCCATTGCCGGGGCCGGGATATTTCCCATAAGGCGCGCGCGGTGCCTGCCAGTGAAGCCATGAGTTTCTCCTGTTTCCCCTGTTGGGCCAAAGCTGCGTTTCACACGTCTTTCGGTATGTTATGCCACAGGATGTGGAGAAACTCGCCGCATCCCATTTTCGTCCAGAAACGGTATCCCCTCTCGTTGCGGGGTGAAACGTTGAGCTGGATCACCGTGATCCCCCGCCGGTGAAACCAACGGCGCGCGTGATTCCACATCTGCTCTCCGATGCCGCCGTGCTGCTCTTCCGGGGTCACCGCCATCTCCGCGATGAATCCGTACCGGGCCAGCGCGAAGACGGTCGGATTGGAAAGGATCATGCCGATCGTATACCCCAGTATCGTGGGCTCGCGCTCCGCCACGAAGATGGCGTAATCGTAATTGTCCATGATGGAATGGAGGTATTCCAGGTACGCTTCCTCCGAGTCGGCCGCCAACTCGAAACGCGGATCGAACGTCAGATGGTAGGCCATCATCTCCTGCCATAACGTGGTGATGCGCGGCAGATCTTCCAGCTTGGCCCGGCGGACTATGACCTCAGCCATGGGAGATTTCCTTTTCACGGTTCCTTCCGGGCGCGGAGGGCCGCGTGCCGGAGACGATCCCTTCCGCGGATTATAATGAAAATCCATCGCGCGGTGTCAAGGGTATGGCCTTGGCCTCGCCTTCCCCCCCTTTCGGACGCCAGCCATGGTCCTAGCCTTCGACTTACCGGTCACCAATCCCCTCTCCCGGGGTCGATCCTTCCCCCGAAGTCCTGCCAGAATGCCGTCCCCGCGAAAACGGGGACCCAGGATTCGGTAGTGCGGGCGGCCCGCCAGACGGTCCGCCTCCCCCTCCCATTCTCCCCCCTGACACCTTTATCTCGCTCTACGCCTGTGGTATGTTGAACGGACGCTTTGTACGCGGCGCCGTGCAATCGGGGATGTTTTGCGCCGTCAATCGGATACCACCGTGGAAACACAAAGGAGTGAAACGATGAGCGAAGGGAAACGCAACCAACAGACACGCAGGGAATTTGGCAAACGAACCGTGATCGGCGCCACGGCGCTGGCCGGATTTGGCATCCTGAAAAGCGCGCACGCCGCCAACGCGCCGATGAAAATCGGCCTGATCGGCGCGGGCGGACGCGGCACCGGCGCGGTGGAAGACGCGATCCAGGCCAACAGCAATATCCAGCTGGTGGCGGTCGGCGATTTCTGGCTGGAACGAGCCAAAGGCGCCGTCCAGAGATTCAAGGAGAACGAGAACCTGAAAAACAACATCCAGGTGCCTGACGACGCCATTTACGGCGGCCTGGACGCCTACACGAAAGTTCTCCAGCACGAAGTGGATTACATCATCCTGGCCACCCCCCCCGGATTCCGCCCCCTCCATTTCGAAGCGGTGGTCGAGGCCAAGAAAAACTGCTTCTGCGAAAAGCCCGTCGCCACCGACCCCGTGGGCACCCGCCGGTATATGGCCGCCGCCAAAAAGTCGGAAGAGCTGAAACTCAACGTAGTCACCGGCACGCAGCGCCGCCACCAGAAACCCTACATCGAAACCATCCAAAAGATCCATGACGGCGCGCTGGGCGAATTGCTCGCCGGCCGCGCCTACTGGGACGGCGGCCTGCCTCATGCCCGCGACCGCAAGGACGGGATGAGCGATCTCGAGTATCAACTCTACAACTGGTACAACTTCTGCTGGATTTGCGGCGACAACATCGTCGAGCAGCACGTCCACAACCTCGACGTCATGAACTGGGTCTTCAACGCCCATCCCGTGGCCGTCGTGGCCTCGGGCGGCCGCGCCTGGAAACCCAAGATCGAAAAGTACGGCAACATCTGGGATCATTTCGCCTGCGATTTCGAATATCCCAACGGCGTGCACGTGTCGAGCTACTGCCGCCATTGGAACGTCTCCTGGGGGCGCAACACCGTGTTCGAGTGGGTCATCGGGACCAAGCGCGACGTCAACCAGGGCGTCAGCAACTGCGCCGACATGGGTTCGGGCGCCCAGAATCCCTACGTGCAGGAACACGCCGACCTGCAAGCCAGCATCCGCGGCGACGGCCCCTACCTCAACGAAGCCATGCAAGTGGCCGAAAGCTGCTTCACGGCCATCATGGGCCGCATGTCCGCCTACACCGGCAAGCGCATGGTCTGGGACGAGGCACTGAACATGGATCTCGATATTTTCCCCAAGAACCTCTCCTGGGACGCCAAGATCCCCGTCGATCCCATTCCCGTGCCGGGCGAAGCCTGATTCCCCGGTTTCATTGCTTTCTTCAAAATCAGCAGGGGCGCGAATTCCGCGCCCCTGCTTCTTTGGGTAATCCACTCTTCCGGATTCCGCCGTCTTCCCTGCGCGTCATCCCCGCGCGCACGGGCATCCAGCTATTTTTCCCTCTCCCTCTGGGAGAGGGCCCGGGTAAGGGAAAGCCTCGAGACACAATATCAATATCAGGTTGGTATTTACTCCCTATTCATCGGTCGCCATTCGCCAAAACAAGCAGATGCGCGTTGCCACGTGGCCCCACGGAAAATGACTTTGGAACAATTCGGGATCCCCGCTTGCGCGGGGTTGACATCCTTGGTGGAGGCCGGGTGGGCTCCACGCGCCGCGTCGTCCTCTGTTCCCCAGAGGCGTTGGGCGCCCCGGCGGCCCGGCGGGAGCCTCGCCCTCCCCAATATCCAGATTATCCGCTTATTGGATTTCCTTGATATAAATATCTTCAAACCGGATCGCCGCCTGGCCGCCGCTGTGCAGCTGCAACGCGATCACGCCGTCCGTGTCGCGGGGATTCTCATCCACGTAGTCCACCGCCAGAAAGCCGTTCAGGTGGGTGATGACATGGTTGTCCTTCACCCAGATCTGCATTTCGTTCCACTGCCCGATGGGGCGCATCAGTTTCTCGGCCTCGGCGTTGGGCAGAATCAGCCAGTTGCGGCCGTAACTTTCATACAATCCTCCGGTGTGCTTGCCCGGCGTGGGATCGATTTCCGCCTGCACGCCGTAGATCTTCACATCCTCCAGCCGCGAGTGATAAAACAATCCGCTGTTCCCCGCCCCCTCGGCGTTGAATTTCAAACGCAGCACGAAATTCTTGTACGCCTTCTGCGTGGACAGGTAGCCGTATTCGTTGGTCACCGCCTTGCCCACGATCATCCCGTCTTCCACGTACCACTTTTCCTTGCCGTGCTCGACCCAGCCGTCCAGATTCTGCCCGTTGAACAAGGGCTGCCAGCCGGGGCCGTAGCCCAGGTCCTGGATGGCGATGTCCTTCCACCGCATCTTGACCGGCGGAGTCTGGCCGCTGTGGACCTGCAGGGCGATGATCCCCCGGATGGTGCGGCCGTCATGGAAATCCGCGATTTTCTGCCCGTTGAGGAACGTTTGGATGTGATCGCCGATCATCTGGACCCGGTACGTGTTCCAGTCATTGGGCTTGAGGGCCTTCTCCCCCTCCGGCGTGGGTTGGGCCAGCCACCCGCGGCCTTTTTCCTCGTACACGCCGCCCGTGTGCATGCCGGGGGTGGGATCGCATTCCGCCTGGTAGCCGTACATCTCCCCATCGATGACATGCGAACGGAACTGGATGCCCGCGTTGCCCGCCGCTTCCGGTTTGAACTGCAGGTCCAGTATGAAGTCCGAATATTCCTTCTCGGTGACCAGCCAGCCGTAGCGGCCGTCGCCGGTCTCGCCCACGATGCATTCATCCGCCACGTACCATTTTCCCCCGCCGATTGACTTCCATCCGGAAAGATCCTTGCCGTTGAAGAGAGAAGAAATGGGAGGGACCGCGGCCTCCTCCGCTCCGTGAACCGCCATCGCCACGAAGGGAACAGCCAGCAGCACTCCAAGCAAACGTTTCATGATTCGCTCCTGAATTGGGAAATGAAGAGTGTGACGCATTATATCAAACAATTCCCCGCCGCGTGACCCGGGTTAGGGGGAATATGGCCGGGAAATTCATCCGCCCGCGCTCCTCCCCGAGAACGCCCTACATCTCCGGCTCCGAAGCACCCGCCTCCCCGGCATTCTCCCACTCCGCCGGGTACAGGGAGACGGCGAGATTGTCGAACCAGGCCTGGGTGGGTCCGCCGCCGGGGGAATAATTGGAAACCAGAAACAACAAATCCGTTTCGTCCAGCGTGATGCCCGTGAGGCCGCAGGCCGTGATTCGGTTCTTGGGCAATACCGTGACGGCCTGGCCGCTTCCCTCCAGGGCGAACGCATGCGATCCGATCACCCGCGCCGTTTTGGGATGGATGAGATCGATCTTGACGCCCCCCGACGCGATGCCGAGATCGAACATAAACAGCACGCGCCGGCCGGCGGGCAGGTTGGCCACCGGGTGAAACACGCGGAACATGCCGGACGCCGCCGCCGTATCAAACCGTAGCAGCGTGTCCGTCGCTTTTTCGTCGCGCTTGAACAACGACAAGGTCCCGGTTTTCCCCATCGTCCAGGGTTTGAGCGCGTCCGGATTTTCGAAATCCCATTGTTCGAGCCGGGTGTCCCGGGTTTGCGCCGGGCGCGGTTCCAGACTCACGTTCCGGCCCGCGAACGAACCCAGGTACGCTTGCTGGTTTTGATCCTCGATCCGGACAAAGATCGTGGAGCCGGTCAGGTTCTCGGTCATCTCGAAATACAACTGCAACGCCCCGTCCTCGGGCTCCACGGCCACGGGTTGCTCTCCTTCCGGCGGCCAGTTCCAGCCTTGGGAATGGTTGCGCGCGCCGTGGAGGTGATCATCCGCCCAGATCGCCACCCGAGCGATCTTTTCCGGGACGGGATTCACTTGCAAATGCACATCCGCGATGCCCGGCTGCCAAAAGGAGGTATCGCGATGAAAGGTATGAATGAAATCATGCCCGTCCTGTCCGAGTTCGGTCACTTGCAGGGGAAGGATCCCGGATTCCGTAAGACCAAACCGTTCCAGAAGCCGCTTTTGGAGGCGGTTCACCACGTCCGGATTTTCCGGGGCGATGTCTTTCAACTCCCCGGGATCGTTCCGCAAGTCATACAGCATCACCCGCCCCGAATCCCGGAAAAACACCAATTTGTACGGGTCCTGATACAGGCACTTGCGCTCTTCCCCGCGCCGGATGCCCTCGGCGATGGCTTCCGTCTTGTCATATGGCGCGCCGGAGGAGGCAAACAACGAGACAAAACTTTTCCCGGACAGTTTTTGATCAAGCGGCAAACCGGCCAACTCCAGCAAGGACGGCGCGATGTCCACCGATTCGGTCCGGTTCGGCGCCCGTTTCCCCGCCGGGATCCGGGAGGGCCCCACGCAGAGAAACGGGACATGCAGCGTGGTGTGAAACAGCGTCCGCCCATGCCCGAGGGGACGGCCATAAGGATTGATGAACTCCTCGCCGTGATCGCTGGTGACGAGCAGAAGGCTGTCTTGATACAAGCCCAGACGCTGAAGGGCGTCCACCAACCGGCCGATCTGTTCATCCACGTACGCGGTTTCACTGAGATAGGCTGCTTCATCCAGGGGGAGCCCGGGAGGCTTGATCCGCAGGTTGAACTCGCCGGGCGGTGTATAGGGATTGTGCGGATCGAGGATGTGCAGAAAGACAAACAAGGGGGCCTGTTTCGGAACGCGCTCCAGGAAAGCGATCGTTTCCTGGACGCCCGTTTGCGCAGTGGGCAGGGCGATCCGCCCCCAGGGATCGGACAATCCCACGCCCACGGCATAATCCATGTATTCATAGAATCCCCGGTGAAAGCCGTCCCGCGGGGCCAGGAGAATGTTGTTGTAAAATCCGTAAGTCAGATACCCCGCCTGCTGAAACCGTTCCGCCAGGGTCGGATATTCGCTTTTCAGGGACCGGCTGCCCACGTACTCCGGATTCGCGGCGTTGTGGCGGGAACGGAGGTACATCCGGCCGTGCTCGTGGGGATACACCCCTTGCAGAATGGAGGGGACCGAGGTTTCCGTGTGCGGCGATTGCGCGATCATGTTTTCGAAGAGCACTCCCTCCCGCGCCAGCCGGTCCAGGTGGGGAGTCACGCCGGATTTTTGCCCGTAACACCCCAGCGCGTCCGCCCGCAGCGTGTCCACCAGGATAAAAAATACGTGGGGCGGTTTTTTCCCGTCCGGGGGACGCGCCACCAGCAGGGGAGCCAGGTACAGCGGAATTTCATCCAGGCTGGGATCGAGAGAATAAAACGTCAGCACCAGCCGGATTTCCTGCCCCGCATGGGACGCGAGATCGATCACCCGGTCCACCCACAATCCGGCGATGGGACTGAGGATCTCTTGCTGAACGGGAATCAAGGCCGCGTCCAGGATATCCAGTTGGACCACCAACGCGCCGGGCCGGATCTGCGCGTAGGCCTGTCCCACCCCCAGCGACAGGCTGGCCCCCGCGGGGATCGCGCCTTCCCACGAGAGCGCCTGGCCGGCTTTCACCATCACGGCTTCCCGGTTGCGCCCGGCGATTTCGATGGATTTCTTGTCTTTGAAGGAGGCCAGCAGATCCGTGACCGGCCGGGATTCCAGGGAAAAAGGAACCGGCGTCTGGGTCAGGGCGGAATGGGGGGCGAAATCGATCGAACGCGTCTCGAGAACCGAGTCCTCGGCATCGCCGACATAGCCCAGGGCGCGGAGTTGTTCCGTCTCGGCCGGGGATAACTCTCCCGCTTGACCGGCTTCCACCGGCCAGGGACAGATCATGGCCAGCCAAATTACGATACATCCGGATAATTTCCAATAATACCTTCGCGGCAGTGAGTGACGCATTGGATCTTCCTAGAAAGGATCGTATGGATCGCGATTCACGATTGGCTGACTTGCGAAACTATTTTTTCATGCCCATGAAGCGTTTTAAATTAGCCCAGGCCTTCCACCCTGGGAACCCTGGGGTATTCATCGGCGCGGGTTTTCATTTTTTCTTCCTCTTTTCATGGTGTAAGAAGAGGACTGTATAGATAGAGCAGGTCCGTATGCAGCGTATTATCCATTAAAATCCGCCCCAACCGGGTAATCCTGCTCTGCTTGCTTCAGGCCCGCTCCCGAAGGATTCGGGCCAGTCTTGGAAATGTGGATTGCACTTCCCCCCGCCCATGCCCCGGCGGGAGATCCTTAAATCAGCACGGTGCAAAATCCATGAAGTAAATCTACCGATGCCAACCTCTGCGGGCGTTCCCCTCGCACCGGTTCCGCTTAACCACCTATCTTCCCCCGCCGTTCGTTGACATTCCCCCCTTCATGATGCCAAAATAGTAAGATTTTTTGTCGCTCTTGCGGTCTTCTGGATTCCATTGGAAAATACCGTCCCATGTCACAAATCCGTACCTTCCGTATCTAATCCCGCGCTCCCATCGAGACGTGCGTGGTGTTGGCGGAATCCTTAGCGAGGAGAACCACACGTGTTCAAGGACATCACCCGTTTTTCCTTTCCCACTACCATTGTCTTCGGCCCGGGGGCGATTGGATCGCTGCCGGATTGCCTTTCCGAAACCGGCATCCAGAAGCCCCTCCTCGTGACCGATCCGGGCCTGGTGAAAACCGCCGCGTTTGCCAAAGCCCGGGAAGCCTTGAAGAACGCTCATCCCCACGTATCGATCTTCTCCGGCGTGCATCCCAACCCGGTGGAAAACGATGTCGAACAAGCCGGGGCCCAATTCCGGAACGACGGGTGTGACGGCGTCATCGGCCTGGGCGGCGGCAGCGCCCTCGACGTGGCCAAGGCGGTGGCGGTCCGCGTGACGCACGAGGGCCCCTTGGCCCGCTACGAGGCCCAAACCGGCGGATACAAGCTGATCACCGGACCCGTGCCGCCGGTCATCGCCATCCCCACCACCGCGGGAACCGGCAGCGAGGTAGGCCGCTCGGCGGTCATCACCATCCCCGCCCTGGGCCGCAAGATCGTCATTTTCAGCCCATTGCTCATGCCCAAGCGCGCGATCGAAGATCCCGAACTGACGGTCAGCCTGCCCCCGCTGCTCACGGCCGCCACGGGCATGGACGCCTTCACTCACAATCTCGAATCGCTGACCTGCCCGTCGTTTCATCCCCTTTGCGACGCCGTGGCCCTGGGCGGCCTCGAGCTGGTCATCCAATACCTGGAACGGGCCGTGAAGAACGGCCTCGACCTGGAGGCGCGCGGCTACATGATGATCGCCGCCAGCATGGGCGCGATGGCTTTCCAGAAAGACCTGGGCGCGGCCCATTCCCTCGCGCATCCCCTCTCGGCCGAATACGGCCTGCAGCACGGGATGGCCAACGCCATTTGCCTGCCGGCGGTCATGCGTTTCAACCGCGAAGCGGCGGCGAAGGAGTACGCGCGGGTGGCGGCCCTCTTCGGCGTCAACACCCATGGCATGGCCGATGGGGACGCGGCGGACCGCGCCGTCGAAGCCGTCGCCGCCCTCAACCAACGCATTGGCATTCCCGCCCGGCTGCGGGAGGCTGGAGTCCCGGAAGAGGGGCTGGAGAAACTCGCGGACAAAGCCTTCGAGGACTCGTGCCACCTGACCAATCCGCGCCCCTGTACCCGGGAGGACTTGCTGCGCCTCTACCGGGAATGCTGGTGATTTTGTAATTCCCCTCTCCCTCTGGGAGAGGGTTTGGGTGAGGGAAAAAAGTCCCGGATGCAGGGCAGGAGCACGTGGCAACGCGCCCCTGCAACAAGCAGCGCAACCCATCATCTTTAGGGAATTGAATTCTATAACTCCCCAGGAAGCGAGACCGAACCATGCAAATCCATGAGTTGTTGATCGGAGGGAAATGGACGCCCGCCCAATCCGGCGAGACCTTCGAGGCCATCAATCCCGCGCTCACCGAACCCATCGCGCGCGTGGCCAAGGCCGGCGCCGCCGACGTGGACGCCGCGGTGCAGGCCGCCCGGAAAGCCTTCGATGAAGGCCCCTGGCCCAACATGCTGGCCTCGCAGCGGGCCGCCGTGCTCTTCAAGTTCGCCAACCTGATCCGGGAGCATGCCGAGGAAATCGCTCAGACCGAATCGCGCAACGTGGGCAAACCGATCAGCGATTCGCGCGACGAAGTGGGCGCCGGGGCGTATTGCTTCGAATACTACGCCGGGGCGATCACGAAATATTTCGGCGAAACCATCCCCGTTTCGAAACCCGGCCTCGATTACACCCTCCGGGTCCCCTGCGGCGTGGTGGCCGCCATCGTCCCGTGGAACTTCCCCTTCGCCATGGCCTGCTGGAAGGTGGCCCCCGCCCTGGTGACCGGCAACGCCGTGATCCTCAAGCCCGCCAGCTACACTCCGCTCTCCGCCTTGTGGCTCGGACGACTCGCCCTGGAAGCCGGAATCCCCGAGGGCGTGTTCAATCTCATCACCGGGCCCGGCTCCACGGCCGGCAACGCCCTGGTGGCCCATCCCGGCGTCGATAAGATTTCCTTCACCGGCGAAACCGCCACCGGCGCCCAGATCATGAAACAGGCCGCCGAGGACATCAAACGCATCTCCCTCGAACTGGGCGGCAAATCGCCCAACATCGTCTTCGCCGACGCGGATGTCGAGCACGCGGCCCGCAATTCGGTCCTGGGCGTATTCGGCAACTGCGGGCAGGATTGCTGCGCCCGCAGCCGCGCCTTCGTCGAACAATCCGTCTACGATCAATTCGTCGAGGCGTTCATCGGCCAGACCCGCCAGACGATCGTCGGCGATCCCCTCGATCCCGCCACGCAGATCGGCCCGATGGTCTCCCTGCATCAACGCGACCATGTCCGCCAGTACATTCAACTCGGCCAACAGGAAGGGGCCACGCTGGCCTACGGCGGCGAAATCCTCACGGACGGCCTCTACGCCAAGGGCGCATATATCCGCCCTGCCGTGTTCACCCACGCCACCAACGAGATGCGCATTTCCCAGGAAGAGATCTTCGGCCCCGTCCTCAACGTGATCCCCTTCACGGAGGAAGACGAGATGATCCGCCAGGTCAACGCCACCCGCTACGGCCTCTCCGGCTCGCTGTGGACCAACAACCTCTCCCGCGCCCTGCGGGTCGCCCGCCGGATCCGTTCCGGCGTGCTGGGCGTCAACAGCAGCTCCAGCGTCTTTATCGAGGCCCCCTTCGGCGGATTCAAGCAAAGCGGCCTCGGGCGGGACCTGGGGATGGCCGGCCTGAACAATTTCACGGAACTCAAAAACATCTTCATCTTTCTCGGGTGATGAACCTATGCGATCCGCATTCACGATGGAATGGCTGCGCCAGCAAATCGCGGAGGGGACCATCGACACCGTCCTGGTGGCTTTCCCCGATCAGTTCGGGCGGTTGATGGGCAAACGGTGCACGGGATCGTACTTTCTGGAACGGCTCGTGGATTCGGGCGTGGAGTTTTGCAATTACCTGCTCACGACCGATCTGGACATGAATCCCCTGCCCGGATTTGAAATGAGCAGCTGGGAAAAAGGCTACGGCGATTTCCACGGCGCCCTCGACCTGAATACCCTGCGCCCCCTCCAGTGGCTGAACCACACCGCCCTGGTGCTCGCCGATCTGACCTGGGAAAACGGCGCGCCGGTCGCGCAATCACCCCGCGCCATCCTCCGCCGCCAAGTCGAACGCGCCCGGGAACTGGGCCTGGACCCCCTCATGGGCTCCGAACTGGAGTTCTACCTCTTCCTCGAAACCGTGGAGGAACTCGGGGCCCCGGAACGGGGTTACAAGGATCCCGAGCCGTCCAGCCATTACGCCATCGATTACCACCTCCTCGCCACTACCCGGGACGAGCCGGTGATCCGCGATATCCGCAACCGCATGACCGAAAGCGGCATCCCCGTCGAATTCAGCAAGGGCGAATGGGGCAAAGGCCAGCACGAAATCAACCTGCGCTACTGCGATGCCCTGGAAATGGCCGACCGCCACGCCATCTACAAGAACGGGGTCAAGGAAATCGCCTGGCGGCACGGCGATTCGGTCACCTTCATGGCCAAATACGACGGCCGCGCCGCGGGCTCCGGCTTTCACATCCATACCAGCGCCGCCTCTCCGGACGGCGCGAACAATTTGTTCTGGGATCCGGCGAACCATCGGGGATCGGCCCTGTTCCGGCACTTCCTGGGCGGCCTGCTGCGCTACACCGCCGATTTCTTCCTCTTTTTCGCGCCTACCATCAATTCCTACAAGCGCTACCAGGAGGCCTCCTTCGCCCCCACCCGCCTGGTTTGGAGCGGGGACAACCGCACCGCCGGCTTCCGCGTCATCGGACACGGCCCCTCGTTCCGCATTGAAAACCGTCTGCCGGGGGCGGACGCCAATCCCTATCTCGCCTTCGCCGCCACCATCGCCGCGGGCCTGGCCGGCATCGAGGAACAACTGGATGGCGGCGATCCCTACCGCGGCAACGCCTACCTGGACGCCTCCCTGCCCCAGATCCCCCTGAATCTGATCCAGGCCGCGGATTTGTTTGGTCAAAGCGCCATGGCCAAAAAAGCCTTCGGCGGGGACGTGGTGAACCATTACGTCCACCTGGCGCGCCTGGAAAACCAAGCCTACGGCGCGGCCGTCACGGACTGGGAACGCAAACGCTATTTCGACCGGATCTGATGGATTTGGTCCCGCCGCGCAAGTCAATTCAGTAAAACCGGGCCCATCCCGCGCCCGCCCGGTCATCCTCTTCATTCCGGCCATCCTGAATCCGGCCATTCCCCCTGCTCCTCTTTTCCTGCCGCCGGGAGAAATCCTCCCTTCCCTGGGAGCGCCCTCTCATCCGTGCCTTTACAATCCGCTTTGGGGACTGGACACCCTTTTATAAAATTATTAAAATTCATAATCCCATATTTTTTATTATATAACCGGGGAAAGACCATGAAACTTTTATTCCGCTACCGCCGGCCTT
>JBHGBC010000044.1:0-40051 GCA_041946805.1 bacterium
GAACGGATCCCGCGGATGGGAGAAAAATTTCCCGGCCAGGTCGCCAAGTACAAGGATTTCCGGCGCGTGCTGGAACAAAAGGACATCGACGCGGTGGTGATCGCCACGCCCGACCACTGGCACGCCATCCAAATGATCGAGGCGTGTGAGGCGGGGAAGGATGTGTACGTCGAGAAGCCCCTGACCGTCACCATTCACGAAGGCCGCCGCATGGTGGAAGCCGAAAAACGCACCGGGCGGATCGTCCAGGTGGGACTGCACCGCCGCTCCTCCAACCTCTACCGGAAGGCGGCCGAACTGGTGGGGAAGGGAACCATCGGCAAGGTTACCGTGGCCCGGACCTATCACATCACCAACATGTATCCGGACGGGATCGGGCGCATGGACGAGACGAATCCGCCCGCGGGATGGGATTGGGACCTGTGGCTGGGCCCCCGCCCCGCGCAGGGATTTCGGTACGACATCGCCCCGTACAAGTTCCGGTGGTGGCAGGCGTATTCCTCGCAGGTGGGCAACTGGGGTGTGCATTACTTCGACGCGATCCGGTGGGTGTTGAATGAACAGGCGCCGGTTTCCATTTCGGCGCATGGAGGCCGGTTCGCGCTGCAAGACGACCGGACCATCCCCGACACCATGGAAGTGATCTTCGAACTGCCGTCCGGCGTGTTACTGGTCTTCGGCCTCTACGAAGCCTCCGGAGGCTCCGCCCTGGAACGGGGGGAAATCGAATTCCGGGGCACCCTGGGCAACCTCTATACCGGCGAAGAGGGATCGGGTTATGTCGTGGTCCCCTCTCGGGGCGGCCAGTTCCAAAAATCCGAAACGTATATGAAACGAATGGAAGAAAAACGGATGGACGCCGATTTGACCGACCAACACGTCCGCAATTTCCTGGATTCGCTGAAATCACGCCGACCCTGCAACTGCGATACGGAAACCGGACACCGTTCCACGACTTTCGCCCACTTGGCGAACATCGCCTTGGCCACCCGCAGCCGGATCGAATGGGATCCGAAATCGGAGCGCGTCACCAACAACGAGGACGCCAACCAGCTGCTGCACTACGAATACCGGGAACCATGGAAGTTGGGGTGAGATAGGGAGGTATTCGTGCTTGTGATTTCACCGCCGAGACGCGGAGGGCGCGGAGGGTGTAGGGATGACTCAGAAAGAAGATAGGGCGGATAAAGCAGCAATCGGAAAGGATATCTATGCAGTGAAGCTATTCCCTCACCCTAACCCTCTCCCGGAGGGAGAGGGAGCGGCAATGAGAACGGAATCGTATACGGACCAGCCAATATGAAAAAAAGGCTACGAAGCATATCTTTTTCTTTAATGAATGATCCCAACTTCGCGGAGTCGCCTAAAGTCATGATATGAAAGGTCGATCTATTCGAATTTGTGGGTTTTCCAGGACACGTAATTGCTAACAAAAATCTTGCATTAAACCATTCCCTCTCCCCCCGGGAGAGGGCCAGGGTGAGGGAAA
Source organism: bacterium (assembly GCA_041946805.1). Classification (GTDB taxonomy): domain Bacteria; phylum Hinthialibacterota; class Hinthialibacteria; order Hinthialibacterales; family Hinthialibacteraceae; genus JABLXU01. The sequence goes on from JBHGBC010000044.1 coordinate 1,490, forward strand.
ACCTTGTTTGTACGAATTTGTTCTCACCAAAGAACAATGGATGAAAAAACGAACAAGCGAAACCGGCCGCGCTTTTTGGGGCGCGGCCGGTTTGTTATTGCAGTGATGAAGAATCGATTACACCAGTTTGGCTTCTTGCTTTTCCTTGTCCCACACCACTTTCCGGCCGTTCAGGAAGGATAACGTCGCCATGTTGGAGATGACCGCGCCGTTGAAGCCTTCCTCGATCGTGCAGTTAGGCTTTTTGCGGGACTTGATGCAATCTACGAAATTCTCCAAATGCACGCGCACCGCCAGGTCGTTGGCGTCCGGCTGGCTTTCGCCGAACTGCTGGCGGCTGTATTTCAGTTTGGAATCCTCGCCCCACATCCAGGCGGGCTCGGGCCAGACGTTCATTTCCCAATGGCAGAAGACTTCGATCTGCCCCTTGGAACCGCAGATGCGGATGCCGTAGTCGTGGATTTGCTCCTCGAACTGCTTGCCTTCCACCAGGGTGGCCAAGGCTTCCTCGAGTTTCTTCTTTTCGGGGCCGTCTTCCATCAGGGCCAGGCGGGCGGCGATGGGATCCTTCTGATTGGGGCGGGTGATGTTGCTGAAGCGCGCGTCGTAGTTGATTTGGAAGCCTTCCTCAAATTCCATCACGCAGCTCCAGGTGTCAGGGGTTTCGCGCCCGTCGTTCCAGCGGTAGAGGCCGCCCGAGGCGATCACGCTCTTGGGTATCCCCACGCCCATGACCAGGCAGATGGCGTCGATCTGGTGGACCATCAGGTCGCTGCCGATGCCGTTGGAGTAGTCCCAGAAGCTGCGCCAGCGGAAATAGCGGTCCAGGCTGAATGGCTTTTTGGGGGCATCGTAGAAGAATTCGTTCCAGTTGATGTTGTCTTCGCTGGCGTTTTTGGGAATTTCATACGCCCAGGGGCCGGGCTGGCCGTCGCGGGCGTTGCGGTGCCACCAGCCTTCGCAGTAGGTCACCTGGCCGATCTCGCCCTTCTTGACCATTTCGTTGGCCTGGTAGAAGAGGGGGACGCTGCGCCGCTGGGTGCCGACCTGAATGACGCGGTCGGAGGATTTCACCGCCTTGAGTACTTTATGCCCCTGGGCGATGTTCTGCACCATGGGCTTTTCGCAATAGACGTCCTTGCCGGCCTGGACGGCGTCGATCAACTGGTAGGCGTGCTGATGTTCGGGTGTGGCGATGATGACCGCGTCCACGTCCTTGTTTTCGAGCAGTTTCTTGTGGTGATCGTAATCCGCGCATTCTTCGGCGACGCGCATCGCCTGCTTGACGCCTTCCATCCGCCAGCCTTCGAATATATCGGCGACCGCGATGAATTGCACTTCCTTGCCGGTCTGGGCGGACATGCGGTGCATCTGGTCCATGAGATACCGGCCCCGCTTGCCGGGCCCGATCACTCCCATGTGAATGATGTCGTTGGCGCCGAGCACGTTGATGGCGGGCCCGGCGATGGCCGCGGCGCTCACCGCCGCGGTCACGGCGCCGGACTTCGAGATGAATTCCCTGCGGTTCAATCCTGTCTTGGCGGGGGGGTTGTTTGCCATTCTGATTTCTCCCAATTCTGCGTGAATTTTCATTCCTCGAAAGATAGATGGAGTGACGCTCCATAAGATCGCGCCCATTATATCGCGGGCGGGGAGTTGGCATAAGGTGGAAGAGGGAACCCATTTCCATCCCTTTCTAACGCCCCGGGAATCCGCCTACAATGCCTGCCATTGGGTGGACGATGAAAAAAGACTCCTTGCTCAAATCGACCAGTTACTTCAGTTTGGCCACGCTCATCAGCCGGGTGCTCGGCCTGGTGCGGGATTCCTGCATCGCCGCGTTGATCCCCGCCGCGTGGCAGGATATTTTTTGGCTCGGCTTCCGGATCCCCAGCACCTTCCGGCAGCTCTTCGCCGAGGGGGCCTTGTCAGCGGCCTTCATCCCCCTGCTCAGCCGGGTGCGCGAGCAGGAAGGGGAGGAGGAAGGGAAAAAACTCGGCTCGGCGGTGTTTTACCTGCTGTCGCTGACCGTGGGCGCCGTATGCATCGCGGCGGTGGTCCTTTCGCCCTGGTTTGTGCCGTGGTTGCTCAACTTCCCCGAGGACCCGGAGGTGCGTGCGCAAGCCATGTCGCTGGCCTCGCCCTATGGCGACTGGCGGGTGGAGGCCGGGGTGAAGGCCACTCAGATCATGTTTCCCTTCTTGTTGTTCGTGGCCCTGGCGGCCTGGGCGATGGGGGTTCTCAACACGTACCGGTATTTTTTCATCCCCGCGATGGCCTCGTCGTTTTTCAACGTCAGCCTGATCGCGGGCAGTTTCGCCGCCGCCGCCTGGTATGAGGGCATGGCGCAGATATGGGCCATGGGGATCTCGGTGGTGATCGGCGGCTTGCTGCAATTCGCGGTGCAGATTCCCCCTGCCCGCCGGATCGGTTATTTCCCGTTGCGGCGGGTGTCGCCGTTCTCACCCAAGGTGCGGAAATTTCTGTGGATGCTCGCTCCCAGCATTTTCGGCCTGGCGATCTATCAGATCAACGCACTGATCACCCAGACGTACTTCGCCACTCATTTCGGCGAGGGCGGCGTATCGCAGATGAATTACGCCTTCCGGCTGATCCAGTTCCCGCTGGGGGTGGTGGGCGTGGCGCTGGCGACCGCCTCGTTTCCCCGCATCGCGCAGTTCATCTCGCAAGAGAATCACAACGAGGCGGCGCAGACCCTGGTGGACGTCATCAAGTACCTGACGTTGATGATGATCCCCTCCGCCGTGGGTTTCATTGTCCTGGGCGAGGACATCACCGCCCTGATCTACGACCGCGGCAAGTTTCACGCGGAAAACTGGCTGCATCCCACCAATTCCGTCCTGGGCATGTATTCGCTCGGTTTATTTTCCTACACGGTCGTGAAAGTTCTGGCGCAGGCGTTCCAGGCGCATCATGACTTCCGTACCCCGGTGATCACGGGGACCATTGCCGTGACGTGCAACATCACCCTGTGCGCGGTCTTCGTGTCGAGCGGATTGCCGTTGTGGTCGCTGGCCCTGGCTTCATCCATCGCCAGCATCCTGCACACGGGATTGCTCATGGGCCTGCTCTTGGGCCGGATGAAAGCCCTGCGCATGGCCCCCATCGCGGATTTCTTCCTGCGGATCTGCCTGGCCTCGCTGGGCATGGCCGCCGCCTGCTGGTTCGTGATGCGGGTATTCCCCGTCGCCGGCGGCGCTAGCCTGGGATGGGGCCTGCGGGTGAGCTGCGGCATCGGAGTCAGCTTGCTGGTCTACGGCGCGCTGGGACGGCTTTTGTTTCCCGTCGAACTGGGGCGGGTATTGCGGTTGAAATAATAATACGTGTCAGACGCAGCCCTTCATTTCCGCCCACGTTTTCTGGCCGATGGCCACCATCGTGCGGATACGGCCGGCGTCGCTGACCGCGATTTCATATTCCGGGATCTGGGGAATCCCTCCCAGCGAAACGTTGGGATTGCGGTAGGCCATGCGGCTGAGAATGCGGGATTGGACGGAGGCGTGGTACTCGTGGGCCTTGGTTTTCAACATCAACTCGGCCAGGTTGCCCTCCCGGATGCCGCCCCCCGCCATGATGAGGACCCGGTCCTGCGCCTGCTGGACCAACCGGGACAGCAGTTCCAGTCCCTTCATGACGTTCCGGGTCTGGCCGGAGGTGAGGATGCGGTCGAATCCCAACTCGATGATCTCGTGCAGGGCGGTGAAAGGATCGGGAGTCATGTCGAAGGCGCGGTGGAAGGTAACCGAGAGAGGACGCGAGAATTCCAGCAATTGCCGCGACCGGGCCTTATCGATCGTGCCGTCTTCGTTCAAGATGCCGAACACGACACCGTTCATCCCCAGATCCTTGGTGATCTGGATATCCTGCTTCATGATCTCGAATTCCAGGTCGGAGTAGAGAAAATCGCCGCCCCGGGGCCGGATCAGCACATGAATGGGGAGAGAAACGTATTCCCGCGCCAGAACCATGCATCCGGCGCTGGGCGTGGTGCCTCCCACATACAGGTTGTCGCACAGTTCCACCCGTTGCGCGCCCCCTTCCTGCGCGGCGATGGCGGATGCCAGGGAATTGGCGCAAATCTCCAGGATGAAGGGTTCCTTCGTTGACGGCATGGGTCGGCTTTCCATTCAACGATATGGTAAAAACAATCCACATTCCATACCCGATTCTATACGCAACGATTTAAATCTCTACTCCGCAAGCGCCTTCCCGCCATGTTTCCCGGAACCATGGCATTTTCGAAACGCCTGGGAATACCAGCATGGAATTGGATTATCGATTGGGTGGTGAGTAGATCTCGCGCCCTTTCAGGGTTTCCCTCACCCTTCCCCTCTCACCCTCTCCCCGAGGGAGAGGGAATTAACCTTTTATCGTCCATATCCCAGGCCGTAGCCCTGGGCTTGTTTCTGGCGCGCCGCGGGCATTTGTAATCTTACGGCCGCGGCCCCACCTGGCTGACATCGATGGGATGAAAACCCAATTCCAGCGTGGGCGAACCGGGCTTCAGACGAAAATCGTCATGCTCCGGGTCCACGAACAGAGGATCGGCGATTCGGGAATGCGTGTCCTGCCCCTTGGCGCGCCATTCGTCCCAGGTCCAATTGGCGAACTTGAAATCCCGGACTTTCGGATTCCAATACAGATTGTAGTCGCAACGGTAGTTGCTGCCCGACCAATTGCTGCCCAGCAGTTCACCCTCATCAAAGTACACGATATTCCGCTCGAACGTGAAGGATAGGTGCTCCTCGGCGCGGGTCCGCATCACCTGGTATTCCTTGGCCAGGGCGAAGATGTTGTTGCGGATGACATTTTCCTTACCGTAATGCTGATGAAATCCCGCGCTTTTGGTGCGGTAGGTGATGTTGTTTTCGATCCGGATCTGGGTGCTGCCCTCGTCCGGGTAAATGCCCCATCCGCCGTAACTGAACGATTGTATGTCATGGAAGATGTTGTTGCGGATCACGGTGCCCGGCTGGGTCCCCAGGGTGTAGATGCCGCCCATGTCGCTGAGGATCCCCTGGCCGATGTCGTGCACATGGTTGAACTCGATGATATTGTGATGCGCTCCGGTGGGCGAATACCCCCAGGTCCAGCCCACGGAAATGCCCGTGTAGTAGGTGTGATGGATATGATTGTGGGCGATGGTGTTGTGATCGCTTTGCCCCACCCAGACGCCCACCGCCGCGGGATAAATAATCCCGATGTGATGGATGCGGTTGTCGGTCACCTCGTTGTGCCGGGTGATCAGGGGATCTTCCGTACGCAGGGCGCCTTCGCCGATTTTGACGCCGCCCGCGCCCAGGTCCGACATTTCGTTACCCGCGATGCGGTTGTATTTACACCCTTGATTGAATTCCACCGCGTAGTTGCCCAGCTGCGTGAAGCGGCATTGTTGCACCACGCAATGTTCCGCGCCCGTAGCCATGAAGGCGGCATCGATATTGTAGGCCGCCTGTACGTCTCCATATCCTTCTTCCAAGTGGGAAGTGCGAGAGTGTTGGAAAGTCAGTCCTTCGAACGACAAGTAATTCACGGTTTTTTCCGCCTGAGGATCACCTTCCAGCCGGATGAGGTTTGTCAGCCGCGGCGCGATCACGCTTGCCGGCTGCTGGGAAGACTTCAAGTTGAGGGTCAGGATGCCCGATTTCCGTTCCAGGCGCCATTCGCCGGGCTGATCGAGGGCCTCGGGGGCGTTTTCGATCCAGTAGCGGGGATTCTTTTCACCTTGCCAACTGGAATTGGGCGCCGGTTTGGTCAGCGTGGCGGTGTGATGGGTCTCATCCACTTCGACAATCGGCATGCGGATTTCCGTCCACTTGGAAAGGCCGATCACATCCACATCGCCATATTCTTCCCATTCCTTTTTGATGTCGCCGTCCTGGAACGTGAAACGCGCCGGGCCTTCGAGGGGCACTTCTCCCACCATGGTATGAAATCCCTCGTTGGGCGTGCGCGCGCGGGTCCAGCGTTCGCCGTCGACGAAGAGTTGATAAAAGTACCATTGGCCGTTCTTCACCTCGGGAAGGGTGGCCTGGATTCGGTTTGTCCCCCTGGCGGTCCACTCCACGTCGAGCCGGCGTCCGCCGCTGAGCACCGGGGATTCGTTGCCGAAATTGACATAGCGAATGGGATATTCTTTCGTTCCCGAATCCTCCGGGGTGAACACCACCGTTTCATCCAAAAAAAACATCCCGCCCCGCAGGTAAACGGTCACCGGCTGGTTGAAGGATCCCTCCCGCTTCATTTGCCGGATGGCGTCGCGGGCGCGGGTAATCGTGGCGAAGGGACCGTCGGTTTGACCATGGGTCGGCTTTGAAAGCGTCCCCGACCAGGCGTCGTTTCCTTGTGGCGACACAAAGAAGATTTTCCCAGCGGGTGCTTCACCACTGGAAGCGAAGAGTCCGGACGAGATAACGGAGCATAGACTCAGAAATACAACCAAGGCGGTTTTTTTCATGATAAACAGCAACTCCTGGATTTTATTGATCTCCTTTTGGGAAGAAGGCCGAGGTGGGGAACGGCGAAAAGAACGGCTTTCCCTCACCCTGACCCTCTCCCAGGAGGAGAGGGAATTTTGGGTTTATCCCTCAATCCAGGGGAAAAAGACGTATGTCGTTTCTCCCTGAAATGATGGGCGAAAGGAATGAAATTTCCTGTCCGGCTGTACATACCTATCACAAAACCGCGCGGGATTCCAGCCGGAGGGTCATTCGGGGAAAGGAAGGGGATTCTCGATTTCCTGGATATTTTCCGGGCCGTCGTTGGCCGGGCTGTTGATCCGCGGACTGACCGGGCGCAGGGCCATCTCTTCCGGCGGGTACGATCGCAGGAGCGGCTGGATCGCCTCATCGGCGGTGACGGCGGGATCCAACCAGACGTCATAGGCTTCGGGCGGCACGATCACCGGCATGCGCTCGTGCAGGATTTGAATCAGCGAATTGGCCGCGGTAGTGAGGATCGTGCACGACAAGACCGGCTCCTCTTCGCCTTTCCAGGCTTCCCACATTCCCGCGAAGGCGAAAGGCAGGCCATTCCGGAGATAGATGTAATAAGGCTGTGATACGGACTTGGATTTTCCCGTCGCGGGGATTTTATGCCATTCGTAAAATCCGTCGGCGGGGATCAGGCACCGCTGCCGCCGGATGGCCTGGCGGAACGCGGGCTTCTCGAAAACGCTCTCGCCGCGGGCGTTGATCATCCGGTTGCCGATGGCGGGGTCCTTGGCCCACGCGGGGATCAGCCCCCACCGCATGAAGATCATTTCCCGCTCCGTGTCCTCGGACGCCTGCCGAACCGCCGCCACCGGCTGCGTGGGCGCGATGTTGTACCGGGGTTTCCTGAGCGGCGTCCGGTTAAGCCGGAACATACTGCGGATGAGTTCTTCCGAGGAAATCAATGAGAATCTTCCACACATGAGTTTGACCTTTTTCGGATATTGAGGGAGTTGATTGTCCCATCGTGGATAAAATGAAATTCCCATCGCGGAAATGTATTCCCTCCCCCTCTGGGAGAGGGTCAAGGGGAGGGAAAGCTTTTCTTCTGCGCAATCCCTCGCCTTTTCTCCCAAGACAGGGATGACCGGCTCTGGATAAACTGTAAATTCTCCCCTCTTTCCTTGATCGTTCCTCGCCGCGGTTCTACCTTGATTATACAATACCTTTGATAAATCACGGGAAAGGGGGCCTGATTCATGGCTTTGACACCTTCCACCATGTTGCCGCTGGGAACTTTAGCGCCGGATTTTGGACTGCCCGATCCTTCCGGGGAAATCGTTTCCTTGCGGGATTACGCGGGCGCTCAGGCGTACCTGGTGATCTTCATGTGCAATCACTGCCCTTATGTCAAGCACGTGCGTCCACTGCTGGCGGAACTGGGGCGGGAATGCCAGAAAAAGGGCGTGGCCATGTTTGGTATCAACGCCAACAACGTTGTAACCCATCCCCAGGACAACCCGGACATGATGGCCCGGGAGATCCAGGACGCCGGCTATGTATTTCCTTATCTGTTTGATGAATCCCAGGATGTGGCCAAGGCCTACCGGGCGGCCTGCACCCCCGATCCCTACCTCTTCGACAAGAATCGTAAACTCGTCTACCGGGGACAGCTCGACGGCAGCCGCCCGGGGAACGATATCCCCCTCACGGGACAGGACATCCGTGCGGCGGTCGAGGCCGTATTGAAGGGACAACCGGTCTCGCCGGACCAGAAGCCCAGCATGGGCTGCAACATCAAGTGGAAACCGGGCAACGAGCCGGATTACGCCTGATCGGCCGCCCGCCGTTTCATCCAGAAAGCCGCGGCGGCGAGATTCACCAATACCAACAATCCCATCACGATACCCAGGTTGCGGGAGATTGGATTGTACGGTTCAATCAATCCCGGATGGGCCGCTTCCGCCGTGTGGGTGGCGGGCTGGATCAAATCATGCGCGGTCAGCGGCGGCAGGCCAAAGGGCAGGGGAATGGGTTTGTCCCGGACCATCAAAGTTTCCAGCGAGGTCGTCCATTCGGCCCGCATGAGTAGATCGGTTCCCGGATTCAATGCCTTGACCTGGCAGGAACAAGGTCCCACGATGAACTCGCACGCCTCGCGGATGGTTTCCGGCTCGATCCCGCCGCCCACCAGCGCGTAAAGGATTCTACCTTGACCGAACACGGGGAACGCCATCGGTTCCTGCTCATAGTCCACCAGGTCCATTTCGCTGCGCAGCAAGATTTCGATCAGCATCTTTTCCGCGGGATCATCGCGGGAAAGCCGCAGGATGGAAAAATCGATCCGCAGGCCGGTGGTGTCCACATCGCTGAAATCATCCACCAGGATCGTCTCTTCTTCCGTTGAGTCTTTTTCAAACAACGGCGGCGTGTTGGGATCGGGGAGCCTTAAAGTCTTTTCGAGATGATCTAATTGGCTGGATAATACAGACAAGGCATTTTCGTCTTTTTCCCGGTTGCCGCTCTCCAGGAACAGCCAAACCGCCGATTCGCCTTCGATCAGCCGCCGCGCGATGGTTTGCCGCGCCGGGGAATCGATCACCGATTGGATCCACTCCTCCCGCAAAGGCCCGGAGAGCAACACGCCGCGCGGGCGGCCGGTGGCTACATGCCGGACCGCGACCCAGGGAAACTCCGGCGGGGGACTATCCAATTCGTAGTGGGAGGCGTCCCGCCCCTGAGCTTCATCCCAATCGGCGATGTTCAGCGAAAAATTGAAATGCTTTTCCTGTGTCCAGGACGAACGGTTCAGTTCCAGGATGAGTTGTTTTTGCCCTGATAGGATCTCGCCCCGCTGGAACACCGTGATTTCGTATACTTCCGGTTCCCACCGTTCCAGGGCGTAGCGGTACACGGGAATGCTGCAACCCGGGGCGGGAAGGCTCGGGAATCCGAGACAGGCCGCGAGGAATAAGGCCGAAATTGGTTTCAATAATAATTTCATGGTTAAAGAGCGATTGTATTGGTCGGCGTGATTTGTGGAAGTGGGTTCCGCGGGTATGTGTTGCATGATGTGAAAGGGCGAAGAGGATGTGGCTGAGTGGGTGGGACATTCGTGGTTGACGCAGGCGCGTAGCGCGCCATCAAATCAACAGGAGAAACAAACAAAGGCAATGTCCTTGCCGTGCTGTCAGGGGATGACGATATATTCGGCGCAGGAAGCTGATTTGGGGATCGGCAAATGATCCTCCCGCAACCCATGGAGATGCAATTGAATGGCTTCATACATGTTGCGCATGACCTGATCACGGGTTTTAGCGGTTGCGATACAGCCCGGCAAATCCGGTGAATAGGCTGAATAATTCCTCTTCGCTTTTTCAATGATAATGAGAAAACGGTTCATGGCAGGTTGCTTCTCCATAAATCAGGATGGCTTTTTTATGGTTCATCCGTCAAGTGCGTACCTACGACATTCTTGGCCCCGGGTTGAAGCCCTGGGCTGCTGTAAGCCGTCCCCTGAAGGGGACTCAACGGGATTCGAGGGGTTGAAAAAAACATCCGGCAAGGCATGGCGTGCGAAAAGCCTTGCCCTCACCCTGACCCTCTCCCAGAGGGAGAGGGAATGGTTTAGCGCTCCCATCTTCTATACACAGGCCCCGAATCATGCTCTGAAAAAGTTCTGCATTCCGGTAAATAGTTACCTCAAAATTTTCACCAATTAATTCCAATTGGAAATAGCTTTACCATTCAATCTTAGAATTTTATCGAAATCGATATGCTTATCGTAACCTTGTAGGGCGGGGTATCTCGACAGCGCGGGACCCATAAACACCCCTCAGCCATACGTCCCGGCAAAGGACCGTGCAACAACAGCCCGGATTTTAACCTGGGGTGTATGTTCCCCATGGGTGCCTGATCCGGATGCGTCATTTCCCATTTTATGTTATGATTATCGCCTCACTTTAATGACGGATCGGCAAAAAGTCACTTGATGGTGGTGCAGACATCTTGTGTGCACAAAATATAGTTGCAGGCGGGACGCCTGCGCTACAACATATAGAACATATCAGGAACATTTGCACTTTTGGCTGCTCTGTCTTTAATGAACCAAAAAAGGAGCCTGTATTCATGATGCTGAAACGATGGTTTTTTGCGCTGTTCTGTGTGCTGTTTTTCGTTTCCCCGGGAATGGCGGATGATCCGGTCTTGCTGCGGGTTCTATCCTATAACACCCATCACGGCGAGGGCATGGATGGGAAACTCGACCTGCCGCGCATCGCCTCCGTGATTCGCTCGGTCACGCCCGATTGGGTGGCCCTCCAGGAAATCGACGTGAACACCATCCGCTGCGGCAAAGTGAATCAAAGCGCCCAGTACGCGGAACTCACGGGGCTGAAGCATTTCTTCGCTCCGGCGATTGACTTCGAGGGGGGATTTTACGGCATCCTGTCGTTGTCCCGCCTGAAGGTTCTGAAAGAGCAATATCACGCCATGCCCTTCTCGCCCGGGCATGAACGGCGCATGGTCATCGAGCAACACGCGGAAATCCCCCAAGGAAACGAAAAATCCGCGACGATCCGCTTTTTCGCCACGCATTTGGACCATACCGCGGATCACACCGACCGGGTGGCGGCCGCCAAGGTCATCAATGAGATCGCCCTGCAGGATCCGAATATCCCCAGTTTGCTGGCGGGCGATTTGAACGCGCGGCCCGGCAGTCCGGCCATGGTGGAATTCGATAAAGCCTGGAAAGCGGCGGGAGAGGAAATGGAGTATTTTTCGTTCCCCGCGGACAAGCCCAACATCAAGATCGATTATGTTCTCTATCGTCCTGCGGACCGCTGGCGTGTGGTGCGCGTGGAAGTGTTGGATGAGAAAGTGGCTTCCGATCACCGGCCCGTCTTGGCAATCATGGAACTGCTGCCCGGGCCGGAAAAATAGATACAAGCCTTAAATGGACATATCAAAAGTGAGGCGCATCCGGCACGAGCGTACTTTTTTTCCCTAAAATGCGCCGGACTTCCCTCCCGTTGGTTGGAACGGTCAACCCCCAATCCCGCTTTCAGGCGGAGGATGAGAGAGAGGGATTGCGCAGAAGCGGACCTTGGAGTCCGTCCGGTTCATTGGCGTGGCTGAAAAACGCTTTCTACAGCGAGAAGCCTTTGCCGGTGGAATCCATGCTTTTCCTAACGATATTGGTTTGGGAGGGGAAATGGGTATGGGAACCGGGATTCAATACGCAATGCCGGACTCCGTGTGTATTTACCTCTCGGCCGTTGGGTGAGAGAATCCGCTTGTGGGAAAATTCCGTTGCTGAAACCCTCGATCAACATTGACTGGTCCCGCTGTGGATCATCCTGGAGGAAACTCGCCTATGAACCCCTCCCTTCCCCCCGCTCAACGCATTCCCCTGGTCATGTCGCCCGGCATGAAGGTGCTCTACACGTTCACGTGCATCATGGGTATTTTGTTTGCTCTCGGCAGTCTGAGTCTTTTCGCGGCCGAGGATCCGGGTCTCGATGAGATCGTCGTCGCCATCGTAGGCATCCTCTTTTTCGGAGGAGGATCATTGTTCATCCTGTCGCTGATGAAAAAAAAGGCTGGATATCTGGAACTCCGGGATGATGGGCTTTTGATCGATTGTTACATCACGATCGGATTCATCCCCTGGTCCAATTTGGTAAAAGCCGGTTCCCTCAAGGCTCTCGGCGCGGGCTATCTTGGTTTCAAGCTCAAAAACGTGGAGCATTACCTCCAATCCAAGAACACGTTGCCCGGCGTGACCCGTTCGCGCGATCGGTCCCAAGCGCAGAGCCTGCTGCGGGTCATGATGATGGTCGACAACTTCGTGCCCCAGAAGTTACTTGACCTGCTCTTCATTCTTCTGGGACTGTCGGGGATGCCCAAATCCAGTGAAGAAAAAGACTTGATGGAGTGGTACGATAAAAACTACGGACATCACCTTCTTATCCAGGCGTTCTGGTTCCAAAACCTGGAGGAGACCCTGCGGATCATTCACCAATTTCTGGAAAAGCAAAAAGCCATGCCGCCGGAATCCGCCCCAATCCCGGAGCCTTCCGGACCGCCCCCGGCGCCTGGAGCCGAAGTTTCCGAAGGCTATAAAAAATGTCCGATGTGCGCGGAATTCGTGCGGGAGGATGCGAAAATCTGCCGCTTCTGCCGCCACACGTTTGCCGAGTGAGCACGGCAAGGGGGCCGTGGCGGTTCACATTGTCTCCCGGCCCCACACTTCGGCCTGGATCACGCGGCCGCCGGCCGGTACGGGAATGGAATCCAATCATATCCGCGCAGACCGGAAATTCTTCAATGGAGCTGGATGGAATGCCGGACAAGATCTTTCTGTCCATGTAACGGCCGGGATGGAATCGACTCATCTTTTCATCAAGGAAACTATTTACCCGGTTTCCTGTGCAGCTTTTAAGCGCCTACGGCGCGGTATGAGTACAGCCCAGGAGGTTAGCACGGGGAGGGATAAAACCACAGTAATGATTTCCCTCTCCCTCTGGGAGAGAGTAAGGGTGAGGGACGCCCTGAAAGGGCGGAATTCATCCTTTCTCTGCCGTTGCGTAAATTGTTGCCCATCCAGTTCTAATTCCCCGAATCATCCCTGCCTGGAATGAGGAAGGAAATCCAATGCGAACCAGACAACCTGCCCCCAAGGACATTGATGAATATATCGCCTGCCACCCGCCCGAGGTGCAAGCGATATTGGAAAAGATCCGGGCCGTAATCCGGGATGCGGCCCCGGACGCGGAGGAGGCCATCAAGTATCAAATCCCGACCTTTACATGGCATGGCAATCTAGTCCATTTCGCCGCGTTTCAAAAACACATTGGTTTTTATCCCGAGCCCACCGCGATTGAGCATTTCCAGAAGGAATTGGCTGGATACAAGCGCGCCAAAGGTTCGGTGCAGTTTCCCTTGGATCAACCGATTCCTTACGGCTTGATCCGCCGCATCGTGAAATTTCGGGTCCAGGAAAACCTGGAACGATGGATGTCTAAAAATAAGAAATGAAAGTTTATAAAAATTCAGAAAATATCAGAATATTATCCCTTCTCATCCCTGGGTTTGGGAATAATTTACACAAGCCTGGCGAAACAGTATACAATGAAATCCTTGGGGACTTTCCTACATTCCCGAACCTACCGATTCGAAGGGAGTACATGCCATGAGGACCGGATCGCTTTGGTTGCTTTCCATGATCTTGGGCTTGATTTCCGGGACTGCCGTTTTCGCGGAAACACTTTTGTTTCAGGATGCCGTCTCCCCCACGCAGGATTACGCCGGCACGGCGGACGTCCACATCATTTCGTTCGACGGCTCCGGCAATCAAACATCGCGTCCCCCCACGCAAATCCCGCAAAACACCGGCATGCACACATTCATTGAAGAGGGCGATTACGGAGACGCGCCGTCCGCCGCCAATCCCGATCTGAGCCTGGACAGCAAGGTGATCCTGATCCGCTTCGATATTTCCACGATACCCGCGGCGCGGGCCAAGGAAGTCATGAAAGCCGAGGTGGGACTCTATTTCGTGTTCGAGCGGGTCAAGGGAGGCGGGGATCCCGCGGCCGGCTTGCGGAATCCTCACCCGCTCAACACGCAGAAGATTCTCAAGAATTGGGCGGAAGGCTTTGGAACCGGCGTCGACGGCATCGACGCGGAAGACAACACCGAGCAAGTCACATGGAATTCCACCGGTTATGAATTGTGGGAAGCGATCGGCGCGGAAGGCCCCACGGACGTGGGCCCGGTGGAGAGTTCCACCCTGTTCGATCCCGTCCCCGGGACCTGGATTTGGTTCGATGTCACCCAAATGTGCCGGGAATGGATCGCCAATCCGGCCAGCAATTTTGGAGTGAAAATATCACAAGAAACCGATAACGATGCCACCAACACTCCCACGATGTACGTGGTGGGCTGCTACGATTTCGCGTCCCGTGAAAATGACGAATACACGGAGCATCCCCAATTGAAGCTCGAAATGGGAACCGCGGTGATGGAGTGGGATTTGCTGTAACGCGCCGAGGACGGATTGTTCCCTGTGAAACGGAAGACAAAATCCATGCGTTCAGGATGATAGTACGGAGGGAAATGAAATATTTTTGTCAAAGGTGGAAGGATGGATCCAGTCAACGAACAGACCATTGACCCGATGGTCGAAGCCATCGTCCAAGTGATTCATCCCGATAAGATTATTGGCTCATCCGGCAAGTGTGTACTTTTTTTCAGATCGCCGGTTCGCATCTCTTCGAAGTGATCGATGAAAACCACCCCATAATTCCCTCTCCCTCTGGGAGAGGGCTAGGGTGAGGGAATTTTTGAAGGGGCAGACCTTGGTGTCCGCTCTCATCCAGGGGCGAATGAAATCAGTTTCACTTCATCAGGTACGCACTTCTCGGATGAAACCTGAATAATATTGGCCTTCTCGATCTGCAGCAGTTAACCTCGATTCGGAGTCATGTTTCATCCTTCCTGGCCTTCTTCAGCAGGCCGAGGAGGGTTTGCACGATCTTCGGTTCCGCTTCGGTTTCCAGGTAACTGGTGCGGGCGCGCCAGGTGGTATACCCGCCGAGGGGGAACTGATCGGGCGGCGGGAGATACCCGTGCGCGCCGTTGGCGATGCTGATGTTCATGGTGAGCGGGAACGGACTGTCCTTCTTCAACTTCAATCCGGTGGCGCCGAAGGTTTCGCAGGGAATCGCCGCAATGCCCAGATCACCGATGCCGATCGACTGCAGGATGATCTCCACCCGGTCCGGCATTTGATCCACCAGCACGGTTTCGCGCGCGTAATTCTCTTCCCAATTCCGGACCGGCCGGTCCTTCACGTTTTTCTCCAGATACTCCTTCGCCAGCTTCACCTCCTGCTCCGGGGCTTTGCGGACGCCCAGCACCAGCCGTGTTTCCTCCATGGACAACGGAACCCAGGCGTGGTGTTCGATCTTTCGATAGGCACGCAGGGCGGCTTGCGCCACCGCTTCGGCCACCGTGAAGCGGTCGAAATCCCGGGGCGGCTTGCTGAAGTCGATGCAATTGGCGTCGCCGCTGGTCCCGTTACTCATGATCCCCATAAACGGGACCGCGGCGTTGTCCGCCCCGATCAACTCGCCGATCCGCCGCGCGAAAACCCCGAAATAATCGGCTGAAATATTGGGCGCGCCGGCGTAGTGCGTGGAGTAATTGGCGAGCAGGGCCAGGGGCTTGCCTTCGGGGGTCCGCACCGACAGGACCGTCACCGCCGGATCGACCGGTCCGGTCTGCCGCGCCAGGTTGGGATTCTCGTGGCCGGGATTCATCTGCGCCTGGTTTTCCTCGCGGCCCGTGAAGGGCACGGTGAAGGCGGTTCCCGGTTTCATGATCCAACGGCGGCAATGGACGAATTCCATGCACGCATCCGCTCCCCAGCCCACTTGCGCCGGCCGGCGGCCGGCGTAGGCCTGTTGAATCGCCTCGGCAATTTTCCCGGTCACGAACTCCCGGTATTCCGGATGCGGATCGGTCCCGTGCACACCCATGACCGCCGGGGCCGAATGGGTGTGCGTGGCGGCGATAAGCATGCGTTCGGGGGGAATGCCCGTGGCGCGTTGGGCGCGGATCTTGGCGTTGTCGAGCAGGTCCCGCGGGATCAGGCAACTGTCCACCAGACAGAGGGCAATGACCGTGCGGCCGTCATCCAAGACCAGGGCGCGGGCATGCAGCGGATCCTCCACGCGGTCCGCCCAGATCTCCACGATGCCGCCAGCGATCCGCAAGGGCAGGGTCGTGGGGGTGATATCCACCGCGGCGGCTCCCGCCCGGAAAATCCGGCCGGCGGCATCTTCGGTTTCCGTGGCGGACGATACGGAAAGTGTTAAGACTGACAGGACTGCCATCAGGCCGGCCCCCCATCCGGCATGGCGAATTCCCCAAAAAACCGATGTAATAAATGCATCCCTGTCCTGATTTTGAATCATTCCTTGCCTCCCTGTAGCTGAGTTCTTTATGGTCTCTCACCGAGGCCATTTGATCAAGCGTGGGTCTATCCCGGTCTGCTGCGAATTATTCCCGGCTATGCCTCCGATTCCGCGTGGATAGCGATCGAATTCGGCGAAGGCATATAGACAAAAGCACCTATTTGATTCAATAATGAATCTTTAAAATGAGATGCTTAGATCCTATGGGAGAAAGGCTGGGATATGAACGGGATGAAGCGGGGATTCACGCTGATTGAATTGTTGATTGTCGTGGCGATCATCGGCATTCTGGCGGCGATCGCGGTGCCCAATTTTCTGAACGCGCAGTTCCGGGCCAAACTGGCGCGCACCTACGCGGATCTCAAATCCGTGCAGACGGCCATCGCCACCTATACGGTCGATCATAACAATTTTGCGCCCGTGGATTGTGGAACCGAAACCACGGACGGGTCCAGCTACCGGGCCTTGACGACTCCTGTGGCGTATTTATCCAGCACCTCGGGTTGCCGCGATCCGTTTTATGCGAAAGGCGAGACCGAGGCCGCGATCTACTGCGACTACGGCGCTCCCCTGCGCGCCGGCGCCAGCGCCAGTACGATGGATGAACGTAAAAGGGAATACGGCGCCGCCGGCGTAACCTATGTCATGGTTTCACTGGGTCCCGACCGGGTGACGGATTGGCCTTGGACCGACTGGGCCGTAGGATTGCGGGCGTTGCGCTCGCCCAAAATCGCCGGCTCCAATAGCGATGGCGGAGTGTTTTACAGCGTCTCGAACGGCCTGAAATCGAAAGGCGACATCATCTCCAGCAGCGCGCAGATCTTTCAATAAGCGGCGAAGTCAGAACTTTCTGCCAATGAAGCATCCCGCAGGGGCACGCGGCCACGTGCCCCTGCGGACTTATCGGGATGGGACAGGACTGGATTCGGAAATCAAAAGGACAATCCGTGCCAGGACGTGTGGATTACGTCTCCGCTGCTGATGATGCCATTGGATGTCTGATACAGCAGTTTCTTGAATAAATCGGCGGTTTGAGGACCGTACGAACCGACGCCGATATCCTCGTCCGTGTCCGGTCCCAGGCCGTGCAACAGCCAATCGGTCTTGCACTGCGGCCCATAGGATGAGTAATCGTAATTGGGTGTGACACTTGTATATTTGGCGTTGGCCCGGCGGAAGGGATCGTGGGGAATCTGGGCAATGTACGATACCGGCGTCGTCAAACGGCGCAATTCCTGATACGGGTTGCCTCCCATTTGCTCGAAATAACACCGGTTGTCGATGCGGTACATCATCAAGGCATCGCCGAGCGCCTTCATGTCGGACTCCATCCGGGCAATGGTGGCCCGCATGCGCGCGTTCAAAAAGTTGGGCACGGCGATCGCCGCCAGAATGCCGATAATGGCCACAACAATCAACAACTCGATCAGAGTGAACGCAAAGCGGTTGGAATTAGGCATGTACTTGGATTCCTTCCTCGTTGGCATTACCAGTGATTTTACTCGGAGCCGCTGGATTGCACTACGGCCCCATCCAAGCCGGTTGATATTTACGGATTGCCGTCATCCCATCGCCTGCGGCGCCCTGCAAGGTCCTTGCACGGAGCTGGATTCCGCCGTTAGACTGCTGCCAGGGTGGTTCGCGTTTGCCAATCCGATTTTGTTATCCCGCATGGACGCGGAAGGAATATCACCATGAATCCCAATCCTACTTCCCCCGGGCCGGCGATTTCATCTCCAGGCGCCGCATGGCCGGTGTATTGGGAATTGTGTCGGCCCTTCACCCTGCTCGCTCCCTTCATCGGCTTCACCGCGTTCGCCCTGGTGGGCTGGCGGGGCGTGACGGACATCCCGGTCGCGGAAGCGTTCCCCCGGATTGCACTGGGCGCTCTGTCGGCGGCGTTGCTCAATGCCGCCTCCAACATCATCAACCAATATTTCGACCTGGAGATCGACCGGATCAACAAGCCCGCCCGCCCGTTGCCCTCGGGCCGCGTCCCCATCCCCCAGGCGATGATTTTTTGCCTGGGATTGTACATTTTGTCCCTAAGCGCCGCCTGGGCCGTCAGCCGGCAGTTCTTCGGGATCGTCGTTTTCACGGCCGTGGTCACCTACGCGTATTCCGGCCCCCCCTTCCGGACCAAACGGTCGTGGTGGCTGGCCAACGTCACGATCGCCATCCCCCGGGGATGCCTGCTGGTCGTGGCGGGCTGGACCGCGGTGCGGGACATGTGGGCGCTGGAGCCGTGGGTGCTGGGAGGCATATTCGGGCTGTACATCCTGGGGGCGGCCTCGACCAAGGATTTCGCCGACATGAAAGGCGACGCGGCGGGCGGATGCCGGACCCTGCCAGTGCGCTTCGGAGTCGATATGAGCGCGAAAATCATCTCCCCCTTTTTTGTGATTCCCTTTTTATTGATGTTTATCGCGGCCTATGCCGGCGTGCTGACCGGCGGGCGCTGGCTGCTGATGGCCCTGGCCGTGGCGCTGATGGCCTGGGGGATGTACGTGGCCTGGCTGATTCTCCGCCGTCCGTCCGAACTGGCCACCGAGGCCAACCATGTATCCTGGAAGCACATGTATCTCATGATGCTGGCCGGGCAGGTGGGCATCGCCGCGGCGTACTGGTTGGGGTGATGGCTTTCCCTGCAATACGAATTCCATCTTCTGGTTCCCGCTCCGCTGAAGCGGACATCCAAGAAGACCGGTTTCTGCGGCCACATGCGATGGAGGTCATCCCCGCGCAAGCGGAGATCCCAGAATATAAGCCACGTAAATACCCCAAATGACACACCTTATCTCACCTTTCACAACTCCCCGACATGCGCGTGGATTGATCGGCGGGATGGATTGGCGCGGCTCGCGCAATCCACCACCATCTTGATCATCTTGTATATCTTGACCATCCTGATTCAGGCGGCACTCCCTTTCCCCCGGAGAGAAGGCCCGGGGGAGGGAAGAAAAGAAATCCCGGTTTTGAAGGCCAGGGCGCGTGGCCACGCGCCCCGGCTGCTGCATCCCGGACTCTTACGATAATAAAGTATTTTACAATGAGTACTGAACCTGGATCCCCGCCTGCAAAGAGATGACTTCGAGGCAATCCCACGTCTATCTTTTCTCCATCGGGAAGGAGTCCGGGATGAGGGAAAATTGGGTCTTACAGCCTCTGACAGGGGGAGATAGAATGGAAAACCAGGGAAGGTATATCCAGCCGGATTGGTGCGGGGAGTCAGCCACATGTTGGACATTTCGCGTGTTCTGGAAGGTTGGGACTATGTGCCGGATGAGGTCCATGTCCGGCTCATCGAGGGGGAGGACAAAAAGCTGAAGATCCAGATGCGCCTGGATTTAGGTCTGTTGCAAATGGAATACAACGGCCGTCCGGACGGCAAACGCCCCCACGGTCAGGAATCCTACTTGTGTTATTATCAGCAGCAGTTGCGGAAATACGTGAAAAAAAACGGCACGGATGAAGGTTTCTTCCTGAACGCGGACGACTGCGCGATTTTACAGAATGAGTCAATGCAATATTATTACCGCTATCTCAGTTTGTTTCATCTGCAGGAATACGAAGCGGTGGTTCGCGATACGGCCCGCAATCTGGAGGTTTTCGATTTCATCAAGAAATACGCCGGGGATGAAGACGATCAACTGATCCTCGAGCAATACCGGCCTTACGTGGTCATGATGAACACCCGCGCCGCCGCCCATTTGCGGCTCGAAAAAAACCGTCCGGACGAAGCGGTTCAACTTGTCGAGATCGCCATCCGGCAGTTGGAGGTTTTTTTCCAGGAATATGACCGGCCGGACCTGGTCAACAAATGCAGCGAAGTTCTGTTTCTGCGCCAGTTCGCGGAAGATATCCGCACCCGCTGGAGCGCCAATCCCGTGCGCGAACTGCGGGAGAAAATGATGGACGCCGCCGCCCGGGAAGATTTTGAAACCGCCGCCTTCATCCGGGACGAGATCAAGAAACTCTCCCTAAAAATCCAGGGATGAAGGAAAGGATTATGAGGCTCCCTTTACCCGGTTGCCCACGAGATAATGGCTTGCGCGCCGTTCCAGCCGCATTCGGACAACACTCCAATCCTGGATATAGTGGATCAATCACTCCGATCCCTTGACCGGACCGATTCGGTCAAGGGGGATCGGCTGGAATCCGGCTGGCAGCACGGGCGAATCGGGTTTAAGACGGAAATCTTGCTTGGCCAGGTCCATGAATCCGGGATCCTGGTCAGTCCAATTGTCCTGGATCGTCACCACCTTGTCGGTCAGGCCGTCGAGCAGGTCGATCCAGCGGCCGCCGAGGGAGATGTTGTGGCGGATGACATTGCCCTTGGGAACGGCCGGCTCGTCGCCGTAGAGGGTTAGCAGTTCCGGATAACGCTCGCTGTAGGGCGGCTGGGTGTAATGGACCTCGTTCATGCGGTCGGTGAGAGTGGTGTCGGTGCCGTCGAAGAATGACTTGGCCCAGCTCCGGCCGCGGGCATCGACATGCACGGCGGGAACGCAATCCACGAAAACGTTGTTTTCGACGGTGTTGTTCCGGCCGCCCCCGATCAGCACGCCGCGTTTGGCTTTGTAGAACAGGTTGCCGAAGACGGTGGCGGCGCTGGTCCAGTCGTTGAGGTACACCGCGTTGACATCCCCCCCGCCGAGGTCATGAAAATAATTGTACCGGATGATGGTCCCGCGCTGGGTCCAGTCGCGTCCCATGTACAGCGCGCCCGCGTCGCTGGTTTCGAGGCACACGTGGTGGATCTCGTTGTATTCGATGACATGTTCGTTGCCCGCCAGCGCCAGGGCGGTATGCGGCGCGTCATGAATCAAGTTGTGCGACACGCGGTTGCTCACGCCTTCCACCTGGATGGCGGGCCGGTAGGTGTGGACCCAGCGTGCGAAATGGTGAATATGATTGTTGTCGGCGAAATGGTTGCCCGGCGTCAGGGTCCGGCGGTCGCCGCCGTGGAGGATCAGTCCGCCGCCGCCGGTGTGGGCGATTTCGCAGTCCTGAACCCCGTGATCCTGGCCGCCGCTGATCTTCACGGCGTATTGGCCGATATTGCGGAACACGCAGTGAGTCAGGCGGTTATGAGCTCCGCCGTCGATTTCGACCGCATTTCCCCGGGTGTAAGCGAATTCCAACCAGCTCCAATGGACGTTGGAGACGTTTTGCATGGTGACCAGGGGTTTGTCCAGCAGTGAGATATATACCGGATTGGATTCGAGGTGCGCGGGCGGCCAGAAATAGAGCAGACCCACGGTACGGTCCAGATACCATTCGCTGGGTTGATCCAACTCCTCGAGCAGGTTGAGGGCGTAATAACGTTTCCCCGCGGTATACCCGTAGATGCCGTGGGGTTCCTCAGTGGCGATTTCGTGCTTATCGGGATCGATGGATTTCACCTTGACGTACGAATCGGCCCAATCCCAACTCCAATATCCGTGCAACCAGATGTCTCCGGCCTTCAGCCAGCGGGCGGGACGGTCGTCTTCGTAAGTGAAACGGCCGCCGGCGGGGCCTCCGGGAACCTCGGCGATCTTCGCCCAGCCTTCGTTGGGCCACCGGGCGAGGGGCATGGGCTGGTCCTGAAAGAACAGTTCCAGGGCGGAAGGATCCTTGACACCGCTGTAACCCCAGGGACTGAACCGGCCGAACTCGGTGATGTTGGAGGTTTTGAGATCGGTGAGCAGAACATTTTCGCGGGCGGTTTCATCCATCCGGGCGAGGATTTCGGGATTCTTGAGCGGTTTCCAGCCTTTCACTTCTTTGCCCCCGATGATCCGCGCGGTTTCGTTCTGATAGTTGCAATAGATGATGGGATGGTTTTCGAAGCCACTGTCGGCTTCGGTCAATTCAAACGTTTCCTGGAGGGGATACACGCCGCCCCGGACAAAGACAGTGACGTTGGCCTCGGGCGACAAACCGGTTTCTTTCAGATAACGGATGGCGTTCCGGGCGCGGGGAAGGGTGGCGAACGGTCCGTCGGTATTCCCGGGGTTGGGATCCGGCAGCGTGCCGCTCCATTGATCGTTGCCGGCCGGGGAGACGTAGAGGCGAACCAGGGTGGGTGGTTCGGCGGCCGCGGCGAACACGGATGGGAGGATAAACAACCAGATCAGGATCGAAACGAGTGGACGCGTCATGTATATCCTTTTCCTCACAACGGCGGATGGCCGGGATTACGTGGGCATTATAATGGGTTGCGGCGGGAATGGTGTAGGGGCGGGAGAGGAGGCATTTTCCCTGCCGGGTATCGACAATGCCTGGGCAGAATAACTCTTTCGCCTGCCTTTCTGGGGGGACGCAAGGGAACGGATCCCAGCCCAAAACGAATCCCCATCCGCTATGTGAACCCAAATCCCTTGAAGAGAGTCCATTAATGGTCTTTTTTTATGAAATGTAATAGGGCATTATATGCCATAATATGATAAATAATATTACATTATGTTTACTAATAATTGGAGGTTGCGGGAAATTAGCAATGAAGAAACAAGACTTGCATGGTGCGCCAGGAGAAGGAAACACGGCCAAAATCTTCACGGGAATCCATATTGACATGTATGGGGATGGATTTATAATAATTTTCATAACTGATCATTTAAGTAGTTTAATAATTTTCCAAAAAAGATAGCTTCCTTCATTTTTTTTGGGGTATAATCTACTTGAATATGGTTCATGAGGTATGGGCGTTCTTTTTATCAACCATCTCGGGCCGCTTATCCGTCGGGCGGCTCGGGGAGATTAACCCCCTAATCCCCTCTCCCTCTGGAAGAGGGCGGGAGTGAGGGGATTTTTTATCGTGGCGGACCGGAGTGTCTATACGGATGAGCGAGTGAATAAAATGTCTTTTTCATTAGCAAGTACGCACTTGCCGGATTAACCGTAACTATCATCTTAAAGGGCGCTTGGTGTAAAGAAATGGAAGAGGGCGGCCGTGAGTTTGAAATCCGGCCGGATGAAGAAAAAAACGATGAATTTGGATTGTATCGGTATAGTGAATATACTGAATGCGATGCGGACATCAACGTGAGATGATTGGTGAACGCGTGAAACCGGTACGTCTGGTTGGGGGTGGGGCCGATGGAGAATACAGGGTCCATAACCAGACTCAGGGGGTGGCGGAGTGACCGATCCAGGAATCCCTCGACCAATGACATCCAGGGCTGGCGGCGGGCGGTGTCAATCTTATCTTCATCCATTTGGCGTGATCAGCAAGTCCGTGCAATCCTTGTAGTCCCATTCTGAATCGGTCTTCCGGGAACCGGATTTTCATCTACCGTGAAGGTTGATGTGGAATCATGGATGATCGGGAGAGGGGATGGTTGCCGTCCTGGATTTACGGGACGGGGGACCCCTGCTTATTTTCCGGGGATTTTTTTTCGTATGTTTTGATTTTTTATGCGATGGCCCACGCGGGAAAACAAGCGAGGGATCCGGCCCGATCGAGGGCGGTGGGTGTCTCGGAAAATGGCGGGCGGGAGCCGGAGGCAGGATCCTCCGCCCGGAGAGAAAAATGAATTGGTTTGTCAAGTCCAGTGAGTCCGGTATAATTTCAAAGAACGTAAGGGGAGAAACCAGAAGAAAAATGGATGGTATGGAGGGGAACAGAGACATGGATGGCGCAGGACCGGTGGGAGTGGGCGGTTGGGAAACGGGAAAGCGGAGAGCGCGGAATAGAGAGACAGGGAAGCGCGCCGCCCTGGTTAAATGGGGTGGCTGTTGCCTCTGGATGGTCTTCTTGGTGTCCTGCGCGTCAACCCCTCACCTGGAAACTTCGGCGGTGTTGCCGTTTCCCCCCGCGGATCAGCAGATCCGGTTGGGGCCGGGAGATACATTGAATATCCGCTTCCGGTATTGGCCGGAGTTGGACGAGACGCAAACCGTCCGGCCGGACGGGAAAATCACGCTCCAGATCGTGGATGACGTGGCCGTGACGGGAATGACGCCGGCGGAGTTGGATCAAAAATTGACCGAACTGTATTCCCAATCCCTCAAGGACCCGGAGATCACGGTCATTGTCCGGTCGTATGTGAGCCAGCGGGTGTATGTGGGCGGGGAAGTGCGGACGCCGGGCTTGCAGCCGATCCAGGGGGATCTCGATTTGCTGAGCGCGATCATCGCGGCCGGGGGATTTATCAACATGAGCGCCGACAAGGAAAACGTGATCGTGTTCCGCCACGTGGACACCAAACGGTACGCAGCTTCGATCAACTTGCAGGAACTCATGGAACTGCCGGAGGCGGACCGGATCTTGTTGGCGCCCAACGACATCGTGTACGTGGGGCGGCTGGGGATCGACGAAGCCAACCAATGGGTGGATCAATATATCCAGAGGTTGATTCCGGGATACAACGCGGCCCTCAACGCTTTGATTTACGCATCCTTACGGAACTGAAAGGCGGAGGCGGCCCGTGGGGGGCCGGCCTGCCGGCCAGGAGGTGGGGACGTGTCCATGAGGGCATGGACGGGGGGACGTATTCTGTGTACTTGGGGTGGAGAAGCGGACAATCCCAATCGGATAGCGAGAAGAAAAATATGAATTTGCAAAATCCTTACAATCCCATGAACGGCGGCCTGATCCAGGAAGAGAGTTATTCACTCCTGGATATCGTGAGTGTCCTGTTCCGGCATAAAGGGAAGATTGTTTCCTTCTTTTTGCTCATGTCGACGGCTGCGGTGGCGGCGGCGTTCCTGTTGCCGAAGACCTACGAGTCGTATGCGAAAATCCTGATCCGCATGGGACGGGAAAACATGTCGGTGGATCCCGGTGTGGTGGGCCCGGCGTTGCAATTGGTGCAAGACCGGGAGAACCAGGTGAATTCGGAATTGTCCATTCTGAAAAGCCGGTCCATCGCGGAAAAAGTGGTCGACAAAATCGGCGAGAAAGCGTTTGTCCCCCCCTCGAACAGCATGGGACTGCTCACGTTCGGCGGCGGGCCGGGGGAATCCAAGGACGTGCCCGCCTCGGTGGAAAACATGGTCCAGGGCGGCCCGGATACGTTGGTCCAGCGCTTCGTGGGCGGAAAAACCACTCCGCGGGAAGAAGCGATCCAATTGGTGATGCGCCAGCTGGAAGTCGATGCGGAACCCAAGAGCGATATCATCAACTTGTCGTTCAAGGCCCGCACGGCCGAACTGGCGCGGGAAACTCTGGCCAACCTGCTGGACTTTTACCGGGAAGAACATATCCAAATATATAAATCGCAGGCCTCGCCGCAGTTTTTTCAGACCCAAATGGATCAGGTCCTGCTGCAACTGAAAGCGAAAGAGAAAGAACTGGAGGACTTCCGGGCTCAATATGGAATCGCCGCCATCCAGGAGCAGGAGTCGGAACTGATCCGTCAGACCGGCGCCCTTCAGAGCCAGGTGGACGATGCCGCGAGCGCGATTCAATCTTCTCAGGCCCGCATTCAGTCTCTGCGGGACGATCTCCAGAGAAACTACAAGGAAGTCACCGTGTTGAACGAAGTGACGGGCAAAACCAACTACGCGGCCGATTCGATGAAGGAGCAGTTGACGTCGCTGAAAATCCGCGAGGCGGAGCTGGCGGCCCGCTATCCGGACGATAACCGCCAACTGGTGGACGTGCGCGAGCAGATCGGGATCGTCGAGCAAATGCTGGCGCGGGAAAACGACACCCACACGGAAATCACCACCGGAGTCGACGCCCATTACAAGGAATTGCAGCTGCAGCTGGTGACCGAGCAGTCGCAACTCAAGGCGCACCAGGAACGGCTGGCCTATTACAGCACGGAGCTGGAAAACCGCAAGAAGCAGCTGACCGATTTGTCCAACCGGGAAATCATGCTCGCCAGCCTCAACCGGGACAAGCAGATGCTGGAGGATGAATACGCGCAATACCGGGACAGCCTCCTGCGGGCCAAGATCTCGGAAGCGCAGGATGTGGACAAAATCTCCAACGTGAGCATCGTCCAGGCGCCCACGTATCCCATCAAACCCACGTTCCCCCGCAAGCGGATGATCATCATGCTGGGTATGATGTTGGGCTTGTTCGGCGGGGTGGCGTTGGCGTATCTGCGGGAATTCATGGACGATTCGTTGAAAAAAAACACCGATGTGGAACGGAATCTCGGATTGCCGGTGATCACATCGATTTCGGACCGGGAATTCAAGTCGTGCCTGTGAGTGAGAATCCACCATGTATTTGAATTTCTACAACATGATCCGGGAGCCTTTTCACGTCACGCCCGATCCCTCGTTTCTGTTTTTAAGCCCGACGCACAAGGAAGCACTCGCATCGATTATCTATGGAATCGAACAACGCAAGGGCTTCATCTCGATCATCGGGGAGGTGGGGACGGGCAAGACCACGATCATCCGCTCGTTCCTGGAACGGATCGACCGGACCAAAATCAAGCCGGTTTACGTTTTCAACTCCAACATCTCCATCAAGGAACTGCTGAAAACCTTTTTCCAGGAAATGGAGATCGCGCCGCTCAGCGACAAACTGGACGACCTGTTCCGCCAGGTGCATGAAGTCTTGATCGAGGAGTACCGGAAAGAAAATGTCGTGGTGCTGATCGTGGACGAAGCCCAAAACATGCCCATCGAAACGCTGGAGCAGTTGCGGGTGTTGTCCAACCTGGAAACGACCAACGACAAACTGATCCAAATCGTCCTGGTGGGACAGCCGGAATTCGCCCACAAACTGAATCTGCACAAGCTGCGGCAACTCAAACAGCGGATCTCCATCCAAGCCAAGATCAATCCCCTCACCGACAAGGAAAGTCACCAATACATTCAACACCGCTTGTCCCAGGTCACGTTGCGGGATGACAAGATTTTTTCCAAGGGCGCGTTGAAGCACATCGTGAAGCATGCCGCCGGCATTCCCCGCAGCTTGAACATCCTGTGCGACAATACCCTCATCGCCGGCTACGGGGCGCAGAAAAATCCGGTCCCGGGCTGGATCGCGAAGCAAGTGATCACCGAGTTCGAGGGATTGGATCAACCCAAGCGCTTATCGTGGCGGTATGCCCTGGCGTTGGCGGCCGTGGCGCTCCTCTTCCTGGGATTTTGGAAATGGGACCGCATTGCCGAAACCTTGCATCTCAGCCTCGGTGAACCAGCCGCGCGGGAGATCCAATCAGCCGCCGGAGGATTGGAAGATGCCGCGAATCCCCGCTGGACACCCGGTCCCGCGGAGGAGGTATCCATGAATCCGGTGGACCGAGTGGAATCTACCGGTGTCCCCACCGCCACTTCTCAGACGATCCCCGCCCCAACACCCGCGTCCGCCAAACCGGCGGGAGGGGAAAATCGGCCGACGGCTAAACCAATTCCCACCGTGGCGGAACCGAAAGCCACACCCACGCCGGTCTCGGCAACCGGTGAAAATCCTGAGGCCTCCCCGACGTCCGGCGAGGCCGACTCCAAGGGCGTTGCGGAACCCACGCCGGCCGGGAATTCATCCCCGGAATCCCAAAACCCGGATAGCGCGCAATCCGCCGCGTCCATGGAGAATCCGCACTCAACCAGCCATGACCTGGCCGTGAATCCGGACACGGAAAACGTCCTGCAAACCAACATTCTGAAACTGGAAAAGAACCGAGCGCCCAATCCGGCCGTGCCGGACGCGGCGGGTGAAGTGCGGATAATGGTGAAACCCGGCGACATGTTGACCAAACTGTCATTGCATGTTTATGGATACACCAACAACAAGGTGATCCAAAAAATCTTGGAGAACAATCCTCATATCCAAAATCCGGATTTTATTCAGGTGGGAGAGCAAGTGGTGTTTCCCCCATTGAATCCAACCAACTTGCCATGAGACAAAAGGGGAATTGAAGGGGACTACGCGATGGCCAAAATTTACGAAGCATTGGAGCTGTCGGGGAAAGAGTTGGCGGGGGTGAAACGGGACATGTTGGCCCCGCCCCCGTCGTTGGAGATCCCCAAACTGATCGAGGAGAAATTGCATAACTTGTATCTCAACATCCTGTCGGTGCTGCCGAAGGAACGGGGGATCGTGGTGGAATTTATCGGTTCGCTGCGGGGAGAGGGCACTTCGACCCTCATCCGGGAATTCGCCAAGTTCATCGCCAAACGCTCCAACAAGAAGGTTTTGTTATTGGACGCGGACACCCATCAACCGGCCCAATGCCGCGCCTTCGGGATTACGCCCCGCTATGGCTTGAAAGATGTGGTTGAAAACGGGATGGATCTGGAAAAAGCGGTCGTCCGGATGGCGGATAGCCCTCTGTACCTCAGTCAGATCGTACTCACCCCGTCGCCGTTGACCTTTTTTGACACCATGCAATTCGACACCATCCTGCGGGGATTGATGAGCGATTACGATTTTCTGCTCATCGACGCGCCCCCGGCGGAAAGTTCGCAAGACGGGATGGTGTTGTCCCGCAAGGTGGACGGAGTCGTGATCATCATTGAGGCGGAGCGCACCCGGTGGCAGGTGGCGGCCAATTTGCGGGACCGGATTATAAAACACGACGGAAACATCCTGGGCGTGGTATTGAACAAGCGCCGTAACGTGATTCCCAAAATGATTTACGAAAAGTTTTCCTGATTCGCGGGCGTAGCCCCCGTTTCAAAATGCCGCCGGGATTTGGATATATGGTCTGAACAAACCTGTGGACAATAGGCCTTGAATGCCCCCGCGCGGGAGAGAAAGACAACAACGCGGGGAGGTTGTGGACCGCGAGGGGTGGGTTTCTGTTGCAAGTGTTTAAAAGTCAGTAATTTATATCATGTTATCATGACATAACGCAAGTGATGCGGTGAACGGGAGGCGGAGATGATCCTTGCCTGGAAGGCCCGGTCAAAGTCGACGAGGCGTTTTATTATGCATCTTGGCATCCAGCCTGAAGTCTTTTGTTGATTAAATTTGTCATGTATAGGAGTGGATTCCAAAAATCGCGCTTTAGCGGATCCGGGCGCTTTTACATGGTGAGTGGAGTGGGTGTCTGCGTGTCCGGTTCCATGGATCAGGGCGGGAAGAACCAATGAATAATGAAGTTATATGGTTCGACCAGTATATGTGTACTTTTTTATCAACCATGTCGGGCCGCTCTTCCATCGGGCGGGCCGGAGAGATCAATCCCCTAACCCCTCTCCCTCTGGGAGAGCGCTAGAGTGAGGGATTTTGGGTAGTGGCGGATCTGGGTGTTCACCCGGATTAGCGGGTGGAGGAAAGGCCTTTGATACCGTCAGGTACGCAATGGCCGGATGAACCAGTTATATTGATTTATGTTAAAAAATGAATATTGGATTGAATAAGTTCAAAAAGAGACAAGGAACAGGGATTCTGGATCAAAATGAGAATCCTAGGAGAAAGGAGAGGATGAATGAGAAGAAATCTTGTTCGAAAATGTAATATTACATTATCTGAAATTTTTCATGTGTATCATAATATGGTGTTCATTTAAGGAATGCAGATCAGGTTTGATTATTGCTGTTAAATATGATAAAAATGATTTAATTTGTAAATAATTAAGGTGTTTTACCAGCAGGATCAGTATGATAACCAAGAACCGCAGGGATCTGCACCATTCATATTTCGTTAAATCCTGGATTATAAAGAAATTTGGTATGGAATTTGTTAGTAAAGAAAAGAAGCAATCAGGTTCTTTTGGGGGAAGAAAAAAACAAGATTTTTGCTTCCGCTTCTTTCTTGATCTACCTTGACTTTGTTTATAAAATAAGTAATGTATATGACTATATAGTTATATATATCCGGCAGAAAATTGGATGAAGGCATCGTAAGGGCAACAAAATCGACGGGTAATATTTGAAAAACCAATCAACAGGGGATTACGGGTTTCGGGATTATTTCAGATCGGTCGTTCAAACCAACAACGGGTCAACTTGTTTTCAAAGGGGCATTTGGAAGCATTCTGGTCCTTCATTTTCATCCGTTGGAACAAAGGCACTTCGGCGAAAATAGGGAATGTGTTGGTTTGGTTTGAGCGGTGGGCCGCGCCGTTTGGGTCATTGATCCTGAACCGGTGTGGCTCCACGGATGACGAAGGGATTTGTTCCAACTCAATGGGATCAACCAAGTCGTTTCTGCAAGGCGTACTCCGCCGGCTGGGGCTGGCGGGGAATCACGGAAGCAGTCCGGTCGTGGCCGGTCTGCTGGGGCCGGAAGAGTTTGTCGAACGCTTGCAGCAGGAGAGGCTGCGCGCAGACCGCACCCATTCGCATTTTACGCTGGTGTTGTTCAGCGTCCCGGCGGAAGGCGTGAATGCGCAGGAGCACCGCTGGCTGCTTGAGCGGCTCGCCGTGATTATCCGGGACCGGAGCCGGCGCAGCGACGTAAAGGGATTCTACGGCGACGCCCGGGACCGCATCGGCCTGATGTTGCCTAACACGAGGTCCGAGGAAGCGTTGGTCCTGGTGCATGCGGTGGAAGACCGGTTCATCAACCAGGTGAAAGTCAAGGGGGTGATCGCGGGGATCGTGCCGGAAATTACTTGCGATGTGTATGCCTATCCCGAAAAAAAGGAAGCCCAGATCTTTGAGGAGAAGCAGGAAGGTTCATGCAACGGGATGGCACATCATGCCACGGAATTGCCTTTAATGGCCAACTTGTCCGCTCAAAAAATCCAGGAAGAGAGGAATGTGATCTGATGGCGAAAATCAATACACTACCTCTGAACACGCTTTTGGTTCAGCCGATATCTCCAGGCAAGAGGTTCTTGGATATCGGGGGGGCTTTGGTGGGCCTGGTCGTGTTGTCTCCCTTGTTTCTACTGCTCGCGGTTTTCATCAAAATCGTCTCACCGGGCCCGGTGTTTTTCAAGCAGCAACGCATTGGAGCCGGGGGTAAGCCGTTTCTGTTTTGGAAATTCCGGACGATGCGGGTCAACGCCGACACCCATGTGCATCAGAAATACCTGGCGGAGCTGATCAAAAGCTCCGAAAAAAGCGGCAACGACGCCAAACCGATGAACAAACTGGAGAACGATCCGCGGGTCATCCCCTTCGGAAAATACATCCGTAAGTCGTGTCTGGACGAACTGCCGCAGTTGATCAACGTGTTGCGGGGTGAAATGAGCCTGGTGGGCCCCCGTCCTCCCATTCCTTACGAGGTGCAGGAATACGCGAACTGGCACCGGGAGCGGCTGGATATCGTGCCCGGCATGACGGGACTGTGGCAAGTCAGCGGGAAAAACCGCTTGTCGTTCACCGAAATGTTGCGGTTGGACATCCGGTACATGAAGCAAGCGACGGTTTGGACGGATCTGAGGATTCTGCTCAAGACGCCCTCGGCGATCGTGGGACAGATCCGGGACGCCGTCGGGTATTGAGACCATTCCTGTTCATAAGCGAACATTCAACCCAAGGCAGCGAAATGCCGGGTGAACCGATTCAGGCGGAACGCGAGTCCGAAAGGGGGATTACATTACGCACATGATCAATATCGCCGTCACCGGGTGTGGTTATTGGGGGCCCAATCTGATCCGCAATTTTCATTTTCTGGCGGAACACGGTTCCAAAAACAGCCGCTGCAAATTGAAAAAGGTGTGTGATACCGACAAAAAGCGTTTGTCCCACATCAAAAGCTTGTACCCGGACGTGGACGTGACCCCCGACTACCAGGAGATCGTCTCGGATCCGGGCATTGACGCGGTAGTGATCGCCACCCCGGTCCGTTATCACTACGCCATGGCGAAGCAGAGTCTGGAGGCCGGGAAGCATACCTTCATCGAGAAGCCGATGGCTTCGTCGGTGGCGGAGTGCGCCGAACTGGACCGCTTGGCGCGGGACAAGAAACTGACGCTGATGGTGGGGCATACGTTCATCTATTCCCCGCCGGTGCGCCGGATCCGTGAAATCATTCAATCCGGCGACCTGGGCGAGTTGCTGTACATCAGTTCGTGGCGGTTGAATCTGGGCTTGTTCCAGCGCGACATCAACGTGGCCTGGGACTTGGCGCCCCATGACATTTCCATCATCCTGTTCATCACCAAGGCCAGTCCGGTTTCCGTGAACTGCCAGGGGAAGGCGCACGTGACGCCGAAGGTTGAGGATGTGACCAACATGTCCATCCACTTCGACAACGGAGTATTCGCCACCATCCAAAACAGCTGGTTGAATCCCAACAAGATCCGCAAATCGATGTTCGTCGGAAAAAACCGGATGCTGGTCTACGACGACCTGGAGCCGTTGGAGAAGATCAAGATCTACGACCAGCGCGTCAGTACGCCGCCGCACTACGACACCTTCGCCGAATTTCAATACTCGTATCATTACGGGGACGTGTACTCGCCCTACATCAAGCAGGACGAACCCTTGAAGGTCGAGTGCCAGCATTTCCTGGATTGCATCCAATCCGGCCAGGAGCCGGATTCGGGCGGCCGGGAAGGAATCCAGGTAGTCCGCATCGTTGAAGCCGCATGTCAATCCCTCCACAACGACGGTCACAAGGTTGTGGTGACGGATTGAAGGGATCGATGGATCGCTAGGGGACAACCGGTCTCGGGATCCGCTCGGGGGAGCATTCCCGCAGCGGTCTCTCTCTTTCCCGCGGGGGATCGAATGGGGCCGGATCCCCGATAATACCCCTTCGTTGCCGCTTTTACCGGCAGGTCATTCTCCCTCGGTTCCCCACGCGCGCCGGGAAGCGGTTAAGGAGTGCTCTACGATCAGGGATTATCCGTGGCCATCTGGACCGCCGGGCTTCCGGTTTCCTTGAATCCCCCATCCGGATGGGGGTTGAGAATCATGCGGATGAGAGAGGCCGGGGACGTGTGGATGCCGCCGGCCGGGAACCGGATCCGCTTCTGAGATACTCATGAAGTCAACCACTACTCGCGGCGTTTCCATTTTCATCAACATCCCGCTGCTCTGGTTCATTCTGGCCATTGTCCGGTGGCGGATCGACACCGCTCCGTTGGAATTGGCGTTGCTGAACGAGGGATCGGCCCTGCTGCGGCAGATATTAAGCGGATTGATCCTGGCCGGCCTGTTGGTCCTGGCCGTGCGGCGGATCTCCCTGCGGATGTTTGTCCGCACCAATCCGTGGATCGTGTTGCTTTTTATCTACATGGGGGCCAGCTTCGTGTGGTCCGCGTATCCCGCGATCTCGTTCAAACGCTGGATCAAAACGTTCGGCGTACTGGTGATGGTTTTGATGATCTGGACCGAGGAGAATCCCCCGGAAGCGATTAAAGCCTTGTTCCGCCGTTACACCTACTTGACGCTGCCGCTTTCGCTGGTGCTGATCCACTTGGTTCCGGCCCTGGGATGGCGGACCTTGGCCGACGGGGGGCGGGAAATGATCGGCATTACGCAAGGGAAAAACAGCCTGGGAATACTGGCCCTGATGATCGCCGTGTATTACACCTGGGAAATCTGGACCGCCCACCGGCAGGGGAGGGTCAGGAAAGGCGACGTTGTATTTTTGGGCATGGCGGTCTATACGCTGGCCATCACGAACAGCGTCACCTCCCTATTTTCGTATCTGGCGTTTTTGGTCATCATGACCATGCTGAGCCTGTCGGTCCCGAATATCAACAGGAAATTTTTTCTCACCGTATATGCCGCGGTGATGGCCGTGCTGGCGTTGAATCTCTTCGAGGAGCTCTTCATCCACGGTTCATTCTTGGCGCTGATTTTTAAGTCGTTCGGCCGCGACATGACGTTCACGGGCCGCTGGGACCTATGGCACTACGTCTTGAGGATCGCGGGGTATTTTCTGGTCCTGGGTTACGGGTACGGCAGTTTTTGGATTGCCGGACCGCATATCTATTACGCGCACGAACAATGGCACGCCAACGAGGCGCACAACGGCTACCTGGACGTTTACCTGGAACTGGGCGCCGTGGGGCTGATGTTGCTGCTGGCGGTGATCGTAAGCGGTTACCGGAAGATCGTGCGGGATTACCCCGCGGATCCAGTGTTCAACGGTTTCCGGTTCGCGTTGTTCGTGGTGGTATTGCTGCATAACTTGACGGAAACCAGCCTGTGCAAGCTGAATAATCCCCTGTGGTTTTTGTTCTTACTCGTGGTGGTGACCTGCCCGTATCCTCGCATCCAGCCTATGCAGAAAACCTTGTCACAAGGAGCCGGGTGATTCGTAACGCATCGGCGATGGTGGAGTCCACTCACCCAACAGAAAATCATGGGCGCCGTCAAGAACCTGATTTATCGGATCCTGCATTTTCTCGGATTATACCCGGGCATCTATTTTATCCGCAGCCCGTTCAAGATCCATGAATTTTTCGAATTGCTGAAAGGCGTGTCGATAACCCCTCAGGACGTGATCCTGGACCTGGGATGCGGCCGGGGATTGCAGACCATGGTTCTCGGACGGTGCTGCCAGCGCATCGTGGGCACCGATGCGTCGGAATCCCTGATTGAGATCGCGCGGCGGATGACCCGCCTGCTGGGCCTGGATCGCACCGTTGAATTCGAATGCCGGAAAGTGGAGGACTACACCTTCGGTCCGGAGATTTTCGACAAGATCTTCAGCATCTGCGTGTTGGAGCATATCCCCCATTACCGGGAGATTCTGGGCCTGTTATACCGGTATTTGAAACGAGACGGCCAGATCATTTTCTCCGTGGATAGCCTGGCTACGATCCAGGATCCGCAAATTATCGAACAACACAAGCAGGACCACCATGTGGCCCATTATTATACACCAGCGGAGTTGACCTCCCTCTTGGAGGAAACTGGATACCGGGACATCACGGTCTATCCGATTTTCCGGAGTGGCTATGCCCGGGATCTTTTCAGCCAAGGGGTACGTAATCAATTTCAATATGGAATTTTGGATTCCTGCCTGAAATACTGGAAACTGAAGAAGGAGGAAGAGGCATGCGAAAACCATACCAAGGGGATTTTCCTGGTGGCGAAGTGCCGGAAATGATGACGCCGGTCCGCTCCGGAGCGGATTCCTTTTACGGAATGCCGCCACGTGGCCGCGCAACCTGACGGAAACCTGGGCAATTTGAACCATCCAGGGTGGATGTGGTTCTGGATGTCCGCGATCGGAATGTCCAACGCCATGCGGATGACGAACACGGCGCCGGCGGTCACTCCGGGTGCGGGGACGCCGGAATCGGATGTCGTTTCCGGATACCAGCGGATTCACACCTTTCATCCCTCCCGGCCGTGAGGTTCTGTCCCATCCGGCTGGAGGGGTATGCGCAAGATGATATTTCCGGCAAAACAACTTACCGATTCCGCGGCCGGCGCATGGAACCGGCCCACCGGATTCATACAGAAAAAGCAACGAAGGAAACCATGGTAACCGATTTAGAAGAAGATGTTTCTTCCACTACATTTCTAACGATTCTCAAGCGGGCCACGTACGCCTCCACGGGAACCTTGTTCTCACGGGTGGCCACGGCCATCACGGGGATCGTGATCGCGCGGGCGGTGGGTCCCGGACCGTTCGGCGTGTATGTGGCCGTGTTCTCCCTCGTGACGGTGGCCGCGGCCTTCACCGAGACGGGCATGACGTATGGCCTGGTGCGGGATGGAGCGCGGTCGCCGAAACTCTTGCCGATGCTCCTGGGCAACGTGCTGCTGGTGAAGTCGGTGGTGGGGATCCTGTTTTTGAGCGGGGCCTATTTCCTGATGCCGTTGTTCATTCCCCATTCCGCGGACGGCTCCACGGAGCGGATCAGCCAATTGATTTTCATCCCCCTGGCGGTCGCCTCGTTCACGAATTTGTGTTCGGACACGGTGATCGCGGCGATGCATGTGGAGGGGAAGCAGCGCATCGTCTCGTGTTTCATGATTGTCCGGGGGCTGTTGTTTTTGACCGGAACCTTGGTGATCGTCTATGAGCGCATGGGCATCGAGACGTTCGCGTGGTGGCAAGGACTCATTTACCTGGCGGCCCTGGTCTCGATGTTTTTTACCATGCTTTCGATCGTTTCGATCTCCTGGGACATCACGAAGATCTGGGATCAGGTCAAAAATTCGATGGTGTTCGGGATTTCGATCCTGCTGTATGTCGTGTATACCGAGACACCGGTATTGATGCTTTCCCGCTACAGTTCGGACGAGGACGTGGGGCATTTTGCGGTGGCCTACCGGTTCATTTATCTCGCCCTGGTGGCGGGAACCACCGCCGCCAACCAGGCGTTTCTGCCCACGCTGTTCGGGTTGTACAAATCCCACTCCGCCCGGTTCCGCGAAGTGTGCGCGTCGATGCAGAACCTGTTTTTGCCGGCGGGAATGATCATCGGGCTGGCGCTGTACGTCAGCGCCGAATCGCTGATCATCCTGCTGCAAGGCGAGCAGTACCGGCCCTCGATTGAAATTATGCGGACCTTGTGCTGGATCGTGGTCTTCAATTACGGGACCCTGCCGGTGGACGTGGCGTTGACCGCGGGGGACCGGATGTTCATGAAAAACCTGATGCAGTTCTTCGTCACGCTGATCATGGTGACGGCCGGCTTCGTGCTGATCAAGTATTACGGCGTGGTGGGCATCAGCTACGCGATGCTGCTGGTGACGTTCTGCTATTTCCTGTTCTTTGTGCTGTACGCGTACAAAAACGAGATTTATGGTTTTTCCGGATCGATCCGGATGATCGTGCCCCTGGCGTTGACCGTATCCGCCGGCTTATCGGTGATCGAGGTGCTGCCCCATCACAATTTTCTTTGCATCCTCCTCTTTCTGCTTACCAGCCTGGTGATCTGGTCTCCGAGCCTGGTGCGGTTCGCGCATCTGACACGCTCCAACGCCTCCTCATGAGAGGGACGGCATGACCGGAGGGACCGGTCCGCGCCCCGGGAGGGGGATCTCGCCATTCCGGGCCGCCGGTTTCTCGCCTCGAAAGGGTGAGGGGGTGATCCATGGGAAAGGAATCTGATTTTCATGAAGGTTGGCATGCTCTGTTTCGGCGCGGTCCAATACACGATCGCGTTGACCAACGCCCTGGCGAAATACGCCGAAGTCGATTTTTATAGCAGCCGTTATCACCTGGACTTGACGGATTCCTCGATCCTTGACGTTCTGGATCCCAAAGTCCGGACCCATTGCTACGGCGATTATCGCATCCGGGATCCGCGCAACCTGTGGACCTATTACGGGCTGTGCCGGAAGATCCGGGACGAGCGGTACGACGTGCTGCATATCCAATCGAGCGCGGCCCCGTGGATGGCCTTGTTTTGGCGGATGCTGCGCTCCACCCCGCTGGTGTTGACGGTGCATGACCCGTACCAGCACGAGGGCCTATCGTGGTGGGACCATTACTACAACGAGGCGATGCAGAAACTGTTCGTCCGCAAGGCGCGGAAGATCATTGTCCACGGGGAATTGCTCAAGCTCCAAATGCGGGAGCGGTATCCGCGGTTAAAAGACAGCGGCCTCGCGATCCTGCCGCACGGCGACTTGTCGATCATGCGCCATTGGGTACCACGGGAACCGCCGAACGGCGAAACGGGGCCCGCCAACCGGACGATCCTCTTTTTCGGGAGCGTGCGCGCCAACAAGGGATTGGAATATTTGATCCAGTCGGAACCGGTCATCCGGAAACGGTTACCGGATTGCCAGATTGTCATCGCGGGTCATTGTGATCATTTTGAACGATACGAGCCATGGATCATGCCGGATTCGAAGATCAGCGTGATCAACCAGTTCATCCCCAACCATGAAGTCCAAGCCTATTTTGAGAACGCCGCCGTTGTGGTGCTGCCGTACATTTCCGCCACCCAGACGGGAATCATTCCGCTGGCGTATTCGTTCGGAAAACCGGTGGTGGCTTCAAGGGTGGGCGCCATCCCGGAGGTGGTGGAAGAGGGAAAGACGGGGTACCTGGTCGAGCCCCGGGATCCCCAGGCCTTGGGCGAGGCCATCGTCAAAGTGTTGGAGGATGAGGACCAATACCGGACGATGAGCGAATATGTCAAAAAATATTGCGAGGAAGCTCTCTCTTGGGATACGATCGCCCAGAAAACCATCCGGATCTACGAACAGGTCGGGAAGGGCGGGTAAGATGCTGCCCGGGCGTAAGCCCATGGGAGGGGAATATCGAAAAATCGGGCTCATCCGGTAAGTGCGTATTTTTTTTCAGTGGTTTGCTAGGCAATCCCATTAAACCGTCTGGAGAGAATGACTCTCAAGTCCCTCTCTCTGGGCGGGCGGATTGGATAGGGGAAAGCCCTTTCACCCCGCTGTGCCTCTCT
>JBHGBC010000045.1:0-39702 GCA_041946805.1 bacterium
CCCCGCCGAGGCCGCCCGCGTGGTGGAATTTCTCCAGCGGTATGGCAAAGTGTGCTTAAATAGGGAGTAGGTTATCCAACCCATTCAAGACATTGAAAGGCCTGCCAGCTCATGAGCAATAAAAAGGCTTTTTTACTCCCGGTAGTGTTAGAAATGAATGATGACGGCTATTTAGCCTCTGTCCCAGGTTTGCAAGGCGCTTTCGCGGAAGGGGATTCCGTCGAGGAAGCCGTTTTCAACTGTGTCGATGTCGTCAAAATGATCGCCGCGTATCGAGCTGAACGGGGAGAATCCCTGGGCTTTAGCGCGGTTGATTTCAACCCGGACACCCGTCTAACCGTATCACTTCCTGTCGGCTTGAATGATTAAGTGGCTAAGTTACAAGAATTACCATATCAGGAAGTAACTCGTCGATTGACTTCTTATGGATTCCGGTTCTACCGGAAAGGGAAAGGTTCTCCTGAACTTTGGGTGCGGGATTCCGATGGTCGTGTGGTACCTATACCCATCATGGGAATAAGGCGATTAAAAAGGGGACAGTAAGAGCCATTATTCGAGAAATTGGTGTATCCATTGATGAGTTCATGGATAAGTAAAATGACGCTTGATCAAATCAGGTTAGAAGGCTTGAAGGCTTTGGTGCGGCATTTAGGCCCCATTGGCATGATACGTTTCATCCAACAATATGAAATAGGCCGCGGGGATTATACCAAAGAGAGGCATCAATGGTTGCACGCAACCTCAGTGAAAGAACTGGCGGATAAAATTAAGGAGAAGCGGGCTTAAAACCCATACCCAATCCTGGAGGAATCTGTCCATGCAATTTCAAGTTCTATTCACGTATGATCCGGAATATCATGGCTACGTGGCGGATGTGCCGGAACTGCCCGGATGCATGAGTCAGGGCAAGACCGTGGAAGAGGCCGTGGAAAACATCCGGGACGCCATCCAAGGATACTTGGCCGTTCAGGCTAAACATGGGTTTCCATTCCCTTCTCGGTACTGATTTATTGACTCCTGCGTGAACCGCGTGATGAGTATTCCTCCCCAAAGTGTATATCCTGCCTGCGTTCTAATCCTCCAAGACCTCGTTTCCCGCCTCCACTCTCCACACTATGCCTCTTCTCCAATCGCGAAAAATCCACTACCCATATATCGTTGAGATTGACAAATAACCCATCCTGGATTCTTCTGATTCGGATAGCTTTGTTTTTTAAGTTGGATTAAGAGTGTTCAGGATCGGCATATAAAGGCAGCCGCGGAACGGGAGGCCAGGCCATGCCCTTTGAATTCGATGGTGAAAAATATGCCCGCGCTTCATCTCACCAGAAAGAGTGGGGCGGGCGGATCATCCACGAACTCCACCTGCGGGGGGATGAATCCGTTCTGGATCTGGGATCCGGCGATGGAGCCCTCACCCGCCTTCTGGCTTCCTTGGTTCCCCGCGGCCGGGTCTTGGGAATCGATTCCTCGCGAAACATGATCAACACCGCCGATCGATGGAAAGGACAAAATTGGCGGTTCATGCTTATGGACATCAATCAATTGCGATTACCCGAACAATTCGATCTCATTTTTTCGAACGCCACGCTCCATTGGATTCATGACCACCACCGGATCCTGCGGCGGGTGTACGAACACTTGCGCGATGGGGGAACGATCCGCTTCAATTTCGCGGGGGAGGGTAATTGTGGGACCTTTATCCGGATCGTCCAAGAAATCATGCGGGAACGCGGCTTCTCTCCTTTTTTTCAGACGTTCACCTGGCCTTGGTACATGCCTTCCGTGTCTGATTACGAGGAGTTGCTCGGCCGTTTCGCGTTTCGTGAGAAAAAGGTGTGGAGCCAAATCGCAGACCACTGTTTTCCCGACGCGGAAACCATGGCTTTGTGGATCGATCAACCCAATCTCATTCCCTTCCTGGCACACTTGGATGACTCGTGCAAGCCAGCGTTCCGCGGCCGGGTGATCGAGCGGATGATTGCGGAAACGCGCCTGGAGAACGGCACTTTTTTCGAGACGTTCCGCCGGATCAATGTGCTGGCCATCAAATGATCTGAATATGTTCGATGGGTGAAATGGGCTGAATCCCATGACCGGGGATACTGGTTATTGGCTTTTCTCGTTAGGAGACGAATGAAAATAGTCATAAATCCGCCGCGCGTGGTGTTCCGCGATGCCGGGCACGGTTTGCAGCTCGTCCACCGAGGCCGCGCGGATCTTCTCCAGCGATCCCAGTTGCCGCAATAAGGCTCTTTCCTTCGCCGGGCCGATGCCAGGAATCTGGCGCAGGCTCGATTCGCGCATCTTTTTGCCCCGCAGGTTCCGGTGATAGGTGATCCCAAAGCGGTGCGCCTCATCCCGCACTTGCTGCAGCAGCCGCAGGCCGGGATTGCGCCGGTCCAGCCGGATGGGCGAGGGGACACCCGGCAGGAAGATTTCCTCCTCCTGCTTGGCCAAACTGCAGATGGGGAAATGCTGGATGTCCAGATCATCCAGTACCTCCATCGCCGCGTGCAGGTGCCCTTTCCCCCCGTCGATCAGGATCAAGTCGGCTGGTTCGGCGAAGCGCTTCTTTTCCGCCGCGTCTTCGCCGCCGTGCTGGAACCGGCGGCGCAGCATCTCCTGCATCATGGCGTAGTCGTTGATGCCCTCGACGCCCTGGATCTTGAAACGCCGGTAGCCGGCCTTGTTGGGCTTGCCGTCCTCGAACACCACCATCGCCCCGACCGCCTCGTTCCCCTGGATGTTGGAGATGTCGTATCCCTCGATGCGCAAGGGCAGCACTTCCAGTTTGAGCGATTCCTGCAGGGCGATCACTTCGGGCGACACGCTTTTTTTTACCCCGCGCAGCTGACGGTATTGTTTTTCGGCGTAATGGGCGGCGTTTTTCTCCGCCAGTTGCAGCATGGCGTGCTTCATCCCCCGGACAGGGATCTTGATCGCCACCGCCTTTTCAGCGAGTAGCGACAGCGCCTTTTCCAGGCTGGTCAGCGATTCTGGACCGATGGTGGAGGGAAGAAAGATCTCCTTGGGGATGTCGGTGTTCACCGCGTAGAACTGGATCAGGAAGGCGTTGAGGATCTCCGGCGTACCAGCCTGGGAAACGTCCTCGAGGAAATGATGTGAAGTCCCCACCACCCGGCCACCGCGCCGCCGGATGACGGCCACGCAGGCAATATCATGCACCCGCGCGAAACCCGCGAAATCCTGGTTCTCCACCGTGCGCTGCAGCATCTTCTGCCGGCCGGCGAACTGCTTCGCCGCTTCCAGGATGTCCCGGTAAAAGGCCGCTTTCTCGAACAGCAGCTGTTCAGAACACGCCTGCATCTTATCGTGCAGCACCCGGATCACGGCTTCGGGGCGGCCGCGCAGAAAGCCAATCACGCCCTGGCACAGTTGCATGTATTCCTCGCGGGACACGATCCGGCCGCAGGGCGCGCAACACCGCCCCATTTCGTAATCCAGGCAGGGACGCACCTGGAGCAGCCGGTCCGATTCGTACTTGCAGGGGCGGATGGGAAAAATCTCGTGCAACGCCGACAGGGTGCGCCGCGCCGGGGTGACATGAGGATACGGGCCGAAATACTGGGCGCCGTCCGGCTCCACCGTCCGTGTCAGATACGCGCGGGGAAAGTCTTCCTGCGTGGTGATCTTGATATAAGGATAACGCTTGTCGTCCTTGAGTTTGACATTGAAGAGGGGATTGTGCTTCTTGATCAGGTTGTATTCCAGCAACAAGGCTTCGGCGTCGCTGTCGGTGATGATGACGTCCACCTGGACCACGTGCTCGACAAAGGGCGATGCCGGCTGCCCGTCCCGCCTCTGGCAATGAGACCGCACCCGCTTTTGGATATCGATGGCCTTGCCGATGTACACCACCTCCCCGGCGGCGTTTTTCATCAAATACACCCCGGGCTGGTTGGGCAACAACGCCAACTGATCAAGAGTAATCATGGCGGCGGTCCGGATTGGTAATCGGCTGTCGACATAGATTGTCGACATAGATTATTGTAGCCGGGGGTGGAAGTGGTGGATATGCGTCCCAGGAAGTGATGCCATCCGGCGGAATTATGACCGGCCGCTTGCATACCCTCGGGAAACCCAGAGGTATCATCCAGTCAAACCAAACCGCTTCCCAAGAAGGCGCGTCCGGAATACCCTCCGGCCAGCCTATCCCTTCGCCCTCGGGGAGAGGATTTGAATGAGGTTTTTTAATGGCAGGCCTATGCGTCCGTTCGGATAATAGGACGGCTTCGTTCGAGATTGCTTATAACAGGCTGGTTTGATTCGAGAATCGGTAAAAAAAG
The DNA here is from genome assembly GCA_041946805.1 of bacterium. GTDB lineage: Bacteria > Hinthialibacterota > Hinthialibacteria > Hinthialibacterales > Hinthialibacteraceae > JABLXU01. Next base: position 4,311 of record JBHGBC010000045.1, read on the forward strand.
AACGCCGGCTACGGTCTCTTGGAACATCGGAAACGGCGTATCGGTAAAATTTGACTTATAAATATCCGCTCGAGAATCAACCAGCGTTTCGCGGAAGCCGTTCAGGACTCCTGATATCTGGAAGGCGTAAACCCGCCACTCCAAGCGAAACTCCGGTTCCGTCCCAACCGTCTCATTCCGAAATCCGTCTCGCTATCAATCCGTTTTTTCAGCCTTCTCCATAAATAATCCAGAAGGGCATTATCTCAAATGTGCATCCGGATCGTCGTCCTCGGAACGGCTTCCCGCGTTCGGATTTTGAGCGATGACCGTCTTGTATTCGCGGATCACCAATTCTTCCATTCTCTTGCGCATGTCACTGTTGAGGGGGTGAGCGATATCCGCGTAGGTTCCGTCCGCTTTCTTCCGGCTGGGCATGGCCACAAAAAGTCCACTGTTTCCATTGATCACTTTCATGTCCCGGATGACAAAGCAATCGTCGAGAATGATGGTAACGAAGGCTTTGAGTTTGTCATCGGGTTTGCGAACTGGATAGACTTTTACTTCTGTGATGTCCATAATCCATAGCCTCATTTAAATTATACGAATACCTTATACGGATCCCGCCTCGCCGGCATGAAGAACGTATCTGGAATCGCTCTTGTCCGCTAAACCCCGCTTCGTTCCTGCCCCAACCACGGCCTCGTACGAGGCCGTGGCTCACTTGTTCTTCTTCTTATGACGATTGAGTCTTCTCTTTTTTTTGCGCTTATGAGTCGCGATCTTCATCCGCTTGCGTTTTTTTCCACAGGGCATCGATGATCTCACTCCTTTGATGGTTTCAACGAGTCTTAATAGGAATTTCGAAAAATGTCAGAAATTGTTGTATATAATCTAGTTATATATTTGTCAAGAGGGTAGGAGACGCGTCAACCACCGCCCCCACCCAGAAGGAAATACTTCATCATGCCCGGGGCGGGATTCGAACCCGCACAGCTTTCGCCATACGCCCCTCAAACGTACGTGTCTACCAGTTCCACCACCCGGGCAGGGGCATATTATCCGAAGGCATTATATTGCGGTACCGGGTAAAGTCAACAAGACAAAAAGGCTCATCCCCGCGTTTCATGAAAATGAATCCCGCCTCTCGAAACACCATACCCCTTGCCGGAGATGTTTGATATCACGTGTAGTATCCAGGTGATTTCGGGACCTTCCCCTTTCTTTTCCTAGGTAAAACCCAGTAACAGGGAATCCCCCGGCGGAGAAGGATTTACGCTCGCCTCTCTACAGGATAATCAGAAGCTTTTCAAGCATTATCCACAAGTTATCCACAGGAGGGGTAAACAGTTATGCGGTCCCTCTTGTCTGCTCATAAAGTTGATTGAATAGATCAGATTATAGAAGTATAAATATACGAATAAGACCGTATGATATTATAAGTCTATATTTCAAAGCCAATTACAGAATTTTTGACTTTTCCCTCCACTCCGAAAAGCCTGTCTCGGCCACGGGATCCATTCCCTTTTGTACTCAATGGATTAAATTGAATGAACACAAGGACTTTTCTGAAGTCCTGAATTACTCACAGATATTCACAGGTGCCAAAATGACTGTAGCCGTAATGATGGGAAGCCTCTCCGATAAATCCAAGATGCAAGCCGCCGTGGATGTGTTGGACGAATTCGGTATCCCGAGCGAAATAAAAATTTTGTCCGCCCACCGCTCGCCCGCCCTCGTCAAGGATTACGTGCTCAATGCCCCGGCGCGTGGAATCCGTGTACTGATTTGTGGTGCGGGTATGGCGGCGCATCTGGCGGGATGCGTGGCGGCCTTGACGCCGCTGCCGGTCATCGGCGTCCCCCTGTCCGGATCGGCCTTGAACGGCCAGGACGCCCTGCTATCGACCGTTCAGATGCCCAAGGGGATCCCTGTGGCCACCGTGGCCATCGATGGCGCGTATAACGCGGGGATTCTGGCGGTCCAGATCCTGGCGCTTTCCGACTCCGTTCTGGCGGCTAAACTCCAGGCTTTCCGGGAGAAGATGACCCAGGACCTGGAACGCTTGAACTTGGATAATTCATGAGGCGAGAAAGAGAAAGAAATTATCACCTACCGTCTGGAACAAAAGATTGATAGATTGAGAACGCTGTTTGCCCGTCTCATACTCATACACCCTCCCTGCATGAAAGAAGGCTTATCCGGTAGGCGCGTAAATTTTTCAGATGGCCGGCTGGTGTCTCTTCGAATTGATCGGTAAGAAGCACCCCCAAATTCCCTCTCCCTCTGGGAGAGGATCAGGGTGAGGGTATTATATAAGGGCGGACCTTGGGATCCGCCCGTGCCTTCAAGCCGTGGAGTCCCTTTTCACCATCATGTACGCCTATACCGGAAGAACCAAAAAAAATATGCTTATTTCGATAGGGGGACCGTTTTCAACCGAAAAAAGATCCGGTAAAATAAAAAAAGAGTTGAAAGACTGAAAATTCCATGGCATAATTGGCAAAATCAGTTATACTTTCTTTCATGATTCGTTGATATGTGATTCCAGAGTTAAGGACGATGAGAGAGAAGCGGCATCCAGTGGATGCCGCTTCTCTTTTCCCACTCCTCCCATCTCTCATCCTATCTGCCTGATTTTTAATCGATTACGATTCATGTGGCTTTTCCAGGCATATACAGGCAATGGACCACGGGGCGGTAGCGAGTTCGGATTCCCACAGTTCCCGGCCGAACAGGAGGTACAAGGGCGCCGCAAAACGGCTGGGATGCACACCCCCGCGATGGTCAATGAAATTCCTGCCCAGGCCAAGCCATCCCCATTGCGTCCTTTCCCCATAATAGGTCAGCCGGACCAGGGCCAATCCACTGGGATGGATCAACCGCGCCTGAACCGCGGCGGGATCGTATACACGCAAATATCCCAAAGCGTCCGCGTGCGTCCGGGCTTCCGTGTACACATGCCCGATGTTCCCGGCTATCCATTCTTCCCGGGCGTGAGCGGCGGCGGGGACGGTGATGATCAGTCGGCCCCCCGGTTTCAGGATCCGGGCCAGGCGCTCCACGGTGAGGCGGTCGCCATCGCCGGGGACATGCTCGATGGTGGAGATCAGGGTGACGGCGTCCACGCTGGATTCCAAAAGGGGCATATGCAAAAAATCGGCGGCCAACGGATGCAACTTGTCTTCCGTTGTTTTTCCACGTAATTGGTGTTGCACCGTCAGGGATTCACGATGCAACTCCACAGCCGCCACCGTATATCCTCGCGCCGCCAGGAACGATGGAAACGCCGAACGGCCGCAGCCCATATCCACGCAAACTCTCCCCTTTTCAGGAAGATGGTGCAGAGCGAAATCAATTTCGGCCAACTTGTAATACTCGTAGGGATTGACAGGAACCAATCGGCGAACCGTCCGATGATGACGCATCCATAGTGAAATGAAGGGATTCCGGTGCTGGCCCCTCTCCAGAATCCCCGCGGCGGCCCGGGATGCCCCATCGAGTAGCATCCACATGGCTTTTTGGAGACAGGAGAAGAGTGGCAGAGGAGCCAGATACTGGTTGAAAACACGGCGGGCATGGAGCCAGAGGCATTGCAGGGCGCGAATCCACGCCTGGGCGCTCCACGGCCGCCGAAGCACCAGGCGCCCATAGGAAGCGAGAGCCTCGGCGTAGCGTCCGTTTTGGGAATCAATCCAGGCCAGGTGGGCGTTCGCCTCGGCATGGAAAGGGGCGGCGTTCACCGCCAGCCGCAAGGATGCCACCACCTCGTCCATGCACCCCTGCGCCGCGGCCGCGCGTGCTTGATCCATGAAAAAATCGGCTGGATTTTTCAACTGATTTCCCTATTCCAACAAAGACGGATTATTTTCCGTTTCCCCTTGCTTCACGCCAATTTTCCCCTTGCTTCACGCCAATAAGGCGGCCCAGGATCGCGTGTAGCCGGGCGGCATTCTTCCGGATATCGTGATGGGCCTCAGCGTAGGCCCGGGCGTTGGCGCTGTACTCCCGCCAAACCGGCTGATCCCCCAGCAGGCGTTCCACGGCACGGGCCATCGCCGTCGTGCCGGTTCCTGTCCGGATCCCCAAGCGGTGGGACTCCAGGATGCCATCGGGATCGATGATCGACGCCACCACCGGCGTTCCCCATTTGAACGATTGCACATACGTATTGGGAAAACCTTCCTGAATGGAGGTGTTCACCGATACCCGGTGGCGTGCGAACAACTGCTCGGTTTCTTCATACAACGCCCCGGGAGAAAATACCAGATTGGGCAATCGCGCGGCCCGTTGGGATATCCGTTCGAATTTCTCCCGGGAATTGGCCAGCGGGCAGACCATGGTAAAAGCGACCTGGGGCAGCGCCTCCACCAGGTCTAAAAAGGCCTCCGGATTTTTATAATCGTCACAACGGCCGATCCAGAGGACTTCACTGGTTTTTTCGGGGATGGACTCCGGGATTTCGTGGGAACTCATCAGCACCTCGCTGTCCCGTCCCGTGCGCTGGAGCAATAAATCGCGCTGCGCCTGGGTCTGGGTGATCACCGCCGCGGCCCGGCGCAGTCCGTGGCGGTAGAGGAGGCCGAACAACCATCCACAGTGTTCGTGCGTGCCGTCCACATCCAGCAGGCTGGAGGTCATGAATAGAAACGGCTTCTTTTTCAATCCGGCGGCCCAGGCCACGATGGCCGTCTCGATGCCGCCGCCCCGTTGCAGATAAATGTCCGTTTCGGACTGCGTACACGCGCGGAGGGTTTCCCAAAAACCCAGACGCGCCCGGGCCCCGGCCGATGTCCGGTACGGGAGTTTCCAAACCTGAATGGATTGGTGCTCGTATTGTTCGAAAGCCCCCTGTCCGCGAGTGATGAAGTGAACCTGAACGCCCTGTTCGCGCGCCAGATGCCGCGCCAGCAAATATAATTGGAGTTCGGCTCCGCCGAACGGCTGCGGATCGTCCGGGCGGAACAACTTGTTGGCCCACAGAGATAGAATGGTGAGTTTCATGCCCCCTAACATCCTCTTGAATGAGTCATGATCTATTCGGCTGGAGGAAAGTAGGATAAAACCGGACCGTACCAGATTGGGGGCGGCCTGATCCCTTTGCACTTACTGACAATGTGAGTTTACTATCGCTGCCTTAGAGTTTTTCACTCCCAGTGTTCCATGGGATGAATTTTCCTTCAACCCTGGTTAAAGTTTACCCGGCCGGCCACCACCCTTCTCCAGATTCCAGTATCCGTTCGAGGAAAGGGCGTTTCAAGGACGAGCCGGGAACGGACGAATCTGAAAGCAGGTGAATAACAACGATGGTCTGCATGGTGACAGGCTGCGCGGGATTTATCGGAAGCCATCTGTGTGAGGAACTCTTGCGGGAAGGCGAAGAAGTCATCGGCATCGATTCCCTGACAGACTATTACGATCCCGGAATCAAGCGGCTCAACCTGCAAAATCTCACCCGCTACAAAAATTTCACCGGAGTGGAAGAAGACCTGTTGAAAACCGGCCTGGACGCGTGGCTGCGGCGGGTGGATTGCGTGTTTCACGCCGCCGCGCAACCCGGCGTCCGCAAAAGCTGGGGGGAGGAATTTCACATCTATGTCCGGCAAAATATCCTCGCCACGCAACGGCTGCTGGAATGCGTGAAGAATTCCGGGAAAGAAATCAAGGTGGTGTTTTCCTCATCCTCCTCGATCTATGGCAACACCGATCAACTCCCGATGACCGAATCCGCGGTTCCGCAACCCTTTTCCCCCTATGGCGTGACCAAACTATCCTCCGAACACCTATGCCTGGCCTATCATGCCAACCATGGAATTCCCGTAGTGGCGCTGCGTTATTTCACGGTCTACGGTCCCCGCCAGCGGCCTGATATGGCGTTCCATATTTTCTGCCGGAGCATTTTGGAAAATACGCCCATCACGATTCTAGGCGATGGGGCGCAAACCCGCGATTTCACCTTCGTTTCGGATATCGTGGCCGCCAACCGCGCGGCGGCCCGCCGTCCGGTGGCGGGGGAAATATTCAACATCGGCGGGGGCAGCCGGATCTCCTTATGCGACGCGGTCACGTTGCTGCAGGAGATAGCCGGCCAACGCGTTCCGGTGATTCACCAACCTTCGGCCAAGGGCGATGTCCGGGATACCTGGGCCAGTACGGAAAAAGCCCGGCGCTGGCTGGATTTCCGCCCAGCGGTCCCATTGCGGGAAGGGTTGGAAAGGCAATTCGCCTGGCACCGGGATCGGCAACGGACTCAACGCAGGTGAGTGGTCCGGCCGCTCTCGTTCCGGGATCGGGATTTCATCCAGGCGGCCAGATCGAATCCCGCGCCATCGTAAACCGCCGTTTCGGGATCAAAGGCATACCAGGCAAACCAGAAAGAGTGCACGACTTCCGCGCCTTCGCCGTGTTCGACGATCACCTGGCCGTCTTCGAGCCGTTCGATGGTGATTGGAATCCCATTCAGGCTGTCCTGGATTGGATTAGCCTGTGTTTCAAACCGCCGGAACGGGTAAGCCTTGCCGGCCGTTCCCACCCGGATCCCAAGCACCGGCTCTTTTAAATCGAACAGATTTTTGGTCTGATCGACCGGATAGTACAATCCTGGCTGCGCGAAATATTCGGCATGGTATTTTTTATCGTAATTTCTCTTGTGCCCGGTATCCAATGACAAAACCCGGGTGCTAGGATACCGCTCGCGCCACTGCTCCCAGGTGACCAGCTGATGATCCAGTGTCCGCAGCGGGATTTCCGTCATCGGACCGGTCACGGCTTTGCCTAACAACTGGCACCAAAGGCTTTCTTCTTCATTTTTCGCCCGGCGGTTATAGAACAACAGATTGCTTTGATACAGGAATCCGGAAACACCGAACTCCAGCACATCACCGCTCACGCGGCGGTCGAAAACCATCGTGGAATCGCACAACGGGCAGTAGGTCACCACGAACGGATGGTCCCCGATCGTGTCGTTGACGCATTCATGCCACGCCATGATCCGCAAGGGATAGGCGCGCGCCTCCCCTTCCACGCGCACACCGATTACCCGGTCGTCTGGATCCAGGTAATCCGCCTCCGCCGCGGCAAGCATCCGGGGATGGGTCAAGGCAGGAATTCCATCCTTAGGAGGGCCTCCGTGATAGATTTTATTCACTGGAATGCTGGTCTTGGACAGGTTGAAGGTCATGGAAGCCAGGGCGGTTGATTTGGAAGCGGAGAGCATCCGGCATTCGCTCTCTATCCGGGTGGCGACATGGCAATAGGTGAAATACCCGCACATCAGGATGGCGGCGATCAGGGATAGACAAAGAAAAAGTTCCCGGCCCTGCGGCCAGAAGGTGCGGCTTTTCATCAATCGGTAGGGAAATGATTTCCGTCGTTCTATTTCTCTAGTAAATTGATCTTATTTAGTTAAATTCATTATACCGGTCTGGCGGGAATCACCAAAAAATTAGTCCCATGAAGGGCTTATCGATCGTTTATATTCATGGGAGACGATCATGAATCTGGAATCTCTCACGGATAACGAATTGCTGGAGGAAATCCACCGGAACCGGCGGCAGCTGGAGCATCTGCGCGGCCAGCTCGAAACCGGCCAAGGCACGGTGGATCCCGATGACCTGCGGCGGCGCATGAGCAATCTGAATCACCTCAAGATGGAAGCCCGGCGCCGGGGACTGAGTGTGGACGGGCACGCCGCATGATGTCCAGGACGATTCACGTCATCGTCAATCCCGCCGCGGCGGGCGGCCGGTCGGTTCACACCTGGGAGCAAGTGCTGCGGTTCTTCCGGCATCAGGGCATCACGCTTTGTCCTCACTTCACCCACGAACGGCGGGAAGCGGCCGCCATCGCGAAAAGCTTGATCGAAGCCGGTGAAAGGGAACTGGCGGCGGCGGGGGGCGATGGCACCGCCTTCGAGGTCATCAACGGTATTTTGTCGAGTGCAGCGTCTCCCCACACGCGCTTGGGAATCATCCCCCTGGGCACAGGGAACTCGTTCCTGCGGGATTTCGGGCTCCACGGCTGGCAATCCGCCGCGGCCCGGATCGTGGAAGGAAAAATCCGTCCGGCCGATGTGGGACGGGTGACCTGGCTCACGGATTCCCCCCTGGCACCGCTTTACTTTCACAACATGTTGGGCTTGGGCTTGATGGCGGAAGCCTGCCGCCTGCGCCATGTCCGGTATCCCTTTCTGGGAAAATACGCCTACCACGCGGCCTTCTTCAACCTGTTGCCGGCGGTGAAAAACCAAGCGGCAACTCTGTGCGTCGACGAGGGAAAAGAATTCCCCGTGCAAATTCCCCTCCTGGCCGTCTGCAATTCCCAATACACGGGTTATGACATGCGTTTGTCGCCGGATTCGCGGGTGGACGACGGCCGGCTCGAGCTGCTCTATGCGGAGGATTTATCGTCGTGGGAAATTCTCAAATTATTCCTCCAGCTGCCCCAGGGAATCCATCTGCGGCATCCCTGCGTGCGGGTCGTTCCCTTTTCGGTTTGTGAAATCGAAATGCCAGAACCGCGGTATATCATGATGGATGGGGAAGTGGTGGATTCCCAACGCATGCGGGTTGAGGTGCTTCCCGGCGCGCTGAACGTAATGGTGTGATTCTTGCTAATCTTGATGATATCGCATGACGAATCAAAACATATCATGCCGTGGACACCGCCTGGGTTAGGGGAAGACGATATTCGTTAAGGGCAGGGGGATCATGGTGGGATAAACCTGAACCACTCGAGACCGGGGCGGCCGGCGGGTTGCCCTGATCTCTCGACTTGATGATTGGCCAGAATAGAGTATTGCATACGATCGCGCCCCTTGGTGAAACCCAGAGAAGAAGTCCCATCGGTTCCACAAAAGGGAGGGCGGGGCCGGATACCATGAGAACACATCCGGCGGCGGGTGTTAAAAAACCTGTAGTTTCAAACGGAAAAATCCGATAAAATCAGCGGGTGTTCACGGATCACATACGCGAATGGGATGGAAGAGTGGAAACGGTCAATACCTTCTACAGAGGAACCTGCGATTGGTTTGAAGACGCGGTCCTTTCGGTGTGCCACCAGTTTTTCCCCACCGAGCCCGCGCTCACCATTCATTCCGTATCGCCCCGCTTGAACCGGTGTCCCGGCCACCACGACTTCGATTTCATCTGCCGGTCTCCCGACGCGGAATTCAAGGTGATGCTGCGTCTGGCTCAAGGCCGGCTCTCCATCTGGGAAGGGATCGAGCACGAGAAATACCAAAAAGAATACAGCGTGATGCTGCACGCGTACCAAGCCGGTTACCCTTCCCCGTTTCCGTACGGCGTCGGCGTGACCAAGCGCCCCTTCGGCAGCCCCTATCTCTTGATGGATCCGGGGGATGGCTTCCGGTGGTGGGAAATCAACAACAGCCTGCGCGCCGTGCAGATCGAAGTGGTCGATTCGCTGGCCGATCAACTGGCCTTGCTCCATCAAGCCGTGCCCCCCAGGCATCCCCGTGTCCCGGCGGTGGAGGTGGGCCGCGTCTTGAATCAGCTCTGGGCCCGGGTGGCGCATCTTAAGGAAGACGAACTGGTCCGGTGCTTCGAAGGCTGTTGGAACCAGTGCCCCTCGATCACCCCGCTGCCCTTCGTGCTGCTTCACGGATCCTTCGATCTGGACCATGTTCTGATCCAGAACGGCAAGGTGCGCACGGTGATTGAATGGGAGCACGCGGCGGCCGGCGATCCCCGGTGGGACGTGGCCCATTGCTCCATCACGCTCCAACGGCCGCGGGACCGCTTTCTTGCCAACCGCTTTTTAGCCCGCTATGTCCAGAACACCGGGACTCCCATGGAATGCATCAGCTTTTGGGAAGGCCTGGTGTCGTTACGGTCGTACGCGCTCATTCGGTGGCTGCGTTCGTTGGACGAACGCAGTTTCGAGGCGGTCGCCGGACGGCAAACCAATCTCGTGGACCGGGAAGAGGAAATGCGGGCGCGGGCCCTGCGGCAATTCACCTGACCGTTTCCAGGACCACGCGCGATCGACAAGGTTTTAATTCATGCCAGGGGCGCACCGCGGCGTGCCCTTGCTTCTCTACCGATTCCATCACCTGAAACAAACGAACGCATCCTCCGGAAATGAACTCCATGGATTCTTCCGGATAACGTATACCTTTTTATCCAGATGTCCGGGCGGCATCCCATCGAATGAATCTATGAATATTACTTCAAAAGCCTTTCTACCGCTGGGAGAGGGTCAGGGTGAGGCATTTATTTCCGCCAGCCAGACCTTGGTGTCCGCCCGCTTCACCAAGGGAATGGATTGCCTTTTTCCCATCAGGAACTCACTTCCCGGATGGACCATTCTTACTCCGGTCCCCGAGGCAGATGGAATTTCAGGATTCTCACTCCAGCCGGCCCGTTTGCCAACCATTCACGTCCCTTCCCAATAGCTACGGCGAAACCGATGAACTCATTTTGAGCCATGATGGCGCGGATTGCGGACTTGGATCTTGGATGTTTCAACTCTTTTTGACTTTCACCGCATCCTTGAAGGCTTTCCCCGCGGCAAAAACCGGGGTGACGGTGGCGCTGATCTCGATTTCCTCGCCCGTGGCCGGATTGCGTCCTTTCCGGGCCTTGCGTTCCCGCACGGAAAACGTGCCGAATCCGGTGATTTGCACCTTGTCGCCTTCCTTCAGCGCGTTGGTGATGGCCTCCAGGGTGGCCTGCAGGGCCTTTTCGCTATCGGATTTGGTCAGATTCGTTTCTTTGACAATGGCTTCCACCAGCTCCCCTTTGTTCATGATTTTCCTTCTCCTTTTTTGTATGAAATCGCAAGCCCTCGTTTGGATGGAACCGTCCCAGAACCATTCTAAATACACGATTTTTGCCGAACCCGGAAGCGAACTGGATGATACGCTAACAAATCTCCGGCCTTTTGGCAATGAGAAAATCCCGTTTGACAGGATAAATCCGCCCCGGGAATCCAAAAGGGAAAGGGGACAGGGGAGGTGCGGATCTCCCCCTCCCCTCGGCGGCTTCAGGATGGGAATCCCTTTCTCCCGAACCCTCTCCATCAATCTTCAACCACAGGTTTACCAAAATCGCCATCCCGGTGCAAGCGCGGATCCCACGCGATTTCCCGGCAGGGATACCCGGTCTTGGATACTCCCGGTGACTTTTGGGCATTTCCACCAGCAGGGAGTGACAAGGCCGGTGCAAATTGCCTTCTTTTTTGAAGGATCTTCGTTATACTGGTCTCCCGTAATGGATAGGGAAAAGGTCATGATGGAATCCAGGCAATTGTTCGATCAATTCGGCCGCCGGATCACCTACCTGCGCATGTCGGTGACCGACCGGTGTAACTTTCGCTGCACCTACTGCATGCCCGCGGGCGGCCTGCGCGAACTCGGGCGTTACGAGTTGCTCACCCTCGAGGAACTGGCGCGCCTGGGGCGGGTGTTCGTGGAGGAAGGCATCGGCAAGATCCGCTTGACCGGCGGCGAGCCGCTTCTCCGTCATGATCTGCACTTCCTGGTCCGCGAGCTGAGCGCCTTGCCCGGCCTGCGGGACCTGTGCCTGACCACCAACGGCCACTTGCTCGCCGAACAGGCTGAAATCCTCGCCCAGGCCGGATTGATACGCATTAACGTCAGCCTGGACAGCCTCGATCCCGAAAAGTTCAAGTGTATCACCCGGGGCGGCGACCTGCGGCGGGTTTTGCGGGGACTGGATGCGGCCCGTGAAGTGATCCCCGGCCCGGTCAAGATCAACATGGTCGCGGCGAAGGGATTCAACGACGGCGAGGTGCTGGATTTCGCCCGCCTGACCCTTGAGCCGGGATATCACGTCCGTTTCATCGAGCCGATGCCGATGAGCCCGCACGCGTCCTGGGAACGGGGCGAGGTGCTTTCGGTGATCGAGATCCAACGGCAAATCGAAGAAGCCTTCGGACTGGAGCCCGTGGCCGAAGATCATTCACTGGCCGGTCCCGCCTCGCGTTTCCGGATTCCCGGAGCGGCGGGGGAGTTGGGATTCATCGGCGCGGTGACCGACGAGTTCTGCGCGCGCTGCAACCGGATCCGGTTGACGCCCGACGGAAAACTGCGGGGTTGCCTGATGGCGGACGGGGAGATCGATTTCCTGCGGCCCATGCGTTCCGGCGTATCCGATGACGGCCTGCGGGAGATGCTCTATCAAGCCATGCGGGTGAAGCCCGAGCGGCATTATATCAACGAGCTCTATTTCATCCGTCCGCTGCGGACCATGTCGCAGATCGGGGGGTAGGGGGGATTTGGATCCGTTAGAATAAAATTTATATTTGTTTTAATAATATCTGAAATCCAGCTTGGAGAAAATGATCATCCGTTGTTAATGCCTCATGAATTTCACGTTCTTGCATCACCACGAATGAGATGCAATCCGTGATACTCCACTCTTTATCCGGACGGCTTGCGTTAAGTTGAAAGGCCTTGGCAAAGATAGGCTCTGAGAGAGGAACAATCTCGACCTTAGGATCAGATTCCAAGGCACGTATTAAGCGGATTGTTTCATTCCGATATCGAATTTTATATAAAGCATTTCCTAGTTCCACAATAATGGCGCGTGTGGTTACGCGACGGATGCGTTTTTTTTGTATCTGCTCAGCCAATTGAACCGCGCGATGGTGGAAATGATCCTTAGGTGAGGACAGGGCAATCGCAAAAGCGGTGTCAAGAAAGACTTCATTCTTCATGGTCCGGTTTTGCATACAAATATTCTTCCAAACGCAGGGACCAATCCGGAGGCCCTTCCAGGTTGAGATGGCGAGCAGTTTCCAAAAAAGAGGCGCATTCATTTTCCGTGAATGTGACGGTCTCGATCGTAATCCGCACCCGAGTATTGGGTTGAAGTGGGACTGATTCTTTCGGGCAAAAAACTTCGCCATCAAATACGGCTTCGATGGATTTTGGCATGATTCGGATTCTCCTGATTCGTTTCTCACCAGAATCATAGCATAAAACGGATCTTCCGGCGGGCCAACAGCCGGCCGCGCACGCCTTGGGAATCGAAACGGAGTTCGTTTTCCTTCCGTACCGCTTCGGCTTGTTTATTTCGCGACCGCAAATAGGTCTCAACTGCCGAAGGATTCCGCAGGTAATATCCCAAAACAGTATAAATATCGGCTAAATTCAAGGTGGTATATTGTTGGGCGATTTCTTCGGCCGTGGCGCCCTCGGAAAAGGCGGCGATGATGGTTTCCAGCGGGATACGGGTACCACTGATACGGGCCACACCATCCACGCCGGTTTGTATGGGAAGGTATTCCGGTGTGGTTTGGAACATCATGGAGAGCCTCCTTGGTCTTGATGAACTCCTGTGATATTTATACTCCCGGGAGTTTCTGGACGATTTGGATCCCACTTTTTATTTCTTAAAGATAGAATATCACACGACTGTATTATACCTTCCCACTTCCTTGAATATCCGCCCAAGCCTGCTATAAATAGTCTGTTCACGAGCGGGTGGGGTGGCCGAGCGGTTGAAGGCACCGGTCTTGAAAACCGGCGTGCGGGAAACTGTACCGTGGGTTCGAATCCCACCCCCACCGTGATACAATGGCCTGAGGTTCTGGCGGCCTGCCGGAGAGACCGTGTAACCCAATCCCCCGCCCGGGGGATTCGATCTTCGACATATACCATGGAGGGGTGGCCGAGCGGCTGAAGGCACCGGTTTGCTAAACCGGCATACGGGAAACTGTATCGTGGGTTCGAATCCCACCCCCTCCGGTTGAATCTCTCTTGTATTTTTGGGTGAATCCTCTTCAAGCCCTGAGGGCTGATTTATTCTCACATGTTGAAGTGGGATGGATTCGTGTGTCATTGCGTCACCCATCATACCCTCAAACCTCTTTTCTCAACTCCCACTCCCTCTGGGAGAGGGCCAGGGTGAGGGAATTGAATTGGTAATCCTGCGTGTGTCAGAAAAACCTGGATGCTGTACGGGAGGGCGAGGCACCGCCGAGCCGAATGGTTTCGGTACGCCCCGCGATTCCCGCGGCTCACCCGGAGGTTCGCCCTCCCGGTTCACCATTCTCCTTTTCTTCCAGCCAGGCCGTGCTCTTCTGCGAGAACAATTCAATCACTTCCCGGATCAATCCGAAGCGGGCATGATGACTTATCATGGTTCATTGGAATGCTGGAAATTTCACGGCAAGGAACATCTGCGGCATGCTTTTGCGCGTTGGACTGATTCTCGTCGTCCTCTATCTCTTTTTCCGTTGGTTCGAGCGGTCGAACATCTGGATGCCCCGGCGGGATTTCATTGCCACTCCGGACGCGGCCGGCCTCGCGTATGAGGATGTTTCGCTCCAAACCGCCGATGGCTTGCGCCTGCACGGTTGGTACCTTCCTCACGCGGAGGCCAGCGCGGCGTTGCTCTTTTGCCACGGCAACGCGGGCAACGTCAGCCACCGGATCGAATCGCTGCGGCAATGGCATTCGCTTGGCCTGAATGTCTTCCTTTTCGATTACCGGGGCTACGGCCGCAGCGCGGGGCGGCCTACGGAAGAGGGAACCTACCAGGATGCCCTGGCCGCGTACAATTGGCTGCAAGGCCGCGGCCCGGATCTCCCCATCGTTCTCTTCGGGCGGTCGTTGGGGGCCGCGGTGGCCATCGATCTGGCCGCGCGGGGCAAGGGAGCGGCCTTGATCGCCGAAAGCGGATTCACCTCGGTCCCCGCCATCGGCCAGGAGCTGTTCCCGATCCTGCCGGTGAAATGGCTGGTCCGGACGCGATACGACAGCCTCGCGAAAATTCCCCAAGTAAAAATCCCCGTGCTGGTGATTCACAGCCGCGAGGATGAAATCGTCCCCTTTCATCATGGCGAAGCCTTGTTTGAAGCCGCGCCCGGCCCCAAACAGTTTTTGGAAATCCGGGGAGGGCACAATGACGGCTATGTGCTCTCCGAAACTGAGTATTTGAGGGGGATTCAGGCGTTTCTGGATTATTCTATGAAGAAAAGAAATATCTCCCCGCAGGGGATCAAAATCCAGTAGGGGCACGTGGCCGCGTGCCCCTATTTCCCATCCGTTACGTCATTCCGCATTCCCTCCCCCCGGCCCTCTCCCAGAGAGAGGTTGTAAATTTGATGGGTTACGTGCCGCGCGCTAATCCATCCTCCATCTCAACCCACCCTGCCTTTTGCCCCTTGAATTCCGCATCCCTCACCTTTGTTGACTCTCCTCCCGGATTCGGTACCATGGAGGACACTGGCTGAAGCGGCATCCGGACACTAGTCAGCCAGCAATCCCGCAGGGAAGAGGAACGGAGATGAACGCAGAAAACCGAAGATCCTTTTTGAAAAACACTTCTATTGCCACGCTGGCGGCGGCGGGCGCGGCGGTCAACCTCAATCCCGCTGCCCTGGGCGCGAACGAAAAAATCCGCCTGGCGTTGATCGGCTGCCGCAGCCGGGGCTGGCAAGTAGCGGGCGAGGCGCCCCAGTTGGGGGCGGAAATCCACACGCTGTGCGACATCGATCCCCAGGTGCTGGAGGACATCGGCGGCCGCGCCGAGAAGGCCCAGGGCAGCAAGCCCAAAACCTGCATGCGCTATGAAGAAGTGCTGGAGGACAAAAACATCGACGCGGTGATAATCGCCACGCCCGACCACTGGCACGCCATCATCACGCTCCTGGCCTGCCAGGCGGGGAAGGATGTCTATGTCGAAAAGCCTCTCTCGCACACCATCCAGGAGGGACAGCTCATGCGCGACGCCGCCCGCCATTACCAGCGGGTTATGCAGGTGGGGCTGCAACGCCGCAGCATGAACCATTTCAAGTCCGCCGTCGACTACGTGGCCTCGGGCCAACTTGGGAAACTATGCCTGGTCAAGGCCTGGATGTGCCAGGTGCGCGGAAGCATCGGCCATCCGCCGGACAGCGATCCCCCCGCGGGCGTGGATTACGACCGCTGGCTCGGCCCGGCTCCCAAGCGGCCGTTCAACAAGAACCGCTTCCATTACAACTGGCGCTTTTTCTGGGATTACTGCAACAGCGAACTGGGCAATCAGGGCGTGCACATGCTGGATATCGCCCTGTGGGGCATTCAGGCCGTCCGCGGCAATCCCCATCAACTGCCCACCCGTATCTCGTCGCAAGGCGGAATCTATTGGAAACTCGACGACCTCAAGGAAGTGCCCGACACGCAGGTGGTGACCTACGACTTCGGCGATCTGTTGCTGTCCTGGGAACTGCGCAGCTTCCTGAGCCATCACCCCATCGAGGGAACCGAGGCGGGGACGGGATTCTATTCCAACGAGGGCTGTTTGATCGTCGAGGGTGACCGGTGGAAGGTGTACCGGCCCGACGGTTCCAAGGAGATCGAGGAGAAAGCCTCGGGCGGCTCGCACCTGAAGAACTTTTTGGATTGCATCAAGAGCCGCGGGGAGCCGAATTCGGATATCGAACTCGGCCGCTTGAGCACCACCCTATGCCACCTGGGCAACATTTCGCATCACCTGGGGCGGGAAGTGGTCTTCGATCCCGCCACCGAGACCTTTGGCAACGACCGCGAAGCCAACCAGCGGTTGAGCAAGGAATACCGGGAGCCGTATGGGTTGCCCAAGGTGTGAGGGGGGGTATCGAGTGAAGCGCCCATGGCGCGCCAGAAGATAGCCCAGGGCAACGCCCTGGGAAAATGAGGATAAAAGTAATGATCCCCTCTCCCTCTGAGAGAGGGCCAGGGTGAGGGAAGGCCTATCCTCGGCGCCGATCCCTTCGGCGGATTCCTATACGTTGGGCAGGAAGGAAATTGTTTTCCTTTGCTTCAGAGTCAGGGAATTGAAATACGATTTTCCCCATCCTGTACGCATTTGCCAGATGAAAGCTTTGCCTCGATCCGCGTTTTTCTGGATCCCCGCTTTCAGGGGATGATATCCAAATGATCGAATCCGGTTGCAAAGAGACCTGATACGGATCCCCCTCACAATCCGTTCAGCCGTTTGGCGTGCAGATACATGATGGAGTGGTCCAGGGCGCCGAGGCCTTCCTGGTCGAGGGTCTGAAAGATCGCGTTGACCTTTTCGGTCAGTTCGAGTTTCGCGCCGTATTGCCGGGCGGCCTCCATGGCCAGGCGCAAGTCCTTGGCGTGCAAGCCGAGAGCGAAACGGGCAGGGGTGAAATCGTCCCGCAGCATTTGGGGGCCTCGCATTTTCAGCAACCACGATTGCGCCGCGCCGCCCCCCACGGCTTGCAACACCTTTTCCGCGTCGATGCCCGCCTTCTTGGCCAGGACGATCCCTTCCGCCACCGCCTCGAGGTGCAGGGCGCCGACGATCTGGTTGATGGCCTTGGTCATTTGGCCCGAACCCGGCGGTCCGATGAGGATGATGGTCTTGCCAACGGCTTCCAGCACCGGCTTGGCGCGCTCGAAGACCTCTTCCTCGCCGCCCGCCATGATCGACAGTTCGCCGGTGCGCGCCCCTTCCGGCCCGCCGCTGACGGGAGTGTCGAGCACGCCGATGCCTCGGGGCTTCAGTTCGTCCGCCATGCGCCGGGCCAGCGCGGGCGAACTGGTGCTGCAATCGGCGATGATGCCCCCCGGCTGCATGCCCTTCGCGACGCCTTGGGGGCCTAAAATGACCGCTTCCACGTCGGGCACGTCCGACACACAAGTGAAGACCATTTCCGATTTCTGGCCCACTTCGGCGGGCGAGGCGCAGGGCGTGGCGCCTTCCTCGACCAGCGGTTGCATCTTTTCGGCGGTCCGGTTGTAGATGGCCAAGTCATATCCCGCCTTCATGAGGTTGCGGCTCATGCGCAGGCCCATGGTCCCAATTCCGACAAAACCGATGCGTTTCATGCCGGCTCCTTTCCAACCATTGGCGATAATCCAATGAGAATTTTCCGTCGGGCGTATTACATCGTAAAGGATTTATTTAAACAATCCCTTCCCAATGGTTTGCCAGGATGCCCACTCAAGACAGCAGGGCGGACCATTTCTTGCCCCTCCCGGGGAAGGTCTTCATTCAATCCTGGGGCGTTTTCATCCGCACATTGAAAACGATTCCATGTGAAAGGTCCAGAGGGCGCCAACCTTTCCTCCGGCGGTGAGATTTTGTGGATTATTGAATGCTTCCATTCCATCAGAATATATTTCATTTATAATATCACTTCATGAATCATTATTCGATTTAGATTGATTACATCTACCAGATTATTATTGATATATGAAAGATTATCGTGAATCAAAAATGAATTCATTATTGAAATCACATCCCTGGATCACCTTTCGGCTGAATCTCAACCAGGCCAGTCATCGTTTTTGGTTGCTGCTCGGCGAGGCTCAATCCAAATGCGAGCACATCGCGGGCGTGCCCCTGCGCCCCGCCGTTTCCAAGGAGTTGCACCAAGTCTTTCTGGCCAAGGGAATCCTGGCCACTACCGCCATCGAGGGAAACACTCTCAACGAACAGCAGGTCCGCGACCGCATCGAGGGCAAACTCCAACTGCCGCCATCGCAAGAATACCTGGGCCAGGAAATCGACAACATCCTGGATGCCTGCAACCTCATCGTGAAGCGGCTGGTGCATGATGAAATATCGGACATCGTCTTTCCGGAAACGATCCTGGAATACAATCAAATCACGTTAAAGAATCTTCCACGGGACGCGGAGGTGATCCCCGGCGCGATCCGGACACATGAAGTCGGCGTGGGCCGCTACAAGGCGCCGCCCGCTCAACACTGCGCCCAACTCCTGGAACATCTCTGCCGGTTTTTGAATGAGGATTTCAACGCGTTGGAAATCGGTTCCATCGCCCGCGGCATTCTCAAAGCCACGCTCGCCCATCTCTACCTGGCGTGGATTCACCCCTTCGGCGATGGCAACGGCCGCACGGCGCGCCTGGTCGAATTTCAAATGCTGGCGGCTCACGGCGTACCCACACCCGCCGCGCATCTGCTCAGCAACCATTACAACATCACCCGCGCGGAATATTACCGCCAACAGGACGCGGCCAGCCGATCGGGAGGAAATGTCTTTCCTTTTCTGGAATACGCGCTGAAAGGTTTTGTGGATGGATTAAAAAATCAACTGGAGATAATCCGGCATCAGGTCTGGGACATTGTATGGAGAACTTATATTCATGAGATCTTCAAGGACCAGAACCGGGCGAGCGTGGTCCGCCGGCGGAGGCTCGCCCTGGATCTATCCATCCGTGGTGAGCGTGTACCGCTCAATCAAATCCGCTCGATCACTCCACGGATTGCCGAACAATACGCCAAAAAATCAAGTCTGACGATATCCCGGGATGTCAACGCTCTGATCGAATTGGGATTGATCGACAAGAACGCGGAGGGCGTGCGCGCCAAACGCGAGATCATCCTCTCCTTTTTACCGGTCCGCCGTCTGCGGGATCAGTAATCCCCCTACTTCTCCTCCCCCACCTTCGCCACCCCCAGCGAGCGCGGCTGCAGTTCAAACGTGAGTGATTGCCCATCCACCTTCAGCGAAACCGATTCGTTCCTAGGCAACGCGAAGAAGGTTTCCCGCGCGCGGGCTTGCGCGTTTTCCGGCAAAGGTTTTTCCAGGCGGATCGTGAACACCCCCGGCTCGTCCCGGAAATTCTCCACCGCCCACACGCCGTTGTCGTACATATAAAACGCCACCCGCGTGGGACCTTCCACCGCCAGCCCTAGGGCCTTCAGCAGCGGTTCGCGAAACCGGCGCAACGCGGCCTCGTCCAGGTTGTACAAATCCCGCGGCTCTTCGGGAATCTGGAGGATGGAAACCGCCTCGGGCA
Organism: bacterium; assembly: GCA_041946805.1. Classification (GTDB taxonomy): domain Bacteria; phylum Hinthialibacterota; class Hinthialibacteria; order Hinthialibacterales; family Hinthialibacteraceae; genus JABLXU01. The sequence continues at coordinate 24,036 of JBHGBC010000045.1, forward strand.
CGGGAACGTTCTTCTCTTTCAGCCGATCCCGCAGATGATGCGTGAGCGTCACCGGTTTGCCCGCCTTCACAAATTCGCGGAGTTGGGGAGCGAATACGTTCTCTTCCCAACTCTGCGTGGCGAAGACCGCCGCCGGATACGACGCGTCGATCCGTCCCAGGGGAACCAGGGGGACGCCCAACATGCCGATGAAATCGTAGATATACTCCTCCTTGCCCGGCGCGCTGTTGGGTATTTTGGGAGCGAGGACGCCCACCGGCTTCGCGCCCGCCACCGTTTCCGCCAGTCTGAACAAGGCCGGCATTTCGGTGAGCAACGCCGCCGGTTTGGCTTTGTTTTCATCGCGGATCAGGTCGGCGTAGTTGAACAAAAACGCCTCTTTTGCGCCGCCCAGAATGGTCTGCCGCGCCTGCTCGACATACGTCGCGGGGCTGGTTCCGTACGGATCGAACCAGCCGCCGCCGGTCTTCGCGCCGCCCAGGTCCGTCAGCCATTGCATGATGTAAAACGCCTCGTACTGCGCCTTGCGCCCCCACTGGCGGCTGTCCGGATCGCGCGTCTCGGTCCCCACCCAGATGCGGTCGAAGGCGTCCGTCTGCTTCACCACGTCATACCCCCGCTCGTGGAACATGTCGTACCATTGCGGATACTTGATGATCACCTTCACGTTCGGATTCACCGCGCGCGCCGGGGCGAGAATGTCCTCCCGGCTTACTCTCAGCATCAGTTCGCAACGGTACTCGGCCCAGGAACGGTCCCCTTTCGCTTTCTGGGACCCCTCGGAAGTGTCTTCGGTGAAAAGGAAATCGTCGATCATGATCTCGTCGAAGAGGGATGCCGCGTATTCGAAGACCGCCCGGCATTTCGCCCGCGTCTCGGGGGCTTCGTAGTTCGATACCACCCTCCAACCCGTGGACGCCACGCCCATGCCCGTGGGGGTTACGCAGCCGGATACGGCGAAGCCCGCCTCCCGGAACCGGTCACGGCCCCGGACCAAATCTTCTTTCTCCGCCTGGTAGCCGTCGCGGAACGATTCGATGAACACCCGCGTGACACCGTGCTCCTGGCACCACTGGATGGCCTGATCGATTTTCTGCTCATCCTGGAAATGCCTCCGGACCGCCTGGGCGGTGAACAGCGTGGAAAACCGGAAGGTTTTCTCATGCGCCTTGGCCAGGTCCCACATCGGTAACTCCGCCGCGCCCGCCAAGCCGGCGAGCCCGACCGCCATCAGGATTCCACACATCCATCTTTTCACCATCATTCATGTCCTTTGGATTTGAGTTTTTAGCCGCTATTTACTCGATTACTGAGAAAGGATGAATTTCACCCTGCCAGGATTTCCCTCACCCTGCCCCTCTCCCAGAGGGAAAGGGAATCAGGCAAGAGGGGTGATTTTGATGGATAACGCTTCGCTACTGATCCTATACATAGTTATCAGAACAAATCCCGCCCTGGTTTTCAAGGAGATTCATCGGTGGCGTGGGGGATAGCCCGCCCCCACTCAAAGCATGATTTTGCGGCTCATGGATTGACCACAAAACGGATTGTGGATCATTTTTCGTGATTTTTGATCCACAATCGCGGTTATGGTGAACCAGCGATCTACAAACGGCTTCTCTCCTCGGTGATTTTGAGGAGTTCTGTAAAACCAAAGATGGCCGGACGTTGCCCGCGGGATTCTTGGATTTGATATAAAATATTACTATTATGCAATATTTTAAGGAATCGTTTGGCGGTTGAAGAGGGAATACCCGAATATTTGTTGAAATCCGTGGAACTGAAGATCGGGCGCGCAAAAAGAAAATCCAAAGCCTTGATGGCAAATGGAGAACGCATCAACTCAATCCATTGCACCTTTTTTTCCGAATACAGATGCAGAATAGCAGATGCTTTTTCTTGATTGATCCGTGCTTGTTGAACTATGGCCTCGAGAAAGAATTCGCACCAACCCGTCCAATCGCCATCCCGCGATACCGCCAGAAGCTTTTCATAGTAGATATCCCGGTTTTTTTCGAAATATTCGCTTATATAGAACATAGGACTATTAAGTAATTTTGCGTTAAATAGAAACAAGGGGACCAGCATTCTCCCCAAGCGGCCGTTGCCATCCAGAAATGGATGAAGCGCTTCGAATTCCGCGTGGAGAATAGCCAATTGCACCAAACGGTCCGGGACATTCGAATTGAGATACTTCTCCCAAACACTCATGGATTCGGGCAATTTTTCAGCGGATATCGGAATACAACGCGCTTGTTCAATTGGACAACCCGGAGGAGCGATCCAGTTGGCGGTTCTGCGAAACTCGCCCCGAGATTTGCTCATGCCCCGGACATTCTCCATCAAGACGCGATGCGTTGCCTTGATGACGCGCAGGCAAAGCGGGAGTTCATTCAGCAATTGAAGCGCATGGTTCATGGCCCGCCGGTAATTGAGGATTTCCTGAATATCGGTTTTGCGATCCTCGCTGAAACGGCCTGGATCCGCGCCCGCCTCGAATTCCAGCACTTCTTCCATGGTGGCCTGGATTCCTTCAATCCGGGACGATAAAACCGCTTCATGCGTGAATAAAGGCGTCAGGAGCACCGAGGGATTGGGTATGGCGGCCAAGATCCCGTCATAACGAGCCAAGGCCGCGTTGGCCGGGCCGATGATAGGAATCAACTGTTTCCAATTCAACTCAGGGGGCGGAAACTGACCCAGATGATAATGGACAGGCATGATCGTGCTTTCGCGTTTCCCGGTTTTTTGAGTGCCGGATCAATCATTCTGGTTATTCTAATTATATGTGTCCGATTCACTCACTGGAGAGCGCGAAGATCGTGCGAATGGGATTTATATGCCTATATCACCCAGATATTTACGCATTTTTTAAAGTCGATTCCTCCAAGTACCATAAGTCATTGATTTTATATAATTTATATAAAAGGCCGTAAAGATCTGCGTACTATTCGCATTCCGATTCATCCAGAGCAATCCCGATCTTCCATTCGTCTCGTGCAACCCTCCATCCCCTTAGATTCTCTCCGGTAACTTTTCTATGATAGAGCGATCGCTCATTATTCAATGACCAATAAGGAGCCCTACTCATGCAACCACAAACCAACCGCCGGGAGTTTCTTCAGAGTACCGCCGTGGCCGGCGCGGGAATCGCCCTCACCCGCCTGGCTCCCCCCACGGCCCAGGGAGCCAATGACCGCGTGCGCATCGCGGGCATTGGAACGGGAGACCGTGGATCGGATCGCCTGCGCGTGGCCAAAAGCCTAGGCGCGGAAATCACCGCCCTGGCCGACGTCAACGAAGCCATGCTGGACCGCTGCGAGGCCAGCCTGGAACAAAAAGTGAAACGCTACCGGGATCACCAGGAACTATTGGCGCAGGACAATTGCGATGGCGTGATTGTCGCCGCGCCCGATCATTGGCATCACGACATACTGCTCGACGCGATCAAGGCCGGCAAGGACGTGTACATCGAAAAGCCCCTCTCCCGCACCATCGAGGAAGGCCAAAGCATGGTCAAAGCGGTGAATGCCTCGGACCGCATCGTCCAGGTCGGCAACCACCGCCGCAGCGGCAAGCATTGGGCCATCGCGCATGAAGTGGTGGCGTCCGGACGGATCGGCGACATCAAATGGATCCGCACCTGGGATTGCCGCTACCGCCTGATCGATCCTTACCAGGACCGCGCCAACAACAAGGACCTGTTCAATCCCGACCGGATCGACTGGAAACGGTTCCTCGGCCGCGCGCCGGACCGGCCTTTTGACGCGGAACGCTGTTCGGCTTGGCGCTGGTTTTGGGATTACGCGGGCGGCCTGATGACCGACATCGGCCCGCACATGCTCGACGTGGCCATGTGGATCACCGATTGCCCCGGCCCCAAGAGCGTGGTCTGCAACGGCGGCAACTACCACTATCCGCGCTGGGAAACCCCGGACAACGTGCACGCCATCCTCGACTGCGCCACTTACGCCATCGTCTTCGACGTGCAGTTCATGAATGGATTCGAGGGCGACGGCGCGGCTTTTTACGGCACCAAGGGCTGCGTGATCCAGGAAAAAGACGGCCATTTCCGCCTGTACGACACCAAGAACAAGATGTTGGAAGAGTGGGAATACGGAGATGAAGGCCGCGCGCACATGCAGAATTTCCTGGATTGCATCCGCTCGCGCAAACAACCCAATTCGCCGGCCGGGATGGGACACAAAGTCCTCGCCGGCGCGCACCTGGCCAACATCTCCTTCCGCAACGGCAAACGCGTGGGTTGGGATCCGGCCACCGAGACGATTTTGTAGGACGCCGTGAAAGAATGCCAGTAGGGGTATGGTGAGACATACCCCTACTTCCCCTCACCCGGTCCTCTCCCGGCGGGAGAGGGAGCGGAAAAGAGAACGGAATCATGAACCGGAACGTCAAATGGGAAAATCAGGACAAGGAGATATTTCCTTGAATGAAAGATCCCAGTTCCGCGGAGCCGATACGGTCATGATGGAAGAGATTGGATTGTTCGAGGTTGTGTAGTTTCCTGAGCGCGTGACTACCAACAACAATCTGCCGAAAAGCATTCCCTCTCCCCCCGGGAGAGGGTTAGAGTGAGGGAAGTCCTGGCTTCACGCGATAATCCTTCTTGTGGATGCTAAACCTTGGCCAACCATGGGAGGGCGAGGCTCCCGCCGAGCCGTTCATTGATAAAGATATCTCTATTGATCCCGCGCTCCCTAGGAGGTTCCCGGTTGACCATCCCCCGCCCGCGGACTGGAAGCCCGCGCCCCCTTCTCTCATTCACAATTCCTGATTAATTCCCATCATTCAGTTCCGTGGCATCACCACCAGCGTCTGATTCATCTCCGGCGCGGTTTCGGGATAACGCAGAACCTGGCCGCCCGCCGTCCGAACCCGGAGGTAATACTCCACGAAATCCATCCGCGCCGCGTCGTTCGGCAGGTCCACGAGATACACACCCCGCCCCATGTGGGTGAGCGGCACGGAGGAGAACTCGCCCGTGCCCATTTCCCGCCAAACCAACTCCGCCTCGCGTGGCTTGCGGGAATCGAGCACGATCACTTTCAACGTCAGCCGCTCACCGGGTTCGATCGCGGAACGCACCGTGGGCACCATGAGCCGCGCGGGGCCATCGTATCCCTTCGTGAGGCGGGCGTTATCCGGCAGGGCTTCTCCCAACACCGCCTCGAGTTCCTGGCCGGTCTTATCGAGCAACATGGGGAAGATGTGCTGTTCGAGATTCATCACGGTGCCCATCTCGCCCGTGTTGCTGACGGCGGCCAGCAGTGCGTCATAGGCTTCGTTCACGGTTTGGATCAATTGGATCCGGACAGGCAGCGCCTCCCGCCGCGCGAGCGCCGGGCGCCGGGCCGCGTCCGGTTCATCCTTGGCTTTCTGGATGGCCTGGTTCAAGGCCGCCCATTCACAATTGATCCTGCCGAGGGATCGCAGAAAACGGAAACTGTTCAGCCAATAATCGAATCGCGCCCGGTTGCCTTTCCCTTGGATCTTCGCGCGCAGGCTTTCCAGTTTCCCGACGAATTCGTATTCCCGTTGGACCGTCTCCCAGGAGCGCGGATCCGGTTTGATTCCCCCGGGCCCGTCCACCCAATCCGAAGGCCGGGGCAGGTTGCCGTCCAGCGCGGTGAAGATCGCCGCGATCTCGTTGGCGGCGGCCGGGCCGAACAGGCGCAGCGCCCAATCCTGGTAGAAGTCCTCGGCGGGCAGGTGGCGCGGCTTGGGCTTGGAAGCCGGCCAATCGGCTTGGTAGTCCTTATAGGCTTCACCGCCGCAGTTGATCTTCTTGGTAAAGGAATCAGATTGAATCACCAGCGCGGCGATGCTGGGATTTTTGACCATCGGCGAAAACTCGATATCCAGCCGCCCGTCATCGACCTGGATGCCTGTGAAGGAGTAATCGAGCGCGGTGTTGGGGCCCGCCGCGGCGGTGATATCCAGTTTCTCCAGCACGTTTTTCCCTTCAATGGCCACCGCGAACAGTGTGGATTCCAGCGCGCAGAATTGCAACGTGACGGCGTATTTCCCCTTGGGCACGGCGATGTGATAGGAGCGCACCGCGTCGCGGATGGTGCGGTACAATTCGTCATCCTCGGTCTTCTCGATAGCCGCCGTGGGGCTCGCGATCCATTGTCCCCCGACCACGCCCTCGGTTTCCGGGATGATGGAGGGATCGGTGGCCGGGTCGTACCAATCCTGCTGGTCCCAGGCGGCCCAGGCCAAGGCGGAGACGTTCGGCCCCAGGATGCGGGTGCGCCAGTGGATGCCCATCAGGCCCGTGCAGCCGTAAGCCTTGGCGTCCACCGCGTCGGCGCGCATGCGTCCCACCCAGAGTTGGGGCTGCAACAGGGCGGGATCGTCTTCCAGCCAGGGGATGGCCCATGCGGGGCGGTTCTGCAACCGGGCGAAATCAGGTTGTACCGGGGCCTTTCCGACCTCGCGGTTGATGCAGCTCATGGGCATCTCCAGCGGCAGGATGCGATGAAACAGCGCGCGGTCGGTTTGCGGGCCGAGCACCCATCCGCAGGTCGCCAGCGTGAAGGGCGCCTGGACCTTCTTGGCCGCCGCCACCGCCGCCAACAGATCGGCTTGCGTCGCGGATATTTCCTCCTGGCTCGCGCCTTCCCAGATCCACCCTTCCGGCGTCCACAGCCAGTAATAATCGACGGGATAAGCCTTCATGATGCGCTGGAACATGCCTTCATACAGTTCCCGCGTCACCTCCGCCGAGGCCGGATCTTTCCCGAGGGACTGCAACCGTTCCTTCACGCGCGCGGGCACGATCAGCGGCGTCTCCGTCCCCACGCAGGTCTTGATGCCCAATCCCCGCGCAAAAACGAACGCCTCATGCAGTTGGGCGGCGGTCCGGTTGAAAACTTCGTTGCACTCGTCCTCCTCCACCGGAACGGGAATCGAACCGCCCATAACCATGGGGCCGTACACGTTGTCCTCGAACATCAAATCCGCCCCGCGCGCGTACTCGCGGATCAGTTTCGGCAGGTAACCCCAGTTGCCCCGCCGGGTGTTCATGTAGGAGGATGGATAGCTGGAACTTACCCGCCCGGCCTCGCCGGAATCCCAAGGCAAACCGATCCATACCGTCGGCTCCGCGTTGGGGCGTTCCTCCGGATAGGTGTGCAAGCCGAAGAAGTTCATGCGCAGTTTGGGCAGCTGGCCGAGGATCGCCTTGTATTCATCCAGGTTCCACCAGTCCGGCCCTTCCGGGAAATCGTGAAACGGCTGGATGCCGCGCAACTCGAACAGCGGGCGGCCGGTTTCGTTCAATTCGGGAACTTGCAGCGCGATCCGCTCATCCGGGATGACATCGCCATGCAGGTAGAACCGCACGCCCAGGTGTTCGGCCAGCCGGTACGCGCCGTACAGCGTCCCCGGCCCGTCCCCGCCGATGACGTACAGCATGCGGCCTTGGTCCGTATACTCGCAGCGCAGCAGAAACTCTTGCGGCTTCAAATCCGCGATCTCCCGGGCGGCCGCGGTATCGTTCCGCACTTCGAACCGATCCTTTTGGCCCACGTAAATCGCGCCCGTCAGGGACTCGGTTAGGGCATCTCCCGTCACGATGGGGACCTTCTCTCCCGTCCGCAGATACAGGTAGCGATGGATTTCCCGCGCGGCCAGGTCTTCCAGCCGTGATGCCCCATTGGGTAGGCCGATCACCACGCCATGGGAAGGTTCTTGTGCCACATCCCCCGCCGTTCCGGCTCCGGCCAATCCCCAAATCATAAAACATACCCAAGCCGCTCGATGGAACACGGTGACTCCTCCTTTTTTTCATTCGATGAAGATTTCACGCCAATTTCCCCCTCAACCATCTCCGTTCGATTTCCTCCAGGGTTTTGCCCTTGGTTTCGGGGACGAAGACGGCCACGAAGACAAAGGCCACGGCGCATAGGAACGCGTAGATGAAAAACACTGAGCCATGCAGCGTTTCCAGCATGAGTGGAAAGAACTGCGACACCGCGAAGCACGATATCCAGAGGCACACCGTGGCGATCGACATGGCGCGGCCCCGCACCCGGGTGGGGAAGATTTCCGAAATCACCACCCACACCACCGGACCCATGGCCACCGCGAACGAGGCCACGTACGCGAGTGTGAACAGCAGCACCCACGGCCCTTCAAACCGTTCCAATACAAAGAAATAACCAAGCAGCGCCAGTGACAGTCCCATGCCCGCCGCGGCGATCATCAACAACGGTTTGCGCCCCAGCCGGTCCACCACCCCGAAGGCCACCAGCGTGAAGAGCAGATTCACGATCCCCACGATCACCGTGTCGTTGATGGCCTCGGTGCTGACCATGCCGGTGGTTTTGAAGATCTCGGGCGCGTAATACAACACCACGTTGATGCCGGTCACCTGCTGCAGCACCGCCAAGCCAATCCCCACGGCGAGCGCCGCCCGCAGGCCGGGTTGCCATAGTTGCCGGACGGAACCGCTTTCCTGGGCGATCGTGCTCTGGATCTCCTCCAGTTCCCGCCCGGCCGCCGCCGCTCCCCGCACCCGGGTGAGAATCTCCAACGCGCGGCCTTCCTGCCCCTGCTTCGTCAACCACCGCGGACTTTCCGGAACCTGGAAGAGCAAAATCAAAAAGAGCAGGGCGGGCAGCGCCGCCGAGCCGAACATCCACCGCCAGCCCCAGGCCACGTTCCAACTTTCATCACCCAGGCCGGCGATCCGGGCGTTCACGAAATAAACCACCAGCATGCCCAGCACGATGGTGAATTGGTTGATGGACACCAGGCGTCCCCGGATGGATGCGGGGGCCACTTCGGCAATATAAAGCGGCGACAGCATCGACGCGACGCCCACTCCCAGCCCTCCCATGATCCGGCAGAGGATGAACTCCAGGAGGTTGCGGGGCACGGCCGTCCCGATGGCGGACACCAAAAACAATACGGCCGATAGCATCAGGGCCGTCTTGCGGCCGAGCCGGTCGCTGATCACCCCCGCCGTACCCGCGCCGATGATGCACCCCACCAGCGCGCACGAGGCGGCCCATCCCTTCCATACCGCGTCCAGCTCGAACCGCGAGGAGAGAAATCCGATCGCGCCGGATATCACCGCCGTGTCATACCCGAACAGCAATCCCCCCAACGCCGCCACGAACGCCAATTGGTACACATAAACCCGGCTGCCTCCCTCCACTTCCCTCGGCCTCCCATATTCCGTCACGTCGCACCTCGTTCGCTATCCCTGGATGAATGAACCTTGCGGCCTGCCCCCGGCCGCGCCGGGCCGCCATATTGGAACACAGCCCTTTTCGAAACGGTAGTGCGGACCGCGAGTGAATGGCATCGATGGGGAAGCCGCCTCCCTCTCGCTTTCCATTCCTTGCCGGATTTTTATAAATCATGATACGATAGGGGAAAAGAGAGAATCTCTTCACGGCTGGTCCACCACGGTTCGGATATAGCTAAACAATCGCAATGGACAAGATCCAACCCACGCCCTCGAATAACCCGGCGGAAAAACCCCGGGAAACCTACATCCCCTTCTGCCGCGCGGACGTGATCGAAATGTGCCTGGCGGACGGCCCATTGCAGGGCGGAGAAAAAGACCGGTTCCGGATCTTCTGCCGGATCATCAAGGCCTACTATCATTACCATTTTCATACGCTGCTGGAGCGGCTCAAAGACGATTACGCCGCGTTCGGCCTGGACTCGGATTGCCGGCGCTACATCCACCTGCCGCCCGAAACCGCCGAGCAAAAAATCGACGCCTTTTTCAAGGATATGAAACAAATCCTGACCAAGGCGAATTTCCATCCGCTCGACCGGGAACAACTCGTCCGCTCCTTCCGCGACCGGTCGCTCATCGACCTCAACATCGAAGTGGATTTTGACATGTTCGACCGGTATCTCTGTTTCTACCGCGGGACCAGCCAGGCCACCGCCCGCAAACGCGTATACCGCCTGTATCATCAAAACGTCACCTTCACCGCCCTGGACCGGGTGGTCCTGCTGCTGCGCTTCAAGGACCGCGCTTATTTCGAACGCCGGGGACTCAAACTCAGTGAATTGCATTTCACGCCCGGCCGCACCTATCTTTTCTACTTCCGAAATGTCCCCAAGGCCGATCTGGAAATTATCTTCCCCAACGTCAAGATCAGCATGACCTTGAAGGACAAGATCCTCTTCCTGGTCCCGGCGGTCAGCGTGGGCATGAGCAGCCTTCTCAAAATATCCACCAACCTGATCCTGGTTATTGGATTCATCATTTTCCTGGTCGGATTGCGGGAGTCCGCCGAACGCCTGGGCGTGACCCAGGAAGTGATCCAACACAGCCTGATCCCCATGATCGCGGCCCTGGCGTCCGTCACCCTCGTCCTGGGCGGCTTCGCCGTGGGGCAATACCTCAGCTACAAGAACAAATGGGTTGAATTTCTGAACGACGTGACGCAGGCGCTCTTCTTCCGCTGCATTGGCATCAATGCCGGCGTGTTTCAATGCCTGATCGACACCGCCGAGGAAGAAGAATGCAAGGAGGCCATCCTGGCCTATTACCACCTGCTGACCAGCGGCCAGAAATTGACCAAGGAGGAACTGGACCGGACCATCGAACAGTGGTTCGAAACCCAGTTCGGCGTGTCAATCAATTTCGACGTCGAAGACGCGCTGAAAAAACTCCGCAAGATCAAGGGGAAAGTGGTTTTCAGAAATCAGGACCGGGATGAGATCGGCAAGGAATGCCTTATCGAACAAGACGAGATCGGCAAACTGCGGGTCCAGTCCTTACCCGACAGTCTCATGATTCTCGACTCCATTTGGGACAACTTCTTCCGCTTCAACGAAACCCAAACCGCGCCGCCGAAAGAGCCGGAGGGGGAATAAACGCGGGCCTTGGAATTCACCGCCGGGACGCGGAGAGCGCGGAGATTGGTTTGACTCAGGATCGGCAGGGTAGTGTTTGATCCACGGATGACACGGAGAAAGCATGGGGATATGGATAGAGAGGCGGCCGTGGATTCCCCAGGGTTGAAACCCTGGGCTAGTTTAAAAATGCCTTGGGAAAGAAGGTCCTGGATTGAATTCGGGGGCTGTTGGAGGTGCCTCTTCAAAGGGGCGCGGAGAGTGAGCAGTGGAAGGTTTTCCCTCACCCTGGCCCTCTCCCGGGGGGAGAGGGGAGATCATGACATCCCATTGCGATAGCCAGGGCGCGTGGCCACGTGCCCCTGCGGGAGATTTCGGCGTCGTTTCACTCCCTGCCCCTGATTCATCCTCGCGGATACACCACCACTTCGCCGGGCAAACATCGCGCCAATACATTCTCCCGGGGATAGGCGTAACCCAGGTGTTGCCGGAAGCCCTCGCCGAAGGGAATCCCATACGCCGCACCCCGCGATTGCGTCCACTCGATCATGTCTTCCAGAAAATTGTCCACTCCATGATAGGTCCGCAGCCAGTCCCGTTGCGACTCATGACAGGCCAACATGTCTTTCTTGCATTCCATGGCCGAGGATACGTTCACGATGAAATCCGGTTCCACCGGGCGGCCGAACAGATCCACGCCCCCGGCGGGATCCATGTAATACAGGGCCGGGACATGCTCGAGACAGGCGGCCCGGCCGGTCAGATAATTGGGCAGCCCCACGGCGAACGAGGCGTATCGCGTCAGGCGGCTGGCGGCCTCGTGATCGGCATGATAATCCGTGGGCGAGGCGGTCAGGATGATGTCCGGCGCCACCCGCCGGATATGCTCCGTGGTCCGGCGGCGGGTGGAGTCGCTGTCGAATACCTCGTAATCCCCGAACTCCAGGCACGCGTAGTCCGCTCCCACCACCCGGGCGGCGCGCGCCGCTTCCTCACGGCGGATGTTCGCGGTCTGCACGGAATCCATGACCTTCGATCCCTTGTCGCCCGCCGTCATGGTGGCAATGAAAATGTCGTGTCCGTTTTGCTTGAGCAGATACAAGGTCCCCGCCGCCAAAAATTCGATATCGTCGGGATGCGCGTGAATCGCCAATATCCTCATCGAATCCTCCTTCAAATAGGATAAATCATGCCGCTCTCCGGCCGGCATCATGATATCCATTTCCCCCCTCCCGTTCTACCATGACTCAGATCCATTGATTTACGATTGTGAATGTGATGAAATGGTGGGGATCGTCAGGGAAGCACGAAAGGGAGGGAGAAATGTGTTTCCTTTCTCCAATGGATGAAAGCGGACATTAAGTAATTCCCTCACCCCGGCCCTCTCCCCGGGGGAGAGGGAGTAGGGGGGGCCCAGAGGGAGAGGAAACATAGGATTGGTTTCCGGAGAGAGAGGGAAATTGGGGGTGGTTTTCATCTCCCCATTCGAGGAGACGCTGATTTCGAATCCGGGTAATGCCATACGCACAAATCCAATGAGCCAGTACTTTATGTTGAAAATATTGATCAAAAGGTAAGAGAGCGGAGTCCGATGGATTGGGGCGATCCATCCAATACAACCGGCCGCTTCAAAACCTCCCTCTCCCCTTGGGAGAGGGCCGGGGGTGAGGGAAAGTCCCGTTCATCGCCGCAAGATCGCTTTGATCTGAATCTTCACAGGAGATGTAACATGATCACCAACAGACTCCATACCCTGTTCATTGTACTTCTGGCTTTCCTGCCGTTCGCGCCGGCCTCCTACGCCGCCGAAATCCCCCGGCCCGGGCATCCCCGGATGGATTTCCGCCGCGACGCCTGGTTGAACCTCAACGGCGCGTGGAACTTCGCGTTCGATTCCGAAAACGCCGGTGAAGCCAATGGCTGGTTTAAAGCGGACCATGCCGCCTGGCCAAAGACTATCAATGTCCCGTACCCGTGGGAAAGCCGGCTTTCCGGCATCGCCGATACCAACTACAAGGGCACGGCCTGGTACCAGCGCCGTTTCACCCTGCCCGCCGAATGGCAAGGCAAGCAAATCCTGCTGCATTTCGGCGCGGTGGACTGGTACGCCAAGGTGTGGGTGGATGGAACCCTGGTAGGTGAACACGACGGCGGCTATACCCCGTTTTCGTTCGTCATCAATCCCGCACTGCGGGGCGAGGGGGAGCATGTGCTGACCGTCAAGGTGATCGACACCACCAATCCCGAGCACCCCGTCGGCAAGCAGGTCAACTGGTACACCACCACCAGCGGCATCTGGCAGACCGTGTACCTGGAAGCCGCCGGCCCCGCGGAGCGCGCCACGATCCAGGATGTCCGCTTCACCTCCACGCTGGACGGCCGCGTCACGGTCGAAGTGACGCCCAGCCGGCCCACGCAAAACGCCATGCAAGTGGTCCTGCTGCCCGATGTTCCCCCCGATGATGCCGGTTCTTCCGCTTCCATACATAGTTCCGATGCGATCGAGGGAGGAAAGGGCGAAATCACCGTGGAAAATCCCCAACTCTGGTCGCCGGAATCTCCCACGCTTTACTTCGTGCAACTCAACCTGTTCGACGGATCCGAAATGGTGGATTCCATTCATACCTACTTTGCGTTCCGTGATGTCAGCCGGGGAAAATACGGCGGCCTGCCGGACGAATGCATTCAGTTAAACCGTAAGCCGTTCTACCTCCTCAGCGCCCTCAACCAAGCGTTCAATCCCGAAGGCGTTTACACCTATCCCACGGATCAAATGATCCGCAAGGACGTGGAAGACACGCTGGAGTTCGGCTTCAACAACCTGCGCATCCATATCAAGGTGGACGAACCCCGCCTCTACTATTGGGCCGACCGCCTGGGACTGACGCTGCTCTATGATATGCCCTGCTTCATCAAGTTCACGGATGAAGCCAAGCGGACCTTCGAATACACGATGCGCCAGGCCATCGCCCGCGACAAGAATCATCCCTCCATCCTGGCCTGGGTGATCTTCAACGAGACTTGGGGATTGAATTTCAAAGATCCGGCACAGGTCGATTTCGTCAAGGACATGTATACCAAGGCCAAGGCGCTCGATCCCACCCGGCTGGTGGAAGACAACTCCGCCTGCAACTACGACCACATCGTCACGGACATCAACTCCTGGCACTTCTATATCTATGACCATGCCAAGGCGCGCGAACACATCGAAAAAGTGGTGAAGGAAACCTATCCCGGTTCGCCCTTCAATTTCCTTAAAGGCTTCCAACAAGAGACCCAGCCGCTGATCAACAGCGAATACGGCGGCGTCAGCGCGGGCATGGGCGACCGCGACATCTCCTGGTGCTTCCATTACCTCACCCAGGAACTGCGGCGGCATTCCAAAATTCAAGGCTATGTGTACACCGAACTGCAGGACATCGAGTGGGAACACAACGGCTTCATGAACTACGACCGCTCCCGCAAGGTGTTCGGGTATGAAGAATTCGTCCCCGTGCCCGAGGGGCATAAGCCTTTTACCTGCCGCGATCTGAACGCCGCCGATTTTCTCATCCTCGGCGCGACGCCGGGCGAACGGCTTCCCACGCCCCACGACACCGACAACTTCATGGGGTTTTTCTTCGGCGCGGTCCGGCGCCAGGTCCCCGTGGCCTTGAGCCTCTTCTCGGGACGCGAGGGAGGCGAATTCAAACTGAACTGGAACTTGTATGGTTTGGGCCGCAATGGTACAGAATGGGGCAAGTACCAGGAAGGGCATGCCACCATTACCGGAAAACCCTATACGGTCACGGAAGGCCAATCCATCCGCCTCAAGTTCTGGGATGATCCCGGACGGTTGTATGTGCTCTACGCCTGGGTGGAAGATGCCAAGGGCAACCTGGTCGCCCGGAACTTCTGGCCCTGCGTCAATTTCGGGAACGGGGTCAGCCGGGAATACGCGATGCGCATGTGGTCCCGCACCGAGTATTATTACAACTGGAAACCGGTGGAGTACGAATCCATCACCGGGACGGTGGATGAATTTCCGAAAGGCGAGCGGGATGTGGTTTCCATCCCGGGAGAGGCCTCGGTCACCTACCTGGTGAAAAATCACCAAGGCACGGTGTTGACGAAAAAAACCGCGGACGAAGCGTATCTGATGTTCGAACTCGCCGCCTGCGCCGGAAACGAGCGGGTCGATTGGAAGGAAAAAATCCAAGCGAAGAGCACGCCCCAGACCGACGCGGACAACCAGTTCCCATCCAAAGTGGAAGTCTGGGTGAAGGATGAACTTCTCGCCACGCTGGACCTGCCCGACGATCCGGCGGATTACCGGGGGATTCTTAGCAACATCTTCCGGCTGGCCCCGCCCAGTTCGTATGGGTATTTCCAGAAATTGTCCATTCCGAAGGAAATCCTGGAGAAGGACGCGCCGTTCAAGGTGGTCATCAAAACCGCTCCAGGCACTCAAGGCGGCTTGCGGATTTTCGGCGGCGCCAGCGGCCGCTACCCGACACCGCCCACGTTGATGTTGGTGGAGAAGTGATGAAAATCACCTATGACGCGGAAATTGACGCGCTCTATATTCAATTGCGGCCGATCAATCCTGGTGAGGCCACCAACCAGGAATTAGCGGAAGGTATCACCGCGGACTTTGGCCCCGACGGCCTTTTATCGGGAATCGAGATTCTGGATGCCAGCCGGATTTGTGGAAAAGAACGAGAGAAAGTCATTGTCGAACTGACTCCTATCGTCAAATGAGGTAGGGTGTTTAGTAATTGTACTCCATAGAGGTAACAGGTTTCCGCATGATCGTAGGGGCACGTCGCGACGTGCC
>JBHGBC010000046.1:0-38337 GCA_041946805.1 bacterium
CTGGTCAACACCGGCTGGAGCGGCGGCCCCTTCGGCATCGGCCAACGCATGAGCATCAAGATCAGCCGCGCCGTGCTCCGCGCCGCCCTCTCCGGCGCCCTGGATCAAGCCCGCTACTCCCCGTTCCCCTACTTCGGTTTCGAAATCCCCAACGCATGCCCGGGCGTCCCCCCCGAAGTGCTCAATCCCAAAAACACCTGGTCCGATAAAATCGCCTACGACGAGAAAGCCAGGCACGTGGCGAAGCTGTTCATCGATAACTTCAAGCAGTTCGAGGCGGGTACCGCCCCGGAAATCCTGAACGCCGCCCCGAAGATTTAAGATTTAAAGGGATTCCTCTACCCGCCCTCCTCGATTCCCCGCCCGCAGTTGAGAGGAGGAATTGTGGCATTCCATGTTCTTCCCCCGGTCTTTGGCTAGGCCGGGGGCGGCCCGCCGGCCACCCCTCCAAAACCACATCGGTTAGCGCAGGGAAAATCCTCTTCGCGCCCCACCGGAACCAACTTCCATGAGCCTTCACCCCGGTTTGCCTACTGCGACGACACCGCGGGGGCTTTTACGGCCGGTTTGAGGATTTTCTCCTGCAACCGCTGTTCCGCCCAGATTTCCCGGATCCTCCTCGCCTTGGCGTTCGGCTGATGATTTTCGAACAACGCGGCGTAGGCAAAGATGATCACTCCGCTGTATGCCTGCTCGTTCACGTATTCCATTTGCTGGCCGGTCCCGCCGGCGCCGTTGAAATCGGCGTTCAGACCGATCATCATCCGGCGCAGCGCTTTCTCGTCGAACCACCCGTTCCAATTCTCCAACAGCGCTTTGAGTTCTCCCAAGGATTGCTTGTAGGCCATGGGGATCACCCAGTCCACCAGGTCCTCCCGCAGCCAGACTCGCGGATCCTGCCCCTTTTCCGCCGTGGCGGAGTGAATCTCGGCGAAACAGGTGGCCGACAACCGCATGATGGGCGAAGCCAACCGGATGGCGTTGCGAATGGCTCGAATGGTTTCGGTGACCTGGTCGCGCTTGAAGGCCCGCCATTCCTCCAGGTCCGGGGCCGGCTTTTTCTTGTAGAGCTTCTGGAACCCGGCGGCGCTGGCCGCGTCATACGAAAAATCACGGAATCCGCCCAACTCCGTCTGTCCCGGATACCGGACATAATCGAGATGAATCCCGTCCAGATTCGGATACTGCTGCGCGATTTCCCCGAAAACCGCCGCCAAATACTCGCGGACTTCGGGATGGCCGGGAGACATGAAGGTGTAGAAGGTCGACGTCGGACGCATCAACACCCCCCGGTGATCCACCATGAACCAGGACCGCTTGTCCGCCCAGGGATGGTGGATCCCTTGAGGGACCGGCTCAACCCCCCGCCAGCCGGGAAACACGTTCATCCAGGCGTGCAATTCCAGCTGATTCCTCGCGGCCTCCTCGAGCGCCACCGCCAGGGGATCCCATCCCGGGTCCTGCCCCAGCGTGGCGGGCGTGATTCCCGTCAACTCCCACGCCCACGGTTCGATCCGGGAGGAATAACACACTGTCGCGTTGCCCCGCACCTGGAAAAAAACCTGAGTGGCGCCTAGATCTTTGAGGTTCTTAAAGATACGAGCCACGTCCCCGGCGTTCTTGAAATCCCACCGCGTGACCCACACCCCCCGGGCGCGCGCGCCCTCCGCGGACCGGGCGGATTCCCAACCCAGCACGATCCCTACAAGCAACACCAGAATCATGACTCGTTTTCTCATGGAATTGATACCGTTGCCGCTTCCACCCTCATCTGCAGCTAGTCATATTTTATATGTATAATATCAAGCCCCTCACTTAATATTTTTCCTTTTCAAATGAAAAAAACATGATAGGATGAGTTCCAGATCACCAAATCCCGATGAACGGATCTCCTCCAGGATGGCGTACCGCCTGGACGTAAAAGATCATGACGTGGAATCCCCTCAACCTACAAGGCGGCAACCAGGGGAGAATTGCCGCAACGCTCATCCATCCAACGATCGTGCTCATCACGATGCGGGACGCGTCTTCTTCCCTCGACCTGAATCAATTGCCGAATCTTTTCCTCGAATGCATGGAAAAAGGCTACCGGCGGTATGTGATTGACCTGTCTCAGATCCGTTTGCTCAACAGTCATGAGATCGGGGCTATTGTACAACATTCCCGCCTGCTCGCCAATCAGGGCGGCCTGGTGATCGTCAATCCCTCCGAACGGATCCGCTACATGCTGGAACTCAGTTGCGCCTCTCCCATCGCCCCGTCCGCCGATTCGGTGGAGCAGGCCGTCGCCATGCTGAAGGAACCGGCCTGACCCGTTGCCGCCCCGAACTCCACCGCCCCGAACTCCACCGCCCCGGCAGGAAAATCCGCGCCCCGGCGGTGAATTGCCTCTCCCTCTCACCCCGGGAGAGGGCTGGGGTGAGGGAATTCCGGCCGGGGCGTACCCGGCCCTGGTCACACACTTGGATGCGGACCTTCATTCCCCTTTGTCCGCTTTCACCCATTGGTTCCACAATTCGTTCAAATCCCAGGACCGGCCTTCCGGAGGTTTGCCCGCCGCCACCACGCGGTAGCGCAAGCGCCAGGTTTCCCCCTGCTTGAGGATCTTCGCCTTCCCATAATTGGGCGAGCTGGAGATGAACTGCATCCCCTGGTCCTGCACATAAAAGCGGGTGGGATGCGAACTGTTGGACGGATGGTCCAGAATGGCGGCCAGCACCGGGCCGCCGGCCTGCATGCCGGCCAGCGCGCACCATTTCGCCGGCTTCCCCTTGCAGTTCTGCCCGCCTTCGATGCCTTCCGAGTTGAAATACCGCGGTTCGGCGAACGGTCCGGCGCGCAGGGTCAGGCCGTGATACTCCCGCGGGGCGTTGGGATCGGAACCGAAAACCACTTCGGGCTCCAGGGCCGTCAGGCGGAGGTCCAGGTCCACGAGCTGCAGGTTCCCCTCGGGCGGCCAAAACGTCCAGACCTGCTCGCTCTGCACCAGCTCCGTCTCTGGCTCCGTGAGCCAGACATCCTTTTCCCGCAGTTCCACCGCCCCACTCTCCAACATCCGCGTATCGACGGATTTGGGGATCATCTTGCCCCGCCGGCCCGGCGGCGAATTCACTTCCGCCCAGAAATCGGTCCCCGAGACATCCGGCCACCCCACGCACAGCCCGCGGTGATGCAAGTGATCGGCGGGCGCGTCATAGGTGACGCATCGCCGGTCCGGAGTGCACAAGGGATGGAAAAACGGCTTGTCGAGCGCCTCCCCCGCGTGATGAATGGCGATCTCTTTGTTCTGCAGGATGATTTTGGTGAGTTTGCTGAACTGGCTGACCGCTTCCAGGCCGGTTCCCTCCGCCGCCGGCCGGCATGGAGGATTCAACCAGAGAACGCCGGCCAGAACGGATAGGAGTATTCCAAGAGTCGTGGAAAAGTAACGAGAAAAAAATTTCATGATCTTATCGTCCTTTGCTATGTTGAATTCCTGTCATTTATGATTCGTTCTGTGATATCGCGCCGTGGGATGGGTTAGCGAAGCGTAACCCATCCTACGCCCTCGGCCGGCCTCTTTCCGCGCTTTGCTGCCATTCTCATTCATCCGTTGACTTCCGTTGTCATCCGTGTCCCATCCGCGCCCTCCGTGGTTCAATCCGTGCCCCCATCCCCATCCTGGTCATCTTGCGTATCCAGACCATCCTGATTCAGACAAATCCACTTGGCCCTCCGTGTCTCGGCGGTGAAATGGCTTTGATCCTTCTGGATCCCCGCTTTCGCGGGGATGACATCCACCTTACCGGTTAAATAATCTCCACCCCTTCCGCCCCCTGGCGGTGCATCATTCCTCCCTCGCGCCATTCAGCTGCCGCAGCAGCTCGTTTTTCGTGCTGAGAATGAACGTGGTTTGCGCGTCCAGCGACGCTTCCAGGGCGTCCAGCGAACGCAGATAGCCATAAAATTCCGGATCGCTTTCAAAGCCCTCGATCCGAACCGGCGGACTGCCCGTCGCTTCCTTGATATACCCCTGCGCGTAGGTGCGCGCCGCTTCGGCGTCGGCGTTGCCCTTGATGATCCGCGCGTCCCGCTCCGCTTCCGCCAAAATGGTTTTGACTTTCCGGTCGGTTTCCGATTTGATGTACGTGGCCTGCCGGCTGCCCAGCGCGCGGTACCGCTGGGCGATGCGGCTCCGTTCGGCGGTCATGTTGCTATAGATCGCCGCCATGTTCTGCTCGGGCGGATCGGCGCGCTTGATGCGTACGTCGATGACGTAGATCCCGAACTGCTTCGCTTTCTCCCGCGCCAGCTGCGTCACCCGCTCCATGATCTTCGTCCGGCCGGTCTTGATCCGCACCCGCTTCTGCTCAGGGATCTCGATGCCCGAATCCAGCATCTGGTCGCTGCTGCGGATGATTTCGATGAATTCATTTTCCCCCAGCGTGTTGCGCAGGTCCGACCGGATGATGTTGTCGAGCCGGTTGAGCGCGGTGGGAATGTTCTCCACCGTCTGCCGGAACAGCAACGGATTGACGATATACCAGCGCGAGAAATTATCGACGATCAGCCGTTTCTGGTCCCCGGTCATGATCGTCGCCGGCTCCGAATCGAAGACCAGGATCCGGTCCTCGAAATACTCCACCTTCTGCAAAAAGGGGACCTTGAAATACAATCCCGCGCCGAAACTCAACCCCACGCGCGTGCCGCTGGATTGCTCATACGCCGCGAGGCTTTTCCGCAACTCGTCCGGATCGGCGAAGGGCGACTCGCCCGCGATCACCCGCACCGGCCGCCCGAACTGTGTGATCACCGCCTGCTCGGTTTCGCTCACCACGAAGACGGATGATCCCAGAAAAATCAACAAAACCAGGGCGGCGAGGCCCGCGCCGGTCAGCATCGTTTTCGCCCTCATGGATTACCCTCCTCTTCCGCGGTGGCCGGGGAGAGCAACGGGGCCGGCAACGGGATGGCGGGCGACAGGTTCATGAATTTCAAAAGGCCCTCCTCCGAATCCACGATCACCTTCGGTTTGCCCTGGAGGACCTTCTCCAGGGTCTCCAGATATAAACGCCGGCGGGTCACTTCGGGAGAGCCGCGGTAGGTCGCCAACAAGGCGTGGAAGCGTTCCACCTCGCCCTGCGCCTTGGCGATGCGTTCCGCCTTGTAGGCTTCCGCCTCCTGGAAAATCTTGCGCGCCTCGCCTTCCGCCCGGGGTATCTCCTTGTTCTCGTAGCCTTCCGCCTCCCGTTCCACCCGCGCCTGGTCCTCGCGGGCGTTGAACACCTCGGCGAAGGCCGGCTCGACCGCCTCGGGGGGATGCGTGTCCTGCAGGTTCACACCCTCGATCTGCACCCCCATCTGGTATTCCGAACTGATCTTTTCAATGATGTCCTGGATCTGCGCCTGCAACTGGTCGCGCCGTTCGGTCAGCGCCGCCTCGATGGGAAAATCGCCGATCACCTGCCGCTGCGCCGCCTCGGCGATGTCCTTCAACGTGCTTTCCACGTTATTGACATTGAACAAATACTTGACGGGATCGGCGATTTTGTATTGCACCACTGTTTTCGCCACGATGATGTTCTCATCGCCGGTGAGCATGATGCTCTCTTCCGGCACGGTCACCGGCTCCG
This sequence comes from bacterium, assembly GCA_041946805.1. GTDB lineage: Bacteria > Hinthialibacterota > Hinthialibacteria > Hinthialibacterales > Hinthialibacteraceae > JABLXU01. Next base: position 5,613 of record JBHGBC010000046.1, read on the forward strand.
CGCTGGGACTCCGGGGATTCGACCGGAATCCCACCTCGATCCGCCGCAAGAGCAGCACATTGGGGACAAATACGGTTTCGATGGGCGGCGGGAACCGGTAATGGAATCCCGGCTGGACCACGCGGTGGACCTTCCCCAGCCGCAATACCACGCCCACCTCGCCCGGCCCCACGATGAACCAGGGCCGGAACGAGACCAGGACAATCACCGCCGCCACGGCGGCCACAGCCAGGCCGACGCGCCGCCAATTGAGCATATGGCGGCCTCCGCCCAAGGGGATGTCGATAGGAATCTGCTCGAACCAATCGCTCATGATGGATTTCATGCTACCAAACTGGAAACCAAAATCAACCGAGCGGTTCCCCGAGCCCCTTATCAAGCTCCGGCGCGGTCAGTATGATAGGCAACCATCATGCTGTCGCGGTTGGCCAAACTTTTTCTCTATTCCCGCCTGCGTCCCTATTGGGGGCTGATCCTGGTCTTCCTGCTGGCCTGCGCCTTTTCGCCGGTGCGGCCGGGCGCGGCCCTGCCCGTGTTTCTCGACCGGGACAACATCATCGATATCGTCCGCCAGGTCTCCGTGCGCGGCATCATCGCCGTGGGCATGACCTTCGTGATCATCAGCGGGGGGATCGACCTCTCCGTCGGCTCCGTCCTCGCCCTCTCCACCGTGATCACCGCGCTCGCCCTGCGGGACGGCTGGGGATCGCCCACCGCCATCGCTCTCGCCCTGCTCACCGGCGCGGCGGCCGGCCTGTTCAACGGAGCCGCCACGGCCAAGGGCAAAATCCAGCCTTTCGTGGTCACCCTGGCCATGATGAGCATCGCCCGCGGCCTGGCCATGGCTTTCTCGCACAATTACACCATCCCCATCCGCCCCGCCGATTCCAATTTCCTGATTTTGGAGGCGAAAATCTTCGGCGTGGTCCCCCTTCCGGCGGTCTTCTTCTTGCTCACCGTGGCGGTGTTTCAGATTTTGCTGGTCTATACCGCCTTCGGCCGCAACCTCTACGCGATCGGCGGCAACGAAACCGCCGCCCGGCTCGCCGGCGTGCGGGTGGACCGCTACAAGATCGTGACCTGCGTCCTATGCGGCACGCTGGCCGCCGCCGCGGGCGTCATCCAGGCCGCCCAGATGCACCAGGGCGATCCCAAGGACGGCATGGCCTTCGAACTCGACGCCATCGCCGCCGTCGTGGTCGGCGGGGCCAGCCTGATGGGCGGCAGCGGGAACGTCTCGGGCACCCTTGCCGGCTCCCTGCTCATTGGTATCATCATCAACGTCCTGGGTCTGCGAAACGTGGAACCCAGCGTGCAGAAAATCGTCATCGGCTCCCTGCTGGTCCTGGCCGTGGCCGTCCAGACGGGAACCTTCGGCTTCTGGGGGAGAACTATCATGAAAAAATGGCGTGGCGCGGCCGCCGGCCTCTCCGTGGTTCTGAGCATCGCTCTGCTGGTCTCATTCACCTCCGGATGCGCGTCCCAGAAAAGCGGAAAATATGTCATCGGATTTTCCCAATGCAACAACAACGAGCCCTGGCGCAAGGCCATGAACGACGCCGCCGTGGCCGAGGCCCGCCACTACCCCGACATCGAACTGCGCTTCCAGGACGCGGAACAGAAAAACGACCTCCAGGTCAACCAGGTCCGGCTGCTGGCCCGGCAGGGAATCGACCTGCTGATCATCTCCCCCAACGAGGCTTCTCCTCTGACACCCATTGTGGAAGAAGTGTATAACAGCGGCACGCCGGTGATTGTCCTCGACCGGGCGGTCAACACCGAGGCCTACACCTGCTTCATCGGCGCGGACAACCGGGTCATCGGCAAGCAGGCAGGCGAATACGTGGCCAAGATCCTCAACGGCCAGGGGCTGATCGTCGAAATCCAGGGCCTGCCCGGCTCGCCCCCGGCCATCGACCGCAGCGAGGGCTTCAAGGAAGCGATCGCCGCCTTCCCCGGCCTCAAGATCATCCACAATCCGGTGGCCAACTGGCTGCGCTCCGAAGCCATCGACCAGATGAAAATCGCCCTCCAGGCCCAACCCAAGATCGACTTGGTCTACGGGCATAACGATCCCATGGCCCTGGGCGCTTACCTGGCCGCCAAGCAGGTGGGCCGGGAAAAAGAGATGAAATTCATCGGCATCGACGCCCTCTGGAACGAAGGCGTCCAGGCGGTGATCGACGGCGAACTCGACGCCACCTTCTGGTACCCGACCTGCGGGAAGGAAGCAGTCCAAACCGCCTATAAAATCCTGAAGGGCGAATCCGTCCCCAAAACAATCACTCTGCCCACCGAACTGATCACCAAGGAAAACGCCCAGGAATGGCGGCAAAAATTGAAACCGGCGGAAGGGTGAATTGTGGTGCGGGCATCCTGCCTGCGCCGCAATCGACATTCCCTTCCCCTGCCCTTCTCCCGCGGGGAAAGGGAATGGATGGCTTGTAATCAGGACGGCATCTCCGCGCAAACAGCGGTGGAGGATGGCTTGGCGCGACAGCGCGTAACCTCTCAAAACCTCCTGAGGCGTCCGCCCGTCATGGCGATGCGCACATCTTGCCCGCATCATCCTCCAAAATCCTGGTCATCTTGGCTATCCTGACTATCCTGATTCAGACACTTCCCCCGCTCTTCTTCTCCCTCTCCCCCCAGGGAGCGGGCCGGGGTGAGGGAGATTCGCGCCTTCACTCACGATCCAGCCACACGATTTGATGATTGATGGTTTCTTCCAGATCCAGGATGCCGAAGGTGCCGGTGGCGTCCCGGTTCAGGGTGGGACTCCCGGGATTGAATACGTATTTGTCCTCGATCTTCATGAACAAGGGCATGTGCGAATGCCCGAACAGCACGATCTCCACGTCTTCCCCAAACGCCTTCACCACCCGGGTTTCCAGATTCTTGGGCGGCCCCCAGCCATGGATCAGGCCCAATTTATGTCCTTGGATTTCAAGCACTTTCTTCTCGGGCAGGATGGTTTTGAGCTCCTGGCAGTCCATGTTGCCATACACGGCGATGACCGGCGCGATCTTTTGAAACTCCTTGTAGGCCGCCATGTCGCAAAAGTCGCCCAGATGAATGATGGCGTCCACTTTCTCCAGTTCTCCCAGCATCTTCATGGGCAAGTGGCCCACATCGGGTAAATGGGTATCCGAAACGACTCCAATCCGAGTGCCTTTTTTCGGTGTGTTCATTGCATCCCTTACCCCTGGTTTCTCCCCCGGATTGTATATCCCATCCTTTCCGGTCTAAAGTCACCCCCTATGGATCGAAATCCCCTGGCCGGGAATAGCGCATGACAAATCCGGCCCGCTCTGCTATAGTGCTGTCGGCCGTGCATTGCCGGCTCATTTTTTAGAGCTTACGCTAACCGCCGGCATGGTTCGAGGTCCCCGCGCCGCGCGGACTCGTAAAAAACATACTTGAAATCGGACGGGAGGGCAATAGATCGTGAAGTGGAACGCCCCGGTTGGGATGCAGTGGTTTGCGCTAACGCTCGGCTTGGCGGGTTGGGGCATTGTCGTGGCCGGAGCGCCCCTCCTGAACGCCCAAACACCTCCCGCGCCCCCCGTGAATTACGACATCTTCGTGGATGCCAACTCGCGCCTGGATGCCCGCGACCTGTTCCGGATCCAGCAACTGTGGACCGGCTCCCCCAATCCCGTTGATTTCAACCAGGATGGAAAAACCAACCGGATCGACCTCTTGCTCTTCATCCAATCGTTCCACTCCCCCGTTTCCAGCGCGATGACTCCCACGCCTACCGACACGCCCTCGCCGGGAGAACTCACGCCCACGCCCACTCCCACGGCCACCGCGACGCCCACGGTGGGCGAAGCCACCCCGACTCCGGCCTTGGAAACCCCCACGCCGACCGTCCCCGAAGCCACCCCGACTCCCACCCCGCTTCCCGGGGAGACCACGCCCACGCCGGGGGAGTTGACGCCCACCCCCACCACTGGGGAGGCAACCCCCACACCGACTCTGGAGACGGCCACCCCCACGCCGACCCTGGAAGAAGCGACCGCCACCCCAACTCCCATTCCGGGCGAAACCACGCCTACCCCGACGGTGACGCCCACACCGGGTGAACTGACGCCCACCGCGACAACACCGCCGGGGGAGGAAACCCCGACGCCCACCGCCACGCTCACGCCCACGGCCACGTTCACCCCCACGGCCACATTCACCCCCACCCGGGTCACGGGAACCCCCACCCCCACGCCGGCGGGCGGACTCCATTTCTATGTGGATTTCGACAGCGCCAACACGTTTGACGATATCCCCGTGACGCCCCTGGACGAGGAGGCCGCGGACGCCCTGATCGCCGCGGGCCGCATGCCGGCCATCAATCAGGTCGTGCCCTGGTTCATTTTCGACACGCAGGCCCCGAATCCCTCGGGCGTGGGAACCGCCTACAGCGAACCGAAAAGCGCCGCGATGAATCCCAACTTCGGCTTCTATTATTCGTCCCAGACCTCGGTCCTCGAAATCGACGGGACCTTGGACACCTCCGGGGCCGTCATGCCCGTCCTGTCCTTCGAGGCGGCCTTCGCGTTTGAAGAGCCGTTCTTCGACGTGGGCGACTTTCTGGTGGTCGAAGTGCTCCGTTCCGGCCAAACCGCCTGGGAAATGGTGGACCTCAACCACGACGGCCAGGTCATCACCGATCCCACGGTCTTCGACCAGAACAATCCCACGCAGCCGCTGCTCCCGGGAACCTTCGACGCCCTCTACGGCTATTCCAATCCGCAAAATCCCGGCGGACTCTTGACCCGCGCCGATTTCCTCTTCGTCCAACTCAACCTGCCGAAGGATCCCGCCCTGCGGATCGCGTTCCGCTTCCAAAGCAACTCGTCCATCGCCGCGGAGGGGATTTATCTCGACAACCTCCGCGTGATCGACGCCTCGGGCGGGCCGGTGGAGCCGGTCATCCGCACCATCACCAACCTGGCCGGCGCCGCGTTTTACGCCGACACCGAAAGCCAGATCTTGATCCAGGGGACGCAACTCTCGCCCGCGAAAAAAATCTTCTTCAAGTCACGGGACGGCGAGGTGGAACTGACCTTCACCGAACAGGCGGAAGGCCTCGCCGCCGTTTTGCCCCGTCTGAGCAATCCGGCCCAGGGCGATACCGCCTCCCTGCGGGTGGTGCGGGCCGATGATGTCTCCTCGGCGGAGTTCAGCCTCACCATTAATCCCGCGCCGGCTCCGGTGATTTCCACCATCAGCCCCTCGCCCTTCTTCCTGGATGCCGCCGGCTCGGTCATCCAGATTCTCGGCAACCATTTCCGGCCGGCGTTCGAGGGCGCGCCAGCCACGGGCGGATCCAGCGTGATCATCACCACGGGCTTGGGCGATCCCTTGGTCTTCAATCAACCGGCCCAGTTCATTTCCCGCAATCTGACCACGTTGGAATTCGACGCCGCCGCGCTCAAAACCTTGCCTCCCGGCCCGGTGGAAGTGCGGATCCGCAATGAGTATTCCGGCCTCGAAAGCGCCTCCGTGATCCTTCCCCTGCAGAGCGGCGCGGGCGGGATCAGCGTGCAAAGCTTCCGCATCGAACTCGGCTTCGGCCTCTTCTCCTACGATCCCGCCACCGAAACCTACCCGCTGCAGGCCGATCAATCCTTCACCCTGCTCTGGCAGATGGCGGACTTCTCCCCCGCGCAGATCAACATCGACATCAACGGAAAGCCGTTCGTGGTGAACGGCCAGGCGGTGGGCGAAACGGGAAAAGTGAACGCCTTCCTCGACGCGTTGACCGGCGTCAGCCTGGAACTGGCCCCCCGGGTGCTGGACGCGACGGGAACCCTCACCGCCGCGATCCGCGCCGGCAACGGCAGCCCGGTGGAACGGACCTTCACGCTGAACGATCCCCAGCCGCCCCTCCTCTATCAACGCGCGGACGATTGGAGCAGCCAGACGCTTTCCATTGCGTCGGAGAACACCCTCAAGATCTCCGGCGACAACTTCCGCGGCCTGGGAACCGGCGCCACCGACCGCGAAACCGTCACCCGCGCCTATTTGATCCCCGTGGAAAGCACGGATCCCGAGGCGGACAAAATCGCCCTGCCGGCCATCCAGGATGCGTTCGACTACAACATCGAACCGCCCATCGACGAACTGACCGGGGAGGACGTGCTGTACCCGAGCGTCCCCGCCAACCTCTTTTCGGTGCCGGATGGGGAAACCCGCCGCTTCCGGCTGCGGGTGGAGAATCCCGATTCGGGCCTCTCCGCCACCAGCGCCCCGGAGGTGACGGTGACGTTCACGCCGTAGCGGCCGGATCGAATACGTGCGTGTAATCCTTGACGAAAAATATAAGGGAAGGATTGTGCTACAATTGAGGGAGAATCGCACAAGCAACGATTCAACAATATGCCATGCAAGTAGATGAGCGCCATCGGCGCGGCATGAGGGCCCAGGGCGTAAGCCCTGGGTCTGGAGTAGTAATGAATCCCCCCAAGACATATCGCATCCCGCGTTCTCCCCCTGGAGCATCCTCCCATTCCCCCCGTTTTTCCTTTACTCGCTCCGCGGATTGCGGGACAATACTCCATCCGCGGGATCCCGTTCCGTGGAAAAAATCCACTCGCAAGGAGACAAGTCATGTACTCATTCAGGGGGCATCGGGTCCAATTGTATGCCATTGTGTTCCTGCTCGGCTGGTTGGGAAGCGCCGGCGCGTTCGCGCAGCAACCCACGCTGACCGTGGAGCCGGCTCAACCCCGGGGATTGGACGACGTCACACTCATCGGGTCCGATTTTTCCGGAACCGCCGGCGCCGTGCTGGCCGCGGCCACGTTCCAACTGGCCGCCGATCCGGACTTCACCAAAATCTACCTGGTGTTCGGCAATTCCAGTTCCGCGGACGGTTCCACGCCCGCGTCAACCCGCTGCGTGGTGGATAACGACCGCTTTCCCCTCAACCTTCCCCTGTACGCCCGGGTCCAGTATCACGACTCCCAGGGCAATCTCTCTCCCTGGTCCGCGGGTGTGCAAATCACGCTGGGCGAACCGGCAGGGCTGAGCTTGATCTATTCCAACGATTTCGAAAGCACCCCGGCCGACGCCATCCCGGACGGTTGGGAAGTCTTCACCACGACCGACGACACCGGGCCGCAAGGCACGTACTATTACCCGGAATTGCGGCAGTGGGTGGTGAAGGACGTGGCGTTCTTGAACACGCTGCTGTACTACCCGAGTTATGGCGATCCGAGCGTGGTGGAAACCGACCTGAAGATCGCGGACGGCAAAACCCTGGTGGCCGATTCCGGCGACTACGTGGATGAGCAGAATTTCTTTGAAACGCACATCATCACGCACGAATTCAACTTCACCGGGATCACGGACATCGTGGTGGCCTTCAACAGCAACTACATCCAAAACCAGGACAACATCGCCATGCTGGAATACACCACCGACAACGGCACGGTGGACATCACCGCCGGATCCGGCATCACGGGGTGGCCGGTGGGCACGTGGTTTCCCGCCTTGTATTACCTCGACCGGGACCGGATTTCCTACGATGAAGAGGGCAACATCAATATTTCGGCAACCTTGGAAGGGCGGGATGACAAAAACTTCACATGGTACGAGTATATTTTCGCCGAGGACAATGTCGGCGACGAAGAAGTGGCCAAGTTTCTTCTCCCCCGGCTGGATGACACCGCCATGGGCTCGGGCGGCGTCAACGGCGAATACGATTCCAAGCGCTGGGAACGCATCCGGCTCCCCAACCTGGACAACAAACCCTCGATCAAGTTCCGCTTTGCCTTCCAGGGATCCTGGAGCTGGTTCTGGACGATCGACAACTTCCAGATCTGGGGGAAATCCAGCACGCCGGTGCCCGATTGGCCGCTGTACTGAGGCATGCCTGGGAACGGCCCCTGCCAGGGGTTTTACCCCTGGCTCGGATAAGGCCGCCCCTACGGGGATGGGAATTCCAGGGGCGTTGCGGCTGGCTTAAGTCATGGTTACCCTTCGGGGCGATAAATGCCGGGTGAATCCCGATGCGGCGCATGGGTTTTACTTTAATCGAATTGCTGATCGTGGTGGCGATCATCGGCGTCCTGGCGGCGATCGCGGTGCCCAATTTCCTGAACGCGCAGATCCGCGCCAAGGTGGCCCGGGTGTACGCGGACACGCGGGCCTTGGGCACGGCGGTCGAAATGTACCGCGTGGATAACAATGTCTACCCTTGCGACGGGCAGGAACCCGATTGCCTGTCGCCCTGGGCCACGCAAAGCTGGCGGTTGACCACGCCCATCGCGTACATGTCCAGCCTGCCCTTCGATCCCTGGGCCGACCAAACACCATGGGAAGACCAGGCGGTCAAGCACTACTGGTACACGACCCGGGAAGGATACGGCGGGACGCGCGCCTCCGGACGCCAGACCTCGGTCGCCGGGCGGAAAAATGTCCGCCTGTACGATCCGCCGCGCGATCAGTTCCGGTTCGGCTTCACCTCTCCCGGACCGGACAAATGCTGGGAATGGGACCGGCCGTATTACCCGGAATTCGCCAAGGCCTACGTGGGCGACGTTCTCTATTACATCCCCAGCAATGGGGTGATTTCCAACGGCGACCTCTATCTGTTCGGCCCGGGCAACGCCTACAATCCCCCGGCCAATTTTTGATGGATTCCGCTTCTCTAATCCATCCTGCGCCTGCCCCCTCTTCCTCCGGGAGAGGGAGGGGGTGAGGGAAATCCTTCCTAGGGGCTCATTCCCCATTCTCCTCACGCTTTTCGATGAGTTACGCTTCGCTAATCCATCCTGCGGCGGCTGAATCCCTCCTTGGCAATCCCTCAATCCTCCACCACGGGATCGGGGGCGCGGACCACCAACACCGGAATCTTGAGGGCGTGCCGGACGGGATCGACCGTCTGGCCCCAGAGCAGATCACCGACCATCCGGTGCCCGTGCGATCCGAGGACCAGCAGATCCAGATTCTCCTCCTGGGCCGTCTGGATGATTTCCCCCGCGGGATTCCCGTAACGTAAAATGGCGCCGACGGTCAGCCCCTGCTCCTCCAGTTCTTGCGTCAGGTCCTCGAGATAGGTTTGATCCTCCTGGGCATGAGGGTCGGCGGCCTCGATGCCGAACACCTGGGCGGGCGGCGAATCCACCACGTGAATCAAGGTCAGCCGCGCCTGCTCGGCCCGCGCCAGGGCCACCGCGCGGCTTAACACCTCCGCGTCGTGCGGCATCCGCTCCAGGGCCGCCCCGATATGGGTGAACGGCCGCTGGATGATATCCCCCAGCACTTTTTCCGCCATGTTCTCGCTTTCAAAAACCCAGGCGTGCGGCCCCCGCCACCAGGGCGCGAGGGTGATCCAGGCCAGCACACCCGCGCCGGCCGCCATCAGGGGAACAACTCCGATGCCCACGGCGGCGCCGATCCATCCCCCCATCACCCACCAGGACTCCAATTCCTCCCAGATCAATTGGCCGTTGAGCGCCGTGATCACGGCCGCGGCAATCCAGGCCAATCCCCGGATCCAGCCCCGGTTGGCAAAGCGGCCCATTTTGGCCCGGTCGTTGGTGAAATGCACCAGGGGGATGATGGCGAACGGCAACTGGAGGCTCAGCACCACCTGGCTGAGGATCAACAATTGATAACTGGCCTGTTCCCCGAACACCGCGATGGCCAGCGCCGCCGGCACAAGCGCCATCGAACGGGTGACCAGCCGGCGCAGCCAGGGCGCCAGGCGGATCTGGACGAAACCTTCCATGACGATCTGGCTGGCCAGGGTGCCGGTCAAGGTCGAACTCTGCCCGGCGCACAGCAGGGCCAGCCCGAACGCGAAAGGGGCAATTTGGGAGCCCAGGATGTTTTCGAGCAGGCTGTGGGCTTGTTCGATCTCGGTCACCACGATGCCGCGCGCGTGAAAGGTGGCCGCCGACATGATCAAGATCGCCGCGTTCACGAGAAACGCCGAATTGAGCGCCACCACCATGTCGATCAGGTTGAAACGGCAGGCCGTCGCCTTTTCATCGCCGAGGGGAGACACCCGTCTCGTCTGCACCAGGGCGGAGTGCAGATACAGGTTGTGCGGCATGACCGTCGCGCCCACCATGCCGATCGCGACGTACAGGCTGCCGCTCTCCAGATGGGGGATGAAGCCGGCGGCGATCCCGCCCCAATCCGGCTTGACCAGAAAAATCTCGATGACGAAGCAGGACCCGATGGTCCCCACCAGCCCGAGGATGAAGGCCTCCATCTTCCGGATCCCCAGCCGCTGGATGAGCAACAACAGGAAGGTGTCGAACACCGTAACCAGGCATCCCCACAACAGCGGCAGGCCGAAAAGCAGCTTCAGGCCGATGATGGTTCCCAGCACCTCCGCCAGATCCGTCGCCGCGATGGCGATTTCGCAGAGGATCCACAAGACATAACTGACGAACCGGGGGTATTCCTCGCGGCAGCCCTGCGCCAGGTCCCGCCCCGTGACGATCCCCAGCCGGGCGCTCAAGGTCTGGAGCAGCACGGCGATCCCATTGGACATCAGCAGCACCCAGATCAGCGTGTAGCCGAAGCGCGCGCCGCCCTCGATGTCGGTCGCCCAGTTGCCCGGATCCATGTACCCGACGCTGACCAGGTAAGCGGGGCCGACAAACGCCAGCAGCCGCCGCAACGTTCCCTTTTGTCGGACGTCCACCGAACGGTGCACTTCTTCCAGCGAGTTTTTACGGGTGCGATTCATGGCGCCGGTTCCATGAGGGAGGTGTTACAACAAATCCGCCCAATCCCGGAGGCGGCGGGGCGTGAAATAGCGGATGGTGCCGCGGGAGATGATGCCGTTGGAAGGATTGTACGTCACCCACATGAAATCAGGATGAAAGCCGGGACCCAGCGAGAGCAGATAGATTTCCCAGCCCTCGGTGTTCCATTCCGTCCCCCCGGTCTTGTAACGGCCGGACTGGTCCTCCTCGTTGTACCAGTAGTTGTAGTAATCCCCGTAGCTTTTCTTGTACTCCGCCTGGCCCGCGCGGTAGGGATCGGCGGGGACGGAAGCCATGTAGGCCATGGGCGTCGACAGGCGGATGAGGCTGTTTTTTCCCAGAATGTAGTCGGAAACCGGCGGGCGGTTGTGGTCCAGCCAATACAGCCGCAGTTGCTGATCCATGGTGCGCATGTCGGCGATGATGCGGGTGACCTGGCTCTTGGTCCGGGCTTGCAGGAAATTGGGGACGGCGATAGCCGCCAGGATCCCGATGATCGCCACGACGATCAACAATTCAATCAAGGTAAACGAATTCTTTCCCATCAGCCTTTCTCGCTTCACACATGAATACAGCGAAGTGAATCCCAGGGGGCCGCTCCTCTAATGCCGAGGCCATCGTCCCGCGTGAAAGGAAATGGGATGACACGCCCGCCGGCGCCTCGGGCTGCTTCCATTTCACTGGATACCGTTTCATCTTCCAGCCCCCCCGAAAGCAAGTCAACCGGATAGCTCTATTTTTGCATTCCTTTTTTCAAAACGGGAGAGAATAGGGGCAGCCAATCCCGGAGAAATTGAACATGAATAGCCGGAGGTGAAAAACCCTCGGTTGCCGATGGGAACGCGCCCGTCCCGGCAGGGTTGAATGATGTAGGATTCAATCCCTCCTGGATTGGCGTTCACTCCCGGGAGCAGTGGAAAATTGATAGCATCATGAATCATCGAATCACGGGCTTTGTATCGATCGCTGCTTGCCAATCATAGATGCAACTCTATATACGGATTGATATCCGCATTCCAAAGACCGCAGCCAAGGAGGAACCATCATGCCGCGCCGCTCCCGCTGGTTTTTCTCGAGTATGGGTTTGGTTTGTTTCGCGCTGGGCGCTCTTACGCAATCACGGATCGAGGACCTGATCACCCGCCACACTCTCGACGAGGCTCAAAAAGTCCTCGGCTGGCAATTCACTTCATCCGAGAAGGAACTCATGCTGGATGATCTGCGGGACAGCCTCCAAACCTACCAGCGGCTTCACGCGCGGCCCTTGCCGTATTCCGTTCCTCCCGCGCTGGTCTATCTTCCCGAACCTCCCCAACCCGCGGCGAGGACATCCGAAGATTCCATCCGCCTCAGCCCGCCAATCCATGCCGACGCGCCAAAATCCCTCGAAGACCTGGCCTTCTACAGCGTCCGGGACCTGGGCGAACTCATCCGCGCCCGCCAAATTACTTCAACCCAGTTGACGAATCTCTATCTCGAGCGGTTGAAGAAATACGATCCTCTACTCAATTGCGTGATCACCCTGACCGAAGACCTGGCGCTGAAACAAGCGCGGCGGGCGGATGAGGAGATCGCGGCGGGACACTACCGCGGGCCCCTCCATGGCATTCCCTACGGGGCCAAGGACCTGCTGGCGGTGAAGGGCTACAAGACCACCTGGGGGGCCGCCCCCTACAAAGACCAGGTGCTCGTCGAAGACGCCACGGTGATCCAACGGCTGGAACAGGCCGGCGCGGTGCTCGTGGCCAAGCTGACAACGGGCGAACTGGCCTGGGATGACATCTGGTTCGGCGGGCAGACCTGCAATCCCTGGAACCTGGAGCAAGGTTCGAGCGGTTCCTCGGCCGGGCCCGCGGCCGCCGTGTCCGCGGGATTGGCGGCCTTCGCCATCGGCAGCGAGACGTGGGGATCGATCGTCTCCCCCTGCACGCGCTGCGGGGTGACGGGCCTGCGCCCCACCTTCGGCCGCGTGAGCCGGACGGGAGCCATGGCCCTGAGCTGGTCGATGGACAAGCTCGGCCCCATCGCCCGCACGGTGGAGGATTGCGCCATCGTTCTCGACGCCATCCGCGGAGCGGACGGCCTCGATCCGGCCGCCGTGGACCGCCCGTTCCGATACACTCCCGATGTCGATCTGAGCCGTCTGCGCGGCGGATATGTGGCGGGCGATTTCAAACTGGAGGACGAGAACCAGGCCAACGACCGGGAGACACTGGATGCCCTGCGCGCCCTGGGATGCCGGCTGGCGCCCATTGCCCTGCCGGATGACGCCGTGAATTCCCTGGGCTTCATCTTGAGCGCGGAAGCGGCGGCGGCCTTCGATGAGCTGACCCGCTCCGGCCGCGACGATCTCCTCACCCGTCAGACCCCCAACGCCTGGCCGAACACCTTCCGGTCCGCGCGCTTCATCCCGGCGGTTGAATATCTTCAGGCCAACCGGCTGCGGTATGAATTGCTCCAGAAAATGAAGAAACTATTTGACGAAATCGATTTCTATGTCGCTCCGTCTCTCGAAGGTTCAAATTCCCTGCTGACCAATTTGACCGGCCATCCCTGCGTGGTGGTCCCCAATGGATTCACCGGACCCGGCGCGCCCGGAAGTATCTGCTTCATCGGCGATCTCTATGACGAACCCACCGTGCTCGCCGTGGCCAAGGCGTACCAGGACGCCACAGGCCATCATCTCCCACATCCGGAATTGAAATGAGGCCGAAGGGGAAACACGTTCACCCGCCCTCTTCCACCGGGAGGAACGGCTTCAACGGGCATTCCTCGCAACGGGGGGTCTTGCGGCAATACTGATTGCCCACCGCCACCAACTGGGCGTGGAAATCGTTGTACAATTCCACATCCGGGCGGATCCGGTCCTGATAGAATTCCCGTAATCCCTCGTAATCGGTTCCTTCCGGAACCCAGCCATGCCGGGTGGCGATCCGGTAAGTGTACAGATCCACCACAAACGTCAGATGCCCGCCCGCGTAGAGCAAAATCGAGTCGGCGGTCTCCGGTCCGATGCCTTTCACCTGGAGCAATTTCTCCCGCAGAACCTTGGTATCCTCCCGGAACATGCGGTTCAGGCTCCCGCGGTATTCGCGCCGCAGAAACGCCAGGAACGCCTTGAGCTTGAGGGCCTTCTGATTGTAATAACCGGACGGGCGGATCAATTCGGCCAGTTGTTCGCGGGGAATGGCCCGCAGGCCCTTGATGGACAGGACGCCCGCTTCCTTGAGCCGGCCGATGGCTTTCTCCACGTTTTTCCAGGCGGTGTTTTGCGTCAGGATGGCCCCCACGATGATTTCCAGCGGCGTCTCGCCCGGCCACCAGTTCCGGTGACGAAAATGATTGAGCAGCGTGTGGTATATTTCGAGCAAATCGACCGCGGGCATGCGTGTTTTCCTCTGTACGTGCTCGGAATGGTTCTTCAATCCCCTATTTTCCAAGAATGTCATCCCCGCGAAAGCGGGGATCCAGTTTCATGCCCAGGTTATCAGAATATCAGGAAATAAGGTGTTTGGATTATGAATGATGTGGAACAGGAAACAATGGAGTATTCTGTTTCAATGGTCTTCTCTCACCCCAACCCTCTCCCGGGGTGCTGATCTTTACCCACAAGTCCTGATCCATCAAAAGCTTTTCATCCCCGCAGGGGATCCACGGGAGTAGCCGTAGGTTTTAACCTACGGCGGCGGTAACGGATTCTGCCATGATTACGCTACATGAAAGACGGGGCGCGTGGCAACGTGCCCCTGCTTTCCACGGGCTGGAAGTATGTATTCGATGCGTCCCTGGTTGAATACGGCTCACCCGGAGGTTCGCCCTCCCGTCCACGGAGGTGGAGTAGGCCCGCAAATCAATTCTGGGGACACGGTTCGCGCCCCTTTCATGGGGCCGCCGAATAGTAGCCCAGGGGTTCAACCCTGGGCCCGTGGACTGGATCCCCGCTTTCGCGGGGATGACATCCTGATATGACTTGTGGGTAAAGATCAGCCCTTGGGGAGAAGGGGAGCAACAACAAAACCAAACCGGGGACGCTGTCCAGCGCCCCCGGTCTCGTTCATGAACCTTGGATGGACCGGCCGATCGTTATTCGACGATCAGCGCGGGGCCTCCGGTTTCCGCGCGGGTTTCGGGCTTGTAGTAGAGATACGCGGCGCTGGTTCCGCCATCAACCTTCACCGGCATGTCGGCCTTCACCTGGAAGGCAAACTCGAACGGCTCGCCGCTGGTCAGCGATTCCAGGTAGAAGATGATCTTCCGCCCCGCCTGCTCGATGCGGCTCATCCCCTTGATTTCCCGCACGCGGTCGAGGGATTCGGGGATGACCGAAAAGCCGGTGGGCACCGAGACATCCACGATGGCCATGCTGGTCTTCTTCTCGGTTCCCGTGTAATTCACGGAAACCTGGACATCGACCTTGTCATCCACCTGGATGTGCTCGGAGGAATATTTCACCGTCAGGAGCATATCCTGACCGACCGGCTCCAGGAACGCGGGGATGTTGAAGGCATGCAGGATTTGGTACATCACGGTCCCCTTCCCCGACGATTTCAGGGTGACTTGATCCGCCGGCTCCAGTTCCAGCATCTGCAGGACATCGAAATTGGCTTCGTTCAGGGTGAAAGTCTTCACGGACTGGCCGTTGACGATCACCTCGACCTGCGCGTCCAGGTTGCGGCTCTGGGTGACGGCTGCCGCGGTCAGGGCCTTGAGGGCCACCACGGTGTCCTGGGTGGTGCCATACCCGCCCAGGCTGTTGCGCTGCGCCGCCAGCCAACGGAGAGCCGATTGCGCCTCCACCCGGTTCTTGGCGGTCAACGCCATCGCCGCGTAGCCGGTGGTCTCGATCGGATTGGGCTCCCAATGCAGCCCGTTCCCATCCACCACCGCCTGGCCGAGCAGTTTCTCCACGGCGTTGTCGGCCGCGGAACGGTCCGCCTTGATCAGCGCGTACGTGATCAGGGACAAAACATACGAGTCCATCTTGTCCGCCGTGATCTGGCTTTCCAGGTACGACACCGCTTTTTGCACCACGGCCGTGTCGGCCTGGCCGTAATCCAGCAGGGCCAACGTGACATACGCGGTCAGGGCCAGGTTGCCGTTTTGCCCGCCGACCAGTTCCGAGTGAATGACGAAGCCCACCGGCTCCCACGAGCCATCCGCCTTCTGGCGGTCGGTGATCCACTTGGCGGCGTTGGACAGCACCGTGTCGTCGATGGTCTGCACTTCGCGGGCGTTGCTGAAGGTGGAGAGGACAAACGCGGTGAGCCACAGGCTGCCGCTGTCGTCCTGCTGGCCGAAGGCGGAGAACGAACCGTCATCCCGCTGGAAGGTCAGCTCGCGCTGGTAGCCGGTCATGATGAAGAACTCGGCCTTGGCGCGCAATTCGGGGACGCTCTGACCCGTGGCCTTCAGGTAGCGCAAGATCTCGATATCCGGCGCGAGAAAGATCATGTTCTGCTCGCCGCAGCCGTAAGGCATGCCCAGCAGGTCGCCGAGGCCTTCGAGCGCCTGACCCAGCAGGCTGGCGGTCACGGCCACGCGCAGTTTTTCGGAATCGGGCACCACGATTTCCTTGAACGGGATGTCTTCCGGCAGGCGGATGAGGGGATTGGGCACGCTCAGATCGACGGTCACCTCGGTGGCGTCCACCAGCGAGCCGTTATGCACGATCTCCCGCCGCAATCCTTCCGGCTCGACCAGCAGGTCCTTGCGCAGCGCGTCGGCCCGGTTGGCGGATTGTGCGATCAACGACACCGGCAGCAGGCCGACGGTGGTGGGTTTCAGGGTGAAGACGGCGGAGCGGCCGCTGTTGCCCGGGACTTGGATGATCTGCTCCGCGTCGCCCGTCAATCCCAGGCTTTCGGGATTTTGCAGCGTGATGCGGATGGTTTGCTCGCTGTCCGTGTAGTTGAACACCCGCACGCTCATCGGGAACTCGTCGCCCCGGATCACCGAATACGGCAAGTCCGGCTCCGCGAAGAAGTCCTGGAACACCCGGATCGCGCCTTCGGTGATGCCTACGCCCTGGGGCGACGTGGAGAGCGCGTGCAGTTTCCAGGTGGTGATGCTGTCGGGCGCGGTCAGGTTCAACACGGCGGAACCCTGATTGTCGGTCAGCAGTTCCGGACTCCACAGCCACGTCTCGGGGAAGAAAGTCCGCACGCGCGACGGTTCCTGGTACGCGGATTGGCTGCCTCCTCCCCCGGCGGTGTCCTCGAAATCGGCCACGGGACCGAGCACTTCCGGCGGCAGGTTTTTGCGGATTCCGGGAATACCCCACAAGCTCCAGGGATCCATCTGCTGCGCCTTGGGAACCGACAGACCTTCCGTGGTAAGTATTTGCAGGTTGTTGTCGTTCAGGATATCCGCGCTGCCTTTCCCCGCGGATATGGTCCGGGAGATGATCGGTCCCTCGTTTGGATCTTGATGGACCTCGATCTGCGGCTCCATGAAGATGCTCTCCAACTCGGCGAAGACGTTGCGCAGGTTGAGGCGTCCCTCCACCAACGCGAAGACCGATTCATCCACCAGCGCCAGGCCGACCATGGATTGCCCCTCGCTTTGCACCGACAAGGTGACGGGATCGCCCGGTTTCACCTCTTCCGCGCTGAAGGAGGCGTTCAGGCTGGTGGTGGAGGTCATCTCCACGTCAAACGGCAGCACGTCCGCCGATACTTCGTTGTTGGGTTGGATCATATACGCCACCAGCCGCGCCGAGGGGCTCATCCCCGGGGTGACCGGGAAGCGGATCTCGTTGCCATCGGCGGTGTTGGAAAACAGGGTGCGGCCGTTGGCATACACATCGTAGAACACCGTCCCGGAGGTGGTGGCCATCACGCTGAACACCGCTTCATCGCCGGGCTTGAGCACGCCTTCGTTCTGCTGCCGGAGATGGATGTAATACGAGCCGGGCGAATAGGCGGCGGATAACATTTGGGAAATTTCCTGCGTGTTGTCATCCAGCTTCGCCCGGAGGGTGATGAAGGCAAGCAAGGATTTCGCGGGGACCTTGTAATTGAACACCGCCAGGCCGTTTTGCGTATCGACGGTCTGATCGATCTTGCCCAAGTCCGCCCCGTTCTCGCCCACGAAATTGATTTCGACTTGCACCGGCAGTGACAGGGGCCCGCCGCCCGGGGTTTCGGAAATGATCAGAATATCCTGGTCGAGGCCCGGCTTGATCACCTCCGATTCGGGGATCATCTTCAGCGTGACGCCGGCGTCGGTAATCCGGGCGATCGCGTCAGTGGATTCCTGATGCCCGGTTTCGTCGGTGACGGTCACCTTGAGTTGCAGGGTCCCATCGCCCTCCGCGCCCGTGGTTCCCGCGGTGTAAACCACCGGCGGCAGATCGAATTCAAAGCGGCCGTCCGTCAGTGTGCCGGATTGCGTGGCGTATTTGTCCCACGTCCCGACGTAGCGCAGGGCCTCGATGTCCACCTGGCCCTTCACCACCTGGCCGAAGAAATAGCGGCAATCCACGCTCCCCTTGATCCGCTCGCTGACCAGGAACCAATCCTTGGGGAGGTTGAGTTTGACTTCAAAGGAGGGCAGGACATACTTATCCACCTCGATGTCCAACTCGGTTTTGGAATCGTCCCCGGTCTGGGCGGTGATCTTCCAAGTCCCGAAGTTGAGCTCGTTGGCCAGCGGCAGTTCGAACGAAGCGACGCCGAACGCGTTGGCTTTCAGGGCCTGTTTGTGGATTTTGATCCCCTTGGCGTCGGAGATGGACAATTCGATATCGCCCTCCAACGGCTGCAGCGAGTTGTTCAAAAAGATCACACGGCCCTGAATCTTTTGGCCCGGTTTGTAGATCGGCTTGTCGGTCTCGATAATCAACAAACCCGCGTTCTTCACGCTCGCCTGCCCCTTGAGGACCGTTTCCCCTCCAGTTTGCAGCGACACGGTCCAGGTGCCTTCGGCGAGCGGCGGGACCATCAGCGTCTTCGTGGAAAAGCCCTTCGTGTCGGTCACGCCCTGGGCCAGGGTGATCTCCTGGTCCGGGCTGCTGAGCCGCACCGTGTAGGGCAGGCTGACCGGCGTATGGGAATCGAGGTCCATGGTGGTGAGGGAAAACGAGCTTTGGCTGCCGTTGAACAGTTCCTTGGGCAAAATCATGGCCGCGGCCAGGGTTATGGGGATCTCCACGGGAACCGCCGCGTCCAGCCCCTGGATGGAATTGAGCGAATAAGCCGTGGCCCACAATGTATCGACCGCCAGCTCCGAAGCGGCCGCGCCTCCTCCATTCTGCGCGAACAGGTACAGCGTCTCGCCCTGCATCGGGAAATAGCCGCCGATCCAGATGGATTTCGTCCCCGGATAAGCAGGCAGCGTATTGTTATGAACAAATACCCCGGCATTCCAGCGGCCGGTGCTGAGCACCAAGGCGGTGGTACCCGCCTCGCCGGAAATCCGGCCGGCTTGCGTGCTGGCCACCAGGAGCGATTCATCTTGAAGGGAATCAGGCAGTTGGATTTGCACTCCCGCGTTGGCGGCCGTGCCCTGCCCGGGCGCCGCCAGTTTCAGGAGGCCTTTTTCCGCGTCATACCCCACGGTCCCCTGGTCGCCGTTGACATTGGTCAGCAGGCGCGGATCGGGAGCATTGAAAGTCCCATCGGGAACCGAAACCAGGGGCTGCATATCCGCCGGAACGTAGGGATACAGCGAAAATCCATACAGAACAATCACGCCCGGCTCGGACGCGCCGGCATCCAGGGATACTTGGACGGCGGGCAGGTACTGGCCGGAGGGGGCGGAATATATCAAGTGTAACTGCCGGACAGGAGGCAATTGGGGATCGGCGGCGACGGTCATCAAGGTGTATCCCAGCTGATTGTCCGGAACACCGTCCGGAGCGTTGAGCCCCACCACCGCCAGTTGCGCGCTGCCGGACAGAATCCCGTATTCCAGGGTGATGACCTGCGGCTCGACGCCGGCCGCGACGGGATTCTTGACGGCCAGCAAGGTGGCCTCGCCCGGCTTCACCTCCACCCGGTAGCCTTCACCGAACGCGTTGTTGGTCAAAAAGAGGCCGGATTCGGCGGCGGGAGCAGTGTAATTCGTCACCGGGATCGAAATAAACTCTTGATTTTGCAGGGCTTTTTGTGTGAAGGGATACGTGGCGAGGGGCTTCGCGCCCGCGGCCAGGACCGATAAGCAAAGCAATACGACGGTAAACATCACCGTCACGCGGCGAGAACGGTACATGCACATGGAAGTTTCCCTCCGAGGGATTTGGACCTGTTTTTTCCTATTTACCTTCTCATTCGACCTAATATATCGTGATAACGTTCACTTGCTTTCATTTTTCTTAATGAACCCTTTTATTTAGGAACCAACGGGGCATTTTTCTTGACCTTCTCCACCTGCGGCGCCAATCCGGGATCATACTCGACCGCCTGCTTCCAATATTCCTCAGCCAGCGGACGATTTCCGTTTTGCCACTCCAACACGCCCACGTTAAAAGCCGCTTCGCTATACCGGGGTTCCAGTTCCAGGGCCTTCAGGAACTCCTGCCGGGCGGCCGCGGGATTGTTCTGTAAAAGCAGGCCTTTCAGCAGATAAACCGGGGGGTATCGTGGGGCCAGTTTTTCAGCGCGCGCCAGGTGAAACGCGGCCAGGTCTTTATTCCCCCGTAAAAAGAGAAGGTGCGCGATGTGGTAATGGGCCATGCCCTGCCAGCGTTCGGCGGTGCGCTTCCCGTAGAGATGTTCCGCCGCCTGAGTGAAATGCTCCAACGCCTCCTCGTTCCGGCCTTGCTGTTCGAGCAGCAAGCCTAGGTTGAAATGAGCGGTGCCGTACGTCGGCAGGATCTCCAGCGCCTTCCGGTAGCATTTCTCCGCCGCTGCCCGGTCGCCCCGTTTTTCCTCGGCGCTGCCCATATTGAGCCATACCTGGGGGTAATCGGGCTGCAAGGCCAACGTCTGGTTCCAGGACGTAAATGCTTCATCCATGCGGTTCACACCGGAATAGGCGTTCCCCAGGTTGAAGAAAACCTTGGGATTGCCGGGACGCGCCCGCGCCGCCGATTGCCACAAGGCGATTTCATGCCGCCAATCGAAACAACGATCGAAGGTCCGGATAGAAAATAGCGCCGCCACGATCCCCACCACCGCCAGGGGCAGTTTGGCCGGGAATTCTCCACCCCGCCGAAACAGAAGATCCCCCAGCGCCACGGCGGAAAGGAGAAAGCCCGCGCCGGGGATATAGAGGTACCGGTCGGCGGCCAGGTACGAGACCGGCGCGAGTCCCGACACCGGACCCCAGGCCACTACCATCCAGACCAGGCCGAATAAAACCTCCGGGGCGGTCCCGCGTGTCCGCCAGGCTAGGACGGTCAGCGCCACCCCCGCCGCCGCGCCCAGCAGCCAACGGCTATCCCAAAACGTAACCACAGGCGAAAAAGCATGTTCCACCGTCAAATCCATTGGGAACAGGCACAACCATACGGAGTGCCCCAACGTGGCGCAGGGAGTCAACACCGCCGAGAGCGGGGTGTAGGCGGCTGAGCGGGCGGAAGGATCGTAAAAGGTCCCCTCTTCCCGCACCCAGTCCAGCCGTTCGATGATTTGATACGAATAAAAAAGAAACGCCAGCGTGATTAAGGCGGGAAGAATCAGAAACTTACATAACTTTCTCCAAGGGATCGGTTGCCGCCGCGTTTGGAAATACAACCAGCCCGAGACTAGCATGAGAAACGGCAGCGACACCGCCACCTGCTTGGAAAGCAGGGCCAGCACCAGCGCCGCCAGGCTTCCGGCATGGGCCAACCGCGCCAAGGGTGTGGAAGTCGCGGTCCGGGATACCGCGTAAACGAATCCATAACACGCCGCCAGTTCGAAGAACAAGCAAATCAGTTCCTTGCGTCCGGAAATCCAGGCCACCGCCTCGGTGTTGATGGGATGCGCGGTAAACAACAGGGCGGTGATAAACCCAATCGTCCGGTTTACGCCTAAAAACAAAAGAAAAAAGTAAAGCATATAGACATTGGCGGCATGCCAGGCCAAATTCTGCAGGTGATACCCGAGCGGCTGGAATCCCCATACGGCATGATCCAGCATGTAGGTGAATTCGCGCAGGGGGCGGTCCCAGGTGAGCAAGATCTCCAGCCACGAGACCTCTCCCCGCAACGCCGGATTCTCAGCCACGGTGATGGCTTTGTCGTCGTAGACGAAATCCCCCGTCAGCGCGGGCGCGTAGGCCAGCAGGGGCAGCCAGAGCCATGGCAGACGATAATCCCTCCATGGGGAGATCGCCGGAGTTGAGGTCATGGAGACGCCGATTTGATTCATTTTTATGGATTTAACGCCAGATCTTCACGGCATGGCGGCGTTGCGTACGGGGCGGAGTTTCAGAAACGAGGCGGGCAGGCGGGGTACAGCAGTCCCCGAAGTGACCGTGGCCTTGGCGGGAACGGACGCGGCGGACTGAATCGGGCCGGTTTCCGCCTGGGTTTTTGCATCGGGCAGCAGCCAATTCCGATCCCGGGGATCGACGGATGCCTGACCCGCGCGGGGTATCGGATTCGCCGCCGGTCCAGCCGGGATGGGATCGGAATCCCCCAAGCGGAGAGCCGCCGGAGGGGTCTCGATCAGGGGCCGGGGGGACGCCAAGGAAGCCGCTGGATCTTCAATCCGGCCGGTCTTCCATGTCTCGAACTCTTGCAGGCGGGTTTGGATGGCGTTCGCCAACTCCTGTCGCTGGTTCGCGATTTCCGGAGTCAGATCCGGCGGGGATCGTTTGATCAGCGGCTTGAGGGCGGCGGCGTCCCGCGCCAGGGTGTTAAGCAGCGGCTTGGGTTCCCGGTTGGCTTTCACCACCGCCTCGGCCTGTTTGATCAGGGCGCTCAGGCGCTGGTTCTCCTCCTGGACTTGCGCTTTTTGCTCCCGCTCCTGTTGGCGTTGCGCGGCCTGCGTTTGCTTGACATCTTGCTCATGCGCCTTGTTGATCAGCTCCGCGGCCTGCTGGAGCGACTCGCCCACGGCGTCGGCCAGTTTGAGCAGGGCGGCGTGCTCGGCCTTCGCGTAGGAGGTATCCTCGCCCTGCCAGGGAACTTCGGCCGTCATGCGGTCCAGATAAAGGGCCTCGCCGAAATCCATCTCGAAGACCGCCGCGTCGAGGCCGATGGCCAGACGTTTGCGTTCCTGGTCGAAAACCTGGTCATACTGGACGCGTTCCATGAACATCAACACATCGCCATCGAGAAACGGCACGGCGCTGAAGAAGGCGGCGGGATCGATCTTCCCGTTCAACTTCCATTGCTCCACCAGGGGGACCAGGGCGGTTTCCACCATCCGCCGCCGGGCGGGATCCTCGATCGATTCCAGGGTGATGACCTCCTGGCACATGGCGGAGAGAAATTGGACCATTTTCTGGTGCAGGCGGTAATCGAGGGCGCGATTCTCCCGTTCCTTGGGCAGGGTGTACAAAAAGGCCCGCACGCCGCGGAATTGGCCTTGCTCGAAATCCCAGAACGTGACGTTTTCCACCTTGGGCTTGGTGCGCTTCCCCAACCGGGAGATGTCGCGCAGCCAGGTGTCGGGATCGAGGCTGAGTCCGCAGGCGATCAGCCAGAACAGAACCAGAGAAACCATCCGCCGGGGCATCATTTCCCTATTATCGGCATGCACTTGGATTCTTGTACCCGATTGTACCACACCGCGGCGGGAGGGGCTATAAGAAAGGAGGGGGGCATGTTTTTTCGTATTGAGAAAAGCATTCGGACGGGAATGATCCCCCCGGATACGTAAAACACAAGTCCGAGGTTGCAGGGGCCCATGACAACTCTCTGGGAAAATGATTATAGAAGTAAAAATCCCCTCTCCCCGTGGGAGAGGGCCGGGGTGAGGGAAAGCCTATCCCCGGCGCCGATCCCCTCGGTAGGTTCCTGAACTCTAGGGGGAAGGAAATTATATTCCTTCGGTTCAGAGTCAGGGTATGGAAATACGATTTTCCCCATCCTGTACTCATTTGCCGGTTGAACTATAAGATCTGGATTTTCAGGTTGAAGAAAGCTCTGGCGCGGTTGTGCCCGGTAACATGAAGACAGGTTCTTACGGTTCCATCCCCCAATCCTCGACGGCGGCGGTTTTTTGGAGGCTCAGCGTGAAGGACGGATCGGTATTGTTCGTCACCAGATAGGCCGCGTGGTCCTGATCATCCACTTTCACAGTGCCCAGGAGCTGGCCATTGCCCAGTACTTGATAAGTTCCGGATTCCAGGTCGCAAACCAGGTGATACTGCGGAGCCGCGGGTTGCGAGATCGTGTATTGAACCTGATTCAGCAGAGTTTCCTCGTTCGCGAAGACCACCGCCCAGCCGCCGATCCGGACGCCGCCGCCGCCAGTCGCTTGCAGATGTTCCAGGGTGTCGAATTGGCTTAATCCTGCGCCGCCCATTTGCATGACATTGAGCAGGTTCACGCGATCGGAATCGGGCGGCTGGATTTCGTATTGCCATTTGCGTTCAGCAAGGTCGATCTCCCAATCCTGGAATCCATTCGCCCACGCCTGAGTTTCATCGATCAGCCGGAACGTGCCATTCTCCGGTTCCAGCGTCCGGTGCAATAGGCGCTGCTTGCCGTCCGGGCTGGACTGGGTGATGGTGGCTCCCTCGAGGGCGGGCGGGGTTAAGGCGCGCAGCCGGTAACGGCACCAGCCGGAATCAACCGTGCGCAGGCGGTCGAACACCACGGCGTAATCCCCCGACCAGAAGAAATGCCGCCGGTAGGTTTTCACCCGCTGGAGGCTTCCCTCTTGAGTGGGGTCCTCGTTCCATTGCCCGTCGGCTTGGACCATGGCATAGGCAAAGAGGGGATTTTCGTTGTGTTCGCGGTGGCGGGTGATTTCCGCGCGGCTTTGAAAGCCCGACATGACGGGCGATCCCAGCCAGGTGTCCCCGTTCTGGATGGAGAGGTTGTTGAACGCCACGCCAAAACCTCCGCCGGCGTTTCCGGGATACATCCGGCAGTCCTTGGTGAGATATTGTCCATTCCGGTACAGGACGAAGTTGCCGGTGTCGGGGGTTTGATGATCGGCCGGTTCGCCGCCCTGGCCGGAGAACAAGCCCCACGTGGCCGCCGCGTCCCACCCGCTCCGGAAGAAGAGATAATCCACACCGTCGCAAAACCGCACCGGGGGCAATCCGGACGTGTACGGATCCTGAACCGGGCCGGCGGGATCGCTGAAAAAGAACTCGAGAAATTCGCTGTAATGGTAACTCTCTATGGCCCGCGCGTATCCGCGGGCGTAGGCGGCCCAATCGGTATCTCCCGCCCGCCCGGCATGGTAGGAAGCCTGGGCCAGCATCGCGTACAAATACGTCCGCTCGGAGATCACGTTGGGATCCTGCCAATCGCCCGTGTGGTGGAGGAGCGTGCGGGTGGGATCGGTGAGATCGAGAGTGGTCCGGATCACATTGGCCCAGAAGGACTTCAGGGAGGGTTCCTGGGTGTTGATGTCGTAATGGCAGGCGGTGCGCAAGGTGATCCAGTATTGGCTGAGGCCGTCGCCGTCACTGCCCATGAAATACAGGAAACCGGGGTAGAAATGGCCGCCGAGGGCGTCGGCGATCCAGGTCCGGATGGGCCGCGCCATCGTCCATTGCTCAACTCCGGGGGCGGGTTCGCGTCCCTGGCCGTGTTCCCACATCCACCAGCCGCGGTCCAGCAGCGTTTGGGCCTCGGGAGCGTCGCCGTATAGCGCGCAGCCCAGCATCAGGTGCGCGGAGCCGGTTTCGATGACCGCGTCGGTATCCTGCCCGTTGCCGTCCTTGCCTTCGTAGTTTTCGTTCATCCAGACCGTATCGCTCCAGTGTATCATCTTTGCCGCGTATGCTTGCCGCCGGGCTGGAGTCATGCCCGGATTGTCATGCAGCCAGTCATACCCCAGGCCCAGGTAGCCGAAGTACCCATGCGCGGCCACGTCTCCGACCGCGGTATCGGCGGTCATGTCCATGAGTTCCAGGGCGCGGTCGGCGTAGCGCTGCTCGCCGGTGAGCAAATACAGGAGCGCCAGCGGGGGCACGCCGATTTGAGGACCGTTCCATGGCACTTCGGTCATGGTGGTTTCGCAATATCCCCAAAAGTTCCGCCAGGCTTCCGTGTCGGCGCCGCGGGCCGCCCGGAAGGTATCCAGGCTTCCCGGCTCGAGCCACATCCGGGGGCGGGGGCCATTGGGCAGGTATCCGGCCGGGAAAGCGGTTTCGCCTAAGGCGGGGAATCCCAGCCAAAGGAAGAGTAAGACCAACAAACGGTTCATTTTCATGGTCACTTTCTCATGATTTCCGTGTGGGCGCCGGGAATGTCAGCCGGTTGATAAGGAGAAGCGATTTTAGGTGATGAATCAAACAAACGATGATATGTTATGGACTCGAGGCGTCCCGCGGTGAAACGGTGTCGATGAAATGTTGGTTCACACGCTGGAACCGAAGTGTAGAGAGGGAAGGAGGGGGATTCAATCCAGGAGAGGGGAACATCGTTTATCACCGCCGAGGCGCGTGGGGCGTGGCTCTGGATTTTCCCTCACCCCCGGTTCTTCTTCCACAAGGGATGAGGGGATTGATTATGGGAAATCATCACGTCATCCCCGCGAAAGCGGGCATCCGGGGCGGTAAAGAACCTCTCCCGGGCGGCTGTCCGGACCAAAATTGGTTGACAAAATCCGGCTTTCACTTAAGAATAAGTACTACGACAACCTCGCGACGCAATGGTGTTCGGTTTCTGATTCGTCGAGGACCCGCCTCTGGTTTCGCATGCAATT
Organism: bacterium; assembly: GCA_041946805.1. Classification (GTDB taxonomy): domain Bacteria; phylum Hinthialibacterota; class Hinthialibacteria; order Hinthialibacterales; family Hinthialibacteraceae; genus JABLXU01. The sequence goes on from JBHGBC010000046.1 coordinate 32,101, forward strand.
CATACAACCTCCGATCGAGTCGTGAATAAAGGATAATCCCCAAAGGAAAGGTATCTTACGATGATCGCGATTATGGATAACATAATCCGTCGCGGATTTCCCGTCTTTCTGCTCTTGATCACATTGGCCATGGCCGGGAGCCTTCCCCAGCGCGCGTCCGCCCAAGCCACGCTGACCGAAACTCCGATCGTGACGCCCGACGTGGGCCAGCCTCCGCCCGATCTCGAGATGCGGCCGGGCCGGAATCCCATGGAGATCGTGAAAGTGTTCATCCATTTGCAAGCGGCTCCGGGAGAGAACGAGAAGGCCCTGGTCCGCGCGGGCGGGGGAAAAATCCGCCGGGCCTTCCGGCTGATTCCGGCCCTCTCCGCGGAGATTCCCCTGGCGGCCGTCGAGAACCTGCGAAAACTCCCCTTCGTCACCCGCATCGAACCGGTCGTGCAAGTCTACGCGGTGGACACGGAATTGGACAACACATGGGGCGTGAAGCACATCCAGGCGGCGCTGTGCCACGCGGGGGGCAATAAGGGCGACGGCGTGAAAGTGGCGGTGATCGACAGCGGCGTCGACTATACCCACCCCGATCTGAACAACAATTACGCGGGGGGGTATGACTTCGTCAACGATGACACGGATCCCCGAGACGATCACGGCCACGGGACCCACGTGGCGGGAACCATCGCGGCCGAAGACGACACCTTCGGCGTGGTGGGAGTGGCCCCCAAGGCGAGGATTTACGCCCTGAAAGTCCTGGGCGCGTCCGGCTCGGGCGGCTTCGACGACGTCATCGCGGCGCTGCAATGGTGTATCGACAACGGAATTCAAGTCACGAACAACAGTTACGGCAGCAGCGTGGATCCGGGCACGGCGGTGCGCACGGCGTTCGCCAACGCGGCGGCGGCCGGCATCATCCACGTGGCGGCGGCCGGCAACTCGGGGCCCGGAACGAATACCGTGATCTTTCCGGGGCAATACGATTCCACCATCGCCGTGGCCGCGGTGGACAGCGCCAACAACCGGGCCAGCTTCTCCAGCACGGGGCCGGCGGTGGAAGTGGCGGCGCCGGGCGTCAACATCCTTTCAGCGAAAAACGGCGGCGGGTACATCGGGTCGAGCGGCACCTCCATGGCCACGCCCCACGTGACCGGGGTGGTCGCCTTGATGATCCGTCATGGGCTGAGCGGCCTGACCCAAATCCGGCAGGTCTTGCAAAGCACCGCGGATGACCTGGGACCGGCCGGACGCGACGACCAGTACGGCTTCGGCCTGGTCGATCCCGATCAAGCCGCGCCGCCGCCGCCGAATCTCGCCGCGCCGGTGGTGGACATCACGCGGCCCAGCTCCGGGGCGAAATTTTTCGCGGGGGAAGGCGTGCCGTTCACCGGGAGCGCGCTGGACACGGAAGAAGGAGACCTGTCCGCCAATCTCGCCTGGTCGTCCAGCATCGACGGCGGGCCCTTCGTGCCCGGCAGCGCGTCATGGATCGCGTTTCTGAATAAGGGCAACCATACCATCACGGCCCAAGTCAACGACGCGGGAGACAAACCGGGCAGCGATTCGATCACGTTGATCGTGAAGGATCCCCCGGTGGCGCGGAACGACACGGCGGCCGTGAATGAAGACACGGCCATCGACATCCTCGTCTTGGCGAACGATACCACGGACACGGCGGGAGGCGCCCTCAGCGTGATCTCCCTGACGCAACCGGCCCATGGCGCCGCCGCCATCGTATCGAACCGGGCGCGCTACACGCCCAACGCGGATTTTAACGGCCCTGACGGCTTCACGTACACCATCCGGGACGGCCAGGGCCGGACCGACACCGCCGGCGTGAGCGTCACGGTGAATCCGGTGAACGACAATCCCGCCGCCAACGGCGACAGCGCTTCCACCAATCAAAACGTCCCCGTCACCATTTCCGTGCTCGCCAACGACACCGACGCCGACGGAGACCCGCTCACCGTGCAGTCCGTCACACCCGGCGCGAACGGCTCGGTGACGATCAATGCGAATCAAACCGTTACCTATACCCCCAACGCTAACTTTTCGGGTCCGGATTCGTTCAGCTATACGGTCAGTGACGGCCATGGCGGGACCGGCACGGCCCCGGTCTCGGTCACCGTGCGCGCGCCGGCTCCGACGCCGACGCCAACCCCCGTTCCCCCGGTGACCGTTTATGAAGACGCCGAGGACGGCAGCACCACGCGTTGGACGGTCTATGACAACGATCCCCCGGGCGCGGTGATCAGCAACGTCTTCGACGCGTCTTCCAACAGCCGGGTCATTCAATTCTCCGGCGCGGGGACTAACAACGGCTACCGCCTGCGGAGTGCCAGCCTGGGACCGTGGAACAACCGGGCCCAGTTCGTGGCGGAATGGAGTTCGAAGTTCTCCGAATATTTTGTGGTGTATATCGACGTGCAAACGGCGGCGGGACACCGGTACATGCAATACATCCCCGTGAACCGGAACGATCTGGGCGCCGGGGAGTACGTTATCCACGGCCTGGGAGGCGCGGCGCGGGATGGGCAGTGGCATTCCTGCGCGCGGGACCTGCAGGCCGATCTGCAGGAAGCCCAGCCGGGCAACGTCATCACGGTGGTCAACGGCTTTCTGATCCGCGGCAACGGCATGGTGGACAATATCAAACTCCGTACTACCCTGCCGCCGACTCCCACGCCGTCTCTAACTCCCACTCGCACCCCGACACCCACGCCGACGCCCATCCCGCCGGTGACCGTGTACGAAGACGCCGAAGACAGCAGCGCCGCCCGGTGGACGGTGTACGACAACAATCCCACGGGCGCGGTGATCAGCAACGTCTTCGACGCCTCGGCCAACAGCCGGGTCATTCAATTCTCCGGAGCGGGGACCAACAACGGCTACCGGCTCCTCGGTCCGGGATTGGGTCCCTGGAAAAATCAAACCCAATTCGTGGCGGAATGGAGTTTGAAACACTCGGAGTATTTCGTGGTGTATTTCGATGTCCAAACCACGGCGGGACACCGCTACATGCAATATATCCCCGTAAACTCGAACGACTTGGGCGCCGGGGAGTATGTGATCCATGGCCTGGGGACCACCGCGCGGGACGGACAGTGGCATTCCTTTACGCGGGACTTGCAGGCCGATCTGCAGGAAGCCCAGCCGGGGAATGCCATCACGGAAGTCAACGCGTTCCTGATTCGCGGCAGCGGCATGGCCGACAATATTCGCTTGCGCGACGCCCTGCCTTAAACGGGAACGGATGCGGCGCGCCGCGATAAGCCCGCCCGGTCAAAACACGTCCCACACGGCGATGTTCGCATCCACCGGCGTGGGAGTGGAGATCGCGCCGTAATGAATGGTCAGCCGCGGGCGCTGGCCGGGATCGGCCGCGTTCCGGCTGGCGAAGCGGTGTTCCAGCCATTCGCCGCCTGCTGTCCGTAACATCAGACCGTAATTGAGGGCGGTACCGTTCATCCACTGCCTGACCAGGCCGGTCACGTCCCAACTCACCCAATCCGGATTCGTGAAGGGGGGTATGGTGGCCGAGGCGTGCAACGCGGGATCGAAATCACCCCCCGCCGCTGTCCACGGCATTCCCGGCCCGGCCAACGTCCAGGTGGCTCCATCGGGAACATAGCCGGTTTCCGGGAAGGGATTGTCGCCCGTGCCCTCGATCCAGGGTGAGGTGACACGGTAAACCTGCACTTCCTGGGGGCGGTCATCGCCCGCGTCCGTGTTCCGGACGTGATACAGCGACAAAACCGCGCTTTCGATGGGCGCTCCCGGCGGAACCAAGCCCAAATCGAAGCGGATCAAAATCCGGTGATGTTCCTGTTCTCCGTAATACAAGCCCAGCAGTTCCCATCCCCCCAACTGCGAATTCGCTTGCCATAGGTTCGAAATCACTGCGTCGGTACAATCCGCATACCCGGCATCGGGGCTGACGTTCTGTTGGAAGATCAAGGTTCCCGGCCCTATCGGAGAGATCAGCGTGGGCGTGTCCGTTGGGCCTCCCGGAGTGGGAGTAGCAACCGGAGGAGGCGTCGGCGTTGCGGCGGACGGCGGCGTGGACGTGGTTTCCACTCCCCCCTCCGGCGCGAAATGCAGAAAGATGGTTCCCGCCGCCACCACGTTGACCAGTTCCTTGCTGGAATGATAGTGGCTCAAGTCACCGGGATAGAATGGATCCCGCGCGCCCGTGTTGAAACTGGGAACCGCGTACTCCAGCAGCCAGCGCGAATCTCCCGTGGCCGCGGAACCGAGCGCGAAGGCGTCCGCCGCCAGCAGCATCCAGGAGTTGATTTCATCGCCGGTGACCCCGCTGAACCACGCCCGGTCTCCCTCGCGCGTCATGTGGTTGGCCATGGACCGCAGCACATGCTCCAAAGCGGGCAGCGCGTCCGGATCGAGTGCGATCCCCGCGTCCCGGGCGGCCAGGATGTACTCGCCGTGGCTGCGCCCGAACAACGCCGAGGGCCAGCTGGCCTGCTCGAAATCACGCTGGTTCAGTACGTACCACCGCGAGGTCCGCCCGGCGGCCTGCAGATACGCGGAATCCCCTGTCAGCCGCCAGGCCCACACCAGGATGCGCTGCACGTTGGCGGCGGCCCGCAGCGTTCCCAGCCCGTAGCCTTCGCCCGTGCCGCCGCCCCAGGCTTCCACGGCAGTGGGATCGTCGCCCGTGTTGCGGATGCGCCACAGGGTGTTCTCCGCCATTTCGAGCGCCGCCGCGCGCACCACTTCATCCCCGGTCAGCAACGCCCGGGCGGCCATGCCGGTGAAGCCGTAATACAGGTCCGTGTTGGGATTGTTGCAGTTGCGGTGGGGATTGGTCAGTCCGCTCTCGTCGTGCAGGCTGTGCCCCCACGCGCCCCCCTCGAACCACGCCCGGCTGGACGTGTAACCACTCGCGCGCGAGTGGAAGATGTCGATGTCCGCGAAGTGCCGGTTTCCCACCTCCGCCCATTCCCACCAGCGCGCGTCGCCACTCCGGAGCGCTTGGTGGATAAATCCCAATCCCACATCGTACTTCAGGTTATAGGGACTCCGGCCGTCCTCGAAATCCGTGGGCAGGTCGCCGAAATCCGTCCAGCCAAAGAGGTCCCAGCGTTGTTGCGCGTCCTCGATGCTGCGCGCGACGCCGTCCCGGTTCTCGCGGCCGGGATCGAATTGCGCGTCCAGGTAATCTTCGTACTCCCCATAATATCCACTGTACCGGCGCGGTCCGATATACCCCAATCCATGCGTGGAACGCATCCAAGCGAACACGGGATACGCCGCCGCCCGCCAGGGAGGAGAAACGGAAGGATCGAGGCTGATCCACGCATCGTGAGTCTTTTGCTCTCCCGCCCGCAGATGGTGATCGATGGCGTACTCCCCAGGAAACAGCCCGATTTCCATGCGTCCGCCCCGGGCCCGCAGCGCTTTGGGGAACTGCTCCCGGAACCAGGGAATCTCCACCCGCACGCCGCCCGCCGTCATCACGCCATCCGCATAATTCCCGCTTTCGGCCTCCAGTCCGTTCCGCGTCCGGACGAATCCCCGCCGGGTCACGCCCGATTGCATGCGCGGCCCGTGTCCCACGTAAAAGTTCCACTGATCCGTGCCGCTCGAATCCTGGTAGAGAACCTCCTCCGGCGCGGGGGCTCCCGCGAGATCCAGCGACCAGGTGATGTCGTCGAACAATAGGGTCCCCGGCGAGTTGAGGCCCTGGATCACGGGCTGCCCCTCGCTCACTTCACAATCCCCGTTGTCAGCGCCGGGCGCTTCGTTTCCCCAGAACGCCCGGTTGTGATTGACCAGCGTCAGCCGAGCGCGGAAGTACGGCAGTCCCGCAAAGAAATGCAACCTCGCCACCAGATCCAGGCCATGAACCGCTTCCGGGGAGCGCAGCGTCACCACCGCGCGCAACGGCCCGGCTTCCTCAATTTCCAAACTGGCCGGCTGGACGGGGACGTTCCACAATCCGCCGTCGATCCGCACCGCCCCATCCGCGCTTTCCACGCTTCCCAATATGCCGCTGTTCCGGACTACGTGATACCGCCCCGCGCCGGTATCCACAATGAGACCCTCATCCCCGGCATTGGTGATCGAAATGGCACGGGATGGAGCCGCCGGTGTTCCCTCCTCCAGGCGATAGGCTTGTCCGTTTTCGGCCTGGAAATCCACCAACAGCCAGCTGATTGATCCTCCGGGGCCCGACCGGGCGGCGGCGCGGATCTGACTGGGCACCGGCCCGCGCGTGTCCAG
>JBHGBC010000047.1:0-38250 GCA_041946805.1 bacterium
TTTTCGTGATGTAAGTTCCGCCGCGATTTTTTGGGAATCTTAGTTCACGGATTCAGGTCAATGGTTATTGTCGATTCCATTAAAGCGGGAAACTTGTAAAAGTAGAAGGGATCAACACGCAGTGCGCAATCCCGCATACTTGGGAATATCAAACTGACTCATTATCTATAAAACTCTATTTAAACGAATCCCGCGCTTCAGCCCCGGGGCCACTCCTCTTCCCCATCTCCCCCGCCTTATTGGTAATGATCCGCCTCCATTGACCTTTGGCCACGGGCGGAGATAATATTCACGTTAACGTTAATCTAAAGGGATTTTGATGTTTTTTGGTGTGGCGTGACCGGTATTTTGCCGCTCTGGAGGGCATCAGCACCGTCTTTCTCACCCAACCATTCACTCTGGGTCCCTGTTACGTTCCACGAACCATAGACTTCATTCTTCGTGAGGGTGCCGAACTATGACACAGCATGGCCTTCCTGTCAGCCTGGTGGAAAAGCACAACGAGAGAACCAATGTCCAAAAAGCGCGGCGGATTCCCGGCGAGTGGCTGGAATCCGGTTCAATCCAACTGAAGCCCACCCTGGGCGCTTCACGGGTGGAGCCAGGCGAGCAAGACCGGCCCACGGCGGAAGCCGCGGCGGCGTGGCTGAACGAAGGCTTCCGGTATTTGGAGGCCTATTCCAGTCATCCCGCGGTGAGTTTTCCGTACGAATCGGTACAAAATCATTCCCCCCGGCTGACGGCCGCGTGGATGAAAAATCACCATGTCCTCGTTGATGTGATCACGGGTGAGGGAAATCCGGTGATCCGCGTGGATACGTCGTGGGTGGAACCGTTCCAGGCTACGGTCTCGCAAGGAAAACTGGCCGCCGCCGATCCCGCGGACACCCAGGGCTTGTCCGTGTTGTCAGCGTTGGCCTGGGTGCATGTTTTCGCCACGCTGAAGGGCGATTCGTCCCGGGACGCACTGCACACGGTCTTGGACCTGGCTTCGGAGCTGCCTGAAGCGGACCTCGAATGCCTGCACAGGGCCCTGGGCGGACGCGTACTGGACAGCAATAACGCCTTCAGCCTGTTCTTGCGGGGAGTCCAAGACGCCCGGGCAGCCCGGGAGCTGGAAGGATTGGACCTAGATCTTTTCCGGGGCATCCGGACGCGGGTGTTGCTGGAAGCCGGGAACCAGTTGGAGCGCGAAGGATTCGCCTCCCGGCGGCTCGGAAATGAGTCCTCCATGGATTTATCGGCCTCGCTGCTGAAACTGGCGGGAACGCGGGACGGCCTCCGGATCGAGGAGCGGGAAATCGACAAATTGCTCAGCCGGATTCAATCTCTGCCCGGCCTCAACGGTCACGCCGCCGCGCCCGTAATCCAGTTGATCGAAAAGACCGTGAAATGGCGGGACAAATGGGTGACCTGGATGCTGGGCCAGCAACGGGTGGACATGCCCTATGATCAGACCCGCGTGATCCGGCTGCTGGACGAGGACATCGCGGATGTCGATGAAAAGCGCGCCTTGATCAACGAGGCGGTAAGCACCACCTACGACCTGGAGATCGAAGGCGGCAATATCCTGCGCCTCTCGTCATGGGCCCGGCAAAGCGGGATGCGGATGGTGGCGGGACGGTTGAGCCGGGCGTTCGGCAACCAGGCGCATCTGCTCTCGGCGGCCCAGGTGCTGGCGGACAAGGAAGGGATGCTGCCGTCCGTCAAACGGCTGCACGAGGCGAGCATGGGTGTGAGCGCCCTGCAAACCCAGGCCACGCGCCTTTTGCACCTTATCCAGCAACGCAAGCCCACCCCCTACGCGCAAACCATCGGCGCGTTGAACGCCTACGAAGAAGCGCTGTTCGAGTATCAGTCCAAGGAATTCCAACGGATGCTGCGGGAAAAGGACGAAGCCTCCCGGCGGCCCATCGGACGGCATGGCGCGGATGTCTGCGGGCCGGTGCTCGACGGAATACAAAGCCGGATCCGGAACTTGTACCAGGTGGCGGCCGAGTTCCGGGACCAATTGGAATTGTCAAAAAAAGACCCGGCGGCGTTCATCATTTATCTGCAACGCCTGCATCCGGCGGAAACCATCAATCTGGCCAACGCCAACCTGTTGCGCGAAGTGCATCCCGGCAAGGAAGAGGACTTGCGCGACCTGACCCGGCAAGGCGGGCATTTCACATACTCCAGTCCCGGCCTGGGGCGGATCCCCCAAGGCCATAACGGTCCGGACCGCGGGGGCGACACGCATTGGATCATCCAGGTGGATGACTGGATCGAGGCGATTCCCCTGTTCATCCACGAACGCGTGGTCAAAAGGACCATCCAGCTGGGCGGCGAGGAGACCACGGTGGAATTGATCGAAACGGAAGTGGACCAGGACGCGATGGAGGTCTTCTTCCGGCTGCACGCGGAATTCTGGGCGCGGAACATCGAAGCGGTGATGGATTCGGAGCACGTGGGCCTGGCGCGGCGGTTGCTGGTGCAGGGTGATCCCGAATGGCGGGCGGCGATGGAGGAATTCCGGCGGGCGAATCCCGACAAGCCGGAAGATGAAGCCGCCCTGTTCGTGACCCAGCAGCATTCCGAACTGACCGAGGGCCTCGTGGCGTTGGGGGCGCTGGTGGGAGCGGCGTACCGGGATAAGATCGAGGAAATCAGCCGGATGGTCGAGATGGAGGACATCCCGCGCATCACGGCGGTGGAGAACGCGATCCGGCAGGACAAGGGATTGGATGTGGCCAAGGCGTTGAAGAAGGGAAACGCCGTGGCGGTTTTGAAGGAGGCGGTGCGCAAGGCCGGCGGCCGGGAGGATTCGCTGAAACAAGAAGCCGCGCGGATGAAACCCTGGGCCGGCCTGCCCGCGCGCAAGGTCCCCAGCCTGCACATCCTGACCACGGAATCGGCGGGCATGACCGAAGGCTATGTCCAGACCTGGATCGAAGAGGAAATGGCCCTCTATAACGTGGTGCGGCGCGAAGGGCTGGAGGGCGAAGTCCAGCAGCGCATGGGCGAGTTCCGCGCCCGGGTGCAAAGCGTGGCCCGCCAGGTGATCGCCGAATTCGGCATGAGCGTGGTCATCGACGAGGTGATGGCCCAGCAGCGCCTGCCCGAGCCGGCGGCGGTGATGACCGTGCTCACTTCATTCAAGCCGGTCATGGAGGAGGCCGCCAAGCTGGCCGTGCTGATCGAGATGGACGAGGCGCGCTCGAAAAAGAAGCCCCGTTTCGACCGGGCGGACGATCCCAAGGAGGTCGAGGAATACCTGAAAAAGCATCGCGCCCGGTTGATGAAGACCGCCGTGGCCAAGGTGGCGGAGAACAACGGCAAAGCCTTCGAGAAGCGGGTGGAGGAAATCCGGGCGGAACACAAAAAATTGGATCTATTTGAGGCCCAGAAAAAGGCCATCCAAAGCGAAGCGGATTACCGGGAGGAATTCGAGGCGGTCATGCGCTTCGAGGCGCGCGCCGGAGTCTTGGAGGACCTCGACCGCCGGTATCCGGAACGGCGGGTCTTCGAGCAAGTCCGAACCTACATCCGCACCCACACGGCGCTGGCCAAATCGACCGCCCGCAAGGAAGTGATCGCCCGGCGCCAACTCAATCAACTGGCCATGCACCCGCTGTATTACTATCAGGCGGCCGGCGGCAACAAGCGCTACAACCTGCTCTACACCCCCAGCCGCGTCAACCTGGGCGAGCGCGAGCGCGACTCGGTCGTCAAGTGGCGGCAGTGGGTCGGCGGGGCGGACCGCTGGGCGGCGCGCGCGGGTTTCGAGTTCTATAGCCTGATCAACGAGGGAGGCGTGGAAGAGCGTCCCGCGCTGGCCTACGCGGAAATCCAGAAAACCTCGGAAAACGCGTTGTGCGTCACTCATTTCGCCGGGTCCAACGCCCTGGCGCTGCTGTGCATGGCGGTGCTGGAAGGCGACGCCGAGGACATGGCCGACCAGATGAACCTGCGCCAGGACCGCCTGATTCCCCCCGCGGGCGAAGGCTACGGCGGCTATTGCGTGCCCAAGGACGGCCTGTTTTTGGCGTTCGTGCTCTCGCTGCAAAACGAGGTGAAATTGCGCCAGATGGGCATCCCCGAGCGCTATCACGAAGGCGTGATGAAAATGGCCAAGGAAGTGCTGCTGCATCAGAACGACTTCGAGAGCCATTTCGCCTGGCAGCGCTGGGCGGCGGAAAAACTGTTGGTCTATAAACAATTGAAGAAATATTTCGACCTGGACGGAGAAATCCTGGTCTTCCATATCACCAAGATCGCCCGGGCGGTCGAGAATCTGGGGCAGCCCTGGCACGAGACCACCCACGGCTCGAAGCTGGTGGCCAACCTGGCGGCCCGCTGGGGCGTGGACAAGATGATCATCCGGGCCGAGCAGGTCAACCGCTTCATGGTCTTCTATAAGGCATGGATGATCTACGACGCCCTGCGCGAGGCGCGGGAAGAAAATCCCAACTGTCCCGCCGAGGACGAAGCGGTGGTGGCCCTCTCCGCCGAATACAAGCCGGTGCAGGACGTGCGGTATTCCACCGGCATGCGGCTCTTCGAACTGTTGGCGCGGACCGGCGACCACCTCTATCACTCGCTGGACGAAGAAGGCCAGAATCTGGCGTATCTCATGTTCCACGGATTCGATCCGGACACCCAGGATCCCCGCGGGCGGCGCGTGATCCGCGAACTCTACCAGCAATTGAACATCTCCAAGGACAATCCCGAGATCCAGGCGCGGCTGCGCGAGGCGTTCCCCCCGCACCGTTCGCCGGGCGACATCGTCATGACCTCGGTGACCCTCTCCTCCACCCAGGACATGCTCTTTTACACGAGCGACACGCGGCTGGATGAAATCGCCTCGCAGGTGCAGGTCATTCTCGGCGATTACGGCCTGACCGAAGATCAAATCCGCGCCAACGCCACCGTGTACGGCGGGCGGCTGCGGCAATGGGCGGGGATCAAACAGCTGCCGAAAGAGGAGCAGGACGAATTGATCGCCCGGGTGGACGGCCGGATTCACGCCCTGGTGCTCAAGATGCGGGGTCCGGGACGCGGCTACGAGAAGGACATCCAGGGAATCGACGTGCTCAATACCGGCATTCCGTTCCCCGAACTGCTGCGGCTCGTGGACGACATGCCGAAAGTGGTGGCCCTCATGCGCAACGGCAATCCCCACAGCGCCCTGGCGATCACCGACGGGACGGCGGGACGCGCGCGGCGGGCGTTGACCTACCGGGACGTCCAGCTCTTCTTCGCGGCGTGTGAGCAAATCGGCCGCCAGGGCATCTACCGCGCCGTGGGACTGGGCAAGCGCAATATCGACCGCCTGCGCGAGGAGATGCGGCGCAAGCGTGAACGGGCCGAGCGGCTCTTCCAGGCGGTGGCGGCGGTGGCCAAGGCCGCGGATGAAACGCGGCGGGAACAAGCCCTGGCCGAGGCGCTGAATCAATACCAGTACCTGCGCGAGAACATCACCGTGGCGGAAGAGGCGGTGGCGGCCTTGCGCGAAGAAGAGAAGATGAAGCGCTACAAGAAGTGGAAGAAACGCGATTATTACATCAGCCAGGCGCTGGCCAAGATCAGCGCCGGCCTTCCCCTGGCGCGGCTCGATTTCGGCCTGTGGCTGGCGGGCATCGGAGGTGTGTACGCCGTCACCGGCGAGCCGGAGGCGGAAATTCAGAAACGCGTTGCCTTATGGAACGAGGGGCTGGAGATCATCGCCCGGCAGGCCGATCCCCGGGAAGCGGAGGGCGTGAACGGCTTCACCGCCGCCGAGCAGGCCGATTTGTACAAGCACCTGGTACGGCCCGAGTACGTGCCCGAGACCCAGCGTTTCGCCCAACAGATGCTGGTCGAATCGTCCAGCAAGGCGGTGGAAATCGCCGCGCGCGAGGCGTTGGAACGGCGCAAGGCCCTGAAAATCCGGGCCGAACGGGCGCGCGCCTTCAATGACCGCGAGGACGGCTTCCGCGAATCGTTCAAAGAAGGCGAGATTCCCGCCTTCGATCCGATTTGGAACGAAGCGCAAAAATGTCTGGCTTCCATTCAATCAGGCCTGGACGTCATCTACTCCTTGAAGGGAACGGAAGCGAAGTGGACGGAAACGCAATCCCAGATCAACCGCGATTTCGGCCGGTTCATCGGCTTGACGCGGTCGGGATTGACACGGCTCTTCCTGGATATTCTTCCCGAGGATAACGCCGGGCAGCGCTCTTTGAAGAAACAAGCTCTGACCGACCTCGCCACGGTGTATACCGGCCGCGAGATCATTCTCGAAGATCTGAAAAAACTGATCGGCGGATACGAAGACATCGGCGCGGTCGCCCGGCTGGCCGAGGCGGCGAACGGCAACCGGGAACAGCTGGAAGCCATCGCCCGGGGGATTGAACTGCTGTACATCACCTTCGCCCTGGCCCAGACGCTGGAATTCGTCCTGGTCCCCGCCGAGGATGTCGATCCCGCGCTGCTCTGGAAGAACGTGGTGGATTTCTTCGCGGAAACCATCAATGACCACTGGTTCAATTACTGGCCGTGGGCGTATTCGCGCGGCGTGGGCTTCCAGGACATGCCGGACGACGATAAGTACCGGCTGGCGGTCGAACGCCACGCCTGGCTGTACGATTATTTCCGCGCGCTTTACATCCATCGCACCGAGCTGCGTGGCTGGAGCGCGCGCGACCGCGACGCGCTGCTGGGAAACTTCAGCGGCAAGAACCAAATCGTGGCCATCGGAGCGGGCGGATTCACCGAGGACATGATCCGCTGGCGCGCCTACAACCAGCTGCGCGAGTTGGCCTTCCTCAAGAGCGACGGTTTCGAGTTCCCGCCCGTGTTCCACGAATTCGATCCGGACCTCATCGAAGCGGACAAACGTGTGAATGTCGCGTTCCTGTTCCCCATCGGGCGGACGCACGTGTCGCGGGCGCTGCGCGAAGGCCCCACGTTGAACCAGCAGCTGCAAAGTGAAAAGCGGCCCGGCGCCAATCTGCTCATCACCCGCCATGGCCGGTTCGTTGAGGTGGAGGGCGCGAAACGCAAAGTGCTGCTGGTGGACGACGCGCATTTCTATATCAGCGAAGCCGAGTTCGCGGAGGCGTTGAAACAGCTGAAACTCAAGAAACCCGAGATCAAGGAGCGGATCCAACAAGAGAAGGCCGCGGGACGCCTGACGCCCAAAGGCATCCGCGTGGCCGCGCGCTTCGTGAAAAACGGACGGCCTTCGCCGGTGGCCGTCGGCGGCCTGGTTCCCTTCCACGGCCTGCCGATTTACGTCAATGGACAATCGGAAGCGGAGGGGATGCCGGCCACGATCCAATCGCAGGTGTACACCGACATCACCTACGACAAATCGCTGTATCCCCGGATCTACACGCCCGAAACGGGCGTGCAGCTGCCCCCGGAGATCGACTGGCTGAATGAATGGAATGAAGACCTCGACGCGGACTCGATTCTCCAACGGATCGCGGAAGGGTATCCCGAAAAGCGCTTCCCGGGCCTGCGGACCTTCGCGCTCGAACACCCGATCATCCTCATCAAGGGCGCGGCCGAATCGGGAGCGCGCAACCTGAAGGTCTTCGAGGTGCAGGACGATCACGCCCGCGTGCGCGAGGACGGCCTCAAGGAAACGGCGCGCTTCGTGTACGACGTCTCGCGCGGCCAGAACGTGGTCATCCAGGCGGCGGTTTTCACCAATCCGGAACTGTGGGCGTCGCCCGAGCTGATGGAAAGTTTCGTGGAGCGGCAGATCCTGGAATGGAACACGCCCGTGAACCGGGACTCCTACCCGCGCTCGCAGATCTACGGCTCCATGCGCATCGTGACCTGCTCCTCGCATCCCAAGCGGAAGTACGAAACCGCCTTCCCGATTTCGTTGATGAGCCTGCAGGTCGCCACCAACGTCGGCCGCGGCGGGACGTTGGAGCCGCTGCGCGAGGAGCATATCCGAAAGCCGTTCCGCAAGATGATCCTCGAAGGCCTGCGCGCCGAAGGCCCCAAGGTCATGGAAGCCTTGAACCGCTACGTGAAAAAATACGGCGCGGAGTGGGAAGCCCACACCGGCAAGACCATCGGCCAGGACCTGCGCGGCGTGTCGTACGGCTGGGCCAATTACCTGATGTGCGATTACGTTATCACTCCGGTCTTCAAGCGCCGGGGGCGGCTGGTGGATATCCTGCCGGTTTTTGATGAAAATGGCCGCCGCGTCGGCTCGAAGCCCATTCTGCAGGACGAGACCGGGCGTTTCGAAGGCGAGATCGTGGATTGGCGGTTCATCCACCTCGAGCCTAACGTCGGCATCGGACTGTGGGACCGCTACAACCTGCGCGAAGAAGCCAACGAGCGGATCAGCAGCCAGCGTGAAGGCCGGCCCTTCGACTGGAACCGCGTGGGCCAGGGCGACCGCGTCGTGCTGCGCAGCTATGTCCTCGGCGGCGAGGAGTACCTCAAGGCCAACTTCGGCAAAAAAGGCATCCAGCGCGCGAAGATTGAAAAAGCGGTGGAGAAATAGGAATCCCGTTGTTTTTATGCGTTGGTATATTGCGTAAGGATAAGCCGCCGAGTAAGGCGGAATCCTTCGAAAACGGTCCAGGGCAGGTGAGATGCGATTTGAAGCCTGCCCGGTATGGATCTGACTCGATTTGATAATAAAATAAGCTCATGGGATGTCTCATATCTATTCATAGGGAGAAGGACAAATCCATGTTCGATCGAATCGAAATCGATCCGGAAAAATTACTTGGGCAACCGGTCATAAAAGGCACCCGCCTTCCCATCTATGTAATTGTCGAGGCCATTGCTCAGGGAGATCCGATCGAGGAATTATTATCCGCGTTTCCATTCTTAATCCGGGAAGATATATCCCAGGCGCTCCGGTATGCCGCGCATTTAAGCCAACATGGAGTTGAGGTGGCTTGATGCGGTTTCTGATTGATGAAAATCTGCCGGTCGGGTTAGTCAAAATCGCTGAACAACATCACTTCAAGGCGGCATGGGTCCGGGATCTTTTTCCAGGCGCCAAGGATCATGTAATTCTGAAACGATTGAATGAAACGAAAGAAATTCTTGTTACCCGGGATATTGGTTTCGCCAATATGATTTTCAAACAAATGAATCTAGTAGAATGTTTATCCGGAGTTGTACTTATTCGCGAACAAAAGCTGAATATTATCTATACAATATGGGATGATTATCTCCAGGATGCTATTGCCCCGCCAAGCATGGTTGTCTTGGGAGTTAATTATGTTCGTGTATATAAAATTCATAATTGAATGATGTGTATCTCATCACGGATTTGAAGATATTTAGCGCGGTAGGATGGATCAGCGCAAAGCGCGTAACCCATCAAAAACACACACTTCTCTGATAAATCTCCTCTCGGCTCAAGGCGCTGTTTTCAAATACGCCTTGTCAATCGTGAAATCCGCGAAACGCGCCCAGCGTTCGGCGTTTTCGCGGCCGCCTTGGGTGAAGATTCCCACGCGGGGGCGGGGATCCAAGGGGAAAGGATAATTTCCCGCCATCTCCACGGATGCGCCGTGCTTGAAAACGCCCTTCACGCCTTCGGGTGAAACTTCGAGGCTGAGCGTCACGGGGACCTCGGACGGATCGCCTGTTTCCGGAAGAGGCAGTTTATTCAGAAACTTGATTTCGGCCTGGATTTCGACGGCCATCACCACCCAGGGTTGGCCGTCCACCATTTCCTTCACCAGCTTGATGTAGTTGTCGTCATCCCCGTACAGAATGAGGCCGGCTTGCTCGTATTGCTCCACGGGAGCGAAGCGGAGGTGCACGGATACAGCGGTGGCCGGTTCGGGCAGCGGGCGCGCGAGGATGTTTTTCGCGTCCTTCCCCCCGCCCATCAGGCCGCCCGGTTCAAGGCGGATCTCCAGGCCGTCCTGGCCCTGGCGGTGCGCGGCGGGATTTTCACGGATCCAGGTCCAAGGCGCGCCCGGCGCGGCCGCGAAGGACTCTTTCCACGGAAGGGATTCACCGGAAAGGGTTCCCGAACAAGACAGAAAAACCGCCAGGATGAAAACCAGAATTCCCGGCATCCAACCTGGTATTCGATAGGAATGATTGAGAAGGATCGCGCGTTGCCGCATGGTTTTGCCCTTCCCCCCGCAAAGTGAATTCAACCCTTCCGGGGTTGGTTCTTATTTCCCTAACCGTAGGCTATCGCCTACGGCTATTCACGTTGATCCCCTTCGGGGATTGAATCCACTTCGTCAGCGGCGGTGACGGATTAACGCGCAGCCCGTAACCCACCCAATCCGATGCATGAACCATCGCGTCATCCATCAAGACAGCAAAATTTTCTTCACTGAATCCCCGGGCCCCGGGCCGCCAGGATTTGGTTGATGGCCTGGATATCCTCCGCGGCCAGGGTGACTTCGCCGGCCTTGGCGTTTTCGATGGCCTGTTCGGGATTGCGCGCGCCCGCCAGGGCATGCGTCAATCCCGGCTGGGCAATGGTCCAGGCGATGACCAGTTGGGCGATAGTCAAACCGTACTTGGCCGCGAAAGGCTTGAATTCATTCAGGAGGGCCATGATTTTTTTCCGGTTTTCGACCGAGAAGCGGGGATCGGAAATGCGCTGGTCGTCGCCGGAAAATTTCCGGTCCGGGCCGATCTTGCCGCTGAGCGCGCCCAGGGCCAGCGGTGAGTAGGCGAGCATCGCGATGTTGTGCTTCAGGCAATAGGGCAGGATTTCTTTTTCCAATTGGCGGTCCAGCATGCTGTATTTCTCCTGGTCCGTGTCCAATTGCCCGGCCTGGCGGTATTCCTCCATCTGCGCCACCGTGGCGTTGCTGACGCCGATCGCCCGGATCTTCCCTTCCCGCTTCAGATCCATCAGGGCGGACATGGTTTCCGCGATGGGCGTGGTGTGGTCCTGCCAGTGGGTCTGCATCAAGTCGATGCAGTCGATCTTCAGCCGTTTCAGACTTTGCTCGGTCTCGTAGCGGACCGACTCCGCCCCCAGGTAGCGGTGAACCGGCTTGCCGTTTTCATTGAAGAAGTGCGTTCCCTTGGCGGTGTGCCAAGCCAGGCCGCACTTGGTGGCCACGATGACCTGGTCCCGCCGCCCGGCGATGGCCTTGCCCACGATCTCTTCCGCATACCCCAGGCCGTACGCGGGCGCGGTGTCGATCAGGGTGATGCCGTGATCGATCCCCGCCTGGATGGCCGCGATCGAGGCCTTCTCTTCCGTGCCGCCCCACATCCAGCCGCCGATCGCCCAGGTTCCCAATCCGATGACCGTTGCTTCGATTCCCGACGCACCCAAAGGTCTTGTTTTCATTTACAGATCTCCTTGGTGAAAAATAATCACTCCAATGACATGGATTCGTCTGGCCTGTGAGTAATTTTTTTAGATCGCCGGTTCGCTTCCCTTCGTAATGATCGATGAAAACCACCCCCAATTTCCCTCTCCCTCTGGGGGGGTGAGGGTAGTTTTGTAGAGGCGGACCTTAGTGTCCGTCCTCATCCCGGAGTGATTGGAATTGATTCTGTCTCAGTGTGTACGCACTGCCGGGATGACCCATTCTTATATCTCCGGCCAGTAGAGCCTATCGAATGGATCAGCGAGAATTACCTCTACATTCCCTCTCCCTCTGGGAGAGGGTGAGGGGAAGCCAACTCATTGGACTTCACCCTCACTAGCCACGTTAAAAATCCTGCCGAAGATTGAAAAGAACCCCTTCAGGGGACAGATATAAAGTAGCCCAGGATTTTTGCCCTGAGTCAATCTTTCATGCTTCCATTCTAAGGATTTGAATCTTCATGAGAAGGTTTCCGGACCGGCGGCTGACTTGGCCTCTCCCCGGCCTCATTGACCCAACAGACGCTTGCCTTCGGCGATCAGCCGCTGGGTTTTCTCGATCCCCTCGGCCTCGGCGATGATCCGCACGATCGGCTCGGTGTTGGAGCAGCGCAGGTGCAGCCACGCGCCGGAGCGGATGATCTTCACGCCGTCGCGGGTGTCCACTTCGCCGCCGAGGTCCATTGCGGCGATTTCCGTCAAACGTTCACGGGCCTTCTCCAGGTCCATGGTGATTTTGTCCTTGAGGATGATGTAACCGGGATATTCCGCCACCAGTCCGCTGATGCTTTTCCCGCTTTGCGCCATGAGCCAGAGCACCAAAGCGGCGGCGGTCAATGAATCGCGGCCGTTGTGGACGGCGGGATACATCACGCCCCCGTTGCCCTCGCCGCCGATGACCGCGTGATTTTCACGGATGCACCGCGCGACGTTGGCCTCTCCGATCGCGGCGCGAATCACCCGGCCTCCGGCTTGCCGCGCGGCGTAATCGGTGAGCATGGAGGTGGAGAGGTTGACCACCACGTTCCCTCCGCCTGATTGTTGCAGCGCTGCCTGGACCGCGAACGCCAGGGTGAATTCCTCGCCGATAGGCCGGCCGTGTTCATCCACCAGCGCCAGGCGGTCGGCGTCGGGATCGGCGGCCATGCCCAGATCCGCCTTCGTTTCCCGGACCCATTCACTCAAACGGCCCAGATTTTCCGGAACCGGCTCCAGTCCCCGCTGAAAGTTCCCGTCCGGTTCGCAATCCAGCCGCACCACTTCGCAGCCCAACCGTTCCAGGAATGGGGGCAGGAACGCGCCGCCCGCCGAGCGGCAGCCATCCACCACCACCCGGTATGGCTTCGCGCGAATGGGGCCGCAATCGACGGCGTTTTCGATCAACCGGACGTGGGTGTCGAGGGCGGAGTCATCCCGCCGCGACGGCCGGATTTCGTTCCAGGCCGCGTGTTTGAATTCCCCTGGGTGGAGAATCTGAATGTATTCCTGGACGAACGCGTCATCCGGAAACGTGCCGTCCGCGCCGAAAAATTTCAGCGCGTTCCACGGGGCGGGATTGTGGCTGGCAGTGATATTGACACCTCCCTTGGCGCCCAGGGTCCGGATCATGATGCCCACGGTGGGAGTGGGGGCTATGTCCAAGTCGATGACTTCCACACCGCCCGCGAGCAGCCCTGCCTCGGCCGCGTGGCGGATCAACAACCCGCTGGGGCGCGCGTCCCGGGCCAGGATCACGGAGCCAGGGCCGGCCAAGCGGGCGTAAGCCCAGGCCATGCGCAAGGCGTTTTCCGCGGTGAGGTCCTGCCCGATGATGCCCCGCGCCCCGGAAATGGTGATGCGTGGGTAGGTATACGAGTGTGCCATCGTGGGTTTCCTAATTGGAATTCCTTTCATGTTTGAATCGTGGTTTGACCGATTTTCTGACTATTTACCGGTACATAGAACCCTTTTCAAGCGCCGGCGGCGTGGCATGAGCATAGCCCAGGGCATAGCTGCAGCATAGGTAATTCATTTCCCTCTCTCTGGAATCCCCTCTCTTTCTGGAATCCCCTCTCCCTCTGGGAGAGGGCCAGGGTGAGGGAAAATCTATCACCATGCAAATACCTTACGATTTCACGCGATTCCCCTCCGTTCACATTCTAGGGGCACGATGCCAAGCGCTCCTACTTCCCCTACAGCTACGGACTTCATCAATCCCGGGATCCATCCACATCCTGGCCATCCTGATTCAGACAATTTACACTCGCCTGTCCCCCTCTATAAAAAATATCCGCATTCTCCTCGTCTCGGCGGTGAACGAAAAACGGATTTGGATCGCAATCCAATCTGAGGCGCGCCTTCCTATGTTACTGCAAAACTAACCCTATTTCCCTTTGGCGAAGGCCGGAATCAACCGGTAAGGCGTTTCGCGGGATGGATCCGGCGCGCGGCGGACGTTGCCTATCGCGTCCATGGCTTCCACGGCATAAAGCGCGCCGGAAGAGGTCAGGGGAAACGATCCGGTAAACGCAGCCCCGCTTCCCTGCATCGGGATCTCGCGCCAATCCTCGGTGGATGGCAACGGCTTCCACCACAGCTTGGCGGAGGCAATCCCTGAGGGATCGGAAAACTCGGCGGTGACGGTCACGCGGTTCTTTGCGTCATTCAGGCGATGTTCCACGCGGCCGGCGTGGGGCGGCTCAAGGTCGGGCGTAATGATTATCGTGAACGGCGTTCCATCCGGGGGAATGACACGGGTTTGCCCTTCCGCCGGGAGCGTGACGAGGAAGAAATATTGCATCTCGCCTTCGGTGACCTGCCCGGCCGGTATGGATACATAATACGCGCCCTCGATCCTGGTCTTTTCCAGGGGAAGGCGGCCGGTGCTGCCCTCGCTGTTCTTGAAATTCACATGCACCGATTCCGGTTTCAACCTTGGTGGAACCGACAGCGTGAGCATCAACGGCCGTCCAGGTGGAGCATGATAGATCCGGAAATGCCCGTCGATTTCCGGCCAATGGGAACCTTCTTGCCACTCCTGGTAGAGATTTTGAATCCAGTGTTCATCCAGGTCGATTTGTGATGGAACCGATTGCCAATGAAACTCCCGGGTCCCATCGCGCGCGGGAACCAAAATCGGCCGGTAATGGGCGGATGTATGTTCCTGAACCTCCTTCCACGCCGCGCCGGCGGAATGGAGATTTTCGGAAGCCATCACCAGGGAAGGAATATCACCCGACCGTAAATAAGCACCCAGCTGCACGGCCGCGCCGGTCTGCCCGCGCCAGTACCGCGCCAGCGCCTCCAGCGCCTGGAAATCCAGCATCCAGGCTTTCCACTCTCTCTGGATTCTCACGAACTGCTGGGAGGCGGCTTCGTCCATGCCTTCGGGGATATGTTTCAATCCCTCGCCGGCGCCGCGGGCCTGCTCCACCGCCGACGCGGCCGCCTGGGCCGCTTGGTCCAGCATAGTGAGGGGTGAAAGGCGACCATCCGTTTTCCCCAGGGTAATCCCATCGATTTCTTCCGTCACGGAGCGGATGGCAAACGAATCGAGCGGCTGCAGTTGATACATTTGGTCCAGATTCAGGGGCGCGGCCATTTCGGGAGCGAAGTCCAAGCGGTCCGGCCCGGGAAAACCGATGGCGGCGATGGCGGGAACCACGCGGGAGGCCGCCAGCAAGGCGTTGAATAGCCGCGCGCCGGGATCCGCGCCGAAATGTTCTTGAAAACACTGGACAAAAAACGAATCCACCGTGGCGGGATCATACGCCAGCCATCCCCAGAACAAAAATTCATACCAATCCCGCTCGCAGGTCCAATTGGAATAACGCAGCGCGGGCTGGTCCGGATTGGTGTAATCATCGGCGTGAGGCTGAAATGTGGAATACGTCTGCAACATGAAGCCATCCGCCCCCGCGGCGCGCGCCGTTTCCAACGTCCGGCGGATGCAAGCGGTATCCCCCCATGGGAAGATCCGGTGCGTGCCGTTGAAGCCGATCTGATAAAGCAGCGAGTACTTGTGGGGCAGGTTGAAGTAATCCTGGCAGGAAGCCGTAGGCCAAGCGCTCATCCGGCCGCCCGCCACGGGATACGGCAGGCCCAGATGATCGCCGTTCCACTTCACGAGCACCACGGATGGGCCGGCATGCGCCCGCGTCAGCTCGTTCACGAGGCGCGGGCTGCCTTCCCCCGGGTGCAGCGCCAACACCGGCTTGTTGGGCGATTCGGCGACCGCCCGCAGATACGATTGCTCATAAAAACCGGTTGGGATACCCGAGGGTGTAACGAGAAATCCCAGTCCGTCCAGGGTCGGGCATACGTCCATCAATTGCCGCGCCGTGATGCGTGTGTAGTGGATCAGTTGTTCGCCCGGAAGATAACCGGCCGGCGAACCTTGTGTCATCAAGCCGGTGCCGGAATTGATCAAGGTGACCGAGATGCCCCGGGTATGGGCCATCCCCAACAGGCGCTGGAATGATCGGAGATTGGCGTCCGCCTGGAGTCGATCCAAGCCCGCCTGGGGGTATTCGGAGGAGAAGACCATGTACGGCATCAGGTTGGAGTATTCCCCGGTGGCCAGATCGTAAACGCCTTGCAATTCCAGGGCGTTGAACCGGTTCCGGGCCAGGGTATCCAGAAATCCCTCCCAAAACGCCGACGAATGATACCAGGAGTAGGGATCTTCCAACGCCTGCCGGTGGATCATCAACTGAATGCCACGCACCGGGAGGGCCGGGGACTGCTGGACCTCCCGCACGCGCTGATCCAGGTCCTGTTCGGGGGACGAAAGGCGCAGCTGCCCGGCCAGCTCGAACGCGGCGTACATCGTCCCGGTGGCGTCACTGCCGATCGCGTACACCCGCAGTCCCTGGCCATACGAAAATTTCAAGATCGAAAGCGATTCCGCCGCGCCGGGCATGACGTTCTTGAACAGCGTATCGCCCTCTTTGCCCAACGCTTCGGTATCCAAGGGAGCGATGACAATTTGCAACGGCGCCGCGGGGGGAACCGGGGGAGTGGGGCCGAAGGTCTTGGTCACCGTCCAGCCTTCACGGATCAGTTCCTTTTCCAATTCCGCGATGCCCGTGAGAACCGGATCCGGCGGCTTGGCCATCGGGCACAGAATCTCTACATACGCCGGTGGGGATTCTTCACCCCCCGCCGGAGCGAGGAAGATAAACAAAACGCCTATCCCGATGAGCCGGCCCACGTGGATCCTCATGGGATTCTCATGGATTTCCCTTATTCAGGCAGCGGAGAGGGAGTCAAGTCACCCGGTTGTGACTGCGGCTGAGATTCCGAGGACGCCGGCATGGATAGAGTATCGGGCATTGTCTCCGGCGCGGACTGAATCTCCGGCTTGGGCTCGGGAGCTGATTTCGGACTGCCCGCCGCCCCGAAGGTGATCGCGTACCGGTCTCCCGTTTCGATGTCCGTGAACCGGATTCCTTTCCGCTGGTTTGATTCGACGATATACCATTGGAACGGGGGTTTCTCCACCCCTCCTTCTCCGCTTCGCTCCACAGTCAGCGGAGAATCCTTCTGAAACCACTCCGAAGGAAACTCGAACAGTTCCAACAAGGTGGGAGACGGTTCGGCATGATAGATCCGGAGTTCCACCAGGGTGGAAGATCTCCACCGCCAGGCGCAATCGACGCGGTTGTTGGAACGGAGGATGGGAGACATCGGATCCATTAACGAAATTTCGGTGGCAGCCAGGCTGGTCATGTCCGGAAAGGCAGAATACGCATTCATGCGCCGGTAAACCATGCCATCCGTGGCGAGCGAACCATGGCGTGTGAGTTTCCCATCCCGGCTGTGCAGAAAGAGGGACTGGGGAGTCTGGCAGACGGAATACGGACGAAAACCCTGCACGCCTGTCATCGCCAACAAGCCGGTCTGGCCGTTCCAGGCCAAAAAACCGTCGTTGCCGATCTCGAAACCGGCCGCCTCTTCCGGATGCGCCAGCCAGGATTTCGAACGGTAGTTGGCGTAAATCCGCAAACCGTTGGCGTATTGCACCGCGATCCGGTCGATCGCGTTCAGTTTCTTCTTTTTGATTACCTCCACCACACTCAAGGACGTATCATCACCCGCCTGATAAGTGATGCCCGTGACCGCGTTGGCGGGATCGAGGTATTCCCGGGCGGCGGGCGCGAGCAGGCAATAGGCTTCCAATAAATAGCGGCGCAACACCCGTTCCTCGATGCCGGGAAACCAAACCCGGCTGGATATATACGGTATCCGCCCGCAGGCCAGGGTGGATGCCAGATAATGATCGATGGGAAACAGCCGCAAATCGATGATCTCGCCCCCGTGAGGATTTTGGTAATATTGCGAATAGGTCCCGAATCCGATGCGCGGCCCGTAGATCCGCCCCACGTGGAGTTCTTCCTCCACCAGATTGAGGGCGTTGCTGTCGGTCCGGGAGGGGATCATCAGGGCGTCGAACAGGGACGCGGCATACAGATCATACCGGCGGGTGGAGTCGTTCCAGGCCATCATCAAGGGGCCGGACGCGGACTTGCGCAGGGACGCGCTCCAATCCCGCAGGGCGGAATAAACGGCGGGCGAGGTGGTATCATTCAATCCAAGCCATTGGCAGGGTGAAACCTTTCCCAATATCCGTTCCAATCCAGCGGGGAAATCGAGCAGCAGGCCGTTGGCATACATTACCCGGTTTGCAGCGGCCACCTCGTTTTGCAGGGCGGATAACGATCGCTCCAGCCAACCGCCCTGGGCGGCGGCGGCAAGAGGGCTTGTGGCTGAAGCGATATCCGCCGGGACGGACGCCCCGGCGGGGAGAATCCCGGAAACCCCGATGACATCGATGACCTGGTTTCCCTTGTCCATCAGGGTTTGACTCAGGCGGAGCAGATTTTGCGAGGTTCCCCACACCGCTTCGGATTCCCCGCCCGCGGAAGACGAATCCAGGCCGGCATGACGGCTCCAATCCCGCAGCGGGAAAGCGAGGTTTCTCAGTCCCAGAAAATCCAGATCGTCAAAAAACGCCTGGGCTTCCTCAAAAGCGTCCCCCACGGCCCCGGACCGGTTCACGATCCGCTCGGCGGTTTGGTATGACCGGGTGGCGGGGCTTTCCCAGCGTTTCAAGCCCGGATTCCAGATGAGCAGCGTGCGGTAGGGGCCGATCTGTTGTTCGTAATACCAGCCCTGACGTCCTTGCTCCTCCGAAAAATCGGCTTTTGAACTGTAGGTATCGTTTCCCTGCCGGAGAACCAGGTTCATACCCACGTCGCCGCCGGTCATCACCGCCGGTCCCGTGCTGGCGAACAACAACTGATCACCCGCCTCCAGGGGGAAATTCCCCTCGATCCCCGTCGCGGGCTTGGTAACAGGGTCAAGGACCTGACTGAACAGCAACGCGGATTCTCCGGTCTCTTCCTCCAACAAGTAAACCTCGCACGTGGCCAGATCTCCACGGAGAAGGGCGAAGGCGCCCTTCAGGGAAACCGTCCCCGAGTGGGGCGCTTCCCAGCGGCGGATGACGCCGCCCGGCAGCCAGGGACGATGGACAAGAGGAAGCTCGTGAAGATCCATGAACACCCGGTCCCGCGGAGAAATCTGCGGTGCGGCTGCCCGGGGCGGCGGGACGGGCAACACATCGGCCAGGTTGGAACTGATTGTGACGTACGCGGTCACTTTCAGGCCGGGCCGGCGTCCGGAGGCGTCCGGTACCAGCAACGCGGGAGTGTTGCCCACTTCGATGGAACGGGTATTGAGCACTTCCGTCCGTCCTTCATAGATTCCAGTGGTGCTGAGCAAAGGATCGGCGTACATGGACAGAAAAAACGAATCGTTGGTATGGGCGGCCGGTATGGGACACGCGGGCAGGCGCAGGATTGTGGCATTGTTCGTATACCGCGACTTGCCGAATTCAAATCCCACGTATGACGCCGTGGCCGAGTTGGTGACATCCCCGGACGCCTGGATGACCAACGTCTTGCCACGGAGTGAAAACGCATACTCTTTCTTCAGTTTCTGGCCGTATAACTCCTCCTCATAAAACAAATGCACGGTGTTGCCCTGGAGCGCCTGGTCGGCCAGCTGGCAGGTTTTCAGCTGAAAGATATCCTGGGGCGACAACCGCGAACCGGTTGCGCTCTGGACGATCAGGCCGCCCTGGTAAATGGGTATCAACCGGCTTTTGTCGTCGATCGAGGTACGAACGCTGATCATGCCGCCGATGACGGTGGGATCACGAAGCAGAATCTCGTATTCGATCGAATGCTTTCCGTCCTGATAGGCAAACGTATATTGGAGCGGTTCGGTCGAGGACTTCACCGTGCCGCGCCCGGCGGGATAGATCAGCGAGCCGAGCGGCGCGTACGCGTCCGGATCGCCATACCCGCCCGGGGGAGACAGCAGAAATCCGGCCATCGATAGTATCCAAAGAAACACTTTTTTCATTGCACCTTTTTTCACGATCTGGAGTGGTGATGCTTTTGAGTAGGACGGGTTAGCGCTTCAGCGCGTATCCCATCACCATCCCCCTAGTCTCTCTTGATACCCTCTCCCTCCGGGGGCGAAGACCAGTGGGAGGGCAGCCCGTAGAATCGATAAGCGCTCCAGCGCGTAAGCCATCCTATCCCGGTCCTCTTCTTCATCCTGACCTTACGGATTCGAACAAAAATCCATCACCCCGCTTCCGCGTGTGTTGACTCTCCCCATGGGGGTATACAATATGAACGATTTCGAGAATCCTTCGGTCTCGTCACAATCCCAACGCCAGGTTCCCTTGGGCCCGCCATGAGAAACATCCGGCTCGATTTGGAGTATGATGGACGAAACTATTACGGGTGGCAATGGCAACCGGACCGGCCCACGATCGAGAAAACCGTCAAAGACGCCATTGAAAAAATCATCCGGCACACTATTATCCTCTATTCCTCCGGACGGACCGACACCGGAGTCCACGCCGAGCAGCACGTGGCCCATTTTTTCTCCGAAACCCGGCTGGAGCCGCTTAGCTTGCTCCGGGGAATCAACGCCGTCCTGCCCCCGGATATCGTGGTCTACTCGGTGGTGGACATGCCCTTGGAATGGCGGGCCCGGCGGGACGCGCTGGACCGGGAATACCGCTACACGTTCTTCCGCCAGCCGGCTCCCAGCGCCCTGTTTCGCGATTATACCTATTGGGTGCGGGATGAGCTGGATGTGGAGGCGATGCGGGCCGCCGCCCGGTTCATCGTGGGGAAACACGACTTTTCCGCGTTTCGCAGCCTGCAGAGCGACGCCGAGCATGCCCGGCGGGAAATCTATGAACTGATCCTCCAGGAAAGGCCCCCTTTCTTGCACCTTCGGATCCGCGGGACCGCGTTTCTGCGCCACCAGGTGCGCACCATTGGCGGAACCCTGCTGGAAGTGGGTCAAGGAAAACTCGACGCGGATCAAATCCCGGAAATCCTGCAGTCCAAAGACCGGCGGCGGGCCGGACCTACCCTCCCCGCCCGTGGTTTGACCCTGGTGGCGGTGCGTTACGCCGGAGATGCGGAACGCGGCGTGGAGGCTGCCCGCGCCTCGCGGTTTCATTTCCCCGGCTGGAATCCGTGAGACGCCGCCCGATCCGGTTCGCCTATGGGGACGAAGCCATATTCAAATGAACACGGTAAATATCCAATTATATATATTGGCGAAATCCCAAACTCCCCTCTCCCTCTGGGAGAGGGCCGGGGTGAGGGTAATCCATAAATCAGTCAATTGAATTGGGTTGGGATATAATACACATTAGAGAAGCAGATGCACGATGGGGAGGAAAAAGATCCGTTGCTCATTCAATATTTTATAACAGGTTCATAATGCTCAAGTTGACGAACTCTCAACAATCCTTCACGCTGATCGAACTGTTGGTCGTGGTGGCCATTATCAGCATTCTGGCCTCTATCGCGCTGCCCAACTACCAACACGCCCAGGTGAAGGCCAAGGTGTCCGCCGCCTACGCGGAGATGAAGACCCTTTCCACCGTGGTCGAATCATACGCCCTCGACCATAACTGCTACCCGCTGGACGGCAACGACTACTTCGAACGCGACGAAGCCTTGTTCGATCAGGCGCGCATTCAAAAAGTCCTGACCACTCCCCTTGCCTATATTTCCGAAATCCCCGCCGACATTTTTCACACCAAGGAAAATCACACGGAGGATCCGAAACTCGCCCGGCATTTTCAATCCCGCCCTCCCTACCCCTATGTGTATTTCACCCGTGACAACTTTACGCTCAACCGCGGCACTCCCAAGGGCTATTTCATCTTCAGTTTTGGCCCCGACCTGTACTTCGACAATGATTCCACCGCTCCCGAGGAAGTCCTGAAATACGATCCCACCAACGGAATCATTTCCATCGGTGACCTGATCCGCAAAGGCCCCTGATCCGCCCTTCAAACCACCTATCGACGTGGAATGAGTTCGCGCGCAGCGCGGAATCCGTCATCATCTCTCTTTCTCTTCTGATTCCCTCTCCCCTTGTGGAAGAGGGTCAGGATGAGGGTCTTTGTGATGCCGGCATCTTGCCGGCAATGTCCTTTCCGTCCTTTTCGTCCTTATTAGATTCCTCCCCCGAAGAAAAGTAGGATTGGTTGAGGTTGAGCCGCGCGTAACCCATCCTATCTTGATCATCTTGGTCATCCCGGCCATCCTGATTCAGGCAAAAATCCATTCCCTCTCCTCTCGTGGGAGAGGAAAACCGGAAATCATCCATGCAGTTGTATCAAATTGTAAAAACGAGGGATTGCCAACCGGGGGAACTCCGGTATATGCTTGACATTGAATGGAACAATACATAGACTTTTTTGTTCCTCGCGACCGTTGAACACATTACCAATCTTGTCCTGGGGGTAATCGATCATTATGACATTTTCCCGGAAGACTCAATACTCTTTCACCCTGATTGAATTGCTGATCGTCGTGGCCATCATCGGGATTTTGGCGGCCATCGCCGTGCCCAACTTCCTCAACGCGCAAACCCGGGCCAAAATCGCCCGGTGTCACGCGGACATGAAATCCTTGACGACGGCCATCCAGTTGTTCACCACCGACCATAATAAAATGCTGGTGGACATCCGGGACGACGATACCACCATCGGCACCGACCGGATTCAAAAGGATTTTAACGGCGTCGGTTGGAACGGCGGATCGGGAAACCGGAACAACCTGGCGGTCCTCTCTCCCTTGACCACGCCGATCGCCTACATGAGTTCCATCCCACGGGCGCCCTTCTTCCCGGCCCGGCTGTTCACTATCAACAGCGGCAACAACGAGGCCTTCGGCCGCATCGGCAACGACGCGTATGCCTATTGGGATAACGATCCGGAAATCGCGGAACCGGCCGGCAACGACCACCAGGATTGGAACCTGAGCGCGCTGGGGCGGTACGTTCCCCGGTTGAAACCCTGGGACTTCATCCTGATTTCCTTCGGCCCCTCGGCCAACAGCGGCACCACCTTGAATTCAGGATTGCCTTACCACCCGTCGAACGGCCTGAACAGCAACGGCGAAATTTTCCTGACCAGCTATGGATTGACGAACGAAAACGCGTCCGACCGGAAAACGTATAACTAAAGATCCTCAACGTCCCCTTTCCATTCCCATTAAGGGATAGTGCAGAGAAGTTGAATGGACCGGCGCAGGGCGCGTAATCCATAGCCATTTCCCAATATATTCATAGAAATAATCAATCCCTCCGGTGGCCCCCACGGGAGGGATATTTCTTGACATACCATCCTGATAGCCTAAAATCGAGGCGTATTTATCATTTTTCTCAATGAAAAGGGGAGATGAAAATCATGCGAGGAAACGCATCCAAGTCTGAAGGATTTACACTAATAGAATTATTGATCGTCGTCGCCATCATCGGCATCTTGGCGGCCATCGCCGTGCCCAACTTTCTCAACGCGCAAATCCGAGCCAAGGCGGCCCGGACTTTTGCGGACATCAAAATGCTCTACGACCAAATCCATATCCGCAAATTTGACACCGGCCTCTGGCTGATCGACGGGAACGATGCCGGGGATGAAAAATGCACCCTGCGGGGAGGATACAGTTTTTGGGGTAAGACGCCCGCTCAAGTCGGCGTCAAGACCAATGGGCTGGGAGATAATCATTGGAACGGCCGGATTATGGAACAACTGACCACTCCCGTGGCCTATATTTCCTCCATCCCCTTGGATCCCTTCGCCAAGGGGCTTTTCTATGGCTACGAAGACCGGGATTGTTCGAATACGGTGGGCAGCCATTGGCTATTGTTCGCGGCCGGGCCGGATGGGGATTACGGCGACTGGTACACCAACCGCAAAGCCATGCCCTATGCCCCCAGCAATGGCGTGGCTTCCAACGGCGACGTTTGGAAAGCGTATAAACTGAAGGGCAATCTGTGGGAAGAAATCGGCTTGTTCGATACGTATTTTTAAAAACGTATTTTTAAAAATGGAGATTATCGGCGGTTCCACCGATACGTGATTGTCTTTAGAGTGTACTTAGGCTCTGTTGAGTTTCGTGGCGAGTAATTCCCTGAATATCAACACGGTTGGTTCTTCCGATAAGTGCATACCATAGGTAGTACAATTGATTCCATTCGCCCCTGAATGACGGAACGGTAAAAAAGTCTCCTCATGGTGGTGCAAACATCTTGCCTGCGCAATATATGGTTGCAGGCAGGATGCCTGCACCACAATGTAAGGAACATATCAGTTGCATTTCACTTTTTGCCGGAGCGTCCTGAATGAGAGCGGACACCCTGATCGGATCCTACAAATAATTCCCTCACCCCGGCCCTCTCCCAGAGGGAGAGGGGATTAGGGGATTGATCTCCCCGGCCAGCCCGATTGAAGGGCGGCACGACATGGTTGATAAAAAGCAAGCACTTACCGGATGAACCGTTTTTCTCAAATCCCGTGCCCGGTCTCAGGGAGCTTTCTCGCCTGCTTCTTCATCCGGGAAGATAATGCCACCCTCGGGCGGGGTGGAAACTTGAGTGATGATTTCCTCCGCCTTGTCCCTGTCCTCTTCCAACACCAAAATCCGCGAATGGCCGTGCGTTTCCTCGAACAATCCATCAAAGGCCTCGTCGTGAAAACTCTGGACCACGTAGCGGATGCCCGCGTCCTCCAGGGCGCCCGTGATCAGGGTTTCATGAACCTCGTCGTTGGTGGTGCATACAGGGACCAGGTTTTCATCGGCATAATCCATGAGCGACTCTCCCTATACAAGAAATAGGCTCGACGTTTTCTCCTAACTAGAGTACCTGCTTTTCCCTCCAAGAGCGAGCGCTGCGTCACTTTCCCGGCCGGGGCGTGGATTCCTTTTTCGTGGGAATCCGCAGCCGGATATCCCGAAAGTCAACCCGGCTGAAGGGATCATGGGCCTGGAACGCGATGAATCCCCGGGTAAACGCGCTATCGGTGGCGTCCACCACGGTCTCGCCGTTGATCTGGATCTGGATCCGCGGCCCCACCGCCGATATGCGCATCGCGAACCATTCCTCGTCCGCGATCCGGGGATTCGTGACGTGAACCCGTTTATACAAACTGCCTGTGTAATTTTTCGGATCGTGATTGTCCACCTGCGCTTCATAGCCCAAGGGCCAGGGCCGCAATCCGATCCCCGGATGACGCGACCGGAAAAATATGCCGCTGTTGCCCTGTTCACTCACCCGGACATCCAAAGATAATATGAAATCCTCCCACGCGTCACACCGCGTGGCGAGATACCCGATTCCGCGCCGGACCGTGATCACTCCCTCCTTCACCGTCCACTTCCCCAAACCATGCGCCGCCCACCCGGACAGGTCGCGGCCATTGAAAAGCGCGATCTCTGAATCCGGCTCCCTTTTCTCCGCGAAAACCCGGAGAGCCTCCTCGAATTCCCGGTCACGTCCCGGGAAAGTCGAACACATGCCCGCAAAAAGCAGCAATCCGATTCCCAGCGCGGCGGCGGCGCCCCGCGTCCGCCTGCCACCGAGTACTTGGTGCGCCATGAAAAAAACCTCCTTCGAACTTGACTGGAATGCGCCCAGGGAATACGCCGGTTTCTCTCCAGAGAAGGGAAACTTGAATCGCCAAGGATTGCTTGATCTCTCACGGATATCATTTCAATCTCTTCCTGGAATCCCGTCCAGCCTTTCCTTCCGCGCTGGAATCCATATGCATGATTGACTGAAACCCGGGAGACGGATATTCTCAAGCAAGTCCAAATCCAGAATCTTGGGTAGAATTCACGTGAAAAAACGGCCGCCATCCGAAATTGATGCCCGGATCCGCCATTTTACCACCCTCTGCCGGCAACGAGGTTTGAAGGTAACGCCGCAACGTCTCGAAATCTTCCGCTCCCTGCTGGAGGTCATCGATCATCCCACCGCGGAGGAACTCTATTCCCGTATCCGCCAAAAACTGCCCACGGTCTCCATCGATACCGTCTACCGCACCCTGAGCTTGTTTGAAGATTACGGCTTGATCTACCGCGTGCAATGCCTGTCCGACAAGGGACGCTACGATTCCAACATGGACAATCATCATCACTTCATCTGCATGAAATGCAAAAAAATCGAAGACTTTTTCTGGCCCGAATTCGATGCGCTTCCCCTCCCCCTCTCCGCGCGCATGTTTGGAAAAATCAACCTGGAACGAGTGGTATTACGCGGTATTTGCCCGGATTGCGAAAATCAAGCACCTAAAAAATAAATACTGAAGATCGATTGACAACCCCCCCCATTTTATGCTTAGATAATGCGAATTGTTCTTATTTATGATTTATTTGCAACAAGCTGGCGTTTCAGGCTCCTCCGCTTCCCGCCGGCGGTGAGGGGATGCCACAATCCAGACTGAAGGGAATTAACACACATGGACGCGCAACGACAGAAAAAGATCCACTTTGGGGCGCTTCTCTGCCTGGCCGCTTTCCTCGGCGCGCAGGGCGGAGGCGGTGGTCCGCAAACTACCGCTCCCGGCGGAGCGGGAGACCGCGGGGCGGTACCCCTGGGATTGCCCCCAGTGGAATACCCCGCGGAGAATCCACAGACCCCCGCCAAGATCGCCTTGGGGGAGAAATTGTTTTTGGACACCCGGTTCAGCTCCACCGGGGCAGTAAGTTGCTCCACTTGCCACGATCCCAAGAAAACCTTCACGGACAGTCCCTTGAAAGTCTCGGAAGGCATTCTGAAGCTCACGGGAACCCGCAACGCCCCCACCGTGGTAAACGCGGCTTATATGCAAACGCAATTCTGGGATGGCCGTTCTCCCTCCCTGGAGGACCAGGCGTTGCATCCCCCCGTCAATCCGGTGGAGATGGGGCTGAAGGATCATCAGCCCATCCTGGATATCGTGCGATCCGATCCGGAGTACGTCAGTCAATTTAAAGAAGTATTCAACAAAAGCGGGGACGCCGTCACCATGACGGAGGTGACGCAAGCCATCGCCGCCTTCGAACGGACCATCATCTCCGGCAATACGCCTTTCGACCGGTGGTTTTACGGCGGCGAAGCGGACGCGCTGACTCCGGCGCAGCTACGGGGCTATCACCTGTTCATCAACGAAGGACGCTGCGTTTCCTGCCACGTCATCGAACAAACCCAGGCGTTGTTCACCGACAACCGGTTCCATAACATCGGTGTGGGGATCAATGCCATCCAGGGCCAGGTACCCAAACTGGCGCGGGAATTTCTGAAGGCCGAAGCCACGGCCGCGGAAGTGGACAAAAAAGTCCTCTCCGACAAACGGACCTCGGAACTCGGCCGTTTTGTCCTCTCCCGGGATTTCGACGATCTGGGCTCGTTCAAAACCCCGACGTTGAGGAACGTAGCTGTGACCGCTCCCTACATGCACGATGGCAGTTTGGCCACCCTGCGCGAAGTAGTGGTGCATTACAACAACGGCGGAGTGACCGAACCGGGCGATCCGGTCAACGATTTTCTCAGCGGCGGGATCCGGCCCCTGAACCTGACCGACGAAGAGATCGATGACCTGGTGGCCTTCATGGAAGCGCTCACCAGCCCGGAATACGCGCCGAAAAATTGAGTGAAACGCCTGGAAAACAAGGAGGCCATCATGACCACAGCATGTCTTTCCCGACGGCAATTTCTCCAAGGCGCGGCCGCCCTCGGGGCGTTGCCGCTCAGCCTGGTGGAACTTGCATTCGCCGAAGAGAAGAAAAATTTCACCTTTGCCTACATCTCGGACGCGCACATCCAACAGATCAAAGGTTCCGTCTTCGTCAACAATTGGGACCGCGGCCTGATCCGGGCGGTGGCCGAGACCAATCTGCTCACCCCCAAACCCGACTTCGTCATGTTTGGAGGCGACCTCGCCCAGTTGGGCAAAAAGGAAGAACTCGACCACGGGGCCGGATTGCTCTCCAAACTCGACAATAAAGTGCGCTGCGTGATGGGGGAACATGACTATTATCTGGACCTGGGAAAATACTGGTCCAAATTGTTCGGCCCCCAGTACTACAGTTGGGATCACAAGGGCGTGCACTTCATCACCCTGAACAGCATCCTCACCTACGACGAGTGGACCCACAACCGGTGGCCCACCGCCGAGCAACGCATGCAGGAAATGGCGGGTCTCGACAATCCCAACGGCTCGCCCTTCATGGTCGGTGAGGAACAGCGGAAATGGCTCCAGAAAGACCTCGCGAAGGTGAACAAAAAAACCCCTATCGTGGTGTTCTCCCATTCCCCGATTCAAAAGATCTACAAGGGCTGGAATTTCTGGACCGAGGACGCCGAAGAGGTGCAGACCCTGCTCCGGCCTTTCGAGTCCGTCAACGTCATCTATGGACACGTGCATCAGATCCAGTACAACCAGATCGGAAACATCAGTTTCAATTCCGTGATGGCGACCGCCTGGCCCTGGCCTTATCCCCAGAGCTACAAGCAGGCCGAAAGCCATTTGCCCAAACTCACGGTCCCGATGAACCGCGCCGATCCCTTCTTCGAACGGGACGCCAACGGCTGGCAGCTCATTGATCTGAAAAACGGGCGCGTGGCCCTGCACTACAACCTGTGGAACAATACCAACCGCACCGTGGCGTTCAATCCGGAAACGAAACAACCCGAAGACACGGTGTATCAATCGCCGGACCACCGCATTCCACCCCAAACCCATTACTGAGAATGAATGTATTCAAAAGAAACAAAGGAGACGTCCATGTCGAAAACAACCTTGCGTATCATGATTTCCTTGGTCGGTTTGCTCATCGCGGCCGGGGCCTTCGTTACGGTTCTGGACACGCCCCGGGCGGATGAGTTCAACGACAAGGAACTGGAACGGTGGCAACAGGAATTCATGAGCGTGGTCGAGAAAGGCCGCGCCCTGTGGGTCAGCGCGGAACTGGGGACCAACGGCGTGGCCTGCGCCCAATGTCATCCCAACGCCGCCAACACCCATCCCGAAACCTACCCGAAATTCCAACAGCAATTAGGCAAGGTGATCGCCCTGCGCGAGATGATCAACTGGTGCTTGATCAATCCCCTCGAAGGCAAGGCCCTGCCGCTCGACGATCCCCGAATGGTCGCCATCGAAGCGTATATCACGTACGAACGGCGCGGCGTGCCGCTCGAACCGGGCAAGCACTGAACGGTAAACGCATACGATTAGTGTTCCTCATCCCCGCCTCCCTAAGATGCCGGAGGCGGGGATTTTTTCACCAGCGGGCCGCAGCTGAACTCCGCCATCACCCCGCCGCGTCTAACCCAAACCGCCGGCGTTCTGTATACATCGATCCGGACGGTTGCAGCACGCTCTCCATCAGCGAAAACGATTCCACCCGCATCGTCCCCAGCGACAGGTCCTGGTATTTCTCCGGATTCTTGAAAAACACCTTGACATTCCGGTTGCTCCGGCCGATGGTCAAGTGGGCTGAAAACGGTTTGCGGTCGAAGCCGATCTCCGCTTCCTCCAGCGCTTGGCGGATGAGTTTCTCCAACGCGTTCAACGACGCTTCCCCCTGCCGGCAGCCGATCCATAGCACCGACAGTGGGCCACGCGGAGGAAACTGCCCCACCCCGCCCAGCTCGATGGGAAACGGCTGCACCCGCTCCCCCACGGGTTTCAGGCCGGCCTCCAGTTTCGGAACCGCTTCCAGCGGGATCTCCCCCAGAAATTTCAGTGTCAAATGGCAATTTTCCGCCCGCGTCCACCGGATGCCGGATACCGCGGGGGTCAGGATTTTTTGGATTTTTTCGATCGATTCCAACCAGCGCTGGTCCATATTCACGGAAATAAACGCGCGCATTGACATTTTCCTTCCCTGGGTATTCCCAAAATCCCGCATTCCTGCTTGACCGGATCCGGTGACTGTCCTTACTATTCCTCCCGAAAAGGAGATTTGTCAATGCAATGGATTTACTGGCCCGCCATCCTGGGTTTGGGAGCCACGGCCCAATTTTTCATCGTGCGGCATCAGCTCCTGCCTGGCCTGCTGCTCTACCTGATGGGTGGCGCGTGGCTTGCCTTTCGCAGTTTTCCGGCACCGGCCTCATTTCCCGGCTCCGGTGATTCACCGGCCACCGCGATGCCGCCGCGCTGGAGAACTCTCCTCGAATGGAGCTTGCTGATCCTGGCCCTGGCGGCCGCGGGTCTGGCCATCGGATGGGTCCGCTCCGGCGCGCGTCCCCTGCCGCCGCATCCGGAGCATCTGGCTTATGCGCTGTATAGCTGGCTGGCCTTTCTGGTTTTCAGCCTGTTGTGGTTCGGATTGACCCTGTGGGATGACCTCCGCCACGAAACGCGGCGTTCCCTGGCCCCTCTCCTGATCCTGCTGGGGATCTCGCTCACCCTGGGCTTGTTCCGCCTGACCACGGCGCCCTTCACGGTCCATGGCGACGAAGGCATGGTCGGCCTCCATGCCCGCCTGATTCTGGAAGGGAAAATCGATTCGTTCTTTTCCACCTCGTGGTATTCCATCCCCCAGTTCTTCTTCGCGATTCCCGCGGGGGGACTTTATCTTTTCGGCGACAATCTCTTCGGTTTGCGCATGAGCACGGTCATCCTGGGAACCCTCAGCGTGATTCCCTTCTACTTACTAGTCCGCGGATGGTGGGGGGAAAAAACAGCGGTCTTCGCCACGCTGGCGTTGATCACCAACCACTGGTTCATTCATCTCCTCCACTGCGGGGTGAATTATGTGCAGGTTTCGTTTTTCACCATCACCCTGTTGACGCTCTGGGCCTATGCTCATCACCGCCGCTCCCGGACCGCGTGCGTGGGCGCGGGGATCGTGATGGGCCTGGGATTGATGTCCTACCAGGCCAACCACCTGCTGCCCATTTTATGGACCGCCTCACAAATCTGGATCGCTCTGCTGCGCCGCCCCCCGCTCCGGTGGACGCTGGCGTCGACCGGCGTGCCGCTGGCCATCGCGGCCCTGGTCCTGGCTCCCCTGCTGGTCCACGATTACACCCGCGCGGGCCGGACGGAAATGTTCCAAACCCGCGCCCAGGGCGTCGTGGCCTGGACGCCGGACAACCTGCGCCATCTGGATTCGGTCTATCACGCGGGCGGGGACATCAGTTGGATCTTCCGCCGGCAGATGGAACGGGCCTTCCTCTCTCCCATCCTCTATGCCGATACCAGCATGCAATACAACGGCCAGGCCCCGTTTTTGAATCCCGTTCTCTCTGTCTTGTTCATGCTGGGCGTGACGGCCGCCGCTTTCCGCTTTTATGACATACGCGGATCGGTCCCCGTGGGCTGGATCGTGGGAATTCTGCTGGCGGGCGGAGTCTTGACCGTGGACGCGCCTTTTTTCCCCCGGCTGGCGGGCGCGGCCCCTCTGCTGTTCTTACCCATGGCCGGCGTCATGTCCCGCTGGTTCGGGGAGGGTCCGGTTTCCCTAAAATCCATTCCGGCCCTGTTCCTCGCCGCGGCGGTGTTCGTGTCAGCCGGGATCGACCTGGGTCATTATTTCGGGACCTACGCGCGAACCATCGATCCAGCCGGCATCCACTACGCGCAAACCCGCATGGCCTACATCATTCAAAGCCGGGGGGCCGATCAATTCGCCTATATCCTGCGCGGGCCGCATTTTTCCTTTGGCAGCGGCACCGTCCAGTTTCTGGCCAAGGGACACCGGGGCCTGGACATCGACCGCCTGCCGGACTCGATGCTCCAGGAAAATGCTTATTTTATCGTGGATGAATCGCAAGCGGCCCTGTTGCCCGCCTTGAAAGAACGGTTCCCGGCTTATACGATTCACGAGTATACAAATCCACCAGGACAGCGGATCTTCATCTCTCTGACGCCGGATTGATCAACAACCCATGCCCTCCACCCTCAAGGTTTTCTATCAAAACGTCTTCCATCATCTCAAGACCACTGGATCCATCGCGCCCAGCTCGCGTTTTTTGGCGGAAGCGATGGTCAAACACGTGAAACACCCGGGCGCGCCCCTGCGCATCCTGGAGGCGGGGCCGGGAACCGGTCCCTTCACCAAGCGCATCGCCGCGCTCATCGACGGCCAAGACCATCTGGACCTCTGCGAGCTCAACGATCAATTCGTGGAGCATCTGCGCCGCCTGATTCAGGTTCACCCCGATCTGAACCGCCACCAGGCCCAGATTGAAATTCACCACAAACCGGTCCAGGAACTGGCCGGAGAAAACCGGTATGACTACATCATCTCCGGATTGCCGTTCAATAATTTCGAACCGGAACTGGTGCGGGAGATCCTGGAGGGGTATCAGCGGCTGCTCAAGCCGGAAGGCACACTCAGTTTCTTCGAATACGCAGGCATCCGGGCCATCAAACCCTGCATCACATACGGCCGGGAAAAGATCCGGGTGAAAGCCGTGGACGGCGTGCTCAACCAATTTCTCACCCAATACGAAAAAGAGCGGATTTTTGTTCTGTTGAACCTGCCCCCCTCGATCGTGCACGTCTGCCGGTTTCAGTGAACCGGATTTTCCCCCGCCGGCCTCACGCAGGAGGCCAACCCGTCATCCCCTCGCTGGGATCATCCAAGGGATTCTCGATCACCTGCTGCAAAGCGTTGACCACATCGGGATCGTACGACCGTCTCCCCAGGCGGGAGATGATCCGCATGGCTTTATCGGAGGCGTGCCGGCTAGGCCGCCCCTCCCCCTCCCACCGGTGCAGCAAGGTCGCGAACGCGTTGGCCACGGCAATGATCCGTGAACCGAGTGGGATTTTGTTGCCCTTGAGCCCATCGGGAAATCCCTGCCCGTTCCAGGCCTCGTTCACGTGATAGACGATGTCACCCACCTCCTTGGGCAGGCCGAGGGATTGCACAAACCGCAAACTGAGTTCGGCCTTTTTCTGCTGCACGGTATGAAACGATGACTCTTGCTGATCCGCTCCCAGCAGGCCGGATTCATGCAGCAGGGAGGCGTAAGTAATGTTTTGGAACAGAGCCTCGGGCAGATTCAACACGCGGGCGATCCGCTGCGCCCAGAGACAGGTTTGCACCGTGATCCCCGGGGTGCCGGGATCCTGCGTCTCGATCAGATTGGCGATGCTCTTCAGGGCGTTGACCGTGATGGTGCGCTCGCCCTCATGCAGGCAGGCGTTCTTGATGGCCATCACCGCCTGCTCCGCGAAGGTCAATAGAATATCGCGGTCCCCGGGAGTGAAATCCATTTCCTTGTCGGCCACCGTGATCACCCCCTGGACGTCCTGGTCGATCATGGCCACCGCGAGATACGAATCCTCGTAATAACGTTCTTCGCCCGTCCGCCAGGGGGGCGGCAGTTTTCCGCCCGGATGATATAAAAACGGATTGTAATGCTCCGCCACCCACCCCGGCAATCCCACGCCCAGCGGCAATGGCTTCTGGCCGACTTCGTTCTCTTCCAGCCCCAGGCAGACCACGGGAATCAGCCGATCCTGGATCGAATCGAGATACATGATGGAGCATTTACGCACCTTCAACAGTTGACGGGCCAACTGCCCGATACGGGGCAGGAGATCCTTGGTGGTGACGGCCGGATTGGTGATCCGGTGCACCACGTGAATGGTGCTCAGGGCCTTGCGGCTTTTCTCGATCCGCTGCAAGGTCAGGGCGTTGCCCAGGGCCGCGGCGCCGCTGGTGGCCAGCAGCCGGATCAGATCCATCTTCGTGTCCGAAAACGATTGCAGACGGGCGGCGAACGATATGAAGACGCCCACCAGTTCCAGATTCCGGTAGAACGGGACCGCCAGGCAAATGGCATGGTCCGGGGGCGTCTGGAATTGAAAATCAGCCAGTTCCTTTTCCAGCCACTGACGAAGCGGATCCCCGGCCTCCAATTCCACGATCCACCCCGATCCCGCCGGCACCCGCTCCTGGAAGAGCATCTGGGATACTCCCACGTTGCGCAGCTTCAAGAGGCCGGCGGGATATAGGCAGACGCCGGCCGGGAACAATTCCCCGTCCTGGTTGGTGAGCAGAATCATGCCGCCGTCCAGGCTGATGGCGCTGCACAGCTCCCGCATGACCCGCTCCAGCAGGTCCTCCAGGTCGACCACGGTGATGGTCTCCGACCACACGGTGTGCACCAGCTCGAGGTCATCGTGATCCTCCAGCGCCCCCGAGAGCAATGACAGGTAGCCATGCACGGTCCGGATGACCTTCTGCAATTGGGGATACCGCGATGACGGGACATGGCAGATGCCAATGCCGCCCAGGAACTGGTTGCGGTACCAGCAGCCGGCCAGGCCCTGGCCTTCTCCGCACGCCACGACGCCCGCGGATCCGTTGGACTCTTCCGGCGCGGCGACGAGATAGCCTTTCTCCTTCAACAACGGCAGGAGAGTGTCCCGGGGGATCCGGAGGGGGCAGAGCGGACCGTCTTCCCGCGGAGGAAACGGGCCTTGACTCCAGATTTCGTCCACCATCCACCAGCCGGCCCCGGACAAGAGCGGGCTCATCCCGTGATAGAGATCGAGAAGATATGGATTCTGTACGATGTCCTTGAAGTGGATGTGATGCGGCAACTCAATCTTTATCATGGTTCTCCGCCGGATTGAGCCGGTCCTGCAAGGCTTGCTGAAGCGTCGACACCATCTCGGGATCGTTGATCTTCCCGCCGGCCGAATCCGCCACATAAAACACGTCCGTCACCCGGTTGCCCTCGGTGATGATCCGCGCGAAATGAATGTTGATGTTCATGGACGACAACACCGACGACAAGTCCATCAACAATCCATGCCGGTCCGCGCACCGGATCACGATCACCGTGAACCGGGCGGAACTGTCGTTCGAAATCTTGACCGTGCTTTCGAAACTGCTGCGCCCCAGCGAGACCGGCCCCACTCCCCGCGGAACGGGCGGCATCTTCGCGTCCGGCGCCAGGATCCGCCGGATCCGGTCCAGGAGCAGATTCCGGCGGCCGGGCGGGATTTCCAGGTTCCCCAAGGCGTCCCGGATTACGAGGATGTTGGCGACAATGCCATCCGAGCGCGTATTCAGGCGCGCCTCGATGATGCTGAAGTTCTCCAGCATCATCGCCGCGCAGATCCGGTTGAACAGCCCCACCCGGTCCCGGCACACGACTAATATCTCCCAACTTCCCGGATTTTCATAGGGTACGAAACGGGTCACCGGATGGATTCCGTCAAACTCCTGGATTGCTTCCAGGTGAGCCCGGATGGCTTCCGGGGTTTGGAACAACAGGTAACTGGGAGGGAGCCGGTTCAGATGTTCCTCGATGACCGCCTGGGTGAAATGCGGCCGCAATGACCGCGTGATGATCTCCTTGCGCGAGGGCACCGGGGCGCGCTCCGTTTCCCGGGCCGGCGCCTCGCTCAGGAAAATGTCCCGCGCGGCGAGATACAACTGCCAGAGCAGGTTGTTTTTCCACTCCGTCATGGCCTCCGGCGACACGGAGCGCATGTCGACATAAGTCATGAGGTACATCATGTCGAGAACATCCTGGCTTTCGAACGTGTCCGTGAAATCCGCCGCCACCTGGGGATCGGTCAGGTCCCGGTGCTGGGCGGTATGACTCATGGCCAGGTGGTGTTTGACCAGAAAGATCAGTTGGTTGCGCTTCTCCTCGGGCAGCCGCAGGCGCCGGGCGATATCATCCACCAGCCGCGCCCCGGTGATCGCGTGCGGCGCGCCGTTTTTCCCCTTGCCGATGTCATGAAACAGCACCGCCAGCCGCAACACGTCCCGGCGCCGGCAGTCCTGCCAGATCGTGTACCGCTCCGCCGCGTAATTCATGATGTCCGCGCGCAGGTTCTCCAAATGGTACAGGCAGAGCCACGAATGCTCGTCCACGGTGTACCGGTGCACCAGGTCGTACCGGACCAGCGAGGCGATGCCCCGCCATTCCGGCAGGATCCGCTCCAGCAGCCCCGTGCGGCGCATCTCCTGGACCGCCCCGTCGATCGGACCAGGCAGCGCGAAAAATTGCCGCAGCAACGCCGCGTTGTGCTTGTCGTGCAAGAAGGCCTGGTCCACCTGCTCCAGGTTGTCCTGGATAGCCATGGCCGTATCGGGGGCCAGCAGGGCTTGATGCTCCGCCGCGTGGATGAAAGTCTGGAGAATCCGCCGGGGATCGTGCTCGTAAAAATGCAGGTCCGGCGGCACGCAAAGCCGGTTGCCCCGCAGCGAGAATCCATCCGGCAATATCTTCCGCAGACGCAGGCGGACCGACCGCCAGAAGGGCCGCGGCGCGCAGGCGGCGATCAGCTTTTCCGCGAACTCGCAAATGGTCAGCGCGTGGCGGTAGTAATCCCGCATCATGGTCTCTTCCGCCAGCCGCCCGGGGAGGTCCGTGTACCCCAGCCGGCGGGAGATGTCCAACTGCAGGGGAAGCGCCAGCACGTCCTGCTCCTTGCGGGTGAAAAAGTGCAGGTCGTTCCGCAAGCGCCACAAGAAGGTGACCGCCTCCTCCACCTCGGTCATGGTTTGGTGGTCGATCAGGTTGACGCGGCGCAAATGCAACAGGTTCAGCGTGCGCCCCTGGCTGAGGGAGCCGATCCACAGCCCGAAGTGGAAATCCCGCAACCCCCCCGGGCTTTCCTTCACGTTGGGTTCGGTGATATTGATGGTCACCCCCTGGCGGGCCAGCCGCTCTTCCCGCTCCTGCGTCTTGATCCGGATGTGATCCTTCCGGTTGCGGTACAGAACGCGCCAGAGGTCGTGCTTGAATTCCTCGAACAGATGCCAGTCGCCCGCCAGAAACCGGCTCTCGGCCATGGCGGTCTGGCTGTGATGGTCGAGATGGGCAATGTCGAACGCCTGCTTGAAACTGCGGCAGGCATGCCCCACCTTGAATCCCAGGTCATACAGGCACCGGAAGACCGATTTGACCAATTCTTCTTCCTCGCCGCGCAAGGGGGCGTTGTGCAAGAACAACAAGTCCACGTCCGAGAAGGGATGCATCTGCCGCCGGCCATACCCCCCCTGGGCCAGGAGCAAAATATGTAGGGGCAACTCGTCTTGCCGCAGGATATGCAACAGGCGGTCAAGCAGCAGTTCGAGAACTAGATTGTCGGTGATTTCCGTGATCTCGCGCACCAGGACGCGGGGATCCTCGCCCGCCTCGTGCCGGCTTTCAAGGGTCCGGAAATCACTTTGGTAGTGAGCATAAATGGGGGCTATCTCTGCGAGGACAGGATTCTTCCGCTCCATATTCGTGGGTACACGCGGGCCGTGCCGATGATAACTTACATCGTACGATCCGGGCGGGAGCGGGTCAAGTCATTCTTGGCAAGATAGGGGTGTGCGGCGGCCGCAGACTATTCAGATCCTATTCCGAATGTTGGATGGTTTGAGTCTCGCGAAACCCACCCTAACCAAGTAACATATTCCCTCTCCCTCTGGGAGAGGGCCAGGGTGAGGGAAAACCTTTCGCCATGCATCCACCCCCAGGTTTGTACGCAATTAACACCACTCCATTCGATGAATGATTTAAAAAATCTCCACGTCCTCGGCGTCTCGGCGGTGAATGTTATGTCCTTTGCTCCTTTTATTCCATCACGACTTTGATCAATTCCAATCCATGGGATTCATCCACCGCCTCCCCGTAGCCGCATTCGCCGCAGACCGCCAAATGGCCGATCATGTCGTCCGCCTCCACCGTCTGCCGATGACCGCAGGACGGGCAAGTCCACTCGACTGTGTATTCTTCGATGATCAATTCCGCGCTTTCCAGAGGCGTCCCGGGAGTCAGCATGTCATAGGCTTGGCGCAGCGCCTCTTCCGAAAAGGTGCTGCCCCGCCGCAGGTGAACCGATTTCACCCGCTCCACGCCCTGCTCCCGCATCGCGGTCAGAACCTGGTCCACAATCTGTTCGACGATCGAATATTCATGCATGAGAGCTGCCTATCTTCCACGCCCGCAATTGTTCCTCCACCCGCCGCACCAAAGCGGGGACCGCCTGCCGCGCCGCGCCGCTCATTTCCCCTCCCACCGTGTAGGGGTCGGCCACTTCCATGGCGAAAATCTTGATTTCCTGGGGGAAATTCAACTCCAATTCCTTCGCCAGGACCAGGATTTCGGGCAATCCAGCGTAATGGGGCGAAGGGGCCAGCACCGGACCCAACGCGTCCGGATCCAATTCCAGGATGACACCGGGCGGATGGCGGGATGTGCGGATGGCGTCCAAAATGATTGCCTTGTCGTAATCCACGAGGTATTCCAGCAGGGCGATTCCGGAAACCGCGCATTCCACCGCGTCCACGAAATTGCCCCATCTTTCCCGGATCGCGCGCACGGCCAGCACACCCACCGCGTCATCCGCCAGAATGTCGTTGCCCAATCCCAGAACCAAGGGTTTCATGGTCACCATGGAAGACCGAAATGAGGGATTTAAAAGCTGTTGAGATTTCGTCATCAATTTATAGCAATATCATTTGAGCGCCAAACGCGCGGCAGAAGCTAGCCCAGGGCAACGCGCTGGGGAAAGGACGACCCAAGGAACAATCCCCTCTCCCTCGGGGAGAGGGCTAGGGTGAGGGAATTTTTGTAGGGGCGGACCTTGGTGTCCG
This sequence comes from bacterium, assembly GCA_041946805.1. Lineage (GTDB taxonomy): Bacteria > Hinthialibacterota > Hinthialibacteria > Hinthialibacterales > Hinthialibacteraceae > JABLXU01. The sequence goes on from JBHGBC010000047.1 coordinate 38,233, forward strand.
CCCGAATCATCGAGTGGA
>JBHGBC010000048.1:0-38088 GCA_041946805.1 bacterium
AGTGATTACTTTTCGATTTCTTCCCAGGGCTGAAGCCCTGGGCTAGTTTAATCGCGCCGGGGGCGCTTGAAACAGCACATCATCAAGGCAAATAATCTTTTTCCCGTAGGTTAAAACCTACGGCTTCTCAACGGGATCCCCTTCGGGGATCCGCCACGGCAGCGGCCTGGGTGGATTACGCGTGGATCAAGGCACCCTACGTTTCCTGGAGCAGGATTTTGATGGGTTACGCGCTTCGCGCTAACCCATCCTACTTTTAGAACTCCTCTTCCCGCAGGATTTGCGCTTATTTCGGCACCACCATCTCTTCCGTCAACTTGCCCTCGGCCTGGAGTTTATCCCGCAAATCGCGCACCTGCTGCTGCAAGGCATGCTGCGAAATGTTGTACGCGCAGAACTTGGGGCCGCACATGGAACAAAACGCCGCCACCTTGTATCCCTCGTCCGGCAGGGTCTCGTCGTGATAGGCGCGGGCGGTTTCGGGATCGAGCGACAGTTCGAACTGCCGGTTCCAGTCGAAGGCGTAGCGCGCGCGGGACAACTCGTCATCCCGGCCGCGCGCTCCGGGACGGCCCCGGGCGATGTCGGCCGCATGCGCCGCGATCTTGTAGGCGATCACCCCCTGCTTCACATCCTCCAGGTTCGGCAGTCCCAGGTGTTCCTTGGGCGTGACATAGCACAGCATCGCCGCGCCCGCCTGCCCCGCCATGGCCGCCCCGATGGCCGAAGTGATGTGATCATACCCCGGCGCGATATCCGTCACCAGCGGACCGAGAACGTAGAAGGGAGCTTCGTGGCACACTTCCATCTCCCGCTTCACGTTCATCTCGATCTGGTCCATGGGCACATGGCCGGGGCCTTCGATCATGACCTGCACATCGTGTTCCCAGGCGCGCAGAGTCAACTCGCCCAGCGTATCGAGTTCGGCGAACTGCGCCTCGTCACTGGCGTCGGCCAGGCAACCCGGGCGCAGGCCGTCGCCCAGGCTGAACGAAACATCATACCGTTTGAAGATTTCGCACAGTTCGTCAAACACCGTGTACCAAGGATTCTCGCGATGGTGATACATCATCCACTGGGCCAGGATCGAGCCGCCCCGGCTTACGATCCCCGTGATCCGGTTCAAGGTCAGGGGAATGTGGCGCAGCTTGAGGCCCGCGTGGATGGTCATATAATCGACGCCCTGCTTGGCCTGCTCCTCCACCGTTTCGAGCAGGATGTCCTCGGTCAGGTCCTCGATGCGCCGCACCTTGGTCAACGCTTCGTACACCGGGACCGTGCCGATGGGTACCGGGCTGTGGTCGATAATCGCCTGGCGGATTTCGGGGATGTTCCCGCCCGTGCTCAGGTCCATCGCCGTATCCGCCCCGTACTGAATGGCCCAATTCAATTTGTCCAACTCGCCCTGGATATCCGAGGTCACCGCCGAATTGCCGAGGTTGGCGTTGATCTTACACCGCGCGGCGATACCGATGGCCATGGGCTTCAAATGCTTGTGGTTGACATTGGCGGGGATGATCATCCGTCCGCGGGCCACCTCGGACCGGATGAACTCCGCGTCCAGGTTCTCCCGCTGGGCCACGTACCTCATTTCCTCCGTCACGATTCCCTGGCGGGCGATATGCATCTGGGTGACATTGCCGCCCGGTTCGGCGGCTTGGCGCTGGCATTCGTAATTCATGAGGACTCTCCTTCCCGGCCGGGAGATCAGGCGTCACCGGCGCGGATCGTGATAATTCGGAGAGAAAGGAGCGGGAACGAAACGAGCCACCGGATGGTGGCTCGGGAAGGGATTTCCAGGATGAACCAGGAACTCCGTCGCTTCCCTCCGCCGGTATGATCCGGATCAGGTTCGAGGGGTATCTCCACGCAAGAGATTCTCAGGGCCGCGGCCCACCCCCAGCGAGCGGAATAAATCCTAGATGAAGACGGGCGGGTTGTCAATTGTGGATTCCCACTCTCTCATGGGAACCGGCCGTCGTATGTCCGGTCTGGATGCAATTCCACCGGCAATGGCAGATCATCCCGGGCGAACAGAAACCAGAAGGCGTCCTGGTAAACCACTTTCCAGCCCGGTTCCTCGAGCAGAATCCGCCGCAAAGGTATCTGGACCGGAGTCAGGATGTAATCCCGCGCGTACTTGGGCAGCAACGTCCGCCACTCCGGATATCCCATAAATAACCGGTATTGTTCTTCAGCCACAGACTCGGGATAGACCGCCTCATACCGGCTGTCGAGGGAAACCTTCACACGGGGATAGAGTTTCCACATCGCGTACGCGCCCCAATCGAAGGGAATCAACAAACATCCTTCCGCGTGATGGGCCGATAAATAATCCACGGCCCCCACGGGATACACCGCGTGCGGTCCCCACGCGGGACGCGGACTGCCCGGAACCTGAAGTTTCCATGGCTGCAAAGGGATAAGCCATATCACGAAGAGAGCCACTACCATAGACCAGAACACCAGCAAAAACGCCCGGAAATTCGCGTAGGCGCGCGTGAAGGCTTCACCCAAGGGAGACGATTGGATCCACCCCGGTACAAACTGGGTCCATACGATCGCGTAAAAGCACAGCAGCCGGTTGGACCGCCACGAGGCCAGGAGCAAAAGCATCAACAGGGGAAGGCCGTCCGCGTTTTTGATGCCCCGGACATACGCCCCATACCCCGCCAACAGGGCGGACAAAAACAAGATGGCGAGTTGCAACACCAAACGGCCTTCATAAAGGGATTGCCATTCCATGATCCGGGGGCGCGGCATGAGCAACGCCTTCCCCAGATACGTGACATAATCAATGCCATACGGATTCACGAAGGCCAGTAGAATCATCAGGCCCCCCACTCCAGCCAAGCGCCAATGCGGGCGGCCCTTCCACCCTTGCTCGATCCACCACAAAAAGACGATCCCGAATCCCAAGACGAATCCCGCGTGCACATTGACCCACGCCACGTACAGAACCAGCCAAAGGGGAATCCAGAACCGCCGCCCCCGCTTGTCGTACTCCAAAAACAGCAGCAACAGCGCCACCAGCCCGAACGAATAGAGCTGGGCGCGGATGGTTGAAAATCCGCGGTCGATCAACAAAATGCCGAGGGGAGCCAACAGAAACAACGTACAGGAATCCGCCCCCCGCAACCGCGCTCCCCCAATCACGAAAAGAACCATCGAGGCCGCCAGCATCAGGCGTGCGGTCAGAATCCCCGCCCCGCCGAACCATTCCGTCAATCCATACGCGATCACTCCCGCCCCCCACTCATGATGAATCAAGGGAACGGTCTCCGTGTACGCGAACGGATCCCGGTAGGGAAAAGCACCGGTATTCACATATTCACGGAAGAAGGCCATCTGATGCCACAAGTCCGGATCCACCACCGCCGCCCCCATCCGGTAGGCGAAGATCAAAAGCAATCCCAGGGCCGAGAGGACATGCAGCCATCGGTCCGGCCGAACGGCAGGGTTGTTCCCGGGAGCGGTTGGCATCGGATTGGGTGGATACCTCCTCATTCACCCGCGGCGGATGGTTTCTTCAACTGGGCCTGATGGATTTTTCGGACCGCCAGAAAGAAATCTTTATGGTGAAAATAATCCAGGTAAGTCCAGGGCAGGCGGGTGAAATCCCCGCGGGCGTAGACCATGGTGACTTCCCCGTAGATCCCCCGGCCCAGGTAAATCCGCTGGCTGAAATTCTTGGTGCTGGCCAGCACCAGGTTGGATTCGCCGAGATAGCCGGGATCGAGGTTGATCCGCCGCCGGCCGCTTTCGGATAATTGCTCCTCCCAGAGGTTGGACAACTGCTTACAGTGGACCAGGACATCCGGTTCCTGTAATTCCTGGAGCGAAACATAACAACGGGTGAGTTCCGTCCCCATTTCCTCCTCATAATAGGCGGTTTCGACAAAGGGATAATGCTCGCTTGCCCGGTCGATGGGCCCGAAGTACGCTTCGATCCGTTGGCGGGCTTCATCCCACACGTGCAAATCCTTAAACAACACGCCATAGATCAACTTGACTTTTTGGGGTGAATGAATCTTCCCCACGGAATCCGGCTCCTTTCTATTATCCCTTCCCCATACATCACATTTTCGACATTATAACCAAATAGCTGCAGACCATAGGAACAGATTGAAATACATATATAAACATTCCACACCATGAAAACAAGCGCTCCACGTTATTCATATCTCTCCCTGCCCCTCGCCTTCCCCGCGGTAGTGCTTGCGGTCACGGCCCTCGGCTTGGAACTCTGGATTTATTTCCGCACCGGGCGCTTTGGTTATCCGCTCGACGATCCCTATATTCATCTGGCCATGGCCCGGCATTTCGCCGAAAGCGGTGTCTTCGGCGTCTCCCTGGCGGGATTCAGCGCCTCATCCTCTTCTCCGTTGTGGACCCTGCTGGTGGCCCTGAGTTTCCGGATATTCGGCCATCACGAAATCATCCCTTTTTTGTTGAATCTTGGCGCTGCGGCGCCGTTGGGGTTTCTGCTGACGCGCCACGCCGCCCGTCATTGGAATGCCGAATGGAAAGCGGCGGCGGCCACGTCGCTTTTTCTGTTTATCCTGCCGTTGCCCACGCTGACCGGCCTGGGCATGGAACACACGCTGCATATTCTCCTGATCCTGCTTCTGGTCAACCGGGTCTGTCATCCTCCCCGCGAATCCAGGAGTTTCACGAGCCATTTCCATCTCTTTTTCCTCGGTTTCGCGGCCACTCTGACACGTTACGAAACCGTCTTCGTGGCCGCTCCGCTCCTTCTGGTATTGGCGCTCCGGCGGAATTGGACCACGGCGGCTGTCTTGGCCGCGGCTTGCGCGCTGCCCATCGTGATGATCGGGGAAATCAACCTATGGCTCGGTTGGCATTTCTTCCCCAACTCCATCCTGATGAAAAGCGTGCTGGGCGTATCGGGGTGGGACCAGGTGATTCAAATCGCCAAACGTTTATACGGCCAGTTGTTTGGATCCCCCCACCTGCTGCTCCCCTTCGTGTTCTCGATGGGGGCCGGCCTCTCCGCCTTGCGCGGCGATCCGGGTTTTACCTCCCCCGCCACCGTACGCAATTTCGTGTTTCCCGTGGCATTGGTGCTGCATTGTTCCCTGGCTCTGATCGGCTGGTTTTACCGCTACGAGGCTTACCTCTTGGCTTTGGCCTGGATGGCGCTGGTTCCATTTATCCACACTCCCACACGATGGTATCGTGACGTCTGGTTCGCCGCCACGCCTTTCTTGAACCGAGCCGTCATTCGGACCGCATTGGCAGGCAGTCTTTTTCTTGGATTGGTTCCTTATTGGGATAATCTGCAATCCATCCGGCTGATCGGGCCGGGGGCGGAGAACGTACACCACCAGCAATACCAGATGGGACTGTTTCTACGCACGTATTACCATGGCGCGACAGTGGCCGCCAACGACATCGGGGCGATCAACTATCTGGCCGACATCGAATGCCTGTATCTGATGGGATTGGGCAGCCGCGAACCGGGTTGGGCGAATTCGCAAGGGCGGTGGGGATCGGCCTTCATCGAATCCTGGTGCCGGCAGCGGAACGCCGTGATCGCGGTGATTTATGAAAGCTGGCTTCGACGGGGCCTTCCGGATTCCTGGATCAAAATCGGTGAGTGGACGGTGGAGCAAAAAGTGACGGTCGCCGATACCACCGTCTCCTTCTTCGCCCTCACACCGGAAGAAGCGCCCCGGCTGCGGGCCCGCCTGGAAGAGTTCGCGGCCCGGTTGCCGGCGGGTGTTCAAGTGAAATATATGGATGCCGTGAAAAATCCGGAATGAGTCAATTTCCCGCTTCGGGCGGTGTGTAGCGGTACCGGTTGTTGGCGTGGGTTTCTTCATCCACGATTTCGTCCGGATCGGCAATGATTTCCAGATACGCGAAGCCGGCGGGAACGCGGATCCCCCCGAACGATTGGCGCTGCCCCGGATCGAGATCGTAGAGTTTGGGAATTCGAATGGTCTCCAACTCCGAACGGCCGGGTTGTTTGAGCGCCAGTTCCACGATGATCTTCTCGGCGCGGCTTTCGCCCTGGTTGTGGATTTCAAAATAGATCTGGCAACGCCGGCCGTCTTCGATCGGCTGAATTTCAAACCGGCTCGCGTCCACCACGAGATCGGCTTTTTTCGATACCGTGATCGTGGTGGAAAGGGAACGCTCCCGGGGATCTTCCCGCGGAATCCGCCGGTCGGGATCGATCACCAGGGTCAGCATTTGCGGCCCGGCGTTGCCGATGGGATCCCAGCGCACGCGGACCGGAATTTCCTGGCCGGGATCGAGGCGGTCCACCACGGCCCCCCGCCGCCCGACGGACACTTCCAGCTCTTTTTTTCCTGTCTCGCCGGTCCCGCTATAGCCGCGGATGGTAATATCCGTCGCGCTGGCGAGTCCTTGGTTGTGAACGCGGGCCTCCAGAAAAATGGTTTGGCCCGCGCGGGGTGAGGGCGGCTTGACTGTCAGCGATCCGGGGACAAAATCCAGATCGGGTAAACAACCCGTCGTGGGAACGATCAACGGCGCAGCCGGTTTTTCGGGGGGCAAGATCACCGCGCCGTGTGTGATTCGCACCCGGCCGTCCCGGACCGCCACCGCGTCCAAGCCCACCTTGCGGATCCCGGGATTGTGTTCTCCGGTATAGGGCATCTCTCCCACAATCCGCCCGCCGGGAGCCTGCGCGGAAGTCACCGCTTCGTCCGCCACCACGCTCCGGCCGTCTTCCAGCCAGATCCGGAATCCGTTCGGCGCGTTTCCCGTGTCCGGGAGTATCCAATCGTAGGCAATTCCCCGGCCGGCAGGTTGTCCTTCTCCCTGGATCTCCACGAATTCCGGGAACTCGATGAACGGATCACCCAGGATGGTGAATTGCTCTATCGGTTCGAAACGCGGATATTGCGCCACTCCCAGCAACTGGGCGGCATAAAAGATCTGCCCCAGGGATTTGAACCGCCGGGCGAACGTGGCCTCGTGCATGGCCCGCGCCAGCACGATATGGTCCGAGGGAAAGCCGCGGCCGGTCGCCCCCACCAGGGCGATCATTCCCCCCCCGGGATGCGCCAGCATGTCCTCGCCGAGCGAGATGTTCCACTTGTCCCGCGGGTAATCGAACATGGCGGTTTCGCACGTGAATGCCCATAGCACTGGCAATTTATCGCCGTTGGTCAACTTGCGCGCGTCTGAATACTTGGATCCGCCGCCGAAGAACATGCGCTCCTCGCCCATCACGTTGGGCGCGCCATGGCCGAAATAATCCCACAGAAAAACACCCTGGTTGAGTATCGAGACGATATCCGCCGTCGCTTCCGGGCTGGTTTTGGACCGCAGGCTGATCCGCAGCCGTTCGGGGAGATAGATGTTGTCGATCAAGGGATAATCCGATATGACACGCCGGGTCAGACGGAAGCCCGCGGGAATCCAATCCCGCGCCAGTTCGTCGGAGAACCGCTCGAAATCATCGTCCGTGAGTTGAAAGACATGATTCATCCACGGGCCGGGATTCGCCGGACGCGCGTACGCCAGGCTTTTCGAAACCAGGGTGTCAATTTCGGTGGCGGCGCGCACCGCCCAACGGGCCACCATCATGTCGGGCAGGGGATCGGGATCCTCGTCACACCGGACAAACCAATTCTCCACCGCGTAATTTTTGTTCTCCCGGAAACCGGGAACGTAATTGCGGACGTGGTTGCGATAGCGTCCCCAGTAGTCCCAGGTCGCGTCACCCACCAACTGCACATGGGAGGGCCGGGGACGGTCCCAATGCCAATACACGTACCGCAAAAAATCCCGCAGGCAGTGAGGAGACAAGCGGCCGTCCCCGAACAGATCGTACAATTCTTCCACGGCCACAAGCCGGCAGGCGTATCCCCGTTGCGCCAGATAATCCGCGTAAGGACGCAACGACGGCCGCCAGGCGCCCGGCGAAATGAAGATCACGTCCGCCGGGCGCGTATCGGTCAGGATCGTGCGCTGTTTCAACGGTTCGATGACCGGTTCCAGGGTGACGTTCGCGACCGCGGCCCCGGCCGGCAAAAAATACACCTTCCAAGCGGCCGGGTCCGGCGGGAAGGCAACCGCTCCCGCCTCGGGCTCCGCATAGTAAATATCTCCGGTCCGCGCTTGACTCCCATCCTTCACCAGCGTTCCGGCCACCGCTCCCGGATCCCGAACCATCCACACCGAATCCGTGTTTGGGGGAATCAAAACGGCTGGATTTCCTTCGGGATTGAAATACGGTTCGCGGGAAGGAGTAACCGTTTGGCGGATCCGTAATTCCGCCCAGTCCAGGTAAAATGCCGCGTCCTCGTTGTTTTGCAGATTGGGGATATGGACATTCAGGCGCAGTGTGTTGGTCCCTTCCCGCATGGGACCTAGAGCGACGGCCATGGTGGCCGAATAGATCCCGGCGTTGGTGCGGTAAAGATCACCGGTCAAAGGCATTCCGTTCCACTCGGCCTTCACCGCATCGGTGGCCAAATAAATGTAGCTTTGACTCGCGGCCATCCGCAAATACAACCTGGCCGTGGCGTCGAGTATCCCCTCGGGCAACGGGATGACCAACTCTTGAGTGCCGTTTTGAACGAAATCATGCCACATCCAATACAGGGATTGCTCTTCGTTCTTGTCGTTGTCTTCGATGAACGCGTGGTCTTCTTCCAAATGTATCCGGCGTTCGAGGACAGAAGTGGCTTCTCCTGGCGCTCCGGCAGCCAATCGGGGAATCTCCCGGTGTGACTCCGCGTGGCGTGTGATCCAGGTTACGGTTTCGGGCGAGTAAGGCGAAGTGGAGCGGGGGACAAAAAACCGGATCGTGTCGTCCGGCGACAAGGCTCCACTGGGCTTCAACCGGCCGCCCTTGTCGAACACCAGGGAGGAAACCGGTTTCCGCTCGCGGAAGAGGGCCAGGGACTCGACTGGAAAGACCTCCGGAAAACGGGCCAGGACTTCGGAACCCCGCACGGACACCAATCCTTCTTCCCCGCAACGGACTTTCAGGCTGGGCGAGTCGAAATACGCGGGAAACGGCGGATAAGCGGGCGGCGTGTCCACGCTTCGGAGCGGAGGAAAATTGAGGGCCAAGTTGCTCACGACCTCCTGGATGTCCGGGGGAAATCCAGCAAACGGCGAGGGATCCAACGAGGCAAAGCGAATAACCATCTCCCCCCGGGGAAAGGCCACAGGGGACGCGCCCGCGTCCCGGATGGGGCTATACGTGTCGTGATCGTAATATCCGGTCGGGAATTGCAGCGTCAGCACGGCCAGCCGCGCCCCGCCGAGGAGACCCAGTTCCCGCAGGATCAACATGGGACGGCGGCCGAAGGGAGGATCCTCCGGAAAGGATCTCTCATCTCCTTCCTGGAGGCCTTCTTCCGCTTTCCGGGCGCGCCAGGTAAAGCGGGTGATGGAATACGTCGCGTCCGCTACCGGTCCGGGAACGAACAACAAAATCCGGTGCGGCAAGGTTTCTTCGCCTTCCTGATCCCACTGGAGAACCACTTCCTCGAGGGAATTTTTTACCAGGGATATTCGGGGAGACAATAAAGGTTCCTTCATTTCCAAAGCCGGAAATGCGGGGGATACCAGCGGCAACAGATATAAGCCGAGCGAAAAAAGCGGGAGAAGGATTCGCTTCATGAGATAGTGAATACAACGATGTCAGCGAGGAATCAACTCCCATCCAACGGGAATCTGGCCTTTGGCCAGGTCTTCATAGGCGAATTCATCCAGAAACCGGTTGTTATATTCATCGACCAGAAACAACCGCTCCCCGATTTCCACAAAATCCTCCTCGCCGAAGGGGGAGGCCATTTCACTTTGCCAGGTCAAGACGCCCCGAGGGGTTTCATAGCCCAGACTCATGAGGGTGGCGGGAGCGGATTTGCGGTAGTAACGCTGCAAGGCTTGCATCAAGGGCGAATCGGAATCCTCGGGATCCCCCTCATAAAAAAAGACCGATTTCAGCGCATAGGAACGCAACAGGATTCCCTCTTCGTCCACATAACAGACCTCGACTTGCTCTTTGATCACGGATCTTCCTCCCAGGGACCTTTCCATGGACACAAGGGAAATATGCCGCATGGGAATCAATTATACCCGAGTCCCAAAACCGCGTCATGGCAGGGATGAAACGAGCTATGCCAGCTGGAAACCTGCACTACAAATCGGCGAAATCAACGAACTTCAACCTTCACCTGAGCGAGGCCTTGCTGCTCGAAATCCAACTCACGGGCGGCGGCCAGGGAAACGTCGATGATCCGTCCTTGCACGTTGGGTCCGCGGTCGTTGATGCGGAGCACCACGGACCGGCGGTTTTCCAGGTTGGTCACTTTGACGCGAGTGTCGAAGGGCAACGAGGGATGCGCGGCGGTCATTCCGTACATATTGAAGGACTCACCACTGGCGGTCCTTTTCCCATGAAAATCCCGGCCGTACCAGGAAGCAAGACCGATTTGCTCCATGGGGCCGTTGTATTCCCCGGAAGGGCGCTTGGCGGTTTTATGTCCGCCGCCGATACCGAAGGTCGGGATGGGGATGGGGATACGAACAATCTTGAATCCGCCGCATCCCGCCAAGGAAAAGACCAGGAAGCAAACCAATCCCATCCGTAAAAAACGGCGCAGTGGTTTTTTTCGGTTCTTCATGGTTCTCAACCCGAATCATGGAATAAATGGAATCCATTTTCAGAAAAACCAGCTCGTCCCGCCAGGTATCCCAGGCTGGACGAAACACAAAGGAAGCACGTCTAGAACTATCCCAACGGACTCATTGCATCCCATACATCTTTTTATCACGATAACAAAAAGCAACTTAAAAATCAAGCTTAAAATGAAGGGATTAAGGCTAAAGGAAGGAAGAGGTTGGCTTTGATCCACCAGCCATCCCAACGGCGTAACCGGCAATGCGCGGCCAACAGATCCATCTACCGTGCATCACCTGCTGATCCGCCTGCCAAAATGAATGGACTGATGGTCCGATCAACCAGTCTGGTTCATCGTGGTAATCCTCATTTTGGTAAATGGTATCCATGCGAAAGTAGATGCATACAACGTACCGGAGTGAAGGGAACAGAACGTAATTTCATTAAAATCAGCGACTTGCACATCAAGCGATTTCATCCCTCCATTCGAGAGGATCATCCCGCGAGGAAATCGGCAACCGGATTCATCCCTACATATCTGTATGAGTTGACGTAGTACAGGGAGAATTTCCTTTATATTATTGACATGATTTATAAACATTATTAAGATTCCCCAAACACCCACCTTGGTTTCAACTCCATCGTCAGGCGTATGCAGGTTTCCCTCGGCTCATCTGTCTACCCGCATCCATCGGGGTGGAACTCGGGAATGCTGTGGTTCAGACCATTCAAGCCAGGGGATTCCGACTATCCGGTTAATTGATCGTTGGGGGATCAAGAATCGACCAGCAATCGGTTTTGCCGGCATCGTGGACACTCATCCAGCTTTCAACACGTCTCTTCAACCTAAGCCGTTGTGAACGTAAATGCTGTCAAGAGAATATCTTGGCTGAAACTAAAGGTGTTTTATCCGATTCATCATATAAACAAGTAAATATTTAATATTGATTTTGTAACGGCCCTTCCCATATATAGGGAACTAGCCGCAGGAGCAGAGGAATGACATTGCAACAGTATCAAAGCTGGTCACACAAGATGCGGGTGGCGGGATGGATTTTCGTGACGTTGGGTTTGCTGACCCTGGGTTCGCCGGCCAAGGGATTCCCAGAGGAATCAGCGCCTGTACAGTCTTCGACGGACTCGAAACTGCAACCGGCCCAGGTCATTTTCCCACCCGTGCAGCCGCCGGTCTTTCAACCGACCCGGCCGCCCATTCTCATTGATCCCACATTTATTATTCCGATTTTTACTCGCACCCCCACCCCCACGCCCAGCCCGACGCCTTCTCCCACACCGATCCCGGTGCTGGACATCGGCTTCCATTTCGCGAGCCTGGACACGGACAAGATCGTGCATTCCATCGCGGGGCTCGACGCGGTGCGGGGCATGTATGAAATTTTCGTGCTGACCTCCCCCCCGTCGAGTCTGCCCATCACCACCACGTTCGAGTTGGTCAATTCGGCCAACGCCGTGGTGAAGACCTGGACCCGGGACGAGGTGCTGAGCCAGGAGGGGAATCCGGCCACGTACACCAAGAGTTTTCAGTACGAATTTCCCATCACGCTGGAGGACCAGCTGCCGCTGGACACCTACCGGATGCGGATTTCGATGACGCTGCACAAGGACCAGATCGATCCGCCCGCGCCGGAGGGCTACATCCTGGATCCCAACGAAGCCAACAACACCGCGGAGACCAATACCCAAAAAATCCTGCATATTTCGGGGCGGATGACGTTCGACGACATCGAGACCACCCTGAGCAGCGTGAGCGCGTTCGATTTCATGCCGTTGAAACTCAGCGGCCAGACGGAATGGGACGCGGGGACGCCGGTGATTTCCGTGCCCTTCACGGACCTGTTTTGCGACCGGGAGGCCGGCACGCTCGATCTCACCGTGACGAACGGCTCGGCGCCGTTCACACCTCCATCGGATCCCTACCAGCCGGATGGGGCGTCCTGGGCGTACCGTTATTACAATGGCGAGCTCAACCAAGGCGGGGCGTTCGCCTTCATCGCCACGGTGATGCCGTCCGGCCTGGGTTTCCGGGTCACGGCCAGCCAGGGTTTCGTTTATGCGGACAAACTGTTCCCCCTGGGCAATTTGAAACTGAAACAGGACTTGCAGTTGGCTTCCACGGCGGTGAATTCGCCGCTCACGATCACCTGGTCGTATGAAAGCCTGGGCTTCGTGATCCAGTCCGACAGCCAGGTCTTCGACTACACCCGGGGCTATATTTTGAACAATCCCAAGCCGGTGTACCGCTTCACGCCCCAATTCACGGCGGGATTCGGGCCGGGGGTGCGGGGGTCCAACTGTGGCTACCTGCAGGGGAACATCAGTCTCAACGGCGAAGTGTTGATTGAAGCCGCTGGGATCAAGGCCAACCTGGTGTCGGATCCGGTCACCTACAATGCCGCGTATCCCTACAAGGCCCAGACCACGCTGACCGAGAACTCGCTGACCATCCAGTCGGGGAGAATCCAGGCGGGGCTGTCGCAAGCGCAAAGCCTCAAGATCCTGATGGCGGTGAACCAAAGCGGCTGCGCGAGTTCGATCGTCAACGTGAACGCCATCTTCACAGGGCAGGCGTCGTTCGCCGGGGACGGATCGTTCGCGGCGGATAGCGCCATGACCGCGGCTGTCGATCCGGACTTCAACACCTACAATTTCCAGCCGGTCAGCCAGGGGGCGTGGTACCAGCCGGGCCTTTTGCTGCCGGCCAATGGCATGAAGAACGGGACCGACGTGGCGGAGTACCTGCAGGCCATGCGGGAACGCGCGGAACCCACGCTGCGCAGCTACGGCGCGGCCGCTTTCACCAATGGGACGGGCATGTTCGCGGGCCTGAACCTGATGCCGGAAGTGTTCCAGGGCCAGCCCTTCACCGCCCGGATCGACGTGAACACGCTGGATTTCACGAGCACGGAATGGACCAAGTTGTACGTCCGGCCCGGGGGGTATTCGGGGGTGGTGGACGCGCAAAGCGCGGGGCAGGCCTTCCAGATCTACGCCGATCCGGAATGCGGGGGCGACGGGTATGACATCAAGTTGACCTCATTCGGGCAGGCGTATCTCGACAACGACTCGAGCGGCCTGTCTTCGACCATCGACGGACAGATCGACATCCCCTGGCCCGCCGGGATCACGGTGCCCTTCGAGGACATGACGCTCAACGGATGCGGCAATTTCACAGGCGGCCAGGTTCCCGCCGACGCACAAAAGGAAACCCGTACGCTGGCCTATTGGCAGGCGGATTTGCGGGTGCTGACCTTCGCCTTCAACCTGCGCCAGGGAGCGGTGAACGACAACGAGCGGACGTTGTGGATCTCCAGCAAGAACACCATCGCCAACCTGGATGACAAGCCCCTGATGCAGATCGACATCCGGCCCTGCGGCACCATCCGCGACTCCAAGATCGAAAGCGCGCTGTTGACCCGGTACGACGGGTACAAAACCACGATCCAGAAAATCTACCTGTCCACGTATGACGGGACCAACAGCCCCAACGGGTTCTACAACCTGGTGGGCGACCTGGTGGTGTCGTTCTTCAATCCCCCCAAGATCCACGTGCTGGTGAGGGGCCTGGTGGGAGAGATCGTGGACGGTGATCCCTGGTTCAAAATGCCCGATCCGGACGCGGACCGGAACGGGTTCCCCTCCACGGTCAGTATCTCCGCGGGGCCGATCGAAGCCCAGTTCGCGGAGTACGTGAAGGAAGCGCCGGTCAACGTGCAGACCGAGTTCGCCAACATCATCGATCTGCAATACCAGATCGAATACAACAAGACGAAGAAGGAATTCACCAGCACCGCGCCGCTGCAGCAGAACTTGATTGTCATCGACATCAAATCGGCGGTGGAATACCTGAACGCCTCCAAGACCGAGATCAGCTTCGGAGTGGAAATCGGCAGCCTGCCGGAATTGAACCTCAGCAGCGCCGCCTCGCAATTCACCGGGGCGATCCAGAACACGTTCCTGGGACCGGTGCGGGACCAGCTGGACGAGGTGTCGGACAAACTCACCGGCGACCTGACCACGTTCATCCGGCCGCCCCTCAAGGGCCTGATCAAGCCGCAGGTCCAGGCCATGCTCAACGCGATGAAAAGCCAGCTGAACGCGCTGGATCCCAGCCAGTACGCCAACTACATCAACAGCCTCGATTTCCAAAATCAACTGACCGGCCTGTTCGCCGCGATCAACTTCAACAACGTGCTGCGCAACCAGGATGTCATGCCGGCGGTGAATCTCATCCAGGACGTGATCCAGAAGATCGAGGCGGTCAGCACCATCCTGCATTACAACCCGGCGGATCTCACCAATCAGCTGGGGCCCCTGGTGCAGACGCTGATGGACATGGCCCTGCAGCTGCTCCAAGCCAGCACCGGCTATGACCTTAACCAGGTCCTGCAGCCGGTGCAGCAAGTGGTCAACGAGATCAACCACATCCTGGATACGGAAATCCTGCCGCTGCTGGACAACGCCAAGACGTTTTTCGACAATCCGACGGTCTATCTCGACCAATTCTTCAAACCGGCGGATATCACCGCCTATGTAACGAACATCCAGAACGCGCTCAAAACCAGCCTGCTCAGCGTGGCCAACAGCACACCCGCCCAATTGAAATATGTCTCCGCCGATCAGGTGACCGACGCGATCCTCAACGCCCTGTTCAACACGCAGATGTTCCAGAAATTGAACAACACCCTGGTCACGCAGCTGTTCCCCATCAAGGACGCGCTGCTGGACCAGGCGCAGGAGATACTGGACTCGGTGAACGACGCGGTGGCCGATTTCATCAAGACCAACCTGGGCGATGTCATCGATGGCGTCGCCGCGGCCATCAAGGACACGGTCGGCTTCAAGGGCGCGTCGATGAAAGGTTACGCCATCATCAGCGGGAACATCATGGAGAAACTGCACATCGACGGCAATTTCAGCATGTCCACGCCGGAATTCACCTTCGCGGCCTACCTGGACATGACCCGCTACCAGGTGAGCAACTCCGGGAAGAACTGTTTCGCCAACCTCAGCGGGGAAGATGTCATCGATTGCCGCATCGGGGCCAAGGATGTCGATCTGGGATTCACGGGATCCAGCCTGACCGCCGAGAAGATCGAAATCAAACTGATGATCAGCGGCGGGAAACTGGTGAACGTGGGGGGAACCCTGCAAACCAAGGGGACGCTGGGCTTCGAGTCGTTCCAAATTCAGAATCCCTCGTTCGGCGTGGCGGCGGGCCAGGTGGAGAATTATTTCTGGGCCAGCATGGCGGTGAAGTTCGACGGCTACGTGTTGAAAGGGGGCATCTTCCTGGGGATCAGTTGCGACCTGGAGCCGCTGAAGATCATCGATCCCGAAGTGGCCTCCCTGCTCACCATCACCGAAATGCGGGGGATTTATCTAAGCGTGGGCGGCAGCTTCCCGATCATCAACTTCGGCTGCCTGCTGCGCGTGGGCGCCTCGGCGGAGGTGGCCTTCTGGTATTTCGTGGACGGCCCCACCTATGGCGGGAAAATCAAGGCCGGGGCATACGGGGAAGCCGCCTGCATCGTGAGCGTCAAGGGCATGCTGTCGCTGATCGGCGGGAAGGATCCCAGCGGGCCCTTCTTCAAGGGCACCGCCTGGGTGGGCGGCGGGATCGGCTTCTGTGATCCGGAGGATTGGAACTCGGCCGCCGACGTGCTCGACGACGACTGGTGCATTGCCTGCGTGGCCGAATTCTTCCTGATCTACAAGAACGAAGACTGGGACGCGGACTATGACATCGATTGCAGTTTGTAGGAACGAACCGGTGGGCGGTAGCCGGAAGGATAATCCCATGAATCCAACCGGAAAGCGAAAGCAACGAAATCCGGTTCTCCCCCGTCCATCGGGTACAAAACCGGGGCCGGGACTTCAAAACCGGGGCATTCCCTCACCCTGCCCCTCTCCCAGGGGGAGAGGGAACTTGGATAACACATCCCGCAAAGGGGCAACAAGTTCCGGCCGTTCCACCCAGGAAACCGCGCGCGCACTACCCGGATGAATCCGACGGAAAACGATATGGATGAAAACATGAACGGAGCCGATACGATGATGAGGAACGCATCCCGACGCTGCGTAATAATCACACTGGCCGCATGGAGCCTGCTGGCGGGGGCCGTGGGACCCGGTCAGGCCGCGGACCGTGGACATCTGTTTTTTCTGGCCTTGGCCGGCAGCCCGGTGGAAGGCAAAACCCCGGTGTTGCTCCGGTGGTTCTCGTTCGACGGATCGATCCCCGTGGACACCTACAGTATTTACCGGAAAGCGGGAGACGCCAACTCGGCCCAGCCGATGGAATTGGTGAGCGTCACCGGGCGGCTGCGCAACGCGCCCTTGATCCGCAGCATTTTCGAACAGCCGGCGGTGGACCGGGCCAAGGTGAACCTGCAGGAAATGCTGGCCTCCATGATGGATGAACCGGTCACCGACGATACCTTCGTCGATCAATTGCTGACCATCCTGGATGGAGACACGGGTTGCGATCAATGCGAATTCCGCGCCCGAATGCTGGTCAACGCCAACTACGGCGTGGCCATTGTGCAGGGCTTGGGGTACCTCGACCTGGTGACTCCCCAAACCTACACCTATGAATTACGGACTTCTCAGGGAGCCAACGGGACGGACGGCCTGGTATTGGGGCGGGTGACGATCGACGCCTCCCAGCCCACGAAGTTGGCCGCTCCGCAGCAGCCCACCCGCGTGGATGTCCCCGGCGAGCGGGGGAACTTGAAGATCTTCCTGAACTGGGATTTCAGTCCCGCATTGCGCGACCAACGCCAGGCGTTTTTTGGATACAACGTATACCGGGGTGATGGGGATCTCTCCGGCCAGGATTTCAAAACCCTGATGTCACTGGGGCAGCTGAAGAAGATCAACCGCGTGCCGGTGTTGCCGCCTTCCCAGAACGCCTTGGGCACCGAGCCGGAAGACAAATACGTGTTCGTCGATGACAACATGGTCCTCGAAAAATCCGGGCCGGTGGGCACCCCCTTTGAAGCGGGCAAGACTTACACCTATTGGGTCGCGCCCATCGATCTGCTCGGCCAGGAGGGAGACCCCAGCCAGCCGGTGACCGCCACGGTGAAGGACCAAAGCGCGCCCGAGGTGCCCCGCGGATTGTCCACCCAGGTGGCGGATGTCAGCGGCGCCAAGCGGATCGTGTTGACCTGGGACCGCAACAGCGACGACGCGGTTGGATACCGGGTGTACCGCTTCCGTGAATGGGACCATGTCAGCAAGAAAGGCCCCTTCCCGCCCGTGAACGGCGTGGCGGAAGGATATATCACGGATGTCCCCCAGCCCGCGTCGGACAATCCTTTCTTTCTCGACACCACGATCAACATCGCCCAGAATGAAAACGAGGCGTACTGGTATTGCGTCTCCGCGTTCGACGCGGCGGGCAACGAATCCGCGCTGTCGCCCCCGTTCCGGGGCGTGATCTTCGACAAGGAGCCGCCCGGCGCGCCGCAAATCGTGGACATATGCACAGCGTACAGCCTATGCAACCTGTTTATTGAATCAATCACACCCGAACCCAACCGGCCTCCCGCCACGCCCGGGAACGTGGTGGTGGAATTGGTGATCGAACGGCGGGACACGAACAATTCGCCCTTGCGGGTCATGGTGGAGCGCTTCACGCAAAATTTCGGGACGACCGCCAACCTGCCGCCGGTGATCGAAACCATTTTCGACGGACCCTATCCGGTGGACCGGAAATTGGTGGTCACGGATGAGATCCCCCAGCCGGGCCGGACGTTGCGGGTGTCTTACCAGGTAACCGTCTGGGGAGGCGATCTGGAACCGTGCGCCATGTATCAGATCCCCGACCCCAAGTGGTTCGATTTGTATAACAAAAATATGTTGTCTGGCATCAGCCAGTCGGTGTTGTTGATTTTGACGACCGAAATCCAGATGCGGTGCGGGCATGGCGAGGGGGGCACGCGGCCCCATGAGCCCTTCGATGACGCTGGCAATCCCCGGCCGGTGACCTTCCAGGTACCCCAGGCGGAAGACGCGGTGGGGGTGATCCTCTACCGCAGCCCGGATTGCGAAAACTATTTCCCCGTGGCGGAACAGCGTTTCAACGGAGCGCCCCTGTTGACGGTCGAAGATTATTTCACTCCCGCGCAGGGCGGCCGGATTTGCTACGGCGTGCGGTATTTCGATGAAAACAACAACCGGGGGCCGATCTTTTATATTCCCACCCAGTTTCTCTTCCCCAGTTTACCGGATAGTAACGTGACGCCTTCCATGATCAGCGCCACGCCGCTGGGCGACGAAACCGCGCCCTCGTTCCAATTGAAGTGGTTCGGCTCCAACGTGGGGCTGGCCGGTTTCCGCATCGAGATGGCCACCACGGACAAGTTTGATGGTCAATTGGCGTCCCTCACTTTATCGCCCAGCGATTATTCGTTCGACGCGGAAGACAACGAATTCGAGGCGGTGATCGACCGCGAGGACGAAACCACCAACGCGAAGATCCAGATCGACAAGAAATACTTCGTGCGGGCGGTCGCCCTGCGGCAAAACGGTGAGGAGCGGGTGAGCAACAATTCCCTGCCCTTCCTTTGGGCGGCGGATGTCACGCCCCATGAACACCCCGCCTGGCCGGTCCGGCCGCTGCCGCCCACGGATTCCAAATTAATAGCGGCTTGGATCCCGCCTTTGGCGGCCGCCGAGGCTCCGCCGTTTTCCTACGGCGCGGCGCTGTGGATCGGCACGCTGGATTTCAGCGGCCAGAAGGAAGGCAACGCCGAATATTTCATCAAGCCGCCTTTCATCGTGTATCGCAAACGGCTCGATTTGCCCGGCAAAACCTATGTGCAAATCAGCCCGCTGATCGACAGTATCACCTCTCCCTACCGTGATGTGCCTCAAGATCCCTTTGTCATCTCGAGAGTGGGAGTATTCAACCCGAATCAGTTTCCCGAACTGGCCAACACTCCCGGCATCTTTTACCTCGATACGACTGACCTGATCCTGGGCGCGCAATACGAATACCAGATCGTGAAACTGGACCCGAACACCGGGGAAATCGAAAAAGTCTTCGGGCCGTCCAATCCCGTGGAGGTTCAAAATCCATGAAATATTCATGCTTCCCAAAACCGAGTAAGGCCGGAGGGCTTCCCGGCCGCCTGATCGCGCTGGCCTTGCTGACCGGCATGGGAATTTCCGGATTCGCCGACGGGCCCTCCCAGCTGATCGGGGGCGACCTGACCCAGGACGGCCTCGCGGAATTGGTGGTGATGGATGAAAGCGGTCTGGGGCTCGTGCTGGTGAACCAAGGCAACGGCCAGCTGACGCCCGCCCAGAAATTCTATTCTCAAGGGACCTCCACCGGCCCCCTGGCCATCGCCGACCTGACCGGTGACGGCCGGAATGATCTCGTGCTGCTGTATCCGGCCGAGGCGGGGATCGAATCCATCCCGGGGCCGGACCTGGACCAGAACGCCTCCCTGCTTCTTTCGGGATTGGGCGTGGACGCGCAAGCGCTGGCCGTGCGGCCGTCCCCGCCTTCTCTCGCCGCGGTGGGCCTGGCGGGGATTCCCAAGATCTCGTTGATACAGCCGGACGCCCAGGGAACCGCGTTAAGCATGACCGGGGAAAATCCGGCCGATGCCTCCGTGCGCGGATTGGTCTGGGCGGACATCGACGGCGATCAAGCGGAAGAACTCATCGCGTTGCTCCGGGGCAACGGGACCGTGGTCAACGCGTACCAGGGACTCCCGGCGCAGTGGGACCTGATTCCGCTGGCGGCCTTGACGGACGTGCAGGCCGATGAAATCCAAGCCGGGAATCTCAACGCCGACGGCTTCTTGGATTTCCTGCTGTGGTCCTCCGCACCGGACGCGGTAGGTTTGCTGGGCTCCGCCGGCGGCACATTCCAGGCCCAGGCCATCCCGCTGGCCGAATCCAACAAAAAGAAGACAGGAGATGTGAACCAGGATGGCCTGATGGATATCCTGGTCATCACCCCGGCGCATGAATTAACGGTTTACCTCAATCAGGGAAATCTAGCTTTTCAAGCCATACCGGTCACGGGTCTGACCGGCCAGGTCATGGACGTGGCGCTGGGGAATTTCGTGAGTCCCGCCAGCCTCGACCTGGTGGTCTGGACGGTGGACGGATCGAATCCGTACCGGATAGATCTATATCAATACGCCGGCGGGAACTTCACCAAGACCGGGGAGATTGAAATCCCCAATCTTGGCACGGACAACTCGATATATCAAAACGTGTTCATCTACAAGAAATCCGACGCCGCGGCCGGCTATTTCTATCCCTACCGGTCATTTTTCGTGAATGATTGGACGACCGGAGCGGATGTAATCCTGGCGGATGGCAGCGTGAAGATCCAACGGGAGATCCTGCAAAATGGTTTGCTGGTCTCCGCCCCGCCGGTGACCCTCACCGGATTGAATTTCTTACCCAATCCCGCCGATTTCGAGGCGCACGTCAACCAATTCAACGCCGAGCAATCGGAGTTCGCCTTCGGACAGCCGATTCTGCCCCGCTCCGTGCCGTTGACCGCCGCGCCACCCGCGGGCGCATACAACAGTACGATCATAGTAACGCCCAGTTCCGCCGCGGGGGCCACGATCTACTATCGCCTGAACGGCGGCGGCTGGCAGACCTATACCCCCGGAACCACCGAGATCATCCTGTATCAGAATGCCATTGTGGACTTCCACGCGATGCTGGGGACCGATGTCAGTCCCATGCTCACGATGAATTACACCATCGAGCAAGATCCCTCCGCGGATTCCGACAGCGACGGGATCCCAGACGCCTTGGAAGGGAGCTTCGGCCTGCCTATCTTCTCGTCCACCAAGGACTATGACGGGGACGGTTGGGATGACTTCGACGAGCTGGTTCGTCAGTCAGATCCCAAGGACAAAACCAGCATGCCCGCGGACACCGACCAAGACAGCTGGAGCGATTTCGACGAGGGCGCCCGGCAGACGAACCCCAACGATCCCTTGTCCTTCCCCGCCGCTCCGGGAACCACGCCGGGCGAATATCTGTTGACCGTCAATTCAGCGATAAAACTCACCAAGGACGAGCAGGCGGACCATGTCAGCGAAGACTCGTTCCTGGGCGTGTGGAATCTGATCAACAACCAGGTGGCCTCCGCCACCTTGACCGCTTCCCAATGGACGCTGCGGCTGCCCGGCCCCGAGCCGTTGATCCTGCGGGCGCGGGAAAAATCCGCGAATACCTTGACGGTATCCTTGTATAGTTCCAGTTACATCCCATGTTGGGATCCCCCCGCGCTGTACGATGGAAAACAGACCGATAATGAATGGTTGGATCTGGTTCGCCAACAAGTCACACAGCAGGTTTTAACCAGCCGTAACGAATCCTTCACCACCCCGGCCGTGGCGGCCACGCTGGCTTTCGAACTCTGGGTGATCCAGCACGGATCCCTGCCCGGCCCCATCGTCTGGGGATCTGATTTCCAGGCCTTGACCCAGGACGCGCTCAATAACCTGAGGATCGAATACGACTTGGACGCGGTGTACGGATACATGCTCACCAGCCTGCCCGAGGCTCATGCGTGGACCAGTCTCGTGAGCCAACTCCTCGAGTGGTCCCGGAACAATCCGCCCGCGCAAGATGTGGATCTCACCCTGCAACAGCTCGCCCTGGGCATCCCCGTGGATCCGTCCCTGCTGCCGCCCTCGGTGACGCCGGACGCCATCAACCAGGCCGTGGCGGATTTGGGGACCGTGCTGGCCAACGCGCCTTCCAAGCGGGTGGAGTTGACCGGGACGTTGATCACCGAAAACGGGAAGACGCTGCTGGATACCGGGAGCGAAAAATGGCCGCTGGATTTCGGCGGCGTGAACATCGTCACCGGATCGCAGGTCACCATCCGGGGCATCCAGGAAACGGATTGCTCCACCGGAAGCGATCTCATCGTACGGGTGACGGAAACCGTCAACTATCAACCCATTTTGGCTTTGAACAATTCAGATTCCGACGGCGACGGTTTGCCTGACCAGTGGGAAGCCTTCTACTTCGCTCGGACCGACGCCAAACCTGGCGAGGACCCGGACGGCGACGGCGCCGACAATCTCTCCGAATTCCAGGCGTACACCCATCCCTTGAACAACGCTTCCAAGCCCACGGGCGCGCCAACTCCGACACCCACGCCGATCATCACTCCGCCGCCCACGGCGACACCGACGCTGACCGCCACCCCGACGCTGCCGCCGGCGGCGACTCCCACGCCGACGCCGACACCGACGCTGACACCCACCATCCCGGCGGGCGGCTTCCCCAAATCCCTGCCCGTGGCGCAGTACGCGTTTTCCGAAGCGGACCTGGGCTCCGCGGGATTCGCGGAGATTCCCGGCGGTTTCCTCAGTTTCCCCACCGGCGAATCGTCGTTGGGAGTCGTTCCCGTGCAACCCGGCTCCACGGCCAGCGATGGTCAAGGATTGCGGTTCATCTGCGACCCCGGCGAAGTGCAGATGGTCCAATCCCTGCCGGTTACTAATGTAGGACCCAATCCGGTGTTGATCCGGTGTGCAGTGCAGGCCACCTCGGGCGGCGGGCAATTCGCGCTGGCGGCCATCGACGGCTCGTTCGACGGCTCGGCGTCCGCCTTGATTCCCCACGACACGCAATACATGGCCAACGCGTACAAACGTGTGGCATTGATCTACGATCCCACATCGTCGGATACCATCTCAGTGATCATGCAGTTGTACAATCCATCCACCGCCATCGATCCCGTGACCGTGTATGTGGACAATCTCGAGATTATCCCCCTGCTGCCGGGCACCGCCATCGAACCGAACGACATTCTGATCAACGGCGGCGATGTAAATTCGGATCCCCTGCCGGTGCTGCCCAAGCCCACGCCGGTCCACGTGTACACCTTCGCCCAGGGCATGGTGGAAGCCGCGGGCTTCGCGCAAGTGCCGGGCGGCTTCCTGGCGGGATCCACACCGGGGCTTTCGGTGATCAGCAGTATTCCGCTCGGTTGGACCTCCCCCTCGGTGGACAACCGGGGTGTGTTGTTTACCTGCAATCCCGGCGAGATCCAATTGATCATGGCCAGCCCGGCCATCGGAGTGGGCCAGCAACCCACGCTCATCCGGATGACGGCCCGGGCGGACAGCGGGGAGGGATCCTTCGCCCTGGCGGCGCTGGATGGCAGCCTGGACGGCTCGATCGTGTATGACATCCCGGCCAGCACAGCGTACATGACCGGTGGATTTACCCAGGTCTCGGTGCTGTACGAACCCACGAAGACGGACAGCGCCGTGGTGGTCTTGCAGCTGGCGGTTCCCGCCACCGCCGCGGGACCGGTGTCGGTCTACGTGGACCAGATCGAGGTCATTCCCTTCGTCCCCGGCACCCTGCTGGAGGCGTCGGATTTGGCCACCCGGCCCCAGTAAACCATCGAACAGACAGAACGAATCCAATCGTTCCGAATCCTGTCGTGGAAAAAGCACCGGGGCGGACTCCGAAAGTCCGCCCCGGATTTTTTCATCTGGAGGAAAGGGATCTTACTTGTTTTCCACCTTCTTCAGGATCCGGGCGGGATTGCCGGCCACGACGGTGTTGGGCGGGACGTCCTTGGTCACCACGCTGCCCGCGCCCACGATGGCGTTCTCTCCGACGGTGATCCCGCAGAGAAGGGTGGCGCTGGAACCAATGGACGCGCCCTTCTTGATCCGGGTGGGCTCGCAGATCCAATCCGCCTCGGTCTGCAACTGGCCGTCCGGATTGGTGGACCGGGGATAGCGGTCGTTGATGAAGGTCACGTTGTGGCCGATGAAGACATTGTCCTCGATCGTCACGCCCTCGCAGATAAACGTGTGGCTGGAAATCTTGCAGTTTTTGCCGATTACCGCGCCCTTCTGGATCTCCACAAAAGTACCGATCTTGCTGTGGTCGCCGATCTCGCACCCGTACAGGTTGACGAAATCGAAGATCTTCACATCCTTGCCTAACTTTACACTGTCCGCGATTTTTTGGAATCGGGTTTCCGCCATGGTCTCACGATCCTTCCCGGGGAATGATAATGGTGACTCGACTCGTTACGCTTGGCCCAGCGCCAGCGCGTAGGCTTCATATAACCTTTGCTTGGAATGGTCCCACGACAGGTTTTCCTGGATCCGCTGCCGGCCGATTTCTCCGAGCCGCTTGCGCAACTCGGGGGAATCCATTAACTGGGCGATTTTCCGGGCGAAATCTTTTTCATCGTTGGACGCGGCGTACAGGGAGGACTCCCCCGCGGACACCCGGGTCTCTTTCAAATCATACGAAACGATGGGCTTGCCCACGGCCATGTACTCCAACGTCTTGTTCATGGTGGAGATGTCGTTCAAGGGGGTGTGGGGATCGGGGCACACGCAGATGTCGGCGGTGCAGAGCGCTTCCACCACCTCGGCGTCGGGCACCCGGCCGGTGAAGGTCACCACGGAATCGATCTTCAGTTCCTTGGCGTAATTTCTCAGGTTGTCGAGCTCGGTGCCGCCCCCCATGATCATGAGGTGAAAATCCTGGCGCTTCAGGTCATGCAGGAGGTAAGCCGCCGAGCGCAGCAGGTAATCGACGCCGTCCTGGCTGCCCATGGTGCCGATGTAATAAATCAGGCAGGGCTTGCCCCGCCGCAGGGCGGGATTCTCGGGTACGGTCTTGATGCGTTGCGGATCGGGGCCGTTGCGCACGATCACGATGCGGTTTTCGGGCACCTGGCCGCGCTTCATGGCGACCGCCTTGTACGATTCGTTGGTCGAGATCACCACGTCGGCGGTCTTGAAAGTCATCCGCTCGAAGAAGAGCAGCACCTTGTGGACGATATTGGATTCCTGACTCTTCCGCTTGGTCAGGTAGGTTTCGGGGGAAAGATCATGATGGTCGAAAATCAGCCGTTTGCCCAGCACCTTATACGGCAGCGCCACCAGGAAGAGCAGGTCGGGGGGATTGCAGGTTTGGATCACGTCGAATCCCTCCCTCAAGAACACCCGCGCGCACAGGAACGACATCTTGAGCAAGGCTTGGGCGAATTCGAAGAGATAGGCCGCGAACCCTTCCCCCGCCTCCCACGCGTTGTAGCGGTAGATGGAGACGTTCTGGACGGTCTCGTGGGCGGCGGTGTCGAATTTTTTCCCTTTCGGACAGATCACGCGGACCCGATACCCCTTTTCGGTCAGTGCCATGGCCTCGCGCCACACGCGCTGATCAAACGGCACGGACAGGTTTTCGACCAGGATGAGCACTCTACCAGCTGATTCCACAGTACGCTCCTTGATATGCGCTGAGGTCCCCGTTGATCCGGACCAGATCAACGAACCGTTTTTCCGGATAGCGCTGGGGCAGATCCACAAATTCCGGATTTTTATGGGAAATGACGATCAAGTCGGTTTCCTGAATCACCGATTCCAGGTTGTCGGAGATGTACTCGGAGATGTGGGGGATCTTGGCCATGATGTATTCCTTGTTGGCCCCCACGATCTTGGAGAGGTGGACGTTCTTGTCGTAGATCCTGATGTCATACCCCTTGCCGAGCATCGCCTCGACGAACTCGACGATGGGGCTGTGCCGGAGATCATCGGTCCCCGGCTTGAAGCTGAGCCCCAGCACGCCGACGCGCTTGACGTTCTGTTCCGTGACGAGTTCGACGAGGCGCTTTTTTTGATTTTCGTTGCTGATCTCGATCGCGTTGATGACCGGCGTCAAGACATAATGGTCATGGGCGATCGTCTTCAGCGCGGAGAGGTCCTTGGGCAGGCAGGAGCCCCCGTAGGCGAATCCCGGCTTGAGGTAATAGGGCGAGAGATTCAGTTTCTTGTCTTCGCAGAACAAATCCATGACTTCGTGGGAATCGATCCCCAGGGACTTGCAGATGCTCCCGATCTCGTTGGCGAACGAGACCTTGAGGGCATGGAAACTGTTGTTCACCATCTTGATCATCTCGGCCGCTGGGATGGAAACCCGGCGGAGCGGAGCCTGGACATTTTTGTAGAGGTCCTCCATGACCGCAAAGGCCTGGTCCGACGAGGTTCCGATGACCGTGCAGGGCGGATTGTAGAAATCGTGGACCGCCGTCCCTTCCCGCAGAAACTCGGGATTGGAGACGACCTCGAAATCGGTCCCGCGCTTCTTGCCGGACTTTTCCTCGATGATCCGGCCCACCTTCTCGTTGGTTCCCGGCAAGACGGTGCTGCGGATCACCACCACATGATAGCGCCGGGCCGCGGCCAGGCCTTCGCCGATGTTTTCGGCCACATGGCCGATGCCGCTCAGATCGAGGTGGCCGTGCTTGTTGTTGGGTGTCCCCACGCAAATGATCGAGATGTCGGTGTCCGGGATCGTGTTCCGGAAATCGCGGGTGGCATGGATATTCCCCGCCTCCCAAGCCGCTTTGATCATCCGGTCCAGGTCTTTTTCGATGATGGTGGGCAGCCCGCGGTTGATCAGGCCGATCTTGTAGTCGTTGATGTCGATGCAGTTGATCCGGTGGCCTTCCTGGCCGAAACAGGCCACGGACACGCAGCCGACATACCCCAAGCCAAAAACGTTAATAATCATTGGAGGAACTCCACTGGCTGGATTTATAGAAATGCTCGTACCACATCTCCAGGGTCAACAAGGAAAAGAGGGCGCGCTTGTAATCTTCCCGGCCGCTGTGGTGGTCTTCGATCATCTTGAGAACGGTTTTCTTATTGAAATAAATACTGGACAGGGAATCGTTGGACAGCATCTTGTCGCTGATGTAAACCCGCATTTCCTGCCGGAACCAATCGTTGACCGGCGTGGTGAAGCCGATCTTTTTGCGGGCCAGCACGTGGGGCGGCACCCACTTGGCCACCGCCTTTTTGAGAATGTATTTCTGCGTGAAGCCCTTGATCTTGTACTGGGGGGGAATGCTTTCCACGAATTGCATCAGGTCGAGGTCCAGGAAGGGAACCCGCGCCTCGAGGGAAACCGCCATGGACAACTTGTCCCCGTACATCAACAGGTTGTCGGCCAGCGAGAAACGGGAATCGATATACAACAGCTGGCTCAGGTGATCCAGGTGCGCGACATCCGCCATCCATTGCCGGAAGACATCGCAGCCATGGTTCACCACCCTCTCCTCCACCTCCTTCAAGTACAGTTTCTGGCGCAGGGAGGAGTGAAAGATGGAATGGACCCGGTGGAAGCGCGTCAGCGTGTCGGGGATGTTCAAGGACCGGACCGCCCGTTTGAGCCGCTCGTTGCGGGGCAGCTTTTCCACGACCGGCGCGATGACATAATTGCGCAAGGCCTGCGGAAGGGAACGGTAATAAGATCCCCAGCGCTCGCCGAAATGGCGCAGATAACCGGCGAACGGCTCGTCGGCGCCCTGCCCGGTCAGCACGACCTTGACATGTTGCCGGGCCAGTTCACAGACTTTGTAGAACGCCACCGTGGAGGCGGTGGCGATGGGCTCTTCCAAGTGCCACATGGACTTGGGCATGAAGTCGGCGTATTCCTCGGCGGAGATGGCGATGTCATGGTGATGGCTGCCGATGCGCTGGGAGGCCTCGCGGGCGTGGACCAGTTCGTTTTCATCGAAATCGTTGGAAAAGCCGACCGTAAAGGTCTGCAGCGGACCGCCGGTGATCTCGGTGGCGATTTGCGACACGGTGGACGAATCCACGCCCCCGCTGAGCATCACGCCCAAGGGAACGTCGGACATCAATTGCCGTTCCACCGCCGCGTAGATCTTGTTCCGCAGTTCCTCCATGATCTCGCGTTCGGAAACACCGTTCAGAAGGATGGGCGGTTTGCGGTAAAAATAATACGGCTCTTCCAGCCGCCGGCCGCAGCGCAACGCGTACCCGGGATACAGTTTCTTGATCCCCGTGAAGATCGTGCGCGGCGAGGGGATGAAGGAAAACGTCAGGAATTCATCCAACGATTGCGGATCGATTTCGCGCCGCACCTTGGGATGACACAGAATGGCCTTGATTTCGGAGGCGAACAGCAGCGACTTGCCGTCGTCCCAATAATACAAGGGTTTCACCCCGTACGGATCCCGCGCCAGGACCAGGGCTTGCGACTTCCCGTCCCAGAGGGCGAAGGCGTACATGCCATTGAGACGCTGGAAGGAATCCATCCCCCATTGTTCGTAGGCGTGGATGATGACTTCCGTGTCCGTCTTGGTTTTAAATGTGTGACCGTGCGCTTGCAGTTCGTGGCGGAGATCCTGGTAGTTGTAGATCTCGCCATTGAAGACAATCCAGACCGTGCCGTCTTCATTGCCGATCGGTTGATGTCCGGTGTTCAAGTCGATGATGGATAACCGGCGGTGCCCCAGACCCAAGCCGGCCGCTTCGTCGTAATAGAATCCCTCGTCATCGGGCCCCCGATGCTGGAGGAAGTCATTCATCCGTTGCAGCAGCCGCTTGTTCACCGATGCACGATCGTGGTAATGAAAGACACCACTAATACCGCACATCTACATTCTCCGTGGTATTCCAAGCCGGCATGGATACCTCGTCCCCGCCCCGCTCCAGGTCCCGCTCCTGCTTGAACCAGAAGGCGAGGCTCCGAAACATCTGCGATTGCGCCCATCGGTGATAAGGAACATTGTTCCATCCGAACAACAACTTGCGGGTGCGGAACGAGCCGTCGGACTTGATCCACCGGGCGCTGAAATCGTCGAACACGATCCGCCGGACCTCATTGAGTTCCGGAATCCGTCGCCGCAGCAACAGCGACATGTTGAGAAACTCAGCGTAGTCGTACAGTTCCCGCTTGTGCAGCGTGATGCGCGGTTCCTTGGCGAAGGGGACGGGCAGCCGGTGTTCGTCGACCAGGTTCTCCAGGTAATAGGCCACGCCGCGGCGGATGCTTTCCTGAATCCGGGGGGAGGGCTTCAACGCGTCGATCTTCGTGAGGTTCTTGATGTTGAAGCAGGTGTGATAGTTGTCGATGAACCGGTCCTTGCCGTCCGTGGCGTAGTACCAGGAGCCGTCGGGATTCTGCACTTCCAAAATATAATTGATGTTTCGCTCTCCTTTTTTCCAATAGGCGTCGTTGTGGAAACGGAGGGAAGCCTCGGTCAGGATGTAGGCGCGGTAGGCGTTGGCGTTGAGGACCATGCGCTGGTCGAACGGCGAATACGAGGCGGCGCTGGCCGTTTCGCTGATATCGGCGTCCGTGTAATCGTGGTACACGTGCTCGGCGATGGAATGCAGGATTTCGAGCCAACGCCCGGAACCGTCCACCTCATACATATCCCGGAATGCCTCGTAGACATAAGGGACCGTGGTGATCAGGGGCGTGCCCGCGTGAAACGTGCCGAAGCAGGTTTCCCATTCGAAGGGATATCCCCAGCAATAATGCTTGTACCCCGGGCAACGCGACTGAATCAAATCTTCAAGAAACCTCCGGGCGCGGTCATAATAAGCCGCTTGGCCGGTGGCGCGGTGCAGCAACAAAAATCCCATGGCGTAATGGGCATCGGCGATGGCGAAACGGCGCGGGGGAGTGAACCACTTCCGCGTACCGGGCGCGAACGATTCCAGGAAGAAAAACGGGGCCACCAGAAAACTGCCCAGCTTGGCGTTTTTGTAGTACACCGCCTTGGCTTTCTGGCCCGGCGGGAACGACCAGAAATCATATTGGTCCTGAGAAACCCAACCGTATCCATCCAGCCATTGGATAAAGTGTTTCAATATACTTTCCAGTTTTGGGGCCAGGGAGGCCGTCATCGTTCTGCATCCTTTCCCGTATTGATTCTATTTGGCCTTACCGCGTGGAGGTATCCATTAAACTGTGGTAAACCGATTCGAGGCGCGCCGCGGCGCTTGACGATAAAAAATGCGTCCGCGCGTGGTCCCAGTTGTTTCGGGAAATCGAGCGGTACAAGTCCTTCTCCCGGTACAGCCGTTCAAGAAATCCGGCGAATTCGGCGGGGTCCAGGCTGGGAGTCATGAATCCATGCACTTCATTCCGGATCAAATCCGCCAGTCCGCCCACCGGCCGGGTTACGATGGGCAGTCCAAAAGCCATCGCTTCCACCACGGAAACCGGCATGCCCTCCGTGTAACTCGGTAAAATATAAACATGCACGCCGGCCAGCAGTTCGCGTTTTTCATCCCCCTTGATATACCCGGGAAACGAAACCCGCGGAATCTGTTCCGACACGACGAACGACTTCACCGCCTCCAGTTCGGGACCATCGCCCGCCACGATCAGTTCCATGGCGGGATAGGTCTTCTGGAGCCGCGCGAAGGCCTGGACCGTCTCATAAATCCCCTTCCCCCGGATAATCCGCGAGAGAAACAGGATGCGCCAAGCCGGCGACCGCTCCCGCCCGGCCAGGAGTGTTGGCCACTCGAAACCCTCCAGATAAGCGTCATCGACCACGGTGGTTTCCCGGTATATGGGCTGGGTGATTTGCCAGCGGCGCAAGGTGTTCATGACTTCACTGGACAAAACAATAAAGGCGTCGGCCCGCCCGAACATCCACTGGAACGTCCAAAGATAATGGGTTTCCATTTTCTCCTGAAACGGTTTTTGCCAGCCATGGAAAAAAACCACCGCCTTAACGCCCTGGATTTTGGCCAACCGCACCAGCAATCCGTCCCGGATGTACGATTTCATATCAAACGATGGATTGATGTGAACGACCTGGATGTTGTGCTTCCGGATGCATTGGACAAAATGAAAATAATCCAAAACAAACCGGAATAGAATTTTCACCGCGCCCTTTTCGGACGGACGCCGGCCCACGAAAAAAGAACGAACCGGCACGGTGAATTTCCCTCGTAAATGATTGAAAAAATTGGATACCCCCCCCGGATCCATATAATCAGGATGTGTGATCATTACATTCAATCGCTGATATTCCTTTCTTTCCGGCCCGTCTTCCCCCCACTTGCGCCTATCCCAATATTCGGCGCCCCAGAGGGGCATGGGTTCGTTTTTCTTTAATCCCGCTGAACACGTTGGAAGGAATCATTCATCGCCAAGCCGCTCTCCTCTCGCTTTCCCGCGGCCCGGTTCATGATCAAAACTACTGCATTCCCTCCTCTGAAATATATTTTACCTATTTTATCAACTTTCACTACCCGTACATCCGCCATCCCTTCAACCAACCGGACACCCCGGCACAGGATGCCTGGACCGGATCCAAAGAGATTCCCTTTATCTTGCACTAAAAAATGATGAATGCCCGAATTCGATCTCGATCGAAATGAGAATGAATCAGTACTTCCCCCCACGCGGCGAACGGAAATCCGCCTCCCCACGCCTTCTTTAATCATATCGTCCATGGATTGGAAATACAAACAATTAGATAAAAAAATAATAGCGGCCATCTATGTTCTTATTTGTTACTATTTGGGTGAAAATTATTATAAACCTTATAAGATTAGTCTTCGCTTCCTTTAGAAATTCACCAGCCACCGGTGGTTTTTACCATGGTTCGAATCGAAAAATCCAAAACGGATCATTCACCCAATCCGCCATGACCGAGTTCACCCCTCCTCCCTTCGCATAAATGCGGCCATAATGGAGGAGAAAAAGCAGCAAGCCCCACGTTGTGTAAAATCTTTTAACATGAAACCGGCCAAATCGAGGCGAGTATTTCATTTGTTTTGGGACATGCTGTACAATATTACCAACGCTGTTTCAATTGACGCGAATTTTATATGAATTGCATGAACAGCATTCTCGCGTTTCTTGCCACCAATCCGGTCATCGCCCTGTTCCTGATTGTCGGCCTTGGAGTCGCCCTGGGCCACCTGACCATCCGGGGATTTTCCCTGGGACCCTCGGCGGTCATGTTCGTGGGCATGCTGTTCGGCCATTGGGGGATCCATATCCCGGACGAAATCAACACGTTGGGGATCATTCTATTTGTCTATTCGGTGGGCTTGTCGGCGGGCCCGCGTTTCTTCTCCTCCATCCGAAGAAACGGACTAACCTATTTTCTGATCTCCTTTTTGTCCTTATCATCCGGCCTGGTGGTGATTTGGCTGCTGGCGCGGCTGTTCCACCTCTCTCCCGGATTGGGCGTGGGGATTTATTCCGGCGCGCTGACGTCCACTCCCGGATTGGCGGCGGCCTTGGATGTGGTGGACGACCCCGCCATCTCCATCGGCTACGGCATAGCCTATCCCGCCGGGCTGATCGGAGTCATCCTGTTCGTCCAATTCATCGCCAATTTGAAATCGACGCGGGAGGAACAAATCCACGAGAAGGAAGATCCCACCCGCCACGCCGGTAAGGTACTGGAGAAGCATTATCTGGTGACCAATCCGAACTGTACGGGAAAGCCGATCGCGGAAATCGATTTCCACAGCATGACGCAAGCCAACATCACCCGCGTGAAACGGGGCGAAAATATCTTCTTGGCGCACGACGACACGGTGTTGCATTTGAATGACATCATCCGGGTGGTGGGCACGCAACGGGAATTGAAAAAACTGGAACATCTGATCGGCAAGGAAACCCAAGCCGAGATGGATTTCGCAAAGGACATCGTGATCCGGGACGTGTATATTTCCAACTACCAGATCGCGGGCAAGTCCATTCAGGAGCTGGAAGTGCACTCGCTCTTCGGCGTCATCATCACCCGCCTGCGCCGGGATGAAGTGGAAATCGCCCCCACCGGCCAAAGCATCCTGGAAATCGGGGACCTGATCCGCATCGTGGGAGACAAGGACGATTGTGACGCGTTTGTCCGCATCGCCGGCCAGCAGGAACGGCGGATCCATGAAACCAACCTGTTGCCCCTGACTCTGGGCATGGTGGCGGGCGCGGTGCTGGGATCGTATTATTTCCAATTGCCGGGCGGCATCCGGTTCCGTCTGGGCATGGCGGGCGGCCCCCTGCTGGTCGCCCTGGTCATCAGTCATTTCGGGCGGATCGGACGAATCAGCACCCGGATTCCCTACGCGGCCAAGTATCTGACACGCGAAATCGGCCTGGTTTTCTTCCTGGCGGCGGCCGGCGCCGACGCCGGGAGTTCGTTTTGGGAAGTCTTCCGGGCGGCGGGATTGAAACTGATTGGATTCGGCGCGCTGACCACCCTGGTGCCCGTTCTGACCGCGTACGCGCTGGCGGTTTACGTTTTCCGAATGGGGAACCTGGCCGCGATCGGTGTGGTGTGTGGCGGCATGACCAGCACACCCGCCCTGGGCGCCGTCACCAGCCGGCTCGATTCCGAAACGCCGACCATCGCCTATGCTTCCATTTACGCCATCTCCATGGTCCTGGTGACCACTTTGAACCAATTGTTGGCGATCTGGCTGATGTGATCCGGTAATTCACCTGGCCGGTGGATTCACGGCCGCCGATGACTTTGCAGATAGTGCTGCTGGAGCAGATCCAGGCCGAAGTCGTTCTCGAAATCCCGCCAGACGGTATGGATGTGGTTGGCATGGTTCTGCGTGTTGTCGTATTCCATCACAAACGTGGGGCCTTGAATCCGGTAATAATGGCCCTGCCCCGGCTCCAGTCCGCCCGCCCACGCGAAATACAACGAAGCAAGATCGGTTTCCCGCATCTTCTTCATGATTTCTTCCGCTGTGTCTTCCCGCACCCGGTGGACATACGTTCCCAACAAATGGAAGAAAATTCCGGCCTGGATTTCATCCATCCGCGAGACCGGCAACCCCTTGGGTTCGAGCGGTCCCACTTTCCGTTCCGCCCGGGTGAGGATTTCCGCCGGGGCGTCTTCGGAGAGGATCGCGGTGGACCGCTGTTCCGGAGTCAGCGACCGGGCCAGCTCCCGCCCCAAGGTTTCTTCCGTGTCCAGCACCCGCAGACACCGCATGGGGCCGTCCTTGACCTCCGCGGGATTGGATCCCATGAATAAAGGCGTCGTGGAGATCAATTGTCCATTCGCCAGCGTGAAATTGAGCGAGAGATGATGGCCTTCGACCCGCCATCCCCAAGGCGTGTGGGGCCCCGGCTCGCCGAATAAAGTGAAATGATACAGGTCGGGATGGCGGCCGGGATCCTGATTTTGTTGATCCTGCAGGATCTGGTCGAGGAACATGATGTTCAATGCCTTCTGGTATCCCTCGCGGCTCAATCCGGTGGACAAGAAGGCATAGGCCATTTTCGACTGTGCCGGAGTCATATCCTCGAAGGCAATCCCTTGCCGGTCCTTGGGGAAATAGTGCCAGTTGTGCCGCTCATCATGGTTCATGTCAAACGTCATGGATTGTCGCGCCGCGGGAGAGAAGGTATTCATGAAGTACTGAGCCGCGCGCAGCATGTCGCCTTCCGCAGAGAGCGAATTCCCGGATAAATCATGAGTTACAGTTGAAAAAAACAATGCCCAGGCCACAGCAAACAGGGATGGCATCGATCCTTCACCTCATCCAGAAAATATAATTGACTTATTTTATAAATTAAATCATATATCAGAAGATTTGTCCATGCAATGGAGGCCGGCTGCAAGAGGGAGATCAACGGGAGCCGGTGGGATACCTGGCGGGGCCGGTGGAACACAAATCAACCGATTTGATTGATTGGACCAAAATAAAAAAAGGGGACTGAAACCAGTCCCCTTCTCAAACACAGCTGAATGGAATTCGTCAAAATTCAATTCCAAATCCGACATAATGAGCCATATCGCTGCTGGCCGTGTCGGTGAATACAAAGGCGTAATCAATCTTGAACCGGTCGTACTTATAACCCAGGCCGGCGGAATAACCGCTGATGGAGGGTTCTTCGTTGATGTTTGTGGAGGGTGAATCGAATTCGATATCCTCGAATTTGTATCCAGCCCGCAGGAAGAGATTTTCGTACACCTCATATTCCGCGCCGAGGTGCAGACCGAAATAATCTTCCGCGTTATCGTTGAAGCCGCCGTCGAGTTCCCGTTTTTCGTAATTCAAATCGAGAGCTACGAGGAGGGGGACATCCTCCAAGAAGCGCCACGCGACACCGCCCCGGATGGCCCAGGAATCCGCGTCCGCGTCTCCCATTTGATCCGAGTCCCGGTTACCGAGTCCATAGTAGCCGTCCAGGCCGAACGCCAGATTGCGGTTCATTTTGTATTGCACGCCTACCTGGTTGCGGTGCCCTTGGAACTCTTCATTCACCGTGGCGAAGATGCCAGGATTCGGACGGGTAATGTTGAATTGCGTGTCGAGTTCCCAGTCGATGTAGCTGTACCGGTAACCCACCGCCCATTGCTCATCGATCCGGTATCCGGCGCCGAGACTGACGTGATGGCGTTCCATGTCCGCTTCTTGATTCATGAAGCCCAGCATGGAAAACGCATCTCCCTCTGTGCCCATATCATCTTCCCGGTAGGAATACAAGAGTCCCACCGCCCCCCATTCGAAGGGGTAGGCTCCACCGATGCCCGCGTCCCATAGTTCAGACTCGGCTTCCAACGGGAAGTTGCGATCCAGAAGGGTAACGTCACTGGCTACTTCCAGGAAATCGAATCCCAGTGAAACGTAGGGTTTCTCCAGGAAGCCGAACGCGGCCGGGTTGCCCAAGAGGGCCTCTTCGCCGCCCTGCAGCGCCGAATAGGCTCCTCCCATGGCCGCCGAGCGGGGCGACAGCTGCAGCTCATGGAAACGATACCGGTTGTAATGCGCGTAGTAATCGTTATTTTGGGCCTCGGCCATGGCGGGTACGAGGTACAGGCACGTGAGAACGCCAAGAGCCAAAAGGAGCGGACGTTGTCGATTCATATTCATGAACCCCCAAGAAGGTCAAGGTTTTATTGTGTGACACATGGATGAGAAGAATCCAACCATTCACTACCTGGTAATTACCTGAATTGAATGCTCCTACGGTTGCAGCTCGATGTCATAGAAACCATAGAAGCCGATCAGGTTCTGGAACGATTCCGGCTTGTTGCTGACCTTAATCTTGCCGTTGGTGAAGATTTCGCCCAGTTCATTCATGACGAAGTATTCGTTATCGGCCTGCACGAAGTCCACTGCCGTGGGCTCGTTCACGGTCTTGATGATGGCGTTGGTCACGGTATTGAATTCCGTGCCATTCCATTCCACGACGAAACCGTCACGCAGCAGAACCGTATAGCCCTTGGCCGTGAGATTCATGGCCACCGCGCCGATGCCCAGTTCTTCGGAGAACGAAGGCAGTTCGGGCACGTTACCGATACTCGTCACCTTGCCGTTCGCGGCCAGGATGTAGTAGCCGAGGTTGACCGCCGGATTGGCCGGATCGGTCACCACTTCGAGGTCCACCGCCAGTGGCAGCTTCTGCTTGAAGCGGTACGTACCCAGAATCACTTCTTCCTCGTACGCCGCGCTGCCGAAGAAGGCGGCCGTGCCGTAGGCGTGGACATTGCCGAAGCGGTCCAGAACCAGGTAGCCTTCTCCATTCGGCCCCACCGGTTCCATATCGATGATGTTGCCCAGGTTGTCAAGCGGATCCCCACCGTTGTTGCCTTTCACGAAGGAAGCCGGGAAGATGCCGCCGTTGACGGTCGTCAGCACGACCTGGTTGTTGACCAGTTCCAGATCGATCGGCCGTCCCACAATCGCGTAGTCCAGAACCACTTCCTTACCGCTTTCGGTTCCGCGTTGCAACACGGTTCCATCCTGTGAAAGTTCAATCAGGCCCTGATCCGTTCCTACCACGGTAGGCACCGCCGTAGCGGTCGGCGTGGGCGTCGGGACTTCCGTCGCCGTGGCCGTCGGGGTCGGAGTCGGAACTTCCGTCGCCGTGGCTGTCGGAGTAGGCGTCGGGACCTCGGTCGGCGTCGGAGTCGGAACCTCAGTCGGAGTCGGAACCTCGGTTGGCGTCGGAGTTTCCACCACAGTTTCCGTCGGAGTTACCACAACGGTTTCCGTCGGGGTCGGTGTCGGCACTTCGGTTGCCGTGGCCGTCGGGGTTGGAATTTCCGTCGGGGTTTCGGTCGGGGTCGCTACCGGCGTTTCCGTCGGCGTGGCCACCGCGGTCTCCGTGGCCGTCGGCGTCGGCACTTCGGTCGCCGTGGCTGTCGGCGTGGGAATCTCCGTCGGGGTCTCGGTCGGCGTCGCGACCGGGGTTTCCGTTGGGGTTGCCACCGCGGTCTCGGTCGGCGTCGGAACCGGCGTAAAGGTAGCCGTGGGGGTGGCTGTCGGCGTTTCCGTCGGTGTGGCTACCGGCGTCTCGGTCGGGGTTGCGACCGGCGTCTCCGTCGGCGTCGCCACCGCGGTCTCGGTCGGTGTCGGGACCGGAGTGAATGTCGAAGTCGGGGTGGCCGTCGGCGTTTCCGTCGGCGTGGCTACCGCCGTCTCCGTCGGGGTCGCCACCGGCGTCTCGGTCGGAGTGGCCACCGGCGTCTCGGTCGGAGTGGCTACCGGCGTCTCCGTCGGAGTCGCCACCGGTGTCTCGGTCGGAGTCGCCACCACGCTTTCCGTGGGCGTCGGGACCGGAGTGAATGTCGAAGTCGGGGTCGCCGTCGGCGTTTCCGTCGGCGTCGCTACCGCCGTCTCGGTGGGCGTGGC
>JBHGBC010000049.1:0-37225 GCA_041946805.1 bacterium
AAAGGAGCCGGGGGTGAGGGGGAATGGCGTAGGATGGCTTGGCCCGCAGGGCGTAATCCTTCTCACTCATCCGTCTTTTTTCATCCCCTCTCCCTCGGGGCGAGGGTTCGGGTGTGGGAATACTTGCCAGGACAGACCTTTGTGTCCGCCCGCGTTCCTTTTCTCCCTGATGCACGCATTGCCCGGATGATCCATGAAAAACCGCCGGCATATCCCTCCGGACCAGGGCGCCTCAAGAATCCTGGATTCCCGCATGCGCGGGGATGACATCTCCGAATCGGGAAACATCACTCGAATGGAACACACCGGTTTTGGATTGCTTCACTCCGGATACTGGGCGGGGGATTTGCCCACGGCGGCAATACTGCAGGCTTGAACGGCATTCAAACCCAGGGCGCGGGCCTTCTCGATCACCCGCGCGTCCTCCGTCCCCGGATTCAGGAAGACAGTCGGAACGCCTTTTTGTTTCAATTCATCCAGCACCCGCCAAGTCAAGGCGGGGGGCAGATACACGCTGGCAATCTCCACCGGCCCGGGGATATCCAGGATGGACGCGTAACAATTCAAGCCCTCGATGAAATCGGCGCGGGGATGGACGGGATACACGGTGTAGCCCTGATCCCGGTACGCCCGCACCGCCTTGTTTCCATATTTTCCCCGGTTGCTGGAAGCTCCGATGATCGCAATCGTTTTCGCTTCGTTCATGTTCAGCCTCTACCGGCGAATGCCGAAATTTTTCAATTGAAACGAGGGAAACAGGCTGTACTCGTTGGTATCCACCTCCTCGGGCAGGCAGATGAGGTACTCGGCCATGGCCGCCACCACGTCCGGCTTCAGGTAGGCGTATTCCTCGGGATGCGGACGGCCGTCCAGCGTCTCGAAGAAATGGGTTTCCGTCATGCCCGGACACAGGATATGCACGTGGATGTTGTATTCGTGCGCCTCCTTGGCCACGCAATGGGCAAATCCGCTGAGCGCCCACTTGGAGGCGAAGTAGAGGGAAAAATTCTTGCGGTAGTACTGCGCGGCGATCGAGGAAATGAAGAGGACGCGCCCCCGCCGGGCCTGCATCATGAACGGCAGCGCCCGCCGGGTGCATAAAAACGGCCCCCGGCAGTTCACGCGCATGGTCAGATCCCATTGCGTTTCGCTGAGCTCCAGCATCGGCCCGTGGCCGGGGACGCCCGCGTTGTTCACCAAAATGGTCGGCGCGCCGAACCAGTGCTCCGTCTCCGCGAACCACCGTTCGACATCCTCCTCCTGGGACACATCGGCGCGCACCGCCAGAACTTCGATGTTTTGCCGCCGCAGATGACGGACCGCCGCCGTCAACCGGTCTTTTCTCCGGCCGCACACGCTCACGCGCGCCCCCCGCGCGCCCAGCCGCGCCGCCGTGGCCAGGCCGATGCCCGAACTCCCGCCGCTGATCATCACGATTTCATTCCGCAACATCGGTCCCGTCCGTCAGTACTGGTTCCGGTCGTAGGTGGTCATGTAGGTCAGCTCCGGCATTTGGGCGTGTTCAGGCAGGCGGAGCAGAAATTCCACCGCGGCGGCGATTTCCCGGGGCTGGATCCAGTCGATGTCCAGATCCGGTTTGCCGGTTTCCTCGAAGATCGCGGTCTCGGTGAAACCCGGCCGCAGCACGTGCACCTTGATGCCGTATTCGCACAATTCCTGCCCCAGGCACCCCGCGAAACCCTCCAGGCCGCGCTTCACCGCCGTGTAACAGGAAACTCCGGGAAACGAGAACAAGGCCGAAACCGTCGAAATGAAGATGATCCGGCCCCGGCGGCGCGCGATCATCCCCGGCGCCACCGCCCGCGTCACCAGAAACTGGCCCTTGAGGTTGATGTCGAACTGAGCATCCCAATCCGCCACCGGCATTTCCCACACGGCCCCGTTCCGGTAGATCCCCGCGTTGTTGATCAAAATATCGATCGGCCCCAGGGTGGTTTCGATCCGCTCCACCGCCGCGCGCACGTCGTCCGCCCGCCGGATGTCCAGGGGCAGGGCCAGGCCGTCCGGCGTGACCGCACGCAGCTCCCGCGCGGCCTCCTCCAAATAACTCTCCCGCCGCGCGCACACCGCGACCTTCGCCCCGGCCCCGGCGAGATGGAGAGCGAGGGCTTTCCCCATGCCGCGGCTGCCCCCCGTGACAAACGCGGTCTGTCCTTCCAGAAATTTCATCGGCGGTTGCTCACGAAGCGGCCTCGACCCGGTCGGTCAGGAATTGGTCCTTGTATTGCAATTGGTATAGACGGTAATAGATCCCGCCCTGGGCCAGCAACTTGGAATGGGTTCCGCGTTCCCGGATCTGACCCTGGTGCAGGACGAGGATTTCATCCGATTGTTGGATGGTCGAAAGGCGGTGGGCCACCACGAGGCAGGTCCGCCCCGTCATCATCTTCTCCATCGCCTCCTGGATGAGGTGCTCGGTTTCCGTGTCCACGCTGGAAGTGGCTTCGTCCAGCACCAGCACCCGGGGATTGGTCACCAGCGCCCGGGCGAACGACAGCAACTGCTTCTGCCCCGCGGAAAACGTGGCCCCCCGCTCCTTCACTTCGCCCCGGTAGCCACCGGGAATCCGCTCGATGAAGCGGTCGATCTGCACGATCCGCGCCGCCTCCCGGACGGCCTCCTCCGTCACCCCGGAACGGCCCAGGCCGATGTTGTCGGCGATGGTCCCCGAAAAGAGAAACACGTCCTGCAGCACCAGCCCCATTTGGGAGCGCAACACGCCGGGATCGTAATCTTTCACGTCGATGCCATCGACCAGCACCTCGCCCCGCTGGGCGTCATAGAACCGGTACAGCAGATTGATGATGGTGCTCTTGCCGGAGCCCGTCGCGCCCACCAGCGCGATCCGCTCGCCCGGCTCCACCCGGAACGTAACATCCTTCAGCACCCAGTCCTCCCCCGTGTAGGCGAACCAGACATTCCGGAACTCGATGGTTCCCTGAATGGTCCGGCGGACGGGGGACACGGCCGCGGGCAGGCTGTCCTTCGTATCCAGCAGAGTGAAGATCCGCTCGGCGGCGGCCATGGCGGTCTGCATGATGTTGAACTTGTCGGCCAGGTCGCGGATGGGCTGAAAAAACTGCTGCGAGGCCTTGAGAAAGGCCACCAGCGTCCCAAAAGTCACAGTGGAATCCTGCGCCAGCATCCGCCCGCCGCCATACCACAACAACAAGGCGGTCCCCAGCGCGCCCAGGAATTCCACGGTGGGCAGGAAGAAGGCGAAGTTGACCACGCTGCGGAAATTGGCCTCCTTGTATTGCCGGTTGATCTCGGCAAACTGCTCGAAATTGCGCCTTTGCCGGCAGAACAGTTGCACGGTCTCCATGCCGGAGATGTTTTCCTGCAAGAACCCATTCATCCGCGACAGCCACCGCCGCACATCCCGGTACGACGCCCGCACGTGTTTTTGAAACGTCAGGCTGGCCCAGGCCATCAACGGCAGCACCGCCAGCGCCACCGCGGTCAAGACGGGACTGAGGTACAGCATGATCCCCAACAACCCCACGATCATCAACACATCGTTGAAGGTGAACACGACGCAGTTGGCGAACATCGAATCCAGGGCCTCGATGTCGCTGCTGATGCGGGTCAACAAGTAGCCCACGGGCCGGTGGGTGAAAAACGACAACGGCATGGACTCCAGATGGCCGAACAGGCGCACCCGCAGGTCGAACATCGCCCGCTGGCTCATCAGGTTGACCAGGTAAAATTCCACGTATTGGAATCCCAGGGCCACCACCAGGAGGAGCGCGTAAATCAAGCCCAGAGCGCTCAACCCCTCCCGGATCTTGTGCGTGATGTAATTATCCACCACGACCTTGTACAGGTACACCGAAGCCGTCAGCTCGATCACCGTGAAGAACAACAGGGATATCAGCGATAAAATGAGATACTGGCGGTAGGGGTAGACATAATGCAAAAGACGCTTCATCAAGCGCGCGTCATACGCCTTACCGGTGATGGTTTCTTCATTCATACTCGACAATAGAGCATCCCGGATCCAAAATCAATTTATCAGGTTCATCCGGTAAGTGCGCACTTTGTATCAACCAGGTCGGGCCGCTCTTCCTTCGGGCGGGTCGGGGAGATCAATCCCCTCATCCCCTCTCCCTCGGGAAAAGGGCTGGGATGAGGGAATTTTGGCAGGGGCGGACCTGAGTCTCCACCCGGATCGGCGAGTGGAGGAAAAACCTTTTTTCTCTGGCAGGTACGCACTTGCCGGATGAACCATTCATCAGTTTATCATGAATCAGGAAAACACTGAAGTACGTTTTGTCCCCTCCCGTTCCTGGAAAAACACGGTGGCGCTCTCCGTGGACGTGGAGGATTATTTCATGAGCCCGGAAGCCGTTCCCTTCGAAGAGTGGGCCGGCTATCCCTCCGCCATCCATACGGGGATGGAACAGTTGCTGGAACTCTTCCAGGAGTACAACGCCAAGGCCACGTTTTTCTTCGTCGGCTGGCTGGCGGAACGCTACCCTGAAATCGTGCATTGGACCCGCGGGGCCGGCCACGAAATCGCCACCCACACCTACACCCACCACTTCGTCACCGAACTGGGACCCAAGGAATTCGAGGCTTCCCTCCTGCGCAGCCTGGATATCCTGCAATCCTTGGTTCCCGATCAACCCATCCGCGGCCACCGCGCCCCCGCTTTTTCGCTTCCGCGGGATCAAAAATGGCCCTTCGATATTCTCCGCGGACACGGCATCGCCTACGATTCGTCGATCAATCCCCATGCCACCTACCTCTACGGCGACGCCCGGGCGCCTCGTTTCCCCTACGCATGGCACGGAATCGTGGAACTCCCCCCCGCCGTGGTGGAATGGGCCGGCTTCCGGCTGCCGGCCGGCGGCGGCGGAACGTTGCGCGTGTTGCCGGAATGGTATCTCGAACGAGCCCGGCTCCGGTACCAGGCGGAAGGATTCCCCCCGGTCATTTATATTCATCCCTGGGAAATGGTTCCCGGCCATCCCCCTCTCTCCCTGCCCTGGAAGCAACGTTGGATTCACTACACCGGCCTGGATACCACCCGCCGCAAGCTGCGCGCCCTCCTGCAGAATCACACGGCCATCTCCCTGGGGGATTATTATCAGAAATTGATGGAAAACCACGCGGAATTCCCGTAACGGGACACTCCAAAGCGGTTTTCCCGCGCGGTGTCCCTGCCGCGGGAGGGCCCCCCCGCCTTCGATCCTGCCGGATCATAAACAAGACGCACGGATTGAAAATCAAAGGCCATTCTTCATGGAAGATCGGCGCGGCGGGAGCCACGTCTTCCCATACTTTTCCTCACTCAATCTCCCCCAACCGGTTGCCCGCCGCGTCAACATAGAGATAACCTTCGCTCTCCAAGCCGTTGCTGGAGTGATAGGGCGCCGACCAAAACTCATACGCCGGCCAGCCGTCCCGCGGACCGGCAGGGATGATCCGGGGGGCGGTTCCCGACGGCCCCGGACTCCACACGAACCACACGGGTTTGTTTTCCACCGGAACCGGAAGCGCCGCGGAAGCATGACGCACATAGCCGTAATGGAGGGATAATATCCGGGAACTGTCCGGCCCCGGCGCGAACGGGTCCAGCCAATCCACGGCCGGGACCTGGGGAAACAGCGCCTGGACCGGAACGGCCAAGTTCCCCTCCCGGCGTTTCAGGTCTTCGGGAACCCGGGCCGGCACGAGCGGATCCATCCCGGCGCTCCCCGTCAACGACAGCGCCTCCTCCGCCCGGCCGAAAAAGTGAATGGCGTTCACCTCGGTCCGCAGCACCCGGTACCGCCAGGTCAGAACCGCCATCAGCCCCAGGATCACCAGCGCCAGCCGCCCCCAGTTCCAAATCATGGCTCAACACCCGAACAATTGGCGGTGGTCTTCCTCGGCGTAGCGGTCGGTCATGCCGGAAATATAATCCGCCACCGCCCGCGCGAGCCCCTCGGTTTCGATCCGTTGTTGATACGCGATGGGCATTTGCCGCGGCTGCCGGCGGTAATGCCCGGCCAGCGCCTCGATTATGCGGTAACACCGGCTGTTGGCGCGCAAGACCCGCGGATGCTGGTACAGCTTTTCGGATAAAAAAGCCCGCGCCTCATCCACCAGGGTTCGCATCGCTTCACTGAATCCCACCACCCCCGCGTATGACGGACCGGACAAGGTCTCCAGGCGGCGGGCGGTGGACGTGAGGACATCCGTCACCTCGGCGTTGATCACCGCGATGATCAGCTGATACCGCTTGCGCTTGCCGTCCATGACCGGATTGTGCTCCAAGGCGGCCGCGAAAGCGTCGCGCCACAACGGCACCCGCAGCACCTCCTCCTCACGTAAAAAGCCCGCCTCGATCCCGTCATCCAGATCGTGGCTGGTGTACGAGATTTCATCGGCGATATCCACGATTTGCGACTCGATGGACACGTCCGGCGGCAGGTCGCTCCCCATCCCCGGATAGGGCTGCTTGTCCTTCAGGATTCCCCGGCGCGTTTCCCGCGTCAGGTTCAATCCCGGAAAATCGGGATACCGGCACTCCAGGAGGTCCACGATGCGCAACGCCTGGGCGTTGTGCTCGAAACTCCCGCCTTCCGGCATCAGCTGGTTCAGAATCCGCTCCCCGGCGTGGCCGAACGGGGGATGCCCCAGATCGTGCGCCAACGCTCCCGCCTCGCACAACTCCTCGTTCACGCGGAGGGCGCGGGCCAGGGTCCGCGCAATCTGGGCGACCTCCAGGGTGTGCGTCAGCCGCGTGCGGTAATGATCCCCCGATCCGGCCAGAAACACCTGGGTTTTGTACTCGAGCCGCCGGAACGCCTCGCAGTGGACAATCCGGTCCCGGTCCCGCTGAAAACACGTCCGGTA
Source organism: bacterium (assembly GCA_041946805.1). Classification (GTDB taxonomy): domain Bacteria; phylum Hinthialibacterota; class Hinthialibacteria; order Hinthialibacterales; family Hinthialibacteraceae; genus JABLXU01. Next base: position 6,868 of record JBHGBC010000049.1, read on the forward strand.
TTCGTGCTCTTCCTCGGGATATAACCGCCCGCGGGAATCGCCCGAGAAAACCGCGTAGGGAGCCAGGATCCCCCGCTCCCGCTGTTCCTGTTCCTGACGGGTTAAAAAATTCAATTCCCAAGCCTCGCTGAATCGGTGGTGATGATCATTTGAACCTGCCGGGATACGGCGTCAAATCGACTCCGGCGGCACGTATCCGGGACGCACCGCGCTCATGTCGATCACTTCATTCCCCACCCGGTACAGGTTGCCGCCCAGGTAATACACCAGACGCGTGGTGGGAAGCCACCCGCCATTGTATCCGGCGTCATAAGATGAAGGATCCACGGTGACGGACAACACCTCGCCCGTGATCAGGGGACGGTTCCCGCTGGGATGGATATCCCGCACCCGGCATTCAATGTTCGCCAGACAGTTGGTCACCGCCAGGGGACTGACCGCCCGGCCCCGCGCCGTGGTCAGATTCAAATGGCTGAATTTGTCCACGTCCCGCCCGGAATGAACCCCGCAAAAATGAACGGCTTTCAGCAGCTTCTCGTCCGGCACCGCCAGGATGAAATCGCCGCTTTCCCGGATATAATGATAACTTGTGGAACTGGGTTTGAGCGAAAGAGCCAGCATCGGGGGATCGGTGCTCACCGGCATGTACCACACCAGCGGGCTGAGCGTGCTGTAACGGCCCTGGCGTGAGGACAGCAACACCACGGGATGAGTGATCAACATGAGCTCGCAAGACTCGTTGGACACGGTGATCATGGACGCGGCCTTCTTCCGGACCTGAACGGAGCCGAACCGGGGATTTTCGCCTCCGGTTTTCCTTCCCCGCACCCGGAAAACCGGACTTCCGCCCTCTTTTCCCTCATTTCCGGCTCCCCGGACGGTTTATAACCGTTGCTTTTCGCCGCAACCATTATTACAATCGCTTTTTGCATATACAATCCTGGCTAACTCGAAAGCCGTTATAGTTAGGTAAGTGATTTGGATATTGCAACGACCCATCTAACCCGTTCGCCGTACGAAATATTGAGAGTCAACCGCTGGGCCGAAGACGAGGTTATCAAGCAACAGTATTTCCACCTCGTCAAGCAGTACAACCCGGAATATTTCCCGGATGAATTCATCGAAATCCGGACGGCGTATGACGTCCTGAAGGACATCAATTCGAGGGCGGCGACCGACACCGAATTGTTCTCGCCCGCTCCCCCCTTCGCCTTTTCCGATTATCCGGATTACCCCCATCAAACCCTCTCCCTGTTCAAACTCAACCAGGAGATGAAAACCCTCCGGGGAGACACCCCGCTCGAACTCTTGTCCGGCGCGGCCCGCGATCAGGCGCTCCACCTGCTCCGGGGCATCGGCTTGTACTACGTCTCCCACAACCAGTTTCCGGAAGCCGTGGAAACCTGGCAACAAGTTTTGACTCTTGCGCCGGACAATGAAGAGATCCGCCGCAACATGGCGTATGTCTACTGGCGCGACGGGTATGAAAAGGCGTGCGAAGGCAACTTCCCCAAAGCGCAGGAAATCTTCACCCAGCTCCTGGACTCGGGCATCCGGCACGGCGCGGTCTATCAGAACCTGGCTCTATGCCTCGAAAAACAGGGGAAAAAGGATGCCGCGCTGGAAAATTGGTCCCAGGTGCTCGAATATTACAAACAAGAACTGAAAAACGATCCCAACAACGAATACCTCAAATCCCTGGTTCTCGCCGTCCACAAGTACACGGGCGGACGGTTTCTCAAGGAGAACAAGGCGCTTACGGAAGACAACGAATACGTCTCCGCCCGCTCGGCCAAGGAACTCGGTTACGCCTGCATCAAGAACGGAAATTGGAAACAAGCCGCCGACGCCCTGGAACGCGCCCTCAACGAAGATAAAAACGACATCGACGTCCTCTGCCAGTTGGGATGGGCCTATCTCAACACCAATCAGCACGCCAAGGCCTTTCACATGTGGAACAGCGCGCTGAAAAAAGCTCCCGGCCGCCGCCAGGTCGTCGATCACCTCGTCCGCGGATACACCATTTTCGGCAAGCGCCTCAAGGATCAACGGATCCTCAACCAGGCGCTCGTGCAATTCAAAAACGCGCTGAAATACGAACCCTTGAACATCGAAATCCGGACTCTCCTGGCGGACACTTTCTTCCAAATGCGCAACTATCCCTCCGCCATCCAGGAGTATCAACGCATTCTGGACATCGAGCCCCGTAACAAAGAGGCGCGGCAAGGGATCCGGGAAGCCAAACGCCTCGGGGGATTGCGGTAATGCGTTGGCTCCACGACTCCATAGATCCGAAAGAGGAATTTCCCATCGATTTTTTGCCCTTGGAGACCTTGGGGGAGAAACACGCGGACGCGCTCAGCCTTCTCTACCGGCAAACCCGAAAGGACCGGGACGCCAGCCAGCGGTTGCCGGTTCCCCTCTCCCTTGACCGCCCGAAAGAAGCTTTTTTTCGCCGCATCCTTCCGATTCTGGACGGATTCGATAATATCTTTAAATACGCCGGCCGCAGCGATATCCAGGGGGACGAGACTCTGTCCAACTGGTTGAATACACTGGAAACCATGTACCGCCGCCTGCAATCGACTCTAGAAAAAGAAGGCCTGGTTGCGATAGAATCATTGGGGCAAAAACTGGACCTCTCCGTGCATGAAGTCGTGCAAACCCGGGAAGAACCTGGAGTTCCGGATAACACCGTCGTGGAAGAACTGGTCAAGGGATACCGCTTCGGGCGGCGGATTTTGCGGGACGCCAAGGTGATCGTCGCGCAAAAACACTCCGCGGAATAAGAGATGAGCATGGAATTTCGCCCCGGGAAATTATAATACGGATTGAGAATCCCCGAACATCGGATTTCCAGTCAGGGAAACACAACGCCGCGGGTTTTCGGCGACAAAATGAATAAAATACGATATGATGATAACTGGCGCGTTGCGTGCCAGGGGACTTTGTCGGAGGAGTAGGTTTTACATGGCACACATTCTGGGAATCGATCTTGGAACAACCAACTCCGTGGTCGCGTACATGCAGGGGGAGAAATCGACGATCATCCCCAACGATCTCGGCGACCGTTTAACCCCATCCGTGGTGTATTTCCAAGAAGATGGCAATATTCTTGTTGGTAAAAAAGCCCGGCGCGCGGCGGGGCTCAATCCCCGGCGCTCGGTTTTCTCCATCAAGCGGCACATGGGTACGGGTTTCCGCGTGGATATCGACGGCCACAAGTACACGCCCCAGGAGATCTCGGCGTGTATCCTGCAGAAACTTAAAACCGACGCCGAGGCGTATTTCGGGGAAGAGTGCCCCCAGGCCGTGATCACGGTCCCCGCCTACTTCACGGACGCCCAGCGGGCCGCCACCCGCGACGCCGGCCAGATCGCCGGCTTCCATGTGCGCCGGATCATCGACGAGCCGACGGCCGCCGCCATCTCCTACGGCCTGGAAAAGGAAAACGACCAGATTCTCATGGTTTATGACCTCGGAGGCGGGACCTTCGACGTCTCCATTATCGAAATGGTCAAGGGCGTTTTCCAGGTTCTCTCCATCAAGGGCAACAACCATCTCGGAGGCGATGACTTCGACCAGCGGATCGTGGAATACATGCTGGGGCGCTTCAAGGAAAAAGAGGGGATCGACCTTTCCGACGACTACAAGGCCATGTTCCGCCTGCGCGAGGCCGCCCAGGAAGCCAAGATCGAACTCTCCGGCGTCACCCGGACCCAGATCATCGTCGACGCCATCGCCATGACCTCCAAGGGCCCCATCACCCTCGAGGAAGAACTGACGCGGGCCACTCTCGAAAGCCTGATCGACGATCTCCTGGAATTGACCGTGGGACCCACCCAGGACGCCATCCAGGACGCGGGCCTGCGCCCCGAGGACATCTCCAACGTCCTGCTCGTCGGCGGCAGCACCCGCATCCCCATGGTCCAGCGGATCGTCGCCCGGCTGGTCAACAAGGAACCGCGCAAGGACATCAATCCCGATGAATGCGTGGCCCTTGGCGCCGGCATCCAGGCCTCCATCCTCGCTCCCCTGGACGACGAACTCCAGCAGACATCCGCCGACTATGTCCGCAAGGACGGGCCGGTCATCGTCCACCTCACCCCCTTCTCCCTGGGCGTGGGGCTTTCCGACGACCGCTACGGCGTCCTGATCGAACGCAACTCGACCTACCCCTCCGAGGCGCGCGACATCTTCACCACCACCCGCGACTTCCAGACCGCCATCAGCTTCCCCATCTACGAGGGCGAGGAAATGGTGGCGTCCCAAAACACGTTTCTGGACATGCTCCGGATCGACAACATCCCCCCCGCGCCCCGCGGCGTCCCGCGCATCGAGGTCACCTTCCGGCTCAACCAGGACCGCATCCTCGAAGCCACGGCCAAGGACCTGACCACCAACAACGAGGTCAGCATCACCGTCATGGCCACCGACAACCGCCTCACCGAGGAGGAAGTCAAACAACTGACCCGCGACGCCCAGGAACGCGTGGCCCGCATGATGCGCCACCGCAAGGAAGAAGAACTCGCCAACCAGGTCGATTCCCTGCTCTTCAAGGCCCGCCGCATCTTCTCCGACCAGGAAGATCCCATGGCCGAAGAAGCCCTGCGCGTGGTCAACGAACTGGAAATGGCGCGCAACCGCGCCGACGAGGACTCCGTCCAGGAAAAAATCGGCCAACTGACCGAAATGCTGACCAAATACGAAACCACCGATTATTGATCTCGCTTCGCGTTTCCCGGCCTTTCCCGGTCCGCCGGACTTGCAAATACAGTTCCAATGCGGTATCCAGAAGACGGCCCCCGGGCCGTCTTCCACATTTTATGGCGGGATGGATTCACGCGGCGCGTCCCTCATCGGCTGGACCCCGTTTCTCCCCCCTCTCCCTCTGGGAGTGGGCTAGGGGGAGGGCACCGTGTGACCTCCCCCGGGGCTCGATCGTTACCTGATTGACAAGCCCGGCCGGACCGGAGATGGAGCCGTTCAAGAAAGGAATACCGAAAGATGGAGTGGATCCTGTGTCCCTCATGCGGCACGAGCATTCAAACAGACCTGGCTCCCCGGGGGGAAACCCCCGAGGACCAACAGGCCATCAAGCAGCTGATCGATACCGCCAACCGCCATTATAACGAGGCGCTGGCCCTGGCGCGCGCGGGCAATCTGGACGAGGCGCTGGGCCAGGCCGAGGCCGCCATCGCCCTCGCGGGCCGCAATCCCAACTACCATCTCTTGCTGGGTTCCATCCATGCCCAGCGGGGCAGGTACGAGGCCGCCATTCAGGCTTGGGAGCGGGTGCTCTCTCTCAGCCCGGATATGGAGAACGCCTACAACAATATCGACAAGGCCCAACGGCTGATGGATGAAACCCAGGAAGAACAGCGCAAACGCCCCTTCCTCCTGACGGCCATCGGGGCGGGAACGGCCGCCCTGTTTCTCCTGCTGACCACCGCTTTCTTCGGCGTGCAATCGTTTTACAAAAGTGGGAAAATCAGGGATTTGACCGTCCAACTGGAGAACCTGGCCACCCAGTCCAATAACTGGAAACAACAATTCGAAACCCTCAGTCAAAATTTCCCCACGGAGGGCATCGCCGGATTGACCGGACAGGCCGAAAATTGGAAAAAAATCGCCGGGGAACGCGAGAAGACCATCGCCCAGCTGCAAACCCGCCACAAGCTGGATCTCGATAAACGCAACCTGGAGATCCAGCAATTGACCCAGGCCAACACCAATCTGCAAAACGAAGCCAACGATCTGCGGCAAAAGGTCGCGCAAATCAATCCCCTCAACGCCGTCATCGCCACGAAAAACCAAACCATCCGCTCGCTCCAACAGCAGATCGAAAAACAGAAAGAAGAAATCCAGGCCGCCCTGGCCGAAACCGCCCAGATCAAGGACCAATTGGCCAAAGCGCTGGCAGAGGTGCAAAAGACACGGGACGAAACCCACCAAACGCTCGCCGCCAACCGCGCCGGGGCGGACCAAACCCTCGAATCCATGCGCGCCGAAACGCAAACCCTCCGCGATGAACTGGCCGCCAAGGACCGCCAGATCCTCGACCGCCAATACGCCGACAGTCTCACCGTGAAAGCCGCCGAATCCCTGCGCCAGGGAGAATTCGACGCCGCCGGCGAGCTGATCCGCAAGGCCCTCGAGCGCAGCGCGGGCCATGAAGTGGCCCTCTATTACAAAAACCAGATCCAAAAAATTCTCGCTGATCCAATCGAACAAGAAGTCCTGCGCCGGGAAGCACGCAACCGCGACGCCTTGCGCCGCCAGGTTCTCGGCACCCTGGCCCAGGATAATTTGAAAGAGGCCAAATCGCTGCTGGACCAGGGCCGCTTCGACCAGGCCATCGCTCTGGGCAACCGCACCTTGACGGCCGTTCCGGAAGGATCGAAAGAAGCGGCGGCCTTTCAGGACCTCATCCAACAAGCCGAACAACGACGCGAGTACATCACCCTTCTGATCCTGGACGCCAAGAAATACATCGCCGCCCGGAATTTCAAGCAGGCGGAAACCATTCTGAAACGCGTGTTGAAGGAATCCCCCTCCTCGGAAGAAGCCCAGTCGCTCCTCCAGCAGATTTCGTCCCGGTAGCCACGGAACTGGATTCGTTTACCGAAATGCAGTGCTGTCTCTCAAGCGCCAACGGCGCGTTTATACTATCCCAGCGCTTCAGCCCTGGGATAGTTGCGGCAAAAGGCATGAATTTCCTCTCCCTCGGGGCTGTTCTTTACCCGAAAGTCTTTTATGGATGTCATTCCCGCGAACGCGGGGATCCAGCCGGTTTTGTGGTGCAGGCATCCTGCCTGCAGCCAATCCCAAAGGGATTGAATGTGTTGTTTACGCCACCGCAGGCTGACGCTTGCGGCTATTCACATCAATCCCCCGCGGGGATGAAAATCTCATGCCGGATCAGGACTCTTGGTAAAAGATCAGTTTTTCGTAGGATGGGTTAGCGCGCCGCGCGTAACCCATCACAGCGTTACCCATCAAAACCTCCTTCCTCTTCCCCCTTCCCCCCTCATCACCTTTTTTTTCTTGCCTGACTTGGCTGAATTCCGGCTTTTGGATTACCATACCAGGGAGCGGGCCGAATGATTGAGACGAATCAGCACGGCGGGCGGCGCGGACCGGACTCCGGACGCGCCCGGGAGCGGCGGCCATCATGAACCAGGACAAAATGCGCGAATTGTTGAATCAGGTCCGTGGCGGTTCCATGGCCGTGGAAGAAGCCCTGACCGCCTTGAAACACCTGCCCTACGAGGATGTCGGTTTCGCCACCATCGATCACCACCGTTCCCTGCGCCAGGGAATCCCGGAAGTGATCTTTTGCCAAAACAAGACCACGGACGAAATCATTGAGATAATCCACCGGTTGCTCGACCGCCACGAACCGGTGCTGGCCACTCGTCCGACGCCCGAAACCTTCGCCGAGATCAAACGCCGTTTCCCCGGAGCCTGCTTTTACGAACGCTCACGCGCGTTTGTCATCGGCGCGGATCCCGAGGCGGCGGGAGTGGGTAATGTCCTGGTGGTCTGCGCGGGAACCTCCGATCTCCCTGTGGCCGAGGAAGCCGTGGTCACCGCCCGCTTCACCGGCTCCCGCGTGACGCAGCTGACCGATGTCGGCGTGGCCGGCCTGCACCGCCTGCTCAGCCGCCTGGATGTGCTCCGGGCGGCCAACGTGGTGGTGGTGGTGGCGGGCATGGAGGGCGCCCTGGCCAGCGTGGTGGGCGGACTGGCGGACATCCCCGTGATCGCCGTGCCCACCAGCGTCGGCTACGGAGCCAGTTTCGGCGGCCTCGCCGCGCTGCTGACCATGCTCAACAGCTGCAGCGCCGGGGTCACGGTCGTGAATATCGACAACGGCTTCGGCGCGGGATTCGCCGCCAGCCTGATCAACCGCAAAATCGCCCTATCCTCAACGGAGAAACGAGAATGAAAACGCATCGGCTCGCTGTCCGCGTTTCCCCCGGCTGGATTCCTTTTCTCGCCCTGGGGGCCGCCGGTTTCCTGCTATGGCTTCCGCTCTCCACCCGGGCCGACCTGATCATCCTCAAGGACGGGACCCGGTTCCGCTGCGAAGTCCAAGGCGAAACGCGCTCTTCCGAGACCGGCATTCAATACTATCAACTCAAAATCAACGGCTCCCTGATCTGGCTTGCCAAGGACGCCGTCGACCGCCTCGAACCTTCCGCGCCCATCGAACCGGCCGGTTCGGAAAACCAGAACCTGATGCAGCGGCTGATCCAGGAAGGCACCATGGTCCCCGCCCAGGCCAATCCCCCCGAATTCGTCGAACCCCTCCAGACCGCCGGCCAGAACATCGCCTTGCGGGTCAAGGAAATCCGGGGCTGGGCCTACCTGTACGAGAACGAAGCCGCCATCGAGGAACACAAGCGGGTCCCGCTTCATGGAGGCGATTCGGTTCCCCAAGGCCAGATCCTTCAGGTCTCACCCAATACCCGCGCCACCCTCGAGATGAGCGGCTTGGGTGAAATCGGCCTCTATGGCGGCGCCCGCATCCGCTTCAATGAAATCATCTACAACCGCGCCGTGAAGAGTTACAAGGTTTCCGCGCGGTTGGACCGGGGCCGGTTATGGATCCGCGTGCATCCCGAGGGAACCGGCGAAGGGACCGTCAACTTCACGCTCAACTCGGTCACCACCAACATCCAGAACGGGATTCTTTACATCGAAACCGTCGAAAAAGCCGGCGAGTTGGATCTCACATACGTCGAGGGACGCAAGGATCTGAATTTCTGGCGCAACCGGCCCGGCGAAGCCCCCTACCCGGTCTCCAGCGGCCAAGTGCTGCGGGTGCGGCCCGGCCTGAACCGCCTGCCCGTCGAACCGGCGGCGGATGTGACGGCCATCCAGGAACACATCCAGCAATGGACCGCCTGGCAGCCCGAAACCCTGGCCGTGCGCCTGGACCTGATCACTCCTCCCCTGAAAACCTTCCCCTCGTACCTGGCCCTTCCCGCGCTGCATCCTTATGAACTGACCATCGACCAATCCCTGGCCGTCCCCGCTGAAACCCGCAGCCTGGGGCAAATCCTGGCGGTCTACCGCGAAGCCCTGGAAAAATACAAAATCCATACCGGACGCTATCCCGCCCCCGAACACGGCCTCGATGCCCTGGTGAAAAGTTTCAACGTCCCCGGATGGAACGGGCCGTACATCGCGCCCGAGCTGCCCCGCCGCGACGCCTGGGGCTCCGAGTTCGTGTACGAACTCTACACCGAAAACAACCGCTCGTACGCCGGCGTGCGCAGCAAAGGCCCCAACCGCGAAGATGACAAGGGGCTGGAAGACGATATCCGGTAATGCAATGCCTATCCTTTTCCCTTGCCGTAACGTCTCAAGGATTGTCTTTTCCCCCAAAAAGCTGGATGGTAGAGGCCCGGGTTTTCGAGATCCGCCCCGGAACTTCCGGCCGGCGCTCGGAAAACCCATCCGATCTTCCCGGAAAGGAAAGGAGAATCTCATGGTGAAACAGATGGTACATTTGGGTGCATGGCTGGCTTTGGGATTGGGGATGGTCTTCGTCAGTTCCCCCACGCCCGCCCCGGCCAAGGATTACCCGGCGGAATTGTATGTCGGCGGCTTTTTGATCGGCCCCCAGGCCTACTCGTTCAACCGCTTCAGCTTTTTCGAGGCGGTCGACAAGGCCAAGGAAGCGGGCGCCAGCGTGATCGAGGCTTTTCCCGGCCAACGCCTCAGTCCCGATGACAAACGGCCCTTCAATCATGACGCCCCTCCCGAAGTGTGGGCCAAGGCCAAAATGAAACTCCAGCGCACCGGCGTGCGGCTGGTCAACTACGGCGTGGTGGGCATGGGCAGCACCGAGGCCGAAATGCGCAAGGTCTTCGATTTCGCCATCATCATGGGAATCCCTTGCGTCACCACCGAGCCGGCCAAGGAAGAGGACTTCGCGCTGCTCGACAAACTGGTCAAGGAATACAACATCAAGGTGGCGGTCCACAACCACCCCAAGCCGAGCAAGTATTGGGATCCCAATTACCTGGCGAAATGCCTCCAGGGACACGATCCCCGCATCGGGGCGTGCGCCGACACCGGCCACTGGATGCGCTCCGGCGTGAAGCCCATGGAAGCCTTGAAAATCCTGGAAGGCCGGATCCTCAGCTCCCACCTCAAGGATCTCAACGAATTCGGCAATCCGGAGGCCCATGACGTGCACTTCGGCACCGGACAGGTTGGGATGAAGGAAATTCTCGATGAATTCCGCCGCCAGGGCTTTTGCGGCAATGTCTCTCTCGAGTATGAATACAACTGGGACAACAATGTGGGCGATATCGCCGCCTGCATCGATTTCGTGCGCGAATACGGCAAGACCAATCCGTAACCGGTTGCCGGATTGAAACAAACGCCGCCGCCGGGAGCATCGATCCGGCGGCGGTTTTTTTATCCTGCTATCCCCCATTGCAGCGCGGGCGTCCCGCCCCCCCATTGTTACGCGGGCGTCCCGCCTGCTTCTCCGAAACAAGATGATCTTTCACCCTCTCCAACAGAGGCTGTTCTTTATCCATAAGTCCATATCATGAAACAGAATTCAATCCCCGGAGGGGATTCATGTGAATAGCCGTTGGCGATAGCCTACGGTTTCGTTAAGATAAACGCCAACCCCAAAGGGGTTGAAACCAGATTGCTTCGATCCTTGTAGGGACAATCCGTTCATCCCTGTATCCGGGGATTGTCACCTCCGGCTATTTATATTGGACCTGAGGATTCCATTCCCGCTTTTACTTAAACGGCAAAAAAAGGCGGGTAAAGAAAGAAAAAACGATTCAGCGGCATGATCTATAATGGGATAATGAACCATGAACTCCACCGCCTTCACCCTGATCGAACTGTTGATCGTGGTGGCCATCATCGGTGTCCTGGCGGCCATCGCGGTGCCCAATTTCCTGAACGCGCAAATCCGCGCCAAGGCCGCCCGCGTCCAGGCTGACCAGCAGAGCCTGGCCACCGCGCTGGAAACCTACCGCCTGGACCACAATGATTATCCCCACGTGTTCCCGCCGGTCTGGATGGACGAACGCTACATTCCCCTCACTACTCCCGTGGCGTATATGTCTTCCATTCCCCTCGATCCGTTCAATCCCCGGCCCAAGGATACCGCCGCGGGACCCAAGGACGCCAACAACCGGCTGGGGAATTACGATTACTGGACGCGGCTGGCCGCCGCGGGTGGCCAGAAAGGGCCCGGTTACTGGGGCCTGCAAGGCAGCGGTTTTCCCGTGGGGCGTTACGAGTGGCAACTGCGGGGATTCGGACCCACCACATCCTGGATCTTCGCCCTGGTATATCCCGCCGGCCATCCCCTCGCGGGTGAGTATATCCGGTACGACGTCTCCAACGGCATCCGCAGCGAGGGGAATATCGTGCGTTATGGGCCGTGAGGAAGTGAAGAAAACGCCAATTCAGAACACGAATTGAGTCCTATGAACTCATCCGCCCGAGTGCATGGCGGCATGTTGGATTTTTTTGGCGGTCACCATCCGTTCCACCGTTTTGGCGATGTTCCTTTCCATTTGTTCCGTATCCACCTGAATATTATCCGCTTTCAACAACAACTTGATTTTTTCCTTTGCCTTTTTTTGAAGTTCCCGTGGGAAAATTTGACTGATCAATCCCGAAATATAGACTAGCCGTATCATCCCCATCATCCGCTCATCGGGTTGGCGGGTACGGAGAATGGCCGACCGCACTTCACGTAACAATTCCCGCTTGTACCGCTTCCGCCGCAAGGGATACCGCTTCACGGGGAAAATGCCCAAAATTTTCTTGTTCACGCATTTGATCACCCGTTTTTCCATCAGCCGGGTGGTCATCAAGGCCAGGAATTCCTTATATTGTTTTGTGAATTGCCGCACCCATTTATCCGGAGGCAATGCTGTCTTGGATTGGGCCAACAACTCCCACGCGCGGTCCAGGACCGGATCGCCCATTATGGCGGGACCGGCCGCCGTCAGTTGCCCGTTTTCCAGGCGGACCCGGCCCCGCGCGCTCAAATCGATCAGGATCGCGCCGGCGGTCAGGTACTGCATGGTCATCGAAATCGTGCCGCCCAGGGAGCCTTTCTCCCCATCCAGGGCCAATAGATAGAAATCTTCCGCCAGGTTGAACATGATGTTGTCCTTTTCCGAACCGGCGCCGCTCCGGAGACTTTTTCGTAAGGCTTTCCGTTCCGCTTGGGGATCTTTTTCTTTCTCCACCGGAAATCCACTCCGGGAGAAAAAGCGATAGCGCAACTCCCTCGCAGCTATATTCTTCAGGGATCCAGTCTTACATCGAGACGCCAGGATATGTAGAACTTCCCATCCTTCGTACATGATCGTTTACTCCTCCCGCCCGCCCAGGTCAATGTCCCGGTTCTTCCTCTTCCGTCATGCGTGAATCGAGATTCAGCTTTCTTCTTTGCCGGACCGCCTCCCGCAGAAGAAACTCGATCTGCCCGTTCACGCTGCGCAGTTCCTGGCCCGCCCAGGCATTGAGTTCGTCCCAGAGCTCCGGATCCAGCCGCAACAGAAAGGTTTTCCGCTTGGTCATGATTCCGTTTTAGTTATACAGCGTTCCCGTGTTGACCACCGGCTGCGCGGATTCCTCGCCGCACAGCACCACGAGCAGGTTGCTGACCATGGAGGCCTTGCGTTCCTCGTCCAGCTCCACCACGTGTTTTTCACTCAGTTGAGTGAGCGCCATTTCCACCATGCTCACCGCGCCTTCCACGATCTTCTTGCGCGCGGCGATCACCGCCTGCGCCTGCTGCCGCCGCAGCATCGCCCCCGCGATTTCCGGCGCGTAGGCCAGGTGGCTGATCCGCGCTTCCTGCACCACCACCCCCGCGCGCCCCAGCCGTTCCTGCAGTTCTTTCTTCAACTCCTCGTTGACCTCGTCCCGGCCTTCCCGCAGCGAGATTTCGGCGTTTTCCGTCTCTTCCGTGTCATACGGATACCGGCCGGCCAGATGACGAATGGCGGCGTCGCTTTGGATTTCGACGTATTCCTCATAATCGTCCACGTTGAACAACGCCTCGGCGGTCTCTTCCACTTTCCACACCACCACCGCCGCGATTTCGATGGGATTGCCGATCTTGTCGTTGACCTTCAGCCGGTCGCCGTTCAGGTTGCGCGCCCGCAGCGAGATCTTCCTCACCGAGACAAACGGATTCCGCCACATGAAGCCGTTTTCCTTCACCGAGCCCTTGTAATGGCCGAACAGCACCAGCGCCGCCGCCTCGTTCGGTTGCAGGATATAGAAACCAATGGACATCAGCAGCGTAATCACGAAAAGTATCGGAAACAAAACCCACATATACCACAACGGCTGATTGTTGGCGGTCATCCAAATCGTATAGATGAACTCGGCGATGGTCACCAGCCACATCATGATCGTCACCGGCAGCATCCCCCACCCGCTTGTTCCCTTGATTTTCACTTCCGTGCTCATGGCATTCCTCCTGATATAGATTATATATCGTAATGATATCACAATAATATAACCACGTCAACAGAAAAAATCAAAATTCTTCCGAAAGTGCGCACATGGTTGTGATGGATACGTAAATTGTTATGTGGGAGAAGAGATATTTGCAGGAGACACGATCGGTATTCATACGCAGGGTGTGATAAGCCCCCCCCGCCGAGGCGATCGGCCTGTAGTTCAAGGCAAGGAAAAATTTTTGCGACTATTTACCCGAATGCAGATCTATCTCATCGCTTTATTCGCTGTATGAGCATGGAGGAGATCGCTAAACGATTCCCTCTCCCCCCGGGAGAGGGTCAGGGTGAGGGGAATTTTGTAGGAGCGGATCCTGGGTGTCCGCCCGATAAAATGTAGGGGCACATGGCAACATGCCCTTACCCCAACAAGAAATGGCCCTGGATCCCCGCTTTCGCGGGGATGACACCCATATCAGGATGAGAGAATCCGTGGCAGGGCGCCATTCATCCTCTATTACCGCGCGATTTGGCAGCCAGTTGCTTCAATCGCAGATCTCCAAAATGGGATCGACGCTTCCCCGCTTCCAATACACTTCTTCGATCTCATCTTCCTGGTTCTGAAAGCGGGCCATCACGAACAGCAGGTCCGACAAGCGGTTGAGATACGTGACAATCTGGGGATTGATCTTCTCCTGCCGCTGCAACGCCACCACCCGCCGTTCCGCCCGCCGGCAGACCGTCCGCACCACATGCAAAGTAGCCGCCGCTTTCGATCCGCCGGGAATGATAAACCGCGCCAAGGGAGGAAGATATTCGTCCAGGTCGTCGATGTATTGCTCCAAGGTTTGAACGTGCGAAGATTTGATCCGGGGTTCCGTTCCTTCTCCCGCTTGCGCGAGTTCCGCTCCGATATCGAACAGTTCCTGCTGGATGGTTAGCAGCATCGGCAGGAGGTGGCTGGAAACCTTATGCGCGGCGGCCAATCCGAGATAGGAGTTGAGTTCATCCAACGTCCCAAACGCTTCGATGCGCAGCGAATCCTTGGGGATCCGTTGTCCGCCGATGAGACCCGTCAAACCACTGTCACCGGTCTTGGTATAGATGCGGCTCATTGTACGATTGCTTCCCCCCTCTACTCTAAAGTTCACCAGTCAATAATATTTCTTCAAATCCATCCCCGCGTATAGCGAAGCCACCTGGTCCGCATAGCCGTTGAAAGGCAGCGTATCCCGCTTGAAAAACTCCCCCAACCTTTTTTCCTGCGCCTGGCTCCAGCGGGGATGCGGCGCTTCCGGATTCACATTGGAATAAAATCCGTATTCACTGGGAACCGCCGTGCTCCAGGTGGTCGCGGGCTGCACCCGCGTAAACTCAATCTTCACAATGGATTTAATACTCTTGAAGCCATATTTCCAAGGCACGGCCAACCGCAGGGGCGCTCCATTTTGATTGGGCAGGATCTCCCCGTACATCCCCACCGTCAGCAGAGTGAGGGGGTGCAGGGCTTCATCCATCCGCAGGCCTTCCACATAAGGCCAATTCAAATTCGCCAGGCGTTGTCCCGGCATTTGTTCAGGATCGTGTAAAGTCGTGAACTTGACATACTTGGCGTTCGCGTTGGGCTGAGATTGCTTGATCAAATCCGCCAGGGGAAATCCGACCCATGGCACCACCATTGACCAGGCTTCGACGCAACGGAACCGATAGATCCGTTCCTCGAGACGCTTGGGATTCAAAAAGTCCTCGAGCTGGATCTTCGCCGGGCGGCCGCATTCGCCTCCCACCTCGACGGTCCAGGGTGTGGTTTTCAGTTTTTGAGACAACTCCACCGGCGAACGTTTATCCGTTCCAAACTCATAATAGTTCACATAGGAAGTCACCAACTTTTTATCCGTGGGCGCTTCGTTGACGTTGTATGGGCTTTTGGGCAGATCCTTGAACCGGGGCTCGCGGGAAGGCATCGCCGCATCCCCGGATTGACTCCAGGCATAGGCCAGTCCAGAGACCGCCACCGCCGCTCCGGCCGCCAGAAACGAACGCCTTCCCCAAAAAATCTTGGGATCGGTCACTTCCGCTTCCGGAGCGTTCACACGTTTCAGAATTTCCATTCCCGCCTCCCGGCCGTATCCTTGATTACAATGATCCAGTATGTTGAGTATCAATGAATTACGTGGCTTGATTGAATCTTCTTTCAGAGGACGGCCCGATCGATCTCCATCGATACCTCTGCTTCATTATACCGCGTTTCAAACGGATTGCATTTGTTTCGGGGATCATTATGCTTGCAGGAAACGATTCATTTCATGTCTTTACCTTCCGGGAAGGAGAGATCAAGACATGGCTCGATTCATGGTCACCGGAGGGGCGGGATTCATCGGATCTCACCTGGTGGAACAACTGCTGCAGGACGGCCACGAAGTGGTGGTTATTGATAATTTTTCCACCGGCCTGCGCGAAAACCTGGATTTGTTCCGGGACCGGATTACCCTGCATGAAATCCAACTCGAGGACGGTCCAGCCGTCGCCCGGGCCATGGAGGGAGTGGATTATGTACTGCATCAGGGCGCGCTGCCTTCGGTACCCCGGTCAGTCAAGAATCCTCTGGAAACCCACGAAGCCAACGTCACCGGAACCCTGAATGTCCTCCTCGCCGCGCGGGACCACGGTGTCAAGCGGTTGGTGTATGCCGCCTCATCCTCGGCCTACGGCGACAGCCATGAACCCGACAAGCACGAGAAAATCCCCCCCCGCCCGATATCTCCCTATGGAGTATCCAAACTGGCGGGGGAGTACTATTGCCTGGCCTTTTATGAGACCTATGGCCTCGAAACCGTTTGCCTGCGATACTTCAACGTCTTCGGCCCCCGCCAAAATCCTCACTCCCCCTACACCGGAGTCATGGCGATTTTCATTCCCCTGATGCTCCAGGGCAATCAACCCACGATTTACGGCGATGGAATCCAGACTCGCGATTTCACCTATATCCAAAACAACGTCATGGCCAACCTGCGGGCCGTGACCGCCGAACGCGCTCCCGGCGAAGTGATCAACATCGCCTGCGGCCACAGCTGCAGCGTCCTGGGCATTGTCGAGGCCATCAACCGCATCCTCGGGACCTCCATCGAACCTCGCTTCGCCCCTCCCCGCCCGGGCGATATTCTCCATTCCCGCGCGTCCATCGACAAAGCCCGCGAGATCCTCAACTACGAACCGGCCGTGGATCTGGAGGAAGGTCTGCGGCGGACGATCGAGTGGTACCGCAAGAAGTTGAAATTGTAGGGATTAGTTGATTTCACTTCTTGTTCTTTATCCACTTCCAAAACTCATCCCACGGCAGCGCGTTGATGACATCGGCGGGGTCCAGTCGTCCGCGGCGGGCGGTCTGGATGCCGAAACCCAGATTGTCGAAATCGGATACCGCGTGGGTATCGGTATCCAACGAAAATTTCACTCCGTAACGCTTGGCTTCCCGGATATGCTCGTCATTGAGATCCAGCCTCAGATAATGAGCGTTAATTTCAAGCACCGTGCCGGTTTGCGCGGCGGTGGAAAACAGGCGTTCAAGGTCGATGTCCAGGCGCGGCCGGCGGTTGATCAACCGCCCCGTGGGATGCGAGATGATATCCACGTGGGGATTTTCCATCACCCCGCAAATCCGCGCCGTCATCTTCTCCCTGGGCTGTTCGAAGGACGAATGAATCGCGGCGATCACGAGATCCAACCGCTCCAGGATCTCATCGGGATAATCCAGCGATCCGTCCGCGCGGATATCCACTTCCGTGCCGGCCAGCACCTGGATTCCCTTGTGTTTCTCGTTGAATCGATGAATGGTCTCGATCTGCCGCAGCAACCGGTCGGGAGTCAGCCCATTGGCCACGCCCAGCGAACCGGAGTGGTCGGTCACGGCAATGAACTCGTATCCACGCCGTTCCGATTCCTCCACCAGTTCCTCCAGGTTCATTAATCCATCGCTGGCAGTGGTGTGGTTGTGCAGCGCCGAACGGATATCCTTGCGCTCCAGCAGCCTGGGCAACGCGTTGTCCCGCGCCAGTTCGATTTCATCGAGTCCCTCGCGCAGCTCGGGAGGAATCCAAGCCAGGCCCAGCGCCTTATAAACATCTTCCTCTTTTTTCCCGGCAACCGGTTTATCGGATTCGGTCTCGAAGACGCCGTACTCGTTCACTTTCAGCTTCTTCCGCACCGCCAGTTCACGCAGCTGGATATTGTGCCCCTTCGATCCGGTGAAATACTGCAGGGCCGCGCCGAAACTCTTCTCCGGAACCACCCGCAAATCCACCTGCAGGCCGTTGTTCAACACGACGCTGGATTTGGTATCGCCTTGGGCCAGCACTTCGCGGAGGTTGGGAGTCGCCAGAAATTCCCTCATCACCGCCGGGCCGTTTTTGCTGGATACCAGCAGGTCCACATCGCCCACCGTCTCCCGTCCCCGCCGCAGACTGCCCGCGTATTGCGCTTCCTTCACGCCCTTGATAGCCCGAATGCGGCCCAAGATTTCCTCGGCGGCGGCATGGGCGACGCCGAGTGTGAACCGCCCAGAGGATTGTTCCAGATTGATGATCCCTTTGAGGATCTTGTCTTCCGTTTTTTGCCCCATGCCGGGAAGCGATCGTAATTGACCCGCCTCGGCCGCTTTTTTCAGATCCGCGATGTTGGTGATCCCCAATTGATCATAAACCAACTTGGCTTTCTTCGGCCCCATGCCCGCCACGGTCAACAGGGACAGCAATCCTTCCGGAACCGACTGCAGCAGTTCCTGATGATATTGGATCCGCCCCGTGTCCAAGGCCTCGGCGATCTTCTCGGCAATACCCTTCCCCACCCCGTCGATCGTCTCCAGTTTGCCTTCGCGATGCAGCATTTCGAGGGACTCGGGCAGATTGTCGAGAATCCGCGCCGCCTTTTGATAAGCCCGGACCTTGAAAGGGTTTTCCCCCCGGATTTCGAGTAGATCCGTGATTTCCGCGAAAATGCGGGCGATTTCCTTATTCTTCATCGCACGGCCTTCCTAGGTTTTTCATTTTCCTCCCAATGGGATCGCAAGGCTATTCTAGCGCCAAACGGGAAGAGTGAGATCGGCGGGATTACGCGTCACCTAGGTTTCTTCCTCCGCGGATGGATATCCCCGGCTTCTCCAGAGGAAGCCAAATAAAAGAGGATGTTTCAGGCTCATCCGGCAAGTGCGTACTTTTTCTCCGAGGGTTGCTATGCAATCTCATCAATCAGATTCAAGCAGTTGTAGGGTGGGCTCAAAGCGCAGCGGAGCCCACCCGCATGATCTAATTGCCTTGCCGGCCAACGTTTAGAACCTGCCAAGGAGATTGGCGCCGGCGAAAGACTTTCCCTCACCCTGACCCTCTCCCAGAGGGAGAGGGGATTTCGGGTGGCTCTCTCCCACCCGTTGAATCAATATCCGGCCACTCGTTCGTAACAATGTACGCACTTATCGGATGAATCCAATAAACTTCCGCGGGAACGGCAATCCAGAGGGGAAGGATTGAGGTGAGTTACCATCCAGAGTAATCCCGGGCGGGATCATTCAGTCTATTCAGAACCTCACATTTCCACCGGTTCCACCACCCGCCAATGATGGATTTCCGGAGGCAATTCGGAATACTGGTCGACAACCCCTGACATTTTCACCAGCGCGCAACTGAGCGAAATGAATCCCCGCGGGACCGCGATGGTGAACTCGTGGCCGTCATCCCGCCCTTCCTTGAAATACACGGTGAGAAATCCATTCGAAGCCGCGGTTCCCACGGTGAGTTGCTCGATATACACCCGGATTTTGTCTTCCCCTTCCACGCGCACCAGGTCCTCCCCCGGTTCCATGGACTTCAACGCGTCCTCGATCATCTCCGGCGTCAACTTGAGCTCGTCACAAATCCGGCGGATATCCCGGGGCATGACCTTGAAGGCGGAACGCAAAATCGACAAGGGCGCGGAAACCTTCACAATGTCGCCGTTCTGGCTCACGACCTCGACCCGCAGATGCGAATCGCCCCAGATGGGCGCGGCCGACACCGCGAATCCCAGGATGACCAGAAAAACCAAGGCCAGACAGAACATCAAGGCGTAACGGAACAATTTTCGGATCCGGCGGATCATGATTTTCATCTCCCATGAGAAAAGAGTGGAGTCCGTGGAAAATCCATATTCTGTTTATACGAAAACCGGACAGAGAAATTTCAACAAAGGAGGAAATTGATCGATCCTCGGTTTGGAGTACGGCTATGAAAATGCGGCTTTGCCCCTCCTGGAGGAAGGCCGGATCCATTAGAGGAATCCGCCGGAATACGAGTTCGTGCGGGTGGACCAGGTCTTCCTTCCCGTCCAGGCATCAGGGGAGGACTCTAGCCCTCCTACTCATCCAACACCCGCCTCACCGTCTGCAGCAGGGTGTGCATTTGAAAGGGTTTTTTCAAAAAGGCTTTGGCCTTGGCAAGCCCGGGCGAATCCATGGAAAATCCACTGGCGACGATCGCCTTGGCGGAGGGATTGTCCTTCCACAACTCCGCCAGCACTTCCTGCCCCGACACATGCGGCATGGACAGATCCACGATCACCAGCGCGATCCGGCTTTTTTCCTGGAAATACATCCGCAGGCCTTCCAATCCGTCTTCCGCCGTCAATACGTGGTATCCGTATTCCTCCAGGATGGTTTTCATCAAGTCCCGGATGATTTTTTCGTCGTCGATGACCAGCAGAGTCTCCGTCCCGTCCGGTTTTTCTTCGATTCTCCGGGCCTTTTTCGGGATTGCCGCGGGGATCTCCACCCGCAGGTAGCAGTGAACGGCCGTCCCCATTCCCGGCTGGCTTTCACATTCGATCCAGCCCCGGTGCTGCCGCACGATGCCATAGGCGATCGACAATCCCAGCCCGGTCCCCTTTCCCACTTCCTTGGTCGTGTAGAACGGCTCGAAGATCCGCTTTTGCGTCTCCGGATCCATGCCCACGCCGTTGTCCCGCACCGTCACCCGCGCGTAATGCGCCGGCGCCCCCGTTTCCCCGGCCGGGCTGGATTGGGGCGGCGGCGCATGATCGGCGAGTTCCAGTTGAATCCGGCAATCCTCCGCCTCCCGCTTGGCGTGAAACGCGTCCCGGGCGTTGATGCACAAGTTCAAGAGGGTTTGATGCAACTGCACGGGATCGCCCACCATATAGACCGGCTCGGCGGGCCGCTGGAATTCGATGGCGATCTTGCGGTCGAAGGTGGAGCGGCAGATATCCACCACCTCGTCAATCATATCCGCCAGGTCGAACGCCTCCCGCCGCGGTTCCGCCTTGCGGCTGAACAGCATCAAATCCTTCACCAGGTCGGCGGACCGGCGGCTGGCGGTCATGGCCGAGTTCAGCCACGGCCGCAGGGTGTCATCCGCGTGGAGCAGCGCCAAATCCAGATTCCCGATGATTCCCATCAACAGGTTGTTGAAATTATGGGCGATTCCCGCCGTCAGTTCTCCGATCGCGTGCATCTTCTGCGATTGCCGCAACTGCTCTTCCAGTTTCGCCTTGATTTCCTCCGCCCGCTTCCGTTCCGTGATGTCCCGGCCGATCACCAGCAGCGTGGGCTGGCCGTTTAAGTCGATCAAATGCGTGACATACTCCACCGGAATCGGTTTCCCGGACCGCGTGGGAAACCACGCTTCCACTTGACGCCCTTTCTCCTGCACAACGCGTCTCAGGCCGTCACCGCCGGGTTCCTTCTCCCGCTCCGGCGACAGCAAGACGTGGGGCGAAAGCGCAATGAACTCGTCCTTGGTGTAGCCCAGGATCCGGCAGGCCGGTTCATTGACTTCCACAAACCGGTTCATCTCCCCCTCCGGCGTGACCGCGATGGCGAAAACCATGTCATCGCCGCTGTTAAAGAGAATCCGGAACCGTTCCTCACTCTCGCGCAAGGCTTCCTCCGTGCGCTTGCGCTCCGTAATGTCCTGGATGATCCCGATGGATTCGGTGGAAACCTGGCTGCCCTCATCCACCAGTTCGATGGCGGCGTCGGCGATCCACCGGTATTCCCCCCTCTTGGTCTGAATCTTCGCATCGCATTTCCACCGCTTGAATTCCCCCTGCCGGAAACGGCGGATGGCTTCCTGGGGCGGCAAGTGCGCTCCCTCGCCCCGCAATATCAACTGCCGGACCATCGATTGCCACAACTGGGGCGTCATCTCGTCCGGCGGGTAGCCCGTAATTTCCAGGATCTTCTCGCCCATGAAGGTATACTGATTCGTCAAATAGTCATGCTGATAAAAAACCGCCTCCGCCTGGGCGATCGCGTTGCGGTATAACTCTTCCCTCTCCTTGAAAATTCCATGGCTTTTCTGGATCTCCGTGCGGGCGGCGGCCATTAAATAGGATATCCCGGCAAACGTTCCCAGATATGCCAACATCATCCAGGCGGCTTCCAGATCCTGATCCGCCGGCGCCGCCAGCGGACCCCAGCCCCGCGCCGTGCCCCAAGCCGCGATTCCCGTACATAGCACCACCACGCCCGCGGCTCCCCGCCGGCCATACCACCATCCCGCCCCCACTCCCCAGGGAAACACCAGGAACAAAACAATCCCCAGCACGGCGGAGGACTGAAACCACGGCCCGAATATCAATACACCATGGATCCCCAGGCCGGCGGCCAGAATCCCCGCCACGGTCCAATCCCGCGCCGAGGGCGCAAACCGGCAACGTTCCCCCCAGATCAGCAAGGCGGGACCCGCGGTCAAAGTGCCCAGCGCGGCGGCGGCCCACCAACCCATGATCTCATACGTCAGACCGGCGGCGGCCAAGCCGTCCGGCATAAGAAAACCGGCCGCCGGCAGCGCTCCCGCCAGGGGAGCGGCCGCCGCCACGGCCAGAAACCACATCACATCCCGCACCCGGTCGAATGAAGGCTGAAATCCTTCGGACCGCCGCAAGACGTAAGCCCCCGCCACGGCCTGCAGTGTGCCGCCGATCATATATCCGATTGCTTGAACGGGGGGATATCCCGCAAGGAGGGCAAGCGCCAGCGTGACCGCCGCCAACGCCCACCAAATGGAGTAACCGAGCAAAAACACCGCGTCCACAGCGATCCCCGCGTGGAACCACAACAGGAGGGCGCCCTCACCGGTCCTCGCCACGGCCAAGCTGAGGAGGAAGGAGAGAATATAAATCCCTAGTATGCCCAACCTCTTCGCGGCTATGTTGGAATAATCAAGGTGCATGAAATCATTTCTACACGAGTGAATAGGGCCCAGCGCAGCCATCCAAACCCATGGCGCCGTTTCTTATGAATACAAATGTTATATTAATTATACCTGATTTCCCGTTTCTATATCATGAAATATTCGCTCGCTTTGAAAAAATCCGGAATCCAAAAGTCAGGAAGTGCCGCTCATCGCGAAACCCCGCCCACTGATTCCTCCCCATACGTTGGGGGTCTGTCAGGTGGGGATTGTATAAATTGCAGGGCGGGCTCCAAGCACAGCATAGCCCGCCCACGGGATCCTCCCCCCAACGGCCCTCAATCCTAGACAGGGTTTTATTTTCGGCCGGGAAACCCCTATACTTCTGTCATTCTTGGAATCAATCCATTCTTTCGGATCGGGAGACTCGCCGTGGCATTGGAATCCAACCGGCTCGGGATTGTGCATCCGGTTCTCTTTCCGGGACCGGGAAACACTCACTCGGTCATGCGCGGCGAAGGCCGGCGCGCGTATGTTCTGAAAACCCTGCAGTGGATCGTGGACCACCCGGATTTCACGTCGATTGAAATCACCCGGATCAAGTCCAAATCCATCCGCGACGCAGCGCGGGATCTGCTGCGCCAGGCTCGGGAGGCGGAGAAAATCCAGGAAGTGGTCTTCTCCGCCCAGATGGTCCAACTGATCAATGAGGACCAGCTCGTCCCGGCCTCCGATATATGTTCCCTGGACGAGAATGAGCGGATCAAGGCCGTGGACCGCCTCAAGGAATGCGTGGACGAGGCGCTGGAGTATCCCTGCGATCAATTCGCCCTCTACAGCGGCCAGCATCCCGCCGGCATCCTGGGACTCACCGGCCCGGAAGCGGATGCGTTGACCGATGAAGCGCTCTCTCAACTGCGCCGTTCCATCCATGAGATTTGCGCGTATATCCAGGAGAAATCCAACCCGGAACAGCCCATGCGGCCCGTCCTGGAAGTGTTCGACGCCCGCGCCAACCGGCCCGGAACGCGGTTCTTCAAACAAGCTTTGATCGGCCCCGCCCAACGGGCCGAACGCCTGGCGGAAGCCATCCGCTGCGAATACGGCCATCCCGAATTCGGGCTGATGATCGATACCAGCCACCTGCTCATCAACGGCGAAGGACCGGATGTTTTGAAAAGCCTAGCTGCCTATCTCGCCCATGTCCACATCGCCAACGCGGTGCTGAACCGCAACGCGCCCGGGGGGGATGACCGCTACGGAGACGCGCATCCCGCGTTTCACGTGCCTGACAGCGAGCTGACTCCGGATGTCCTCGCGGGATATATCAAAGCCCTGGTGGAAAACGCGTACGCCGGGACCGTCGCGTTTGAAATCAAGCCGGTGGGCAGCGAAATCCCGGAGGACCTGGCCCTCTCCGCCCTGAACGTTTATCAAACATGCCGCAACCGGCTCGATGTCAATTACGCCCTGGTCCGCAACTTCAAGTTCCAGGCCCGGAAGTTCTTCTCGGAAGAGTTATGGGACCGGCTGGCCGAATTGCGTGTCCGCAATCCGCAGATCATCCGCGAGAGGATGATCAACCGGAAGCAACGTCCCACGGTCGCGCCCAACGGCACATTGGTCATTTTGGCCGCCGACCACCCCGCACGGATGGTCACCGGCGTAGGGGAAAATGCCGTGACCATGGGTGACCGCTTCGAATACCTCGGCCGTTGCGCCCGGGTGATGCTGGCCTCGTCCGTGGATGGCATCATGGGGACCGCCGATGTCATCGAGGATCTGATCCTGATCGATCATCTCTACCAGGAAAAAACCGGAACCAGTTTTTTGGATGGCCGCGTCCTCATCGCCTGCATGAACCGCGGCGGCCTGGCGGGCGCGCGCTATGAAATGTGGGACCGCCTCACCGCCTACCGGGACGTTAAAAAAATCAAGGAACTGCACATGGACGGCGCCAAACTGCTGCTCCGCCTGGCCGTCCCCGATCCCTACGACCGTTATTGCATCCAGACCATGGAGGAATGCGCGCGGGGCATCGAGGCGTGCAATGATACCGGCCTGCCCGCGTTTCTCGAGCCGCTGCCCGTCGCCCAGATAGACGGCCAATACCGCGTGATCCACAAGGCGGATGATTTGATCCGCGTCATCGGGGTGGCCGCCGGCCTGTCTCATTCATCCGCCCATCTTTGGCTCAAAATCCCCTATGTCGAGGAATACCACCGCGTGGCCCAGGCCTTCTCCGGC
The DNA here is from genome assembly GCA_041946805.1 of bacterium. Lineage (GTDB taxonomy): Bacteria > Hinthialibacterota > Hinthialibacteria > Hinthialibacterales > Hinthialibacteraceae > JABLXU01. The sequence continues at coordinate 31,769 of JBHGBC010000049.1, forward strand.
CCCATCCTGATGCTGGGCGGCGAGGCGCATGGCAATCCCGTGGCGGTCATCGAGCAGTTCGTCCGCGGGCTGGGCGAGGGCGAAAACGTGCGCGGGGCCATGATCGGCCGCAACGTGCTCTACCCGGGCGATGACGATCCCGCCGCCATTGCCGCGGCCGTCTGCGCCGTGGTCAATCAGGGCGCGTCCGCCCGCGAGGCGGTGTGCGTCGCCGCCGAGACCCGGGGAACCCGGATGGACAGCCTTACCGGCTTTTAATTGATTTCAGAACTTCACAAAGTGGATATGACACGATCGGCGCTGCTGTCTCATATCTTTCCCCGGTTGCATAAGGCGGACCGGCCCCCGGCTCTGGTGAACGCGGTGGGCTATCTGCTCTTCTCCGCCATGCGGTTCGATCCCGCCAATCCCTGTTGGCCGGGCGGCGATGTCTTGATCTACTCCGAACGCTATACCGACGCCGTTCGTGACGCGTATCTCGCCGCGGGCTGCGCGCCGGATTCCATCCCCCCAGCGGGAATGGCGCGGGTGGATGAACGCTTGCGCGGTTGGGCGTATCCACGAAGACTCTATGCGCTACTTGACGCGTCCGGCGCCGGCTTCACCGCCCGGCTCCGGAAGCAGGTTGATCATCGGATCACGGTGTTATGCTCCGAACCGCCGGTGGATGCCCATGAATGGGCGGTTGTATCCACGCCGGACTTGCGTATTGAGCAACTGGATACCCTTCTCGGCCGTGACCGGATATCCCACGATAAACCGCTATGGCTCGTGGCCCCCATTGCCGGGACGCGCCTGTTCGAACCGCAACCTGCTTCGCTTCCCCCCGTGGCGCAACGCATGGCCGTGCTGGGAACCGAGACCGCCTTCGACGTGCTCGCCCAGGTCCAGCGGCTGCGCGCCGAGGGCCGGGACATCATTTCCTTCGGCCTGGGTGAACCCGATTTCGACACTCCGGAGCACATCAAAACCGCCGCCAAACGAGCCCTGGACGAGAATCAGACCCACTACGGCCCCAGCGCGGGACTGCCCGAACTGCGCGAAGCCATCGCCCAGTACATCCAGCGCACCCGGCGGATGAGCTGCGATCCGGACGAAATCGTCGTCACGCCCGGCGCGAAGCCCATTCTCTTCGACACCATGATGACCCTCCTCAATCCGGGCGATGAGGCGCTCTATCCCAATCCGGGCTATCCCATCTACGAATCGATGATCGACTGGGTGGGGGGCGTTTCGGTTCCCTTGCCCCTGCGCGAGGAGAAGAACTGGAACTTTTCGATCGACGACCTGGTCCACCGGATCACGCCCCGGACCAAGCTGATCATCCTCAACACCCCCGGCAATCCCACGGGGACGCTGCTGGGCAAGAGCGAACTGCGGGAAATCGCCCGCCTGGCACAAGAACATAATCTGTGGATTCTAGCCGATGAAGTTTATAGCCAAATCGTCTTCAACGGGGAATTCGTCTCGATCGCCAGCCTGCCGGGGATGAAGGAACGCGTCATCATCGTGGATGGATTCTCCAAGACCTATGCCATGACCGGCTGGCGCTTGGGCTACGGCGTCATGAACAAGACCCTGGCCCATCACGTGGCCAAGATCGAAACCAACATCGACAGCTGCGCCTGCACCTTCACGCAGATCGCCGCCCTTCACGCCCTGCGCGGCCCCCAGGATGAATCCCGCCGCATGGTCGAAGAGTTCCAAGCGCGTTCGCGGGTGATCGTCGAGGGTTTGAACCAGATCGAAGGCGTGCGCTGCCTCCCCGCCCAGGGCGCGTTTTACGTGTTTGCCAACGTCACCGGGGCATGCCGGCGGCTGGGCCTGGCCACCGCCAACGATCTGCAGCGGGCTTTGCTCGAGCAGGCGGGTGTGGCCGTGCTGCCCCGCACCTGTTTCGGGCGCAAGAACGAAGGCGAGGACCAGGAATACATCCGCCTCTCCTTCGCCACCTCGCTGGAGAACATCCGCGAAGGCCTCCGCCGTATGAAGCAATTTATCGAGCGGTAACTATGGGGATACAATTCAGGGGTGAATAAAAATACCAATTCGGTGTCCATCATGGAAATTGGCATGGAGGAATTAATACAGGAAATGGCCCGCGTCATTGTCCAAACAGTGAATCCTCGCCGGATTATCCTGTTTGGATCACAGGTTCGGGGAACCGCGCGGCCTGCATCGGATGTGGATTTCCTGATTGTTAAAGATAAACCCATCGTATCCGGAAAAAACCGTCGCGATGAAATGACTCAAATTTGGCTATCATTGGCTCCTTACCCGGTTGAGCAAGACATTCTTCTCTGTTCACAAGGATGAGATAGAGCGATGGGGCCAATCGAAAAATCACGCCATTGCGCGCGCTCTGAAGGAAGGGAGAGTTCTTTATGAACGACCTTGATGATGTCGATCCGGTCCGATTCGTGGGGCGGACACCAAGGTCCGTCCCTGCAATACTCCCTCACCCTAGCCCTCTCCCAAAGGGAGAGGGGATTGATCACTTTGTTCACTACCGTCCCCAGACGTTCCATTAGGCTTATTTCATATGACCACCTCCATCCGCCTTACCATACCCGCCTCCTCCGGCAATTTGGGGCCCGGTTTCGATACATTGGGCATCGCGGTCAACTTGTACAATTCGTTTGAATTATCGCTGAAGAATTCAGACACGTCCTTAGACCGCGCGGAGGGCATCGATCCCTCCCTGCACGAGCTATGTCTGGAAATGGCGAAGGTGGCCGCGCGCTATTTCTTCGAGCAAAGTGAGACCGCGGCAAGCCATTTCTCTTTGCGGATTTTCAACCGGATCCCCATCGCCCGGGGTTTGGCCAGCAGCGCCACGTTCCGCCTGGCGGTTTTGGAAGGCCTCAACCAGCTGACCGGTGCGCGGAATCCCGCCCGGGACATCGTGAAATGGGCATCGGAACTGGAAGGCTGCACCGACAACGCCGCGGCCTGCTATTACGGGGGAATGACCGCCTCCGGAATTATCCAGGACCGCCTGGTGCATTACCGCTGCGAGATTCCCGAGACTGTCGATTTCGTCGCGGTATCTCCCGATTCCGCCGTCGAAACCGACAAGGCCCGAGGGATTTTTGCTTCGGAGCTGGCGCGGAAGGATGCCATCTTCACCCTCAACCATGGCATCCTGCTGGCGATGGCGTTTTCTCAAGGCGATTTCGAAGGCATGCGGGGGCTCTTCGAGGACAAAATCCACCAGCCGCAGCGGCAGGCTCATATCCCCGCCCTCCAGCCCCTCTTCGACGTCATCCGGGCGGCGGAAGCGGCCGGCGCGGCCGGGGCCTACCTGAGCGGATCCGGCTCGACCATCATGGCTATCACGCTGCGGAACAAGGATGCGGTGGCCCTCGCCATGACCGCGGCGTTGGCCAAGCATGACATGAAGGCTGAAATCCGCTATCTCAAGGCGGACAACCGCGGGCTCTGGTGGGAATGGGTGTGATTCACTCCTCCCCTTTTGGTTTCCAGATCTCCTGAAATAAATCTTTGGCGTCCGGATCGCGGACCAGGTCGATGTAACGCGGCCCATCGGCATATTCGATCACGGCCTTCTCGATCAGTTCGCCTTTGACCACCAGCAGATCGATCTTCCGGGCGGCCACGCTTTCGGCGATGGCGTCTTCCAATCTTTCCTGGCTGAATTTTTTGTTGTTCACTCCCAGAATTTCCGCGCCGTCATAAAGGCCCGCGGCGTCGGCGGCGCCGCCCGGGACCACGGCCTGGATTTTCCCATCCCCGCCGACCTGCATACCCAGGGAAGTAAAGGCCATGTCCTTGTCGAAATCAGTGGGCTTGTGGCTGTATTGCAGCCGGTAGCCGCAGCGGGTGAGAAATTCCAAGGGCAGGTGTTCTTCCGCGGCCCGCACGCGCTTTTCAATCAATCCGGCCCAATCATACGAGTGGAGTTCATTCAACGCGGCCACGATGTCCGCCTCGGTATAGCCCACCACCGTTTTGCCCTCCTCGTGGCGGCCCAGAAACCGTTTACAGAAATCGTCCAGGCTGATTTTACCCTCGCTCTCTTGGCGCAGGATGGCATCGATCTCCAACCACAGCATCGCGCCTTCGTTGTAGTAATCCTGCGCCCTTTGCAGGTAGCGCCAGTTCCGGCTGCCGCCCCGCCGGATCTGGGTGGACGCGGCGGTATCTTCCAGGGGGATGGTCCGCCGCCCCTTCTGGTTGATATGGGCTCTGATCATCGCCGCCACATCCTCCAAGGCGGCCTGGTATGGGGTTTTATCCTTCACGGCGTTCAAGCCCGAACGCGCCCACAACACCTTGCCGAGGTACTGGTCCAGCCCCTCGTACACCCACAGCAGCCGCGTATCGCGGGGCGTGTTGAAGTTGGGAGTGATCATCCCCGCCGGCGTATGGTATTTCCCACACCAACCATGGGCATACTCATGGGAGAGAACCCCGGGAACCGGCCCCTCGCCGGTCATCGCCTTCTCGGGCGACGCGTTCAGACTGGAGCGCAGATGTTCCATGCCGATGCCGGGGATTGAGTCGCTCAATACGTGCAGCAGGTGATATTCATCGAAATGAAATACCCCGAACAGCGCGTAGGCTTCCCGCGCCATTTTTTTTAATTTCTGGATCTTGGCGTCCTCGATGTCGATGGCGCGGCTCGATTCGGAGACCACGTGATAAAAATGCGGCCGGTATTCCTTCCCATCGGGAGTAATGTCATAGGTCCGGAAATGCTCCCCGCAGATCAAGGGACTGTCCACCAGATCCTCGAAAGAGAGGCTTTCGAACTGGATCGTGTCGCCGTTAACGCTCTTGGATTTCAGGGACGCGCCCCATTTCCAGCCGGCCGGCAGAGTCAGGGTGAGATTGACCTGGGTTTCACGCGCGGGGACGTCCGCCGGGTAGAGGAGAAAGGTGTTCCAGCTGAGGATGCCCAGGAACGGCGAGCCGTACGAATCCACGCCGGTGGAGAGCCGGGACGGTTGATTGCATATATACGTAGTGCGAACAATGATGCGTTTGGCGTTGGCCGGGGCATCCACGAAAAAATGGACCACGTCGAGCGGATCGCGCCGCCAGGGGACGGGTTGGCCATCGGGAGTCTGGACGGCGATCTCGGCCAGGTTGGCGATGGGCCCGCCGGGCGCGTGGATTCCCGGAATCCATTCGGGATAGAACAGTTCGAAGGTCCCGCCCCGGACTGTGTATTCCGTTTCCGTATGGATCAGCCCGCGGGGAAGATCGGAGCCGTCCACCCGGGTTTTCATCTCCGCCGCCTGGCCGGATTCAACCACGAACGGTGTGATCAAAATCCACAAGAACACGGATATAACAAAGGATTTAAAATGATTCATTCTCCGATACCTCTTTTACATGACGCTCCGGTAAAAAAGTGAAAATGCAACTGAGATGTTCTATACATTGTGGTGCAGGCATCCTGCCTGCAACCATATATTGCGCAGACAAGAT